>DXDG01000023.1 GCA_019115605.1 Candidatus Alistipes faecigallinarum
AAACAGATTAAGTGGATTGAAAATAAACTCAATAATCGACCTCGTAAAAGACTTGGATACCTCACGCCAAACGAAAAATTTAAACAAATTATTAATCAGAATTCTGTTGCATTTGCAAGTTGAATTCAGCGTTTTAGGTCGGTATTTGCACGCCGGATCCATGCAGCTCCGGCTTATGTTAAGACTAAATTAGCGATTCGCCCTCGTCTAAACGAGCCATTTTTTCGTTCATAAAACAATGTCATTGTTCGATAATGTTGTATTTTATGATAATATTCAGGTTATTAGTAGTACGATAATTATATTTTCAACATTGGAATCTCTTGGCAAAAAGGGGGGCCTGAATCCGCTCTCGCATATTTTTTTGTGTATCTTTGAATAGGGTTTCACAACCTGCTAACACTTTGCCGATACGACAACTGCTTATAACCAGATACCATGAGACTCAATCCCGATAAACGAACCAAGATCGTGGTCATCGGCAGCTCCAATACGGATATGGTCATTCAGGCCGATCGTCTGCCGGTCCCGGGTGAAACTATCCTGGGCGGCACTTTTCTCATGAGCCCCGGAGGCAAAGGCGCCAATCAGGCATTGGCCTGCGCCCGCCTCGGTGCCGAAGTTACGTTCGTCGCCAAAATAGGTAATGATCTGTTCGGCATTCAGGCCATGGAAATCTACAAATCGGAACAAATTGACACGAGGTATGTATATACCGACAACAAGAATCCTTCGGGTGTGGCGTTGATCTCCATCGACATGACCGGTGAGAATTTCATCACGGTGGCAGCCGGTGCCAACCAGTCGCTTTCCGTACAGGACATAGACAAGGCCCGGGACGTCATACGGGATGCCGACATCATTCTGCTGCAACTCGAAATCCCGCTCGAAACCGTGGCGTATGCCGTCGATCTGGCCTATCGGCTAGGCAAACGGGTCATTTTGAATCCCGCACCTGCGGCCTCGCTTCACAAAACACTGATGAACCGGCTTTATGCCATTCTTCCGAACCGTATCGAGGCGGAGATGTTGTCGGGGATAAAAGTCTCCGACAGCCGGAGTGCTGCTGTGGCAGCCGGAATTATCCGGGATAAGGGCGTAGCCAACGTCATCATTACCATGGGACGTGAAGGAGCCTTTGTCTTGGATGACCAGGGGCGGGAGGCCATGTTGCCGGCAAATGAAACACTGACCATCGATACGACCGGTGCCGGAGATGTTTTCTGCGGAGCATTGAGTGTCTACCTGGCCGAAGGCCATACGCTCGTGGATTCGGTGCGCTTCGCGAATGTGGCAGCTTCTGTGGCTGTGACGCGCATCGGAGCGCAAAGTTCCATCCCTTATCGATTCGAAATAGACCGCGTGTTTTCATCCGACAGCCCGATATGAAGAAGTTTGACTCCCTCGTCTATCTGATCGGTTCGATGTCGAAATCCGAAAAAAAGAGTTTTGCCCTTTCGATCGCGAAAAACGGGGCAAAACAGGATTATGCCGTGCTGTACCGACTGATCGCACGGTCGGATTCGGTCAATGAAACGGCAATCCGCAATGCATACCAGAAAGAAGCTCGGGGCCAATCGTTCGATATCTCGATGCATTATCTCTATGACCGGATTCTGGATGTGCTGGTGTCGCTGCGCCGCCGAAAAACCGTAACGGAAGATTTGACCCGGCAAGTCTCAATAGCACGGATTCTTTATGAGCGGGACATGTTCTACGAATGTTTCGAGTTGCTGGACCGTATTCTGAAGGTGGCTCGGGAACATGAGGCCTACGAGATTCTTTTCTTCGCCATGCGTCTCAAACGCGAATACCTCCTGGGGTTGAATTTCCCCAACATGACCGAGCAGGATCTTTATCACATTCATCACGAGCAGAAAGAGATCATCCGCAACATACAAAAGATCACTGAGCAGGGATCATTGTTCGACCTGCTGAAATACCGACTTGTCCACCGCGGGAACGTCCGCTCGGAGAAGCAAAAAGAGGAATTGAATGATCTGATGGTTCGGGAACTCTACATATCGGCTTCGTTCGGAAACTCCGGAAACATCTTCGAGATTGCCAAGAATCACAGGCTCTTTCAGGCCAGTTATCTGATGGGTGTCGGCGAGAGCGTTTCGGCGCTGAATTCATTTCGCGAACTGGTGCGCCTTTTTGACGAGAACCCTCAGTTCCGGGCCAACCCTCCGATATACCATCTCTCGGTGCTCGAAGGAATTCTCCACATGTTGCGGTCGTCACGCAACTACGATGAAATGGATTACTTCCGGCGGAAACTGGAGGCTCTCTCTCAGGGACATTCCAGGGAGTTCAAGGAGAATGTGGCCTGTCTGGCGTTCCAATACGAGATGTTCCCTTATTTTGACAGGGGCGATTATGCTGCTTGCAGGGACCTGATGGGGGCGCACAAAGAACTCTATGACAATATTGATCGATTGAGTTCTTTGCGAAAGAGTGAATTGCTGCTCTATACGGCTTTGGTACATGTCGGACTGGGCGAATACTCCCAGGCCAAAAAACAGATCAATTCGATCCTTTTCGATCGAAACATCGAATACCTTCCCATCATGAAGACGATCCGTCTGGTCCGTCTTATGGTCTATTACGAGCTGGAGAGTTTCGACCTGCTGCAGTATGAAATACGTTCCATCCGTCGGGGCCTGGCATTGAAAAAAGAGCAGGCGTTCAAAACCGAATACCTGATGCTTCGGTTCCTCGGCAATGAAAACCTTTCACTCGCTTCCGGTAAGGCGCATGCCCGCATATACGAACAGATTGAAGCGCTGCACAACGACAAATATGAGATGCAGCTGCTTGTGTTGTTCGATTTCACGGCCTGGATCGAATCGAAACTCAAGAAACTTCCTCTGGGAATGGTGCTGTCACGATACAGGGGCGGCTTTTAAGAAGTATTTTTATGATGTGTCCCCGAATCATAATCTCGGATCAGGACAACCGACTCGCTGGCCGCACGTGGATAGCTGTGTGTTCGGAATCTCTGGATGAGGATCAGCACGGGCGGCAGTGTCCTGCCTGCTGGAACGACTGCCTGCAGTGGGCATTGACCTGCTGATTGCCCGAGGTATATTGCTGCTCTTGTTCTCATAGTTGATTAAAAAACTGCCCATGAAACCTTTCCGTCTGCTCTTTACCTTTTTTGCTCTGCTGTTTTCCCTTTCTGCCGCAGGGCAGATCCGTCTCGAAGGCTGGAACGCCTCGAAGATCGACCCCCGGCTTCACGACGGGCTGTGGCCGGCTCAATGGGTTACGGCCCCGGATGTCAGCGGGGACTACAATGTATGTCATTTCCGCAAGAGCTTCTCGCTCGAACGCCTTCCCGAGCATTTCCTGGTTCACATCTCGGCCGACAACCGTTACAAACTCTTTGTGAACGGCCGGCTTGTCAGCCTCGGCCCGGCACTCGGAGACGTATATAACTGGAATTTCGAAACGGTGGATCTCGCTCCCTATCTTGTGCCGGGGCGCAACGTGCTGGCGGCCGTGGTGTGGCACTTCGGGGAGAAGCGCCCCCTGGCGCAGATGACCTTCGGCAGCCTGGGATTCCTTCTGCAGGGGAACACTCCGGCGGAAGAGGTTGTAAATACCGATGCGTCGTGGCGCTGCCTGCGCAATGCGGCCTATGCGCCCTGCGAGGAGCCCGTGCTGGGGTATTATGCCGCCGGGGCCTGTGAGCGGGTCGATGCCTCCCGCTATCCGTGGGGCTGGGAGCAGCCCTCCTGCGACGACTCCGCATGGGTTGCCGCAGAACCGATCCAGCCGGGTGCGATGAAGGGGGCTACGGACTATCCGGGACGCCAGCTCGTGCCGACGCCCATACGGCCGATGGAGTACCGGCCGATCGGAGACCCCCGCCTTCGCCGGGTTGCGGGAGCCGCCGGCATCGGCGACGCCGGACCGCTCACCTTCCCGATCGTCGTGGCGGCGCAGACGCAGGCGGAGCTGCTGCTTGATTACGGGGTGTTGCATACGGGTTATCCCACGCTCCGGTTCCGTGGCGGAAAGGGAGCAGAGATCGAGATTGGGTATGCCGAATCGCTCTTCGACAGAGCGGAGACGGGAGCCAAGGGCCATCGGGACTCCGTGGCGGGCAAACTTTTTGTCGGGTATGCCGACCGGGTTGTGGCCGACGGAGGTGCCGGACGGAGCTATACGCCGCTTTGGTGGCGGACCTGGCGCTATGTCCTGTTGCGGGTGACTGCCGGTTGGGAGCCGCTCGTCATCGAAGGCCTTGAGGCCTGCTCTTCGATGTATCCCTTCGTCCGCGAATCGGCTTTCGAGGCTCCGGAGTGGGAGGAGGCCGGAAGGATCCTCCGTACGGGGTGGCGTACGGCACGCTTGTGTGCGAATGAGACCTACATGGACTGCCCCTATTACGAACAGCTCCAGTATTTCGGCGATACCCGGATCCAGACCATGATTTCGCTCTACAATACCCGCAACGATGAGATGGTGCGTCAGGCGCTCGAGCAGGGCCGGCGCTCGCTCACGGCCGACGGGATCACCATGAGCCGCTATCCCTCGTCGCTGCATCAGTTCATCCCGTCGTTCTCGCTGTGGTGGATCTGTGCCGGCCATGACTACTGGCGTTATCGCGGCGATGAGGCCTACCTCGCAAGCCTGCTCCCGGCCTACCGGTCCGTCCTGGCGTGGTTCGAGGCCTTCCTGAATCCCGACGGGAGCCTCGGACGCATTCCTTACTGGTTCTTTGTGGACTGGAGCGGAACCCATTATGGAGAGCCGGTCCGCGAGCGCGACGGGCATTCATCGGTTCAGGATCTGCATTTCCTGCTGGCGCTCGAGGCGGCCGCCGAGATGGAGGCGGCCTTCGGATCGGCGGCCTGGGCGGCCCATTACCGGGAGATTGCCGCACGCGTGCGTGCCGATTTTGCGGAGCGTTATTGGGATGCCGGTCGCGGGCTTTTCGCCGACACCCCGTCGCGGCAGAGCTTTTCGCAGCATGCCAACGTGCTGGCCCTGCTGGCTCGGATCGTCGAGGGCGAGGAGGCTGCGGCGCTTTTCGACCGGATGGCCGATGATCCGTCGCTGATCCCCTGTACGATCTATTTCCGCTACTACCTGCACCAGGCCATGAAGATTGCCGGACGGGGTGACCAGTTTATCCCACGGCTCGATCTCTGGAGGGATCAGCTGAACCTGGGTTTGAGCACCTGGGCCGAACAGCCCGAACCCTCGCGTTCGGATTGCCATGCCTGGGGGGCGAGCCCCAATATCGAGGTTTACCGCATTCTGCTCGGTATCGACAGTGATGCCCCGGGCTTTAGGAAGATCCGCATCGCACCCGCTCTGGGTCCTCTTCACAAGGCTTCGGGATCGATTCCTCATCCGCAGGGGCAGGTTTCGGTCGCATATGAACGTACGGACGGGGGACCTTTGACGGCCCGTATCTCCATCCCGGAAGGAACAACGGGCGTTTTCGTCTGGAACGGCCGTGAGTATCCGCTTGCGGCAGGGGAGCAGACGATAGTCGCCCGGTAAGTTTCTTGATCTTGATGATGATGTGAGTTTCTTCAGTTTCACATGTGCTTCTATATACTGCCGAATGGTGACGCGATGATGCGAGAAAGCAAGGTGAATGTTACCTTCCTCCATGCAGGCGAATGCAATTTATCCAAATTTCAGCGCTTCAAACAATACAACGCACTATACCCCCCCCCGCTTCGAAGTAATTTGCGGACACGGTGCGGACACGGAAAACGAAAAACCGCGTCAGACAAACGTCTGACGCGGTTTCTGGTGCCCAGGACAAGACTCGAACTTGCACGAACGCAATTGTTCACTACCCCCTCAAAGTAGCGTGTCTACCAATTTCACCACCTGGGCTTGTCGCCCCGTTTCCGGGATTCGGTGTGCAAATATAGGGCATAAATTTTTATTCACCAAATTTTTGGCGTCCTAAAGTGTCGGAACGGGGTTAAAAAAGCGGGACCGAGGGCCGGTCCCGCTTTTGCTGACGGGGGTGATCCGTTTGATCGAAAGGCGGTTACTCCTCCGCTGCGGATTGGGTGCAGAGCATGCCCTGCGGATGGGTCAGCGCCTGCTGGGTGTCGCCCTCCAGGCGTATGTCCGTCCGCTGCGTGCCGCGGGTCGTTCTTGTGGCATCCGCCACACCGATCAGTTCGAGGGCCTTGTGGACAAGCGGCTCCTCGGGTCCGAAATCGACGTACCAGCCCGTGGAGGTGGCCCGCTCGTCGACGGCATGGTCCGGGGTGATGCCCTTCGGATCCACCGACTGCTTCTTGGCGTTGTAGCCCTGGAACGAGATCGGGGCGAACTCGTAGTCGAAACCGTCGACATTGCTCCACGAAAAGACGTTCATGCCGACATTCTTGCCGTTGGTCTTCGAGCCGATGAGCGTAACGGGCATGTCGATGCCCCGCAGGCTGTTGATGACCGCCTCGCTGGCCGAGGCCGTGTTGCCGCTGACCAGGACGAAGAGCCGGTCGATGTTCAGGTCGTAGTTCGAGAGCCGGGCTCCGTAGTAGTTCGCGTAGTAGAAGCGCTCGTAGAAGAGCTGCGCCTCCTGGTCGTAGGAGGTGCCCAGATCCTGGGAGGTCTGCTTCCAGTCGGCCATGCGGTCGTCGTTGTAGCGGTAGTACTGGTAGACCCGGTTCTGGCATCGGCTGCCGCCGATACAGGTCGAGAGCATGTTCGAGGTCATGACGTGTCCGCCGCCGTTGTAGCGCAGGTCGAGAATCAGGTCGGTGATGCCGGCCTCCTTGAGCCGTTTGATGGCATCGAGCAGGTCGTTGTCGTAGGCCGCGTCGAAACTCTCGTAGATGATGTATCCGACGTGGGTGCCTTCGAGCACCTCGGCGCGGATGAGCGGCGTGGGGTCGAGGCTGACGGCCGTAACGCTCACCTCCTCCGTTTTACCCTCGCGGGAGAGCGTGAGGATGGTTCCCTCCGAGGGGTAGACCAGCTTCGAGAAGGCCGAAGCGTAGGTGCTTTCCGTGGGGGTCTTGCCGTTGATCTTGACGATGACGTCGCCGCGGCGGAATCCCGCCTGGTCGAGCGGCGAGCCGGAGATGATGCTCAGGGGGCAGAATCCGATCTGGCCGTTGCCGAACGATACATAGGCGTATTGGCCGACGCCGAAGCTCGGCACGGGATTCCCCTTCCGGATGCCGTGGTTCACCTCGCCGCGCGTGGCCGATGCCCGGCTCGAGGACGGGGTCCGCACCAGGTAGGAGTAGAGCGAGTAGCTTCCGCTGCTTTCGTGGTATTTCTTGTCGAGCGTATTGGTCGTCATCTTCATCAGCGTGTGGTAGACGAAGTTGTCGCCTACGCTGATGTAGGGCAGCGTGAGGTCGCGGTCCAGCTCCTGGTAGTCCTTGTTCCAGAGGTAGTAGTAGGCGAGCACCTCGTCGACGTTGCGGTTGATCTCCAGCCCTTCTTTTCCCTCTTCACCTCCGCTGTCGGCTTGCTGGCGGACCTTGAAACTCACCGAAGGGAAACTTTCGGCCGTAATCCGGACGATGGTCGTGCGGGCGGCGCCTGTCGTGTTCGGGGTAACCGCGATATGGAGCGTAGCCTTGCCCTTCTGGCCCGATCCGGTCAGGATCTCGCACCACTCGGGATTGTTGCTCGTGGCGCTCCATGCCGTGCCGGAGGTAAAGGTAAACTCCCGTTCCTCTCCCGACGGGGAGATCTCCTCGGTCTCTGCCCAGGAGGCATCGGTAATTCCGGAGCCTGCCGTTGTTTCGGAGGTCGTATCTTTGCCGCAGGCAACGGACAACAGCAACAGAAGGGTCATCATTACTCTCACTCTCACGCTCACAAATACATCAGGGTGTCCCATAACAAGTTGTTTTAAACGGTTTAGCGGACCAATATAGTGAAATTTCGCCATATCCGATCTTCCCGAAGGGATATTTTTGGGTGTAAATCACCTTTTCCGGCCGAACTTCATCTCGTCGAGCAGGTATCCGGCCTCCCCGACACGGTCAATGACGAAGAGCACGTAGCGGATATCGACGGCGATGTTGCGGCAGATCTCGGGGTCGAAGGCGATGTCGCTCATCGTCGAGCGCCACGTGCGGTCGAAGTTGATGCCCACGAGCTCGCCGTCGGCATTGAGCACGGGCGATCCGGAGTTGCCGCCCGTCGTGTGGTTCGAGGCGAGGAAGCAGACCGGCACGGTCCTGCGGCCGTCGATCACCGTGCCCCAGCGTCCGTACTCCTTCGAGGCGTAGAGGTCGCGCAGCCGCTGCGGGATGTCGTAGTCGTAGATCTCGGGGTTGTCCTTGGCGATGATGCCGTCGAGGGTTGTCTGCGGCTTGTGGTACTCGCCGTCGGCATATTCGTATCCGGCGATCGAGCCGTAGGCCACGCGCAGCGTGAGGTTTGCGTCGGGGTAGAAGGCCCGCTCGCGGTCCCATTCGCGCAGTCCCTTTATATAGGTGGTGTAGAGTTCGTTGAGGCGGCTGCTCGTGAGGTTGCGCAGCGACTTGGTGCCCAGCAGCCAGGTAACGTGCGAGAGCATTCGTTTGGCATCGCCGCGCAGCGAGGCCATCGAGGTGGTGTCGGCGCCGCTCCAGACCCCTTCGAAGAGCTCGGCGGCATAGGCCTCGGGCGATCCGCAGCGGGCGACGCCCCGCAGGAACCCGGGCACCTGGTACTGCTCGGGGCAGTAGCGGGCGTAGGCGCCGAAGAGGTACTCCCACTGGGCGCGTTCGGCCGCCTCGCTGCGGGCGAAGGCCTCCTCGGCGCGCTCCTTGTCCGTATAGCGCACCGGCAGGGCGTAGAGGGTCTCGGCGGTGATCTCACGGGCGAAGTAGGGGTCCATGATGCGGGCGTATTCGGCCTTGAGCGCACTGACGACGCCGGCGTATTCGGGTTTGTCCTGCGCCCAGGCGTCGAAGGCCTCCTCGTAGGCCTGCTTCGAGGCGACGGTGCCGCGGCGCGTGATGCCCAGCACCTCGCCCTGCCATTTCTTCCAGGCGTTGGCGATCGAGGCCTGCTTCGAGGCGTAGTGGATGCGCAGCGCGGGGTCCGACTGCTGCGCGCGGCGGATGATCGCAAGGCGTCCGTCGCGGATGGCGATCTTCGCCGGATCG
This sequence comes from Candidatus Alistipes faecigallinarum, assembly GCA_019115605.1. Taxonomy (GTDB): domain Bacteria; phylum Bacteroidota; class Bacteroidia; order Bacteroidales; family Rikenellaceae; genus Alistipes; species Alistipes faecigallinarum. The sequence goes on from DXDG01000023.1 coordinate 9,102, forward strand.
GAGCGCTCGGCGATGTAGCGCACGGCGTCCGAGAGGATGTACTCCTGTGTGTTGCCCGGGAATCCGTAGATCATCGTGAAGTCGCCCTCCTTCACGCCGCGGGTCGAGATCGTGAAGAACTTTTCGGGCCGGTAGGGAACGTTCTCGGGCGAGTAGGCCGCCGGCTCGTTCTCCTTCGAGGCGTAGATGCGGAAGACGGAGAAGTCGCCCGTATGGCGGGGCCAGATCCAGTTGTCCGTGTCGCCGCCGAACTTGCCGATCGACGAGGGCGGCGCGGCGACCAGCCGCACGTCGTCGAACTGCCGGTAGACGAACAGGAACTGCTGGTTGCCGTAGTACATCTGCTCGACGGAGGCGCGGTATCCCTTGCCTTCGGCCTCGGCCGCACGAATCAACTCCTCGGCCGTCTCACCGGCGGCCAGGCGGTCGGTAACCTCCTCCATGCGCACCAGAAAGCGGACGTTGAGCCCCTCGTTGGGGAGCTCCTCCTCGCGCGAGCGGGCCCAGAAGCCGTGGGTGAGGTAGTCGTGCTCGACGGTCGAGTGGCGCTGGATGGCGTCGTAGCCGCAGTGGTGGTTCGTCAGCAGCAGCCCTTCGGCGGAGACGAGCTCCCCGGTGCAGCCGCCGTCGAAGAGCACGACGGCATCCTTCATCGAGGCCCGGTTGATCGAGTAGATGTCTTCGGCCGTGAGGCGGAATCCTTTGGCGCGCATCTCGTCGATGCGTTCGGAGATGAGGCTCGGGAGCCACATGCCCTCGTCAGCCGCGGCGGGCAGCAGGCAGAGGAGGGCGGCAAGAGTCAGCAGGAAGTGTTTCATGTGTTCAGGAATTGGTCCAGTTCGACATAGAGTTTCTGTATGGGGAGTCCCATGACGTTGTAGAAGGATCCTTCGATGCGTTCGATGGCGGCGTATCCGATCCACTCCTGGATGCCGTACGACCCGGCTTTGTCGAAGGGGCGGAACGTATCGACGTAGTAGTCGATCTCCTCCCGCTCGAGGCGGCGGAACCAGACGGAGGTGTGGGCCGTGAAGGTGTGCATCCGCTCGCGTGTGCGGAACGTTACGCCCGAGACGACCGTGTGGCGGCGTGCGGAGAGGCGGCCGAGCATCTCCACGGCCTCGTCGCGGCCGCGGGGTTTGCCGAGGACCTCGCCGTCGAGCACCACGACCGTGTCGGCCGTCAGCAGAATGTCCCGTGCGGCGAGCGGTGCGGGGTAGGCTTCGCTCTTGAGGCGCGAGAGGTAGCCCGGCACCTCCTCGGCAGCCAGCTCCGCGGGGTAGTGCTCTTCGCAGTCGAATTTCGGCGCGAGCTCGTAGGGAAGCCCGCAGCCGCTCATCAGCTCCCGGCGGCGCGGCGACTGCGAGGCCAGCAGCAGGCGGTATGGGGCGAGTTTTTCGTGCAGCAGCATGGTATGACGGTTTTTAACGGATATCGAAATGGAGCATCTCCACGCCTTCGAGCGTCGCCCGCAGCGTGTCGCCCGGGAGGACGGGACCCACGCCGGCGGGGGTTCCCGTGAAGAGTAGGTCGCCCGTGCGCAGGGTCATGTACTGCGAGACGGCGGCGATGAGCCGGTCCACCGTGAAGAGCATCTCGGAGGTGTCGCCCCTCTGGCGGCACTCGCCGTTTACCTCGAGCGTGAAGTGCAGCTTCTGCACGTCGCCGCCCAGCTCCGCGAGGGGCAGGTAGCGCGGCGGAAGGGCCGCCGAGTAGTCGAAGGCCTTGGCACGCTCCCACGGCAGCCCTGCGGCGATGGCCTCGCGCTGCAGGTCGCGGGCCGTGAAGTCGATGCCGAGCCCCACCTCGTCGTAGTAGCGGTGGGCGAAGCGCTCGGCGATGGCCCGCCCCACGCGGTTGATCCTTACGATGAGCTCGCACTCGTAGTGCACCTCCTGCGTGAAGTGCGGGATGTAGAAGGGGTCGTTGTTGCGCAGCATCGCCGTGTCGGGCTTCAGAAACCAGACCGGCTCGGCACCCTCGACGGCAAGGCCCGTCGCGTGGTGCAGCTCCTCGGCGTGCGCGCGGTAGTTGCGTCCTATGCAGATGATCTTCATGATGCGTGTGTTTTCAGCTCCTCGACCATGCGGCGGGCGATGCGCTCGCTGGCGCCCGGACCGCCGATCACGGTGCGCAGCTCCCGGAAGTCGGCCTCCATGCGTGTGCGTTTCGCGCCGCCCGGGAGGATGGCGCGCAGCTCGCGCTCGGCGCGCGTGATGTCGAGGTCCGACTGCAGGATCTCGGCAACGGCCTCGCGCTGCAGGTTGAGGTTCACGAGCGAGATCCAGCGGCAGCGCACGACAAGCGGCATGCAGCGGTATTCGATCGCGGCCAGGCGGTAGACCACCACCTCGGGCGTGCCGAGCAGGGCGGTTTCGAGCGTGGCCGTGCCCGAGGCGACGACGGCGGCTTCGGCCGCGGCGATCGTGGCGTAGGTCTCGTCGAAGACGCAGCGCAGCGGACTCTGTCCGATGGCCTGAACGTAGAGCGCAGGGTCGATCCACGGAACTCCGGTTACGACGAACTGCTTCTCGGGGAAGCGCTCCGCGAGGCGCGCCATGAGCGGGAGGTTCTTGCGGATCTCCGTGGGGCGGCTGCCGGCCACCAGGGCGATGATCGGCCGCTCATCGAGCGCATGGCGGCGGCGGAACTCCTCCGGCGAGGGGAGCGACGCCCGCTGCGCCTCAAGGGCATCGACCAGCGGGTTGCCCTCGAAGATCGGGCGGATGCCGTGCTGCGGGAAGTAGTCGCACTCGAAGGGGAAGATGACGAAGAGCCGGTCGACGTCGCGGCGGATGGCGCGCAGGCGCCCTTCGCGCGAGGCCCAGACCTTCGGGGCGATGTAGTAGAAGGTGCGGATGCCGTGGACGTGAGCCCAGCGGGCCATCTTCAGGTTGAAGCCCGGGTAGTCGATCAGAATCAGCACGTCGGGACGCCATGCGGCGACATCTTCGCGGCATTCGCGCATCTGGCGGCGGATGGTCCCCAGGTTGCGGAGCACCTGCACCACGCCGAAGAACGACGTCTCGCGGTAGTGTTTGCGCAGGTTGTCCCGCCCGCCTGCCGCGGCCATGCGGTCGCCGCCCCAGAAGCGGAACTCCGCCCCGGGATCGGCCTTCTTGAGCCCTTCGATCAGGTTGGCGCCGTGCAGGTCGCCCGAAGGCTCCCCGGCGATGAGGTAGTATTTCATGTGCGGAACGTTTTTCGCGGATTTCGGCAGCCTCGGATCACTCTTCGAGCAGGTCGGGGCGCAGGCGCCGGGTGCGTTCGAGGGACTGTTCGTCCTGCCACTTCTCGATCTGGGCGAAGTTGCCCGAGAGCAGCACGTCGGGAACCCGCCAGCCGCGGAACTCCGCGGGCCGCGTGTAGACGGGCGGCGCCAGCAGGTTGTCCTGGAACGAGTCCGTCAGGGCCGAGGCCTCGTCGCCGATCGCCCCCGGGATGAGCCGCACGACCGAGTCGGCGATGATGCAGGCCGCCAGCTCGCCTCCGGTGAGCACATAGTCGCCGATCGAGATCTCGCGCGTTACGAGGTGCTCGCGGATGCGGTGGTCGATCCCCTTGTAGTGGCCGCAGAGGATGATGAGGTTTTCGAGCGTCGAGAGGCGGTTGGCCTCGTGCTGGTCGTAGCGGATGCCGTCGGGCGAGGTGTAGATGATCTCGTCGTACGGACGCTCGCTCTGGAGCTTCTCGACGAGCTCGAAGACCGGCTCGCACTTCATGACCATGCCGGCTTCACCCCCGAAGGGGTAGTCGTCCGTGGTCTTGCGGCGGTCGTGTGCGTAGTCGTGGAGGTTGTGGATGACAATCTCCACGAAGCCCTTCTCCTGCGCCCGCTTGAGGATCGACTCGTTGAGCGGCGAGGTCAGCAGGTCCGGAACCGAGGATATGATGTCAATGCGCATGTCTGAAGATGATGTCTTTGGTCGTGTCGGGCGTCAGCGGCACCTCGCGCCCCTCCTTGAGCGTGTAGCCCGCATAGCCCATTGCGGTGAAGAGGCCGATGATCTGCGGACGGTTCGCGCCGCCCGTCTCGATGAGCACCGTGGGGTGGAAGCGTTCGAGGAGCGGCTGCATCTCCCGCATGACCACCACCTCGTAGCCCTCGATGTCGCACTTGATGAAGTCGAGCCGTCCGAGCGCGGCGAAGAGCTCGCTGCCGCGGCGCATCGTCGCCGTGAAGACCGTTCCGGCCGGCCGGCCGCTGTCGTTCACGAAGTTCTGCCCCGTGCCGAAGTAGCCCGTCTCGCGTGCCGAGTCGTTGCCCATGACCACGGGGCGCGACTCGGTGCCGAGGGCGTAGGGGAGGATTTCGGTGTTGATGCAGCGGCGCAGATTGCGGCTCAGCACCTTGCGGATCGGGGCCACGGGCTCCACGGCATAGACCCGCCCCTCGGGACCCGCCAGTCGGGAGATCGTCCGGGCGTAGTAGCCGAGGTTGGCGCCGATGTCGATGCAGACGTCGCCCGGGCGGACGAGCTGCGGCAGGTGGTAGACATACTCCGTGGCCGCGTCGCGGCGTCCGATGCCGAGCCGCTGCCAGAGGAAGAACATCCGGCTCACGACGCGCAGGTAGCCCTCGAGCGGGAGCGTGCGGTAGAGGATGCGGTGGACGAGTGCTTTCATCGCTCGCGGTAGTTCACCTCCCCGTTGAGCACCTCGACGATGAAGGGGTTGTAGAGCGTCTCGTGGCCGAGCGTCGTCTCGGGGCCGTGGCCCGGGTAGACGTGCACCTCGTCGCCCAGCGGGAGGATCACGTCGAGAATCGAGCGCATGATCCACGAATAGTCGCCGCCCGGGAGGTCCGTGCGGCCGATCGACTCGCGGAAGAGCGTGTCGCCCGTGAAGAGCGCCTTCGACTGCGGCTCGTAGAAGGCCACATGGCCCGGCGTATGGCCCGGCGTGCGGAGGATGCGCAGCGCGGTCCGTCCGAAGCGGATCTCCTCTTCGGCATCCAGGTCGCGGTCGATGGGGGGCATCGTGCCGATCTTCACGCCGAAGACCGCGCCGCTCGTCGCGGCGTTCTCCAGCAGGAAGCGGTCCTTGCCCGAGAGGGCGAAGGGGATGCCGTAACGCTGGCGAAGGTGCTCGACGCCCATCGTGTGGTCGAAATGTCCGTGGGTGTTGGCCGCCAGGACGGGCTTCAGCCCCTCCTGGGCGATGAAGTTGTCCAGCGCGGCGTCCTCGCGCGGCGAGGAGTTGCCGGCGTCGATGATGACGCATTCGCGCGTGTCGTCCCAGACGACATAGGTGTTCTCCTGAATCGGATTGAAGGGCAGACAGGCTATTTTCATGGTGTCGCTTGCATGGTAATTTTTACAAAGGTAGTGTTTTTTGCGGGAATTTGCCTACCTTTATCTTTGCAAAAGATTCGGAACCATGAAACGACTTCTCTGGCTGCTGGCCGTGCAGCTGCTCTTCACCACGGCCCTTCGGGCACAGGACGGCGCCTGCCGCATCGTGCGGGATATCGCCTACCGCGAGGCTGCGGGCGACGGATACATCGACTCGCTCTGCCGGCTGGATCTCTGCTGTCCGACCGGCGGGCAGGGCTTCCCGACCGTCATCTGGTTTCACGGCGGAGGACTCGAAGGAGGCCGGCGCGAGATTCCCGAGGCGCTGTGCGGCAAGGGCTTTGCCGTCGTGGGCGTGGAGTACCGGCTGGTGCCGCGCGTGAAGGTTGCCGACTGTGTGGCCGATGCGGCGGCCGCGGCGGCATGGGTTGTGGAGCATATTGCCGATTACGGCGGTGATCCGCGGCTGATCTTCGTGGCGGGCCACTCGGCCGGCGGGTATCTCACCTCGATGATCGGACTCGACAAGCGCTGGCTGGCCCCCTACGGCATCGACCCCGACGAGGCCTTTGCGGCGCTGATCCCCTACAGCGGCCAGGCGGTTACGCATTTCGCCCGGCGGCGCGAGCTGGGGCTGCCCGATACGCAGCCGCTGGTCGACGACATGGCGCCGCTGTACCATGTGCGCCCCGATGCGCCGCCGATGCTCATCCTCTCGGGCGACCGCGAGCTGGAGATGCTGGGCCGTTACGAGGAGAACGCCTATTTCTGGCGCATGATGCGCATAGCGGGACATCCCGACGTACGGATCCGCGAGTTCGACGGCTTCGACCACGGCAACATGCCCGAGGCGGGCCACTACGTGGCGGTGCGGTACATCCGTGAGCGGGTGAAGGCGCTGCAGGGGCGGTAGGCGGGAGCCGGAAAAACGAACGATCCCGGACGGTTTCTCGTCCGGGATCGTCCATTTTGTCTTTCGGGATATCCGGAAACGGGCCGGCTATTCGGCGGCCTGTTCGACGATGAACTCCTCGCCGCCGTTCTCCTCGTCGCGGACGACGATGCTGCCGTCGGCGTTGATGAAGTAGAAGGAGAGCTCCTCGATCACGGCATCGGCCGGAAGGTTGAAGAAATCCTTCGGGTAGATGTACTTCTCGAAGCGTGAGCCGAGCGGCGACATGCGGTTCTTGTCGCCGGCCGTGGTAACCTCGGTGCGCTGGCCTCCGTCGTGGACGGCCGTGCCGCAGAGATAGACCTCCGAAGCGCCTTTCAGGTCGGTGCCTCCGGGCGAGAAGGTGATCGAGAAGATGTCGCCGTAGCGGAATACCGAGGGGGCAGTGGTGAAGACCTGCTCGTAGGTCTCGAAGGGCTTGAAGGCCTCGGCAAAGCGCTGATCGTCGCGCTGCAGTCCGTAGGTGTCGTAGCAGTAGGAGTAGCCCAGCTCGCAGGAGACGGGCGTGGCGCCGGTCGTGAAGCTGATCTTCACGTTGGCATGGACGTTGGGGAGTTTCTGCTCGACGCCGTCCACGGTCTTCTTGTCCCAGATGTCGAAGATGGTCGAGGAACGCCATACGATCCACTCCATCTCGACGCTGCCGTCGTTGCCGCCCATGCCGATGACGGAGGCGAAGGAGGCGCTCCACGCCATGCCGTTCTTGGGGTCGGTCTCCGTGTCGGGCATCGGCGTGAGGGTCTCGTTCACGATCTCCGAATGGCCCTGGTTGGCGTAGTCGGTGGTCGTAAGCAGCAGTGTGGCGTTTTCCTTGAGGTTCCAGGCCTTCGGGGCGAGCATGGCGAAGACGAGGCGTCCCTCGCCGTTCGTCTCGGGGGCGACGCGCAGCTGTGCCGTGATCTCGACCTCCGAATCGACCAGGGCCGATTCGGGCTGGATGATGTTGTCGAAGAAGAGGCACGATACGACGAGCAGCGGCAGCGCGGTGACGAGCAGGCAGAAGAAGATTCTATTTTTGAGCGATGATTTCATGGTCGGCAGGGATTAGAGTTTCGTGTATTTGTACTTGTAGCTCAACAGCTTGCTGTCGAGCTGGAATTCGGTGGTGAAGCCGTCCTTCTCGAAGGTGGCGATGACCGTGTCGGTGTCGCGGATGCGGAGCACGTTGGGAATGACGCTGTGGTCCAGGTCGCACTGGATCTTGCCCTCGGGCAGCGCCTCGGTGAAGGGCAGGAAGGGCACTTCGCCGTTGTCGAATTCGACGACGGCACCCGTCGCCGAGACGCTCACCGTCATGCGCACCGAGGCGAAGAAGTCGAATTTGCCGTAGAGATCCACGCCGTTGGGATTCTCGGGCGAGCATTGCAGCACCTGATTCAGGCGGTAGGTGTTCGTGACGGCGTCGGGATCTTCACCCTCGGTGGGGGTGTCGGCCTTCTCCTCCTCGTAGGGGATGTAGGGAAGCGTCGTCTCGTCGTCGCATGCGGTCGATGTTCCGAGCAGGCACGCGGCGAAAAGCAGGAAAGCGTATTTTCTCATGTTCATATTAAGGGTGTTTTTTGGTTTGTTCGGTTGGTTTTCCGTGTTTTGCGGATGATTGCGGAGCCGGGTCGGCATCGGGTGCCGCAAGGGTGAACGTCAGCCGGTGCCGGCCGCTCTGCAGTTCGAGCGGGCCCCTTGCCGGGTTGCAGCGGCGGCCGTTGCGGAGCGCCGCAACGCATCCGTCGGGCAGGGGCGCCGTGGCCGAGACACCCGGCGGGAGCGTCAGGTCGATCCGCAGCTCCGCGGCCGTGCGCTCCCAGCGCAGGCGGATCCCGCCGTAGGGGGTCTCCTTGGTGATCTCGCACCAGCTGACCCCTGCGGGAATCTGCGGGTCGATCACCACGTGCCGGTATCCCGGCTGCCGCGGATCGGTGCGAAGGCCGCCGAGGGCCTGGTAGAACCAGGTGCCGATGCCGTTGTAGCAGTTGTGCACGCGGCTGCGCTCGCCGCTCCAGTACTCCCACGTCGTGGTGGCGCCGTGGTCGATCATGTGAAGGTATCCGGGGTAGTCGCGCTGCTTGAGCATGCGGTAGATGAACTCCGGGCGGCGTGCCTCGACGGCCCAGCGGGTGATGACCGGCACGCCGACCAGTCCGCCGCCGATATGGTCGTGCAGCACCTCGTGCGTGTATTCCAGAAGGCGTTCGCTCACCGCCCCGCGCAGCGAGTCGGGCGTCGCGCCCACGAGCATCGGATAGATCCGGTCGAGCTGCGATCCCGCGGCGTAGCTCTGCCTCTGCGGGTCGTAGAAGCGTTCGTGGATCCGCCGGTTGAGCGCCTCGCGTGCCGCCTCGAAACGTGCGGCATCCGCGTCGTGGCCCGTCAGGCGGGCCATCTGCGCCATCTTCGCGTAGCAGTCGCTGACGAAGCAGTTGTTCACCAGCGCCACGGAGGCCTCGTTGCCCGTATCGACGCCCCAGGGGGCGAGCCAGTCGCCCAGGTACCAGTCGCGGTAGGGGGTGTCGGGCCAGCGGGTGAGCAACCCTTCGCGCATGTAGCTCTCGACGTATCCCATCCACCGGCACATGGCGTCGTAGTGGCGGTCGATGAGCGTGCGGTCGGCGTAGTTGAGCCACGTCTGCCAGGGGGCCATGACGATGAATCCGCACCAGTAGGGGCCTCCGCCGCCGGCTCCGGCGTTGGGAGCCACATGGGGCAGGCTGCCCCCGGGACGCATGGCATCCTCCCAGGCCTGCACCCAGTTGCGGTAGAGCGGCGCCACGCCGCAGAGCGTCTGCAGCGTCTCGGTCGAGGAGTTGCCGTCGCCGCCGTATCCGGCGCGTTCGAGATGCGGGCAGTCGACCATGTAGCCGTTGAAGGCCAGGCAGTGCAGTGTGCGGGCGATCATGTCGTGGATGGCGTTCAGGTCGTCGTCCGACGAGCGGAAGGTCGCCTCCGCGCGGTAGTCGGTATGGAGGGCCAGCGCCTCGAACTCCGCGGCACGCGGGGCGCGCGGCAGGCCGCTCACCTCGACGTAGCGGAAGGCGTGGTGGTTGAACTTGTTGCGGAAGGTCTCCCGCGCGTCGCCGCGGGCGATGTAGCTGTCGCTCTGCCGCTGGTTGGCCAGCCGGCCGTCGGCCTCCAGCGCGTCGCTGTAGGTGAACTCGATGCGGGTTCCCGGCTCCAGCCCTTCGAAACGGGCTTCGAGCCATCCGGTGATGACCCGCCCGAAGTCAAGCCGCCAGCAGCCCGGCGTGCGCTCCTCGATCATACGGGGTGCCAGCCGCTCCTGGATCCGGTCCGGCTCGACCGTCTGGGGCGTGGCCCGGTGGCCGGGTTTCTCACGCGTGATGACGCCGCACCAGTCGAGACGGTCCAGGTCGGAGGAGCCCATCGAGCGCGGGTTCCGGCGTGCATCGACCTCCTCGCCGCCGAAGTCGAGGGCGTTCCACGACCCCGTGTCGCGGTAGCCGCTGCGTGCGGCCTGCCACGACGAGTCGGTGCGGCAGAGGGTCTCCCAGCCGTCGGCGCCGAGACGGTCCACCTGGGCGCGGACGAGCGGTTCGGTGTAGGGCTCTTCGGGCTGCCAGCGTCCGAAGGTGCCGCGTTTGTACCACCCCTGTCCGAGCCAGATCACCAGGTCGTTCGCACCCTGCCGCAGGTAGGGCCGCAGGTCGTAGGTTACCCAGAGCGAGCGTTTGTCGAGCTGCGAGAGGGCCGGGGCGAGCACGGCATCGCCGACCTTGCGGCCGTTGAGCCAGATCTCGTGGTAGCCCAGCGAATTGACATGCAGCAGCGTGGCCCGGCCCGTGCCGTCGGCGTCGAACCGTCGGCGCAGCAGTACGGCCGTGGCGCCCGAGCCGGCAAGGCCGATAAAGCGTCCGGCAACGGCCGTCGTGTCGGTCAGACCGATGCCGAAGCGGGCGATCGGCGAGGTCGCTTTCCGGCCGCCCCGCGCGGTGCGCACGGTAACGCGCCACCAGGCGAGCTGCCGGGCCGCCAGCGGTCTCCCCTCGTAGGCGATCCCGACCGAGCGGTCCGAGCGTACGGTGCCCGAATCCCACAGGTCGGCCTCGCCGCGGCTCAGCAGCAGGCTGTCCGAAGCCACCTCGATGCGGTAGCTGCGCTGGGTGTCGCCCTGCCGCGTCGAACGCAGCTGCCAGGCGAAGTGCGGCACCGTCGTGTCGATGGCCCACGGGTCGGTGAGCCCCTCCGTGGTCAGCCGCACGAGTTGCGGCGTCCGGGCGGCGAGCTCCTTCGGTCCGGCCGCGGAAGCCGCGTCGGAGGCGGAAACCGCCGGAGCAGCCGTCCCCGCACCGGTTCCCGTGAAGAGTCCGGCCAGCAGCAGGAGGTATGTCGCGATTCGGTTCATTGTCAGGATGGTTTATCGGTTGTAGGCTTCGGCACGCACCTCGTAGCGGTCGTCCGGAAGCAGGCTGCCGTCGAAGCGGAAGTCGATCGTGCGGCTCTCGCCGGGCAGCAGCGTGAAGTAGTTGTCGTCGGCCTCGTAGGGGAGGATGCGCTCGCCGTCCGAGAGGCGGTAGGGCTGCAGATGGATGGCGAAGGCCACCGAGCGTCCCGTGTTGCGGACCGTCGTGCGGATCACCTTGCGATCCCCTTCGGCCGTGAGCTTCGAGCGTACCTGAAGCCGGGCCGGGGCGAGGGTATTGAGCGCCGTGTAGTCGCCGCGGCGCGTTGCGCGCCAGTAGAAGTTCTCCGAGAGCGGCTTGCCGTCGCGGTCGGTGAGTTCGAGGCGGATGAAGTGCACGGGCGAGAGGCGAGGCGTCGCGGCGTCGTGCCGGTAGACCTCCATCTCATAGAGCGAGTAGCCCCACTGCGTGGCGCGGCGGATGCCCTGCATGCGGATGTAGCGCGCCTGCTGCAGACCGAGCGAGAGGGTCTCCTCGCCGCCCGGAGCCTGCTGCGTCTCGTAGACGTCGCGCCAGGCGGTGCCGTCGTCGGAGAGCTGCAGCCGGTAGGCCGCCGCATGGGCATCCTCCCAGCGGAGCACGACCTCCGAGAATTCGCGCACGGCACCCAGATCGACCTCGATCCACTCGTCGTCGCGGTATTCGCTCGACCAGCGGCTTCCTTCGTTGCCGTCGGTGAGGGCCTGCGCTCCCGCGCCGTCACGCGACGACGAGGAGGCCCGTACCGGCCGGTTGCGGGCCAGGTTGCCCTGCGCGAAGTTCAGGTCGAAGAGGTAGCGGGCCGTGTTGGGTTCGAGCGAGACGTGTATCTGCTGCGTGAACTGCGGCAGCAGGCGTCCGTCGAGGTCGTAGACCCGCGCCGTGGCCACGGCATCGACCGCCTCGCGCGTGGTGTTGATCGCCTTGACCGTATTGTCGGCATGGCTCCACTGGATGTGCACCGGCTCGCACGCCTTGCGCACGCCCCAGTAGGCGCCCGTCGGATCGAAGTAGTAGTCGTAGGTCTGCCAGACGAGCGACGGATAGGCCGACTGGCTCATCCAGGTCATGATGCCCGTGGCGTCGTCCCACAGGTGGTGCTGCCATCCCTCGTACATCGCCTTATTCGATTCGAGGTTGAGCAGCTGCGCCTTGCGGCAGAAGTCCTCGATGCCCGTCGGCTCGCCGTAGTTTTCGGCGACGGTCTCGAAGTATTTGTCCGGCGCGGCGTTGGCGGCCGACTTGCCGAAGAAGTGCTTGTCCCACATCTCGTTGCGGGGCCACCACGACTCCTCGGGCATGAAGCGGCGGAAACTCTCGAAGGTGGTGAAGACCGCCGTGCCGATCTCGGTGCGGAAACCCCATGCCGGGCGTCCCTTGTAGCCGTAGGGCATCGGATAGGGCGTGAAGTACCACGAGGGGTGGAAGTTGGCCCACGGGCCGCTGCCCGAGAGCCCCTGTGCGTTGGAGATCGAGTGGTAGTGGCGGTCGCCGCCGTCGTAGTAGGCCACGTCGCCGCGCAGCCAGTCGTCGAGCGGAGCCAGGGGCACCCCTTCGTTGTCGCCGCACCAGACGGCGATCGAGGCGTGGTTGCGCAGCCGCTTGATCTTCTCCACGGCGTTGCGCTGGAAGGCTTCGAGGTCCTGCGGCAGGTTGGGGTGCGAGTTGAGCCAGAAGTCGTCCCACACCATGATGCCGTAGCGGTCGCAGGCGTCGTAGAACTCCTCGTCGGTCGTCGAGCCGATCCAGTTGCGGATCATGTTGAAGTGCATGTGGCGGTGCAGCGCCACGCGCGTGTCGTACTCCTCGCCGCGGCAGCGCAGCAACCATTCGCTCATGCCCCAGTTGCCGCCCTTGACGAAGACCTTCTCGCCGTTGATCTTCAGGCGGAAGATGCCGTCGGCGTCGTATTCGTAGCCGTATTCGCGGATGCCGAAGGTAATCTCGCGGCTGTCCGACGTCTCCGTTCCGGTGTTGAAGGCCAGGCGGCAGGTGTACAGATCGGGATCGCCCATGCCGTTGGGCCACCACAGCCGCGGATGCTCCACGGCCAGGGCCGCCACCTCGCGCTCGGTGAGGCGCACCGTGCGCCGCTCGCCGGCGCCGAGGCGCACGGGCTGCGAGAAGCGGATGCCGCCCGGCGCTATCTCGCCTTCGAGGGTTCCCTCAAGAGGCTTCGACGAACGGTTTTCGAGCTCCGCAAGGATCTCGATGCGGGCATGCTCGCGGTCGGGCACCTTCGTGCGGATCCAGGGATCGATCAGCCGCACGTCGCCCGTCGTCGTGAGATAGACGTCGTCGGTGATGCCGCTCAACAGGCCCGGGACGTAGGGCATCCAGTCCCAGCTCGAACTGGCGATGTAGGTCGGGCTGCGAAGGTTCGGGACGGGAAGGCCCACCCACTCGACCTCGACCTCGAGGCGGTTCTCGCCGCCGGGCCGCACGAGGCCGGTGATGTCGTAGTCGCCCCGCTGCATGAAGCCGTCGAGGTGGCCGAGCGTATGGCCGTTCAGCCGGACGGTGCCCTTGCGGTTCACCCCCTCGAAATGGAGCCAGAGCGTGCGTCCGGCCCCGATCTCCGGGGTCTTGAACGTTCCCGTATAGAGGAAGTCACGGTCGTAGCGGCTCTTGTCCACACGGTAGGCGTTGTCCCCGAAGTTGGGATCCGCCTCCACGCCGGCGGCAACATACGAGGTGAAGACGCTGCCCGGGACGATCGCCTCGACCGCGGGCAGGCCGGTCGTCTCCGTCACGGGGCGGACCTCCCAGCGGATGTGGCCGCTGCGGCTGTCGAGTGCGATGCGCGGCTGTGCGCAGAGGGCCCCCGTCGCGAACAGGGCGAGGCCGAGAAGCAGTTGGAGTCGTTTTGTCATGTCGTTCGGATGTTTTTCACGAAGCCGGCCGGCCCGCCCCGCAGGGGGCGGAGCAGACCGTACGGCGTTATTCGGCGGCGTCGGGCGTCGTCTCTGCGGGCGTCTCCTCCTCATCCGTGTCGGTGTCGAAGACATGCTCCCAGTTGTAGACGCGGAAGAAGTAGGGGCGGTAGAAGTCGGCGCTGCCCACGCGGTTGAAGTTGTCCCAGAAGTTGTTCGGGTCGCTGTTCGTCGAGAAGACCAGCTCGCCCTGGCGCGAGAGGGCCGGGTGCAGGTTGATCATGTACCAGCGCTGCGGATAGGGATTGCCCAGCTTGTCGAGCGTTGCCGGCAGCGTGAAGAGCAGCGTGCGGTCGGTGAAGGGTCCGTAGGGGGTCTCGCTGCGGTAGATGTAGATGTCGCGGCCGAAGGGGAAGCCCTCCATGCACATGTAGTAGGTGCCCTCCTTCTCGAAGACCCAGGGCATCGAGCCCGAATCGGTGGTGATGTACGAACGCTCCATCTCTTCGTCGGTCGGCACGGAACTCTGCCACTGGTAGTTGCCGCTCACGTCGCGGATGTAGTAGCTCCACGGGCTGCCCAGGTCGAGCGTCTCGGTGCGGGCCACGAGCACGCGCGAGCTGAGGTTCACCTGCTTGGTCGTGTAGAGGTAGATGTGTTTTCCCTCCGTGTCCTCGAACATCGTCGAGCCGTAGGCCAGACCGTCGGACTTGAAGTTGTAGTCGGTCGAGAGTACCGACATGTACTGCCCGTCGCCCGGCTCGCCATCGAGGCTGTACTCGCGCAGGCAGCCGTCGATGTTCTTCAGCGATCCCGGTTCGACGCCCGTCCAGAGCATCTGCAGGATCTTGCCGCGCACGGGGTCGTCGTAGACCACGGCGTCGCCGGCCCAGTAGCAGAAGTCCTGGTCGATCTCGCCAATGGCGATCTGCTCGTCCGAGAGCGAAGCCTTCGGATGGCGGATGTGCGTGCGGGCCTGGTAGTAGCGCTCGGCGTTGGGGTCGCTCGTCTGGACGTAGTCCGCGAGCCATACCAGGTCGTCGTCGGTCTCCGCGCCGGAGGCGATCGACGCCCCCTTCTGGACCATGATGCTGTTGCGGGGGAAGCTGCAGGCTCCGCGGGCGCGGGTCTCGCCGTCGACGACGCCGTAGAAGCTGTCGTTGAACGACCAGAAGACGTTGCCGTCGGGCAGGGCCGTCGTCAGCACGCCGTCGCCGCCGTTCCAGCCCAGCGTGCGGGTGAAGAGCGCGTCGTATTTCTTGTCCTTGTAGACGAAGACGCAGGGAGCCTGGCCGCCCTCGTCGGGCATCATCACCAGATTCCACGAGGGATCGATCGCGGGAGGCGTCAGCGTCTCGGGCGTCTCGGGGGCCTCGTCGTAGGGAACGGCCGGATTTTCGAAATCGTTGCATGCGGCCAGGGCGCCGGCGCACAGACCGATCATGCAGCATGCTATGAAGTGTCTTTTCATGGTTCTTGCGGTAAGGGTTGGTTAGTATTGCGTACGGGTCATCGTCTCGCGGATCTCATGCCAGGTGTTGCTGTCTTCGGTGGCGAGCTGGTAGCGGTAGTAGAGGTAGAAGGTCTCCGTTTCGGGGTCGTAGGCCGAGACGTCCTGCGGCGAGAGGGAGACGTGGATGGCGTCCTGGCTGTCGAGGTAGGGCTCGACGGTAACCTTCTGCATGGGCACGCTCTCGCCGGTGAGTTCACCCTCGACGTAGACGGGGACATTGACCCACGTCTCGGGATCGACCGTGACGCGGAGGCTGTTGTTGCGGATCGACAGCTTGTCGCTGGCGGCCGTGGCGCCCGGGAGGATCCGGATCGAGTGCTTGCCGATCGGAATGACGAGCTTCGAGGAGTTGATCGACTGGCGCCGCGAATCCGAACCGAAGAGGTCGTCGATGACCCAGCCCGTCTGGGTGGTACCTGTCATCGTGTAGTAGGTGTCGCTCTTGGTGGTGGCGTATTCGTTCTTGCGCAGGATCTCGAAGAGCACATAGTTCTTCGACGTCGAGGCCATGTATCCCGAGACGGATTCGATGCGCAGCGGGATGAAGTAGGTCTCGTCGGGCAGCAGGTTGTCGATGCGGACGTTGATCGGCAGCAGTGTCGAGTAGCTGCCGGCCTTCATATCGACGCTCATCGGGTCGATCGTATAGTACTCCGGGTCGAGCTCGATGGCGTAATCGTCGAAGCTCGTGTCGAAGTTGCGCTTGTTGTATTCGCCGATGGCCTCGTCGTCGAGGCAGAACTTCACGGTAACGTCCTCGTCGAGGCCCGTCGAGCCGCTGGCGTAGATGGGCAGGTTGCCCGTAAAGCCGTTTTCACCGTATTCGAACTCCTCGCCGAGGATGTTGTTCTCGCCGCTGACGATGAAGATCTCCTTGCGGTAGAGCTCCTCCTTGTAATACTCCATTTCGCAGGAGGTGAGGAGTCCCGAGGCGGCGGCCGCAACCGAGAGGATCGTTATTTTGCTGAATGCTTTCATGATCTGGATTTTTGGAGGTATTGACTATTTCTCCCAGCCCGGATTCTGGTCCAGACTCGGAACCTTGCGCAGCTCGTCGCGGTGCAGCGGCATGAGCATGTATTTGGATTTGAACGTCCGCTCGCGGATGGTGCGGTAGGAGATGATCGTCGGGGCGTAGAATCCCTCCCACTCGGAGGCTTCGACGTTCAGACCCGTCAGCGGCTCGCGCTCCAGCTCCTCGAAGATGCCCCAGCGGCAGATGTCGTAGTAGCGGCGGTTCTCGTGGAGGAACTCGACCATGCGCTCGCGCTGGATCAGCTCGTTGAAGGTGTCGGCGTCGGCCAGTTCGTCCTGCGAGGCTCCGGGAAGTCCGGCGCGGTAGCGCACCTGGTTGAAGGCCTCGGCCATGGCGGCCTGGTCGCGCGAGAAGCTCTCGCCGTTTACCTCGTGGGTCGTCGTCAGGTTGTTCAGCGCCTCGGCATAGGAGAGCAGGATCTCGGCGTAGCGGATGATCGGGAAGGTCTTCTCCACGGTGCGGGCGTTGCTGCCCGTGCGGGCGTCGCGCGGATGCACATACTTGCGGCAGGTATAGCCCGTCAGGTTGTAGACGTTCGTTACGCCCGCCTGGTTCTTGCCGGCGTTGGCGCCGTTGTAGTACTCGACGATCTGGTTGCGCATGTCCTCCGAAGTGGTCGATTCCATCTGCCAGAGGGCTCCCGAGAATCCGATGCTGGCGTAGAAACGCGGCTCGCGGTTGGCGTAGGCCTTGTAGGTGCCGCCCGGAAGGGTGTAGTTCTTCGAGAGCTGCTGGTCGGCCGTCGTAACGCACGTCTGGTCGTAGGGACGGTCCTCATAGGGATACTCGGCGCTCGCCTCGTGGATGTCGCGGCCGTCGGCCATGCGGTAGGCGTCGATGATGCGCTGCGGGATGCTGATCGAGCCGTTTCCGCCCAGCTTGAGCGGGAAGATGACGTCCTGCTGGTCATTGACGTTCTCGGTCGTACCCCAGATAAGCTCGGGGTTGGTTACGTTGGTCGTCTCGCCGGTGAACATCTCCGAGTAGGAGCGGAAGGGGTCGATGCCGCCCGCACCTGCGGGGAATGCGGCCGAAGGCACGTTGGCCGGCAGCGGCAGCGTGTATTCGTCGGCGGGAACCGTGTGGAGACGGTAGAGGTTGAGATCCATGACGCGCTTGGCCGCGGCGGCGGCTACGGCCCACTTGCGTTCGTCGTAGGTCTGCGAGATGTAGTGCACGCCGTCGGACTTGCGCGTGAAGTCGCCGAAGTAGCGGCGTGCGGCGCTGCCGCCGTTGAAGAGCGGGCTGGCGGCCTGCAGACGCAGACGGGCCACGAGGGCCAGGGCGGCGCCCTTCGTCGGGCTGCCGAAAAGGTCGATGGGCTGTTCGGTCTCGAGGTTCTCGGCGGCGGCCTCGAACTCCGAGCAGATGTAGTCGACGCACTCGTCGTAGGTGCTGCGTTCACGCTGGTAGTAGTCCGGCGTGGAGTTGGTGTCGAAGACCTGGTCGCCGACCAGGATCATCGGGCCCTGGTTCTGGAGGATCCAGTAGTAGGCGTAGGCGCGCAGGAAGCGGCAGCGGGCGCGGAACTCCATCTTGTCGAAGGCGTTCATGTCGGGCACCTCGTCGATGTGGGGCAGGATGGTGTTCATCTTGCGGATGACCTTGTAGCAGCGGGGCCATACGTTGAAGTCCCAGTCCCAGCCGCCCATTGCGGTGTAGGAGATCTTGTCGGTCGTAAGCTCCGTTCCGGGGAACGACACGTCGAGGATGCCGTTGTAGAAGGTGCCGCAGCTGACGGCTTCGTCCGATCCGGTGGCTCCCGGAACGCTGCACCAGTAGTACATGCGGCCCTCCTTGGGCAGCTCGTTCACCGCGCCGTTGAAATAACGCTCGATATTGTATTGGCTGTCGAAGATCTTGTCCTCGGAGAAGGTATCCTCGAAGTAGTCGTCCACGTTCAGGAAGTCGCACGAGGCAGTGAGAAGTCCGGCGCAGGCGAGGGTTATGATGCGTATTTTTTTCATGATCTTAGGTATTCTTGAGAGTCTCGGATTAGAAGTTCAGGTAGATTTGCAGCGAGAAGCGGCGCGGAATCGGATAGGCGTGTCCCGTGGCGCTGGCCTGCTCGGGGTCGAAGATCTTGACGCTGTCCCAGACGGCCAGGTTCTCGCACATGATCTGGAAGTCGATCGACTGCAGGCCGAGCGCCTTGCGCAGACCCGGCGTGCGGAGGTTGTAGTTGAGGCTCAGCTCCTGCAGACGCAGGTAGCGGGCGTTGCCCTTCCAGAAGGTCGAGGGCTTCGTGTTGTTGGTGTTGTTGCCGTAGGAGAGGCGCGGGAAGCGGGCGTCGGGGTTCTCCGTGGCCAGGTTGCCCGAGTACTCGGCGGCCGTCCAGCGGTTGGCCTGGTCGTAGGCCAGCGCCAGTACGTTGCCCTTGTAACCCTGGTTGAAGGGGATGTATCCGTCGAATTTCGAACCGTCCCAGTCTCCGTAGAGGAAGTAGTTGTTGCCCGTACCCTTGAACAGCACGTTGAGCGTCCAGTTCTTGTAGCGCACCTCGGCGCCGAAGCCGTACATGAACTGCGGGATGCCCGAGTAGGCGAACAGGGGCACCTGGTCGTCGTCGGTAATGACGCCGTCGCCGTTCACGTCCTTGTACTTGATGTCTCCCGGGCGGACCGTGCCGAACTGCTCGGGCGACATGTCCACATCCTGCTGGTCCTTGAACAGTCCCAGCGAGATGAAGCCGCGCTGCACGTTGTTCGAGAAGCCCGTCTTGCTCAGGTAGGGATAGGGCTGTGTGGCCTCCTCCCAGTTGTTGATCTTGTTTTTCGAGAGGGTGAAGTTGCCTCGCAGGGTGAGGTGAGCGTTCTTGCCCAGGGGCTGGAAGTACTCGAAGTTACCGTCGCCGCCCCAGCTGGTCATGCTGCCGACGTTACCGTAGGGCATGGTGATGACGCCCACATAGTCGGGAATCTGGGCGCGCTGCTGGAAGATGCCCTCACGACGGTCGCGGAAGTAGTCGATCGTCATGGTGAACTGTCCGCCGAAGAGGTGGAGGTCCATGCCGACGTCGAACTTCTTGGCCTTCTCCCACATGAGGTTGTCGGCACCCACGCGGTTTTCGGTCAGGACACCCGAGCCGCCCCAGGGGGTTCCGTCGGGCTTCTCCTCGATGATTGTCAGGTAGGGGAAGCGCAGGTTGGAGATGCGGTCGTTGCCGACCAGACCGTACGAGGCGCGGATCTTCATGAAGTCGAGCCACTTGACGCGCTTGAGGAATTCGTACTGCGTGGGAACCCATCCGATGGCCACGGCGGGGAAGAATCCGTACTGCTCGCCGCTGCGGAAGTTTTCCGAACCGTTCAGACCGAAGTTCAGGTCGACGAAGTAGGTGTCGCGGAATCCGTAGGTGAAGCGTCCCGAGAGGCTCTGGTAACGCTTGGCGATGGCATTCATCGAGCTGTCGGCACCCGACTCGACGGTGCTTTCGAGGTAATAGAAGAGCAGTCCGCCGACGCGGTGGTCGCCGAAGGCGCGGTCGTAATTGATCTTGGCGTCGAAGTAGAGCTTGCGCCAGTTCCATGCCTCGGAGTTGTACTGTACGGAGGATTCGGTAACCTGCTGCGAGAGCATCAGCTCACCGTTCTGGTTGCGTTCGCGGGCCAGGTAGAGGGCCGGCATGCAGTAGCGGCTTTCGCCGAAGAGGTTCTGCGAATCCCACGATCCGGTAGCCTGGGCGCTCAGTCCCTCGGTGATCATGTCGAGCGACTGCTTCACGCCGATGTTGAAGAGCGTGCGGCTCTGGTTCTCCACGGTGTTGCCCGTATAGTTGAGCAGCACGTGGGGCGGGATGTCGCTGTCGGTACCCGAGGCGGGCAGCTCGCCGCTCGAATAGCGCAGCGGGTACATCAGCGGCGTGGTCTTGGCCTGCGAATCCCAGAGCCAGTCGGTCAGCGAGGTGTTCAGCCGGCTGTAGGGCTGGCCCATGCTCGGGCGCTTGTTCACCGACATGTAGGCCGTGGCACCCAGGTAGATCTGCGTGGTCTTCGTGAGGTTGATGTCGATGTTCGAGCGGAAGTTGTAGGTGTCGTAGCCGACGCCCTTGTTGTATTTGCTGTCGCTGAGGCTCTTGTAGGCCGAACTCTCCTGCGACATGCCCAGACTGGTGAAGTAGCGGGCGATGCTTCCGCCGCCCTGCATGCTGAGGTACTGCGTATGCTGGAACGAGGTGGGGTTGAGGATCACGTCCTGCCAGTCGATGTCGGGGTAGAGGTCGGGGTCGAGACCGTAGCGGATGATCTCCATCTGCGTGTCGTCATAGATGCGGCTCATGCCCGAAGCCACGGCGGCCTCGTTGGCCATCTCGGCATACTCCAGAGCGCCCACGTATTCGGGCAGGCGGCGCAGCTCGGAGATGGTGTAGTTCGAACGGAAGGTGATCTTGAGCTGCTCCTCCTTGCCGCGCTTGGTTGTTACGAGCACCACGCCGTTGGCACCGCGGCTGCCGTATACGGCCGTTGCGGCGGCATCCTTGAGGACCGAGAAACTCTCGACGTCGGCGGGGTCGATCTGGCTCAGGTCGCCCTCCAGGCCGTCGATGAGCACCAGGGCGCCGCTGTTGGCGCCGAACGTGCCGATACCGCGGACCCAGAATTCCGAAATGTTGCGTCCCGGCTCGCCGCTCGACTGGATGGAGATGACGCCCGGGACACGTCCGCCGAGCGTATTGACTATGTTCGTGGCGGGCATTTCGAGCTCCGCGGCATCGACGACGGCCACGGCGCCCGTAACGCTGACCTTGCGCTGCGTGCCCATACCTACGACGACGACCTCCTCGAGTTCGTTGCCCTCCTTGAGGGTGATCTTCATTTCGGCGTCGGAGGTTACGAGCTGCTCGACGCTTTCGTATCCCACGAACGAGATGACCAGCGTGTTGTAGAGTTTGGCCGTGAGGTCGAACCGGCCTTCGGTGTTGGTGATGGCGCCTACGCCCGGCTCATCCTTGACGTAGACCGTAGCACCGATGATGGGGACGTCGTTCGAATCGACGACCAGACCTTTCGCATGGACCGTCGGTTGCTGTTGGTTGTTCTGGGCGCCTGCCTGCACGGCGAATGCGAACAGGAAAGCGCATATCAGTAGAAATCGCTTCATGTCAATTTGGTTTTTTGGGTGGATGGGGCTGCTTATTCGATGGCGATGCGGCGGACGGCATAGTTGTCGCTGTCGCCGACATAGAGATCACCCTCGGAATTGACGGTCAGGCCGATCGGCTTGTTGAACAGAGCCGTGCCGGCGGGGCCGTTCTGGTATCCCGAGGTGCGCGGGGTTCCGGCGAAGGTGGAGACATAGCCGTTCGAGAGGGTGATCTTGCGGATGCAGTGGTTCTCGCGGTCGGCCACATAGAAGGCCTCGCCTTCGGGATCGACGCACATCTGGCACGGGTTGTTGAACTGTGCTTCGGTGAGCGGTCCGTCCAGGTAGCCCGGCATGTTCTGGCGCCCGGCCCATACCTCGACCGTCCCGGCGGCGATATCGTGCTTGTAGATGCAGTGCTGTCCCCGTACGGCAAAGTAGGCGATGTTGGGGTCATTCGGGTCGAAAACGATGCCCATGATGTCGCCCTGCGAGGTCTTGAAGGCCTCGGTGGTGAGGTTTTCGCCCTGTCCCGTTTCGGGATCCCAGCGGGCGCATACGCCTTCGTTCGAATAGAAATAGAATTTGCCGTCGGCTGGGTTCATCTCGAAGCCCTGGCGGCCGCCCCAGCTGGGCATGCCTTCCGTATAGGAGAGGGGTTTGTCCCATTTGGTCTTGCCGCTGCCCACGCTGGCGTAGTCGGCGACGGGATCGAAGTATCCGAAATCCTCATTGCCCATGTTGGTGTGCCACCAGTAGACGTTGCCCGACTTGTAGTCGCGCGAGAGTATGATACCCGTTACGAGGATGCCGAAGTCGTTGAGGAGCTTGATGCTTCCGGCCTCCTCGCTCATCATGTAGACGCGGTGGACGTTCTCCTCCGAGGAGAGGCTGAAGCGTACATAGATGTTGTCGTCCTTGTCGATGGCGATCGGCGAGTCGGGTTTGTCCATGAAGCTGGCCACGGAGGAGAGCTGCGTGGTTCCCGTGGGCATGCTGGAGCCCTGGGTGCCTCCGGCAACGGTCGAGACGTTCGTCTGGATGATGTAGTTGAAGATCTCGTCGAACTGGGTCTTGTTCTCCTCGTTCTCGCCCATCGAGACCGAGATGATGCACTCCTCGCCCGGGAGCTTGGGCGCCAGGACGAGCATGCGCTCGCCCGTTGCGGAGATGACGGCGGCACGTTTTTCGTTGAAATAGACGTTCAGCGCCTTGGGGTCGGTTCCGAAGTTCTTTCCCTTGATGATGACCTGGGTGGCAATCGAGCCGGTCGTCGGGGTGAACGATTCGAGGACGATGGGCTGGTCGGGCCGGTAACCCGGGTTGCCTCCCTCCTCGCTGTCGGAGCACGACGGGAGCCCGCCCCCGATCAGCAGGCAGGCAAGCAACAGGCGCAACCGACTTCTGCGGTAGAAGTTTTTCATACGCGTTGGTTATTTTAGGTTAATGTATTTAGGTATTTCAGGTTGTTTCGGAAGGGGTCGGCTTCCGCCGTTCCGGGGGTCGGTTCCCGGGCCGGATTTTTGGTTATACAAAGTAACCCATATTACGAGAGTATTTCAAGTGCGAAAAGGCCGAAGTAGGGGGAATATTAACTGTCTTTTGACGACAATATCCAGTATGTCAGTTGCTTGGTGTTTCTGTGGCGGGCCGTTTTGGTAAATCCAAATTAACACCTTCGGAGCCTTTTCAGCGGGTTTGGCGCCGTTTTTCGAGGCCTCTGTCCGCTTCCGCTTTCGTAAAAGGAGGTTCCGGGCGGCCGGCCCCGCAAAGCCCCTGTTGCCGGCCGGCGGTGTTTCGGTCCCGGCCCGGCTGCTGCTGCGATGCCGGCCTTGCAGTCTTCCCTGTGCGGATCCGCGGGATCCTTGCGGCCGGTTGCGGAGAGCCCGCCGGCGGCGAATTGCCCGCCGGGCGGGCGGTTTCCCGTGAAAAAGCGTGCCGGCTTACGGAAGTAATGCGAAATCTTGTTACCTTTGCCTGTCAAAGCGCATATAGATGGCAAGAAAGAGAGCGAACTATCCCCTCCTTGAGGGGCTTGAGATCACGACCCTCGCCGCCGAAGGCAAGGCGATGGGGCGTTGGCAGGATGTGGTGGTCTTCGTACCGATGACCGTACCGGGCGACGTGGTGGACGTGCAGATCCGCACCAGGCGGCGCCGCTACATGGAGGGCTATGTGGTCCGCTATGTCCGACGCTCGCCGCTGCGTGTCGAGCCCTTCTGCGAGCACTTCGGGGTCTGCGGCGGCTGCAAGTGGCAGAACCTCCCCTACGGGGAGCAGCTGCGCCAGAAGCAGGCGCAGGTCCGCGACCAGCTCACGCGCATCGGGAAGGTCGAACTGCCCGAAATCGCCCCCTGCCTGGGCTCCGCGCGGACGCAGTTCTACCGCAACAAGCTCGAATTCACCTTTGCCGACCGCCGCTGGCTCACGCACGAGGAGGTGGCGGCGGGCGGGGAGATTGCGGCCGGGCCGGCCGTGGGTTTCCACATCCCCAACATGTTCGACAAGGTGCTCGACATCCGCAAATGCTGGCTGCAGGACGATCCGTCGAATGCGATCCGTCTGGAGACCAAACGCTTCTGCCTGGAGCACGGCTATACGTTCCACAATGCCCGCGCGCATACGGGACTCATGCGCAACATGATCGTCCGCACGGCCTCGACGGGCGAGGTGATGGTGATCGTGGTCTTCGGGGCCGACGACCGCGCGCGTATCGACGCGCTGCTGGAGCACCTCTCGGCCTCCTTCCCGCAGATCACCTCGCTCTTCTACGTCATCAACGAGAAGCTCAACGACTCGGTCGGCGACCTCGATCCGGTCTGCTGGCGGGGCAAGGACCATATCGTCGAGCAGATGGAGGGGCTGCGTTTCAAGGTGGGCCCCAAGTCGTTCTACCAGACCAATTCCGCGCAGGCCTACGAGCTCTACAAGGTGGCGCGCGACTTCGCGGCGCTCGGCCCCGACGACGTGCTCTACGATCTCTATACGGGTACGGGTACGATCGCCAACTTCTGCGCCTCGCGCTGCCGCCGGGTCGTGGGCGTGGAGTACGTTCCCGAGGCGATCGCCGACGCGCGGGTCAATTCCGAGCTGAACGGCATCCGCAACACGGTTTTCTATGCCGGCGACATGAAGCGCGTGCTCGACGATGCCTTCGTCGAGGCGAACGGCCGCCCGGATGTCATCATCCTCGATCCGCCGCGTGCGGGGGTCGATGAGGAGGTGATCCGCGTCATCCTGCGCGCCGCGCCCGCGCGGATCGTCTATGTGAGCTGCAATCCGGCCACGCAGGCCCGCGACCTGGCGCTGATGAACGAGGCCTACCGCGTCGAGGCGGTGCAGCCGGTCGACATGTTCCCCCATACGCACCACGTCGAGAATGTCGTGAAGCTCGTACGGCGCTGACCGCCGGATGCCGGCCGGTGCGGTCCCTTTTCCGGTGAAACGCCTCCGATGGCGGGTGAAACGCCTCCGATGGCGGGTGAAACGCCCCGCGCGGGGTGCAGTATCCGCCGCCGCGGGCCGTTTTATCGGCAAAGGAATATTCCTTGAAACCCCTTAAAACCGAAAAACCATGAAAAAGAGCATGAAACGATGGATTGTCGCGGTGGCGGCGCTCTTTGCCCTGCTGCCCGCGGCTGCCCAGATGCAGGAGGCCTTCCCCAGCTATATCCAGGTCTACGGACGTGCCGAGAAGGAGATCACGCCCGACGAATTCTACCTGCAGATCATCATCAACGAGCGCGACTCGAAGGGCAAGATCTCGGTCGAGAGCCAGCAGCGCGGGATGATCGCCGCGCTGAAGCGCGCCGGCGTCGATGTCGAGAAGCAGCTCAAGGTGGCCAACCTCTCGAGCGAGTTTTTCAAGAAGAACACCTCGGTGGCGTCGGCCAAATACCAGCTGCAGCTGGGTTCCGCGGCCGAAGTCTCGAAGGTCTGGCAGGCGCTGGGCGACCTGGGGATCTCGGATGTCTCGATCCTGAAGGTTTCGCATTCGCGCCTCGGGGAGTACAAGCGCGAGGTGCGCCTCGAAGCGATGCGCAATGCGCAGCAGAGCGCCCGGGAGATGGCCGAAGCCGTCGGGCAGACGATCGGCAGGTGCTTCTACATCTACGATGCGAACAACGACGTGATGCCGGCCTTCTACGACAATGCGGTGGTCATGCGCAGCGCCAAGCTGGCCGTGGCCGAAGGTGCCGTCGAGGAGGAGCCGCTCGACTTCAAGACCATCCGGCTGGAGTACTCCGTGCAGGCGAAGTTCGTCCTCGAATAGGACGCCGGCCGATGCCGCAGCCGAAAAGGGCGCCCCTTGCGGGGACGCCCTTTTTCTTCTGTCCGGAGCGGTTGTTGCGGGTGCCGCTGTGCGAAAAACGGCCTGAAATTCGGAAATCCCGGATTTTTCGCCTATCTTTGTTTACTTTACCCCTAAAAAGCGTTTTTATGGAAAAGCGTTTCAGTTTCGACTACGAACACTATGCGGCCCTTTCGGAGCTCCCGGAGGCGGACCGCCTGCTGGTCGCCGAGGCCGTACAGGCCACCCGTTCGGCACATGCCTTCTATTCGAAATTCCGCGTGGGGGCAGCCGCGCGGCTGCGCAGCGGGCGCATCCTCCGGGGCAGCAACTTCGAGAGCGAGGTCTATCCCGCCGGACTGTGCGCCGAGCGGACGCTGCTCTTCTACGCCCAGGCCAATTATGCCGACGACCCGATCGAGGCGCTGGCCATCGCTTCGGACCCCTCCGGGCGGGAGTGCTACCCCTGCGGGCAGTGCCGCCAGGTGCTGGTCGATGTCGAGCGGCGGCAGGGCGTCCCCATCCGCATCATCATGAGCGGCGGCGGCACGGCTTCGGTCGTCAATTCGGCCGAGACGCTGCTGCCCTTCACCTTCATTCTTTAGTTATGGATGCCGGGGCGCCGTGCGGTGGCCCCGGGAGCATTGCAAACCATGTTCCAACCCGAAGATATCCTCTACGAAGACAACCACCTGCTGGTGGTGAACAAGCACGCGGGCGATCTGGTGCAGCCCGACCCCTCGGGCGAGAGCGCCCTCGAGGACCAGATCAAGGCCTACATCAAGCAGCGCGACGCCAAGCCCGGCGCGGTCTTTCTGGGCGTCGTGCACCGCATCGACCGCCCGGTGAGCGGCGCGGTGCTCTTCGCCAAGACCTCGAAGGCCCTCGTGCGGCTCAACGAGATGATCCGCACGGGGCAGATCCGCAAGACCTACTGGGCACTGACCGAGCAGACGCCCGATCCCGAGGCGGGGGAGCTGTGCCACTACATCCTGCGCGACGGGCGTACGAACCGCTCGCGGGCCTACGACGCGCCGAAGGGCGACGCCAGGCTCGCGCGGCTGCGCTACGCGACGCTGGGCGTCGGCACGCACTACACGCTCGTCGAGGTCGAGCTGCTCACGGGACGCCACCACCAGATCCGGGCGCAGCTGTCGAAGATCGGCTGTCCGATCCGCGGCGACCTGAAATACGGCGCCCGGCGCTCGCAGCCCGGCGGCGGCATCTCGCTCCACTCGCGCCGCGTGGAGTTCGAGCACCCGGTGCGCCGCGAGCCCGTCTCGGTTACGGCGCCCGTTCCCGCGGGCGACAATCTTTGGGCCTGGTTCGAAAACCGCTGACGCCATGCGACTGCTTGTTCAACGTGTTGCCGGAGCCTCCGTGGAGATCGGGGGCGAGACGGTCGCCCGCATCGGGGGCGGCCTGCTGGTCTTTGTCGGCGTGGGCCTCGACGACGGCGAGGAGGATGTGGAGTACCTGGCCGGCAAGCTCGTGCGCCTGCGGATCTTCGACGATGCGCAGGGGGTCATGAACCTCGACGTGCTCCAGACGGGCGGCGAGCTGCTCGTCGTCAGCCAGTTCACGCTGCAGGCCTCCACGCGCAAGGGCAACCGCCCGAGTTATGTGAAGGCGGCGCCCGAGCCGGTGTCGCGCCCCCTCTACGAGCGCTTCGTGGCGCGTGTCGGGGAGCTTGCCGGGCGGGAGGTGGCCACGGGCCGCTTCGGCGCCGACATGCAGGTGGCGCTGGTGAACGACGGCCCCGTAACGATCTGGATGGATTCGAAAAACCGCGAGTAGCCGATGGTCTATCCCTGGGGCGATACGCGGCGTTACAACTCCTGTGCGGGGCATTTCCGCCGGCTGTTCGGCGGCCGGGTGCAGAAGCTCTCGGTCGATGCGGGCTTCACCTGCCCCAACCGCGACGGAACCCTCTCGCGGGGCGGTTGCACCTTCTGCGACAACAGCGCCTTCACCCCCTCGTACTGCGCGGCCTCGAAGAGCATCACGCAGCAGATCGACGAGGGGATCGAGTTCCACCGCAACCGCTACCGCTCGGCGCAGCGCTACCTGGTCTATTTCCAGTCCTTCTCGAACACCTATGCCCCCGTCGAGCGGCTCCGCGCGCTTTATGGCGAGGCCCTGGCGCATCCTGGTGTCGCGGGGCTGGTCATCGGCACGCGCCCCGACTGCGTGGACGACGAGCGGCTGGACCTGCTGTGCGAGCTGGCGCGCGACCGTTACATCGCCGTCGAGTACGGCATCGAATCGACCTCGGACGCCACGCTGCTCGCCGTGAACCGCGGCCACGACTTCGCCTGCGCCCGGCAGGCCGTTGAGCGGACCGCCGCGCGGGGCCTTCCCGTCGGCGCGCACTTCATCCTCGGCCTGCCGGGCGAGAGCGATGCAATGCTCCTCGCGCAGACGGCCCGGATCAACGCCCTGCCGCTCACGAGCGTGAAGTTCCACCAGCTGCAGCTCTTCCGCTCGACGCCGATGGCCGCCGAGTACCGGGCCGACCCTTCGCGTTTCCGCTTCTGGACGCTGGACGGGTACCTCGACCTCTTCGTCGAGATCCTCCGCCGCCTGCGTCCCGACCTGGTTGTCGAACGCTTCGCCTCGGAGGCGCCGCCGCGCTACCGCTGCGGCCCCGACTGGGGCCGGGTGCGCAACGAACAGCTGTGGGCGCTGCTCGAAAAAAGATTGGAGGAACGGAATGTCCACCAAGGCGAAATTTTTACTATCTTTGACCCATACATAAACGCTAAATCCCCCGCAGATCATGAAGCCTCTCACCTTTGAAACCGTTCTGAAGACCGCCAAGGAGTACTTCCTGATGACGCTCGGCATGATGCTCTATTCGTTCGGCTGGATCGGCTGCATCATGCCCGTCAAAGGTACGGGCGGCGGTGCCGCAGGTCTTTCGCTGGTGCTGTGCCACGCCCTTTCGCAGGTGGGCATCGACATCCAGATCGGTACGATGGTCTTCTTTCTGAACGCCGTGCTGCTGCTCGTCGCCGGATTCATCATCGGCTGGAACTTCGGCGTGAAGACGATCTTCTGCGTCGTGGCCATCTCGCTGGGCATGAACTTCTGGCAGGATGTGCTGCCCGAGGGGGACTTTCTCCATCTGGAGCGGATTCTCGCGGTGATCCTGGGCGGTATCCTGGCCGGTATCGGCATTGCGATGTGCTTTGCGCAGGGCGGCTCCACGGGGGGAACGGACATCGTGGCGATGATCATCAACAAATACCGCACGATCAGCTACGGCAAGATCCTCATTTTTTCCGACTTCGTCATCATCGGCTCGTCGCTGCTCGTGGGATTCCACATCGACACGGTCATCTACGGCTACGTCATGACGGCCGTCGTGGGCTATACGGTCGACATGATCATGGCCGGCAACCAGCAGTCGAGCCAGGTGCTTATCGTTACGCACGACTACGAGAAGATGGCCGACGCCATCGTGCAGAACATCCACCGCGGCGTTACGCTGCTCGATTCGCAGGGGTGGTACTCCAAGGAGCGTTCGAAGATCGTGATGGTCGTCTGCCGCAAGCGTGAGACGGCGATGATCCTCAAGTTCGTCAAGACGATCGATCCCAACGCCTTCATGACCGTCGGTTCGGTCATGGGTGTCTACGGCAAGGGATTCCAGGCTATCAGCCAGCCCTGATGCCGCGCTATGCCGATATCGTGCTGCCGCTGGCGCAGCCGGCCTACACCTTTGCGCTCCCCGAGGGGATGACGGTCGAGGCGGGGCAGGCGGTGGTTGTCCAGTTCGGCGCGCGCAGGTTCTATGCGGGCATCGTTTTCGGGGTGCATGACCGGCAGCCCGCCTCTTCGAGAGTCAAACCGGTCGCCGGGGTTCTCTACGACGGCACGGTGCTGCTCCCGGCGACACAGCGGGCGCTCTGGGAGTGGATCGCCTCCTACTACATGTGCACGGTGGGCGAGGTGATGCGTGCGGCGCTTCCGGCGCTGATGAAACCTTCGGCCGACAGCGAGCAGGCCCTCGCCGAGGAGGAGTTCCGCCCCCGCACGGAGCTCTATGTGCGGCTGGCTGAGGAGCTGCACGACGAGGCGCGCTTTCACGAGGCGTGCGAGCGGCTCGAACGGCGTGCGCCGAAACAGTACGCCGCGCTGCTCGAAATCGCCACGGCCGGGGGCGACGAGCGCCTCTCGACGGGCGAGGTCGCCCGCCGCCTGCTCGACGCCGACAGCGGCGTGCTGCGCGCCCTCGAACACAAGGGGCTGATCCGCTCGGCGGAGCATCCGCGCACGCAGGAGCGTGCCGATACCCGCTTCCGCCTTCCCACCCTCTCCGACGCCCAGCAGCGGGCCCTTGCGACGCTCCGCGACGCCTTCGCCGCGGGACGCACCACGGCGCTGCTGCACGGCATCACGGGCTCGGGAAAGACCGAAATCTATATCCATCTGATCGCCGGGGCGCTCGCCCGCGGGGAGGATGTGCTGCTGCTCGTCCCCGAAATCGCCCTCACGGCACAGCTTATCGAACGCCTGGAGCGTATCTTCGGCAGCCGCGTTACCGCCTACCACTCGAAACTCACGCCCCGACGCCGCACGGAGGTCTGCCTGCGGCTGGCCCGTTCGTCGGGCGGCGAGCTGGTCGTCGGGGCCCGTTCGGCGCTCTTCCTGCCGCTCGGCCGCCTCGGACTGATCGTCGTGGACGAGGAGCACGACGCGAGCTACAAGCAGAGCGACCCGGCTCCGCGCTACAACGCCCGCGACTGCGCCGTGGTGCTGGCCCACCGCCTCGGATGCCGCACGCTGCTCGGCAGCGCCACGCCCTCGCTCGAATCGTGGCTCAACGCCCGCAGCGGCAAGTACGCATACGCCTTTCTGGGCGAACGCTACGGCGAGGCGCACCCTCCCGAGATCCTGCTCTCCGACACGCTGCGCGCCGCGCGCCGCGGGGAGCGCCGCTCCCATTTCAACCAGCTGCTGCTCGACCGCATCGGCGAAACGCTCGCCCGCGGCGGGCAGGTGATGCTCTTCCAGAACCGCCGGGGCTTCGCGCCCTATGTCGCCTGCGCGGCGTGCGGCTGGACGCCCCGCTGCCCGGAGTGCAACGTTACGCTCACCTACCACAAGGCGGGCGCGCGGCTCGTCTGCCACTACTGCGGCCATACGGAGCCGCTTCCGGCGGAGTGCCCCGTGTGCCACGGCGCGGCGCCGGTGCCGATGGGCTTCGGCACGGAGAAGATCGAGGAGGAGATCGCGCGCCTCTTTCCCGGGGTGCGTGTCGCCCGCCTGGACCGCGACAGCGTAACCTCGGAGCGGGCCTACCGGGAGATCCTTGCGGACTTCGCCGGACACCGCACCGACCTGCTGGTCGGCACGCAGATGATTGCCAAGGGGCTCGACTTCGACGGCGTGGAGCTCGTCGGGGTGCTCAATGCCGACAACCTGCTTCACAATCCCGATTTCCGGGCCTCCGAGCGGGCCTTCCAGCTGCTGGTGCAGGTCGCCGGGCGCGCCGGGCGCCGCGCCGAACCCGGTGTGGTGGTGATCCAGACCGCCGAGCCGGGCCATCCCCTGCTGCAGCAGGTCGTGAAGGGGGACTACGAGGCCATGGCCCTCGGACAACTTGCCGAGCGCGAAGCCTTCTTCTATCCGCCCTATGCCCGGCTGATCGCCCTCACGCTGCGCCACCGCGATGCGGCGCTGCTGCGCGACGGGACCCTGCGGCTTGCCGCGCGCCTGCGGGCCCGCTTCGGCCGCCGCCTGCTGGGGCCCATGGCCCCGCCCGTGGACCGCATCCGCGGCGAATACCTCGCGGGGCTGCTGCTCAAGATCGAGAGCGGCGCCTCCACGGCCCGCGCCCGGGAGCTGCTGCGCGGGGAGCTGGCGGCCTTTGCCGCCGATCCGGCCACCAAATCCATCACCGTCGTTGTCAATGTCGATCCTCAGTGAAATCTTCGGCGACCTGACGGCCCTGCTCTTTCCGCGGCACTGCGCCGTCTGCGGCACACCCCTGGTGCGGGGCGAGCGGACAATCTGCACGCTCTGCCGCACGACGGCCCCGATGACGGGCTACTGGCGCGAGGCGGACAATCCGGTTTTCCGCCGCTGCTGGGGCCTCGTTCCCGTGGAGCGCGCCTCGGGGTTCCTCTTCTTCGTCCAGGGCAGCGGCTGGCGGGAGCTGATCCACGCCTTCAAATACCGCGGCGCATGGCGCACGGCCCGCGAGATGGGCGCCTGGTACGGGAGCTTCCTCGCCGAAAGCGGCCTCTACGGGGATGTGGACCTCGTCGTGCCGCTGCCCCTGCACCCCTTCAAGCGGTGCCGCAGGGGCTATAACCAGGCGGAGTACCTGGCCGAGGGGATCGCGCGGCAGCTGGGTGTTCCGGTCGAGCGGCATGCCGTCTGCAGGCGGCGCAATACGGCCAGCCAGGCCCGCAAGGCGCTGCGCGAGCGGGCTGCAAACGTCGAGGGGGCCTTTGCCGTGCGCCGCCCCGAACGGCTTGCCGGTCGCCACGTGCTGCTCGTCGACGACGTGATGACCACGGGCTCGACGCTCCTCGCCTGTGCCGCGGAGATGCTGCGGGCCGTGCCCGACTGCCGCGTAAGTCTGGCGGCCTTCGCCGTTTCGCGCCGCGAGCTGGGCGTGAAGGAGTAGCCGGACCCCGCTGGAAAAGTCTCCGGAGCGGGCTTCCCGATTTTGTCGAAAAACTCCGGGTGCAGCGTTTTGATATGTCGGTCCGAATCGCTACTTTTGACCTTCGAAAGATTCCGATTATCCCATGGCGAAAGATTTTACCCCCTCCTCCCGCAACCGGGAGGCGTATGCCGCGCTGACCGATACCTCCGCCAACGTGCCGCCCCAGGCTGTCGAGCTGGAGGAGGCCGTGCTGGGCGCCCTGATGCTCGAAAAGGACAGCATCATCGCCGTCCAGGAGTTCATCACGCCCGAAGCCTTCTACACCGAGGAGCACCGCCTGATCTACAAGGCGATCGAGGAACTCTCGATGGAGCTCAAGCCGATCGACCTCTACACCGTAACCGAGCGGCTGAAGGTCAAGAAGGAACTCAAGAAGGTGGGCGGCGCCGCCTACCTGGCGCAGCTCACGCAGAAGGTCGGCTCGGCGGCCAACGTGGAGTTCCACGCCAAGATCATCGCCCAGAAATACGTGCAGCGCGAGCTGATCCGCTCGGCAACGGAGATCCAGCGCCGTTCGTACGACGAATCGACCGACGTTACGGAGCTCATCGGCTTTGCCGAGGGGGAGATCTTCAAGGTCGCCGAGGGGCATGTCAAGCGTTCGGTGCAGACGTCGAAGGAGCTGCTGGCCCGGGCGCTCGAGCAGATCGAGGAGGCCTCGAAGAACTCGAGCTCGCTCAACGGTGTGCCTTCGGGCTTCGTGGCGCTGGACCGCGTGACGCTCGGCTGGCAGCTTTCGGACCTGATCATCGTCGCGGCGCGCCCCTCGATGGGTAAGACGGCCTTCGTGCTCTCGATGGCCCGCAACATGGCCGTGAACTACGAGCAGGGCGTGGCCTTCTTCTCGCTCGAAATGTCGGCCGTGCAGCTGATGATGCGACTCATCATCGCTGAGACGGGCCTCGCGGGCAACGACGTCAAGTCGGGCCGCCTGACGCCCGAGCAGTGGCGCCACCTTGAGTCGGCGACCAAGCCGCTGGCCGCGGCGCCGCTCTACATCGACGACACGCCGGCGCTGTCGGTCTTCGAGTTCCGCTCGAAGGCCCGCCGTCTGAAGATCCACAACGACATCAAGATCATCATCATCGACTACCTGCAGCTGATGACCGGCAACCAGGATACGCGGGGCAACCGCGAGCAGGAGGTGGCCTTCATCTCGCGCACGCTCAAGGCCATCGCCAAGGAGCTGAACGTCCCGGTGATCGCCCTTTCGCAGCTGAGCCGCGCCACGGAGATGCGCGGCGGCTCGAAGCGGCCCCAGCTCTCGGACCTCCGCGAGTCGGGCGCCATCGAGCAGGATGCCGACATCGTCGCCTTCATCCACCGTCCGGAGTACTACGGCATCAACGAGACCGAGAACGGCATGCCCACGGCGGGCATGGCCGAGATCATCATCGCCAAGCACCGCAACGGCGCCGTCTGCGACGTGCCGCTGCGCTTCATCAAGGAGCAGGCGCGCTTTGCCGACCTCGACGACACGATGCTGCCCCCGGCGCAGGCCTCCGAGGCGCAGCAGGCCTACGACGACTACGCCAGCGGCTCGAACAACTTCCCTCCGACGTCGTTCGGCGGGGGGCTGGGAAGTGCTTCGGGAAGCACGGAATTTGACCTGAAACCCCGCGCCCTCGATGAGGAGGCGCCCTTCTGACAGTCTGCTAATTAAGATTTTGCGGCCATGTTTGTCCGAACCCATGCAGGAGCCATCTGCGGCATCGACGCCGTGGCGGTAACCGTCGAGGTCAATATCGCCGGGGGCGGTCTGGGCCTCTATCTGGTGGGGCTTCCGGACAGCGCCGTCAAGGAGAGCGAGCAGCGCATCCGCTCGGCCTTCGAGAACTCGGGCGAACGGATGTCGGGCCGCAAGGTGGTCGTGAGCCTCGCGCCGGCCGACCTGCGCAAGGAGGGCTCGGGCTTCGACCTGCCGATCGCCGTGGGGATTCTCGCGGCGATGGGCCGCATCGGGGCCGCTGCGGTCGAGGATACGATGTTCGTCGGGGAGCTTTCGCTCGACGGACGGCTCAATGCCGTGCGGGGCGTGTTGCCGCTGGCGATCTGCGCCCGCGAGGCGGGGTTGCGGCGGCTCGTGCTGCCGCAGGCCAATGCTGCCGAGGCGGCCGTCGTCGAGGGCCTCGAAGTCTACGGTGTCGGGACGCTGGCCGAGACCGTGGCCTTTCTCAACGGGGAGAAACCCCTTGCGCCGCAGCCCGTTACGGCGTATGACGCCGCGGCGGAGGGGAAGCGCCTCTTTGCCGAGGACTTCGCCGACGTGCGGGGCCAGGGCGTGGCCAAGCGGGCGCTGGAGATCGCCGCGGCCGGAGGCCACAACGTGCTGATGATCGGATCGCCCGGCTCGGGCAAGACGATGCTGGCACGGCGTCTGCCGACAATCCTCCCGCCGCTGACGCCCGACGAGGCGCTCGAAACGACGAAGATCCACTCCGTGGCGGGAAAGATCGGCCGGGCATGCGGGCTGATGACCCGGCGGCCGTTCCGCGCGCCGCACCACCTCACGTCGCAGGTCGCGCTCATCGGCGGCGGGCAGTCGCCCAACCCGGGCGAGGTGTCGCTGGCCCACAACGGCGTGCTCTTCCTCGACGAGCTGCCCGAATTCGGCCGCAGCACGCTTGAGGTGCTGCGCCAGCCCCTGGAGGAGAAGCGCGTCGTCGTCGCGCGGGCCCGCTACAGCGTGGAGTACCCCGCGAACTTCATCCTCGTGGCGGCGATGAACCCCTGCCCGTGCGGTTACTACAACCACCCGGGCCGCGAGTGCATCTGCTCCCCGGGGAGCGTGCAGCGCTATATGGGGCGGATCTCGGGCCCTCTGATGGACCGCATCGACCTGCATGTCGAGGTAACGCCCGTGGCGCCGGAAGAGCTTTCGGCGGCGGCTCCGGGGGAGTCGAGCGCCGTGATCCGCGAGCGGGTCGTCCGGGCCCGGGAGGTGCAGGCGGAGCGGTTCCGCAACATCCCGGGCGTGCATACGAATGCGATGATGAACAGCGCCATGCTGGCCGAATACGCCCGTCTCGATGCCGCCTCGGCGGCGCTTCTTGCGCGGGCGATGGAGCGGTTGTCGCTCTCGGCCCGGGCCTACGACCGCATCCGGCGGGTGGCGCGCACGATCGCCGACCTGGCCGGGCGGGAGGCAATCTCGGCGGCGGACATCGCCGAGGCGATCAACTACCGTTCGCTCGATCGCGGGACTTGGGGGCGTTGAACGGAAGGCGAAACCGGGGCGTGCAACAAGCCCGGAAACGTCGGGTTGGAAAAGGAAGGGAACTCGCAGGGCGGAAAAAACGGGAAATGAGTGTTTATTATAAAAAGTTAATCTTTATGAAAAAGTTAATCTTTGCATTTGCCCTGCTGTGTTGCATACAGGGTAATGCTCAAACCAGCCAATCCACGGTTGCAGATCGTAAGGTTGGCCGTATCGAGGGGGAAATCGGCGGAGGCTTTTCTTTCGGAGCCGACAAGCTGAATTTCGACAAGAACAAACTCGGAGCAACTTTTTATGCTGAAGCACGATATAATATGCAGCGCGTTCCGTTGGATATCGGCGTGCAGGCAGGTGGAACGATTTTCCACCGAGAGTCCGTCAATGCCGGACAGTTGAAATTCAGGACCTGGAACGTAATGGCCGTGTCGGATTACAATTTTCGGCGTTGTAAGAAAATTTCACTCTTCGCGGGCATCGGCCTGGGTTATGCCTCTTTGGATAATTCGGCTCCGATTACCTTCGATGACTCGCAGTCCAACTGGGGCGGATTCTCGACGGGAACCAGGACGGGATCTCTCTGTTTCATGCCGCGTATTGGCGTAGAGTTGTTTCACCACCTTCGTGTTACCCTCGATTACAAGCTGCAGGAAAAGGCAAATCGTCATTTCGGACTTTCGCTCGGTGTAGTTTTCGGTGGGGGCTGTAGATAATCACAGAAATAAATGAAAAAGATCATCCTTTCGGGCGGCGGTACGGGCGGCCATATCTACCCGGCCGTTGCGGTGGCCGAGGCGCTCAAGCGGCGCTTCGGCGACGACGTGGAGCTGCTCTTCGTGGGCGCCGAGGGCAAGATGGAGATGGAGAAGGTCCCGGCGCTGGGTTACCGGATCGTCGGACTGCCCATCGCCGGGCTGCAGCGCCGGCTGGACTGGCACAACCTGCTGGTTCCGTTCAAGGTGCTCAGGAGCCTGCGGCTGGCGCACCGCACGATCCGCGACTTCAGGGCAGACGTGGTTGTGGGCTTCGGCGGCTATGCGAGCGCTCCGGTGCTGTGGGCCGCCCAGCGCATGGGGGTTCCCACGGTCATCCAGGAGCAGAACTCCTATGCCGGGGTTACGAACAAGATCCTCGCCCGCGGGGCGCGCTGCATCTGCACGGCCTACGAGGGCATGGAGCGCTTCTTCCCGGCCGACCGGATCGTCCTGACGGGAAATCCCCTGCGGGGACGTTTCTCGAAGGAGGGCGCCGACCGTACGGAAGCGCTGAAATACTACGGACTGCGCGACGACCTTCCGGTGGTGCTGGTCGTCGGCGGGTCGCTCGGCACGCGTTCGCTGAACGAGATGATGAAGCACTGGATCCTCGAAACGGGCGGCACGGCCCCCGTGCAGGTGATCTGGCAGACGGGCAAATACTACGAGCGGGAGATGCAGGCCTTCCTGGCGGCGCATCCCGCCGGGCATGTCTGGCAGGGGGCCTTCATCGAACGCATGGACTACGCCTATGCGGCGGCCGACGTGGTGGTTTCGCGCAGCGGCGCCGGAACGGTCTCGGAGCTCTGCCTGGTGGGCAAGCCGGTGATCTTCGTACCCTCGCCCAATGTCGCGGAGGACCATCAGACGAAGAATGCCCGGGCCCTCGAATCGAAGGGCGCCGCGCTGCTCGTCCCCGATGCCGTGTGCCGCGAGGAGGGGATGCGGCGGGCCGTGGAGCTGCTCGGCGACCCGGCGCGGCGTGCGGAGATGAGCCGTCGCATCGAGGCGCTGGCGCGTCCCGACGCCGCGGAGCGCATCGTCGAGCGGATTGCCGCGCTGCTGCCCGCAGAAGCAAAGTAAAGCGGAAAATAATGTTTGCAAACAGGATATGAAATTCGAAAACGTCTATTTTCTCGGAATCGGAGGCATCGGCATGAGCGCCCTGGCGCGCTATTTCCTCCACGAAGGACGCCGGGTCGCCGGATATGACCGGACCCCCTCGTCGCTCACGGAGGCCCTCGAGGCCGAAGGGGCTTCGGTCCATTATGAGGACGACGTGCGGCGGATCCCCGCCCCGTTCCTCGATCCGGCCACAACGATCGTGGTCTACACGCCGGCCGTGCCGCACGATCTGGGTGAATTCGTCTACTTCCGCGAGCAGGGCTTCACGATCGAGAAGCGCTCGCAGATGCTCGGCCACCTGGCCGAGGGCAAATACGTCATGGCCGTGGCCGGCACGCACGGCAAGACGACCACCACGACCCTCGTGGCGTGGCTCAACCGTGCGCTGACGGGCGGCGGCTCGGCCTTCCTGGGCGGTCTGTCGAAGAATTTCGGCGGCAACCTCGTGCTGGGCGGCGGACCGCGCCTGGCCGTCGAGGCCGACGAGTTCGACCGTTCGTTCCTGCGCCTCTATCCCGACGTGGCGGTCGTAACCTCCGTGGATGCCGACCACCTGGACATCTACGGCACGCACGAGGCGGTCAAGGAGGCCTTCTCGCAGTTCGTGCGGCAGATCCGCCCGGGCGGCAGCCTCGTTATCAAGCAGGGCGTGGAGATCACGCTCGACAATCCGCGCATCACGGTCTACCGCTATGCCTGTGATACGCCGTGCGACTTCTATGCGCGCAACATCCGCCTCGGGGAGGGCGGCCACTGCCATTTTGAGCTGGTAACCCCCTCGGGCGTGATCGGGAATCTTACGCTGGGCGTCCCCGGCCGGGTCAATGTCGAGAATGCCGTGGCGGCCGTCGCTTCGGTGTGGTGCGCCGCGCGGGCCCAGGGGGCGGAACTCTCCGCGGAGCGGGTCCGCGAGGCGCTGGCCTCCTTTACGGGGGTGAAGCGCCGCTTCGACTTCTACCTCAATACGCCCGAGCAGGTCTACATGGACGACTATGCGCACCATCCGCGCGAGCTGGCCGCGACGCTCACCTCCGTGCGGGGCATGTTCCCCGGACGGCGCATCACGGCGCTCTTCCAGCCGCACCTCTACACCCGTACGCGCGACCTCTACCGCGAGTTTGCCGAGGCGCTGTCGCTGGCCGACGAGGTGGTGCTGCTGCCGATCTACCCGGCGCGCGAGGAGCCGATCGAAGGGGTGGGTTCGGAGCTGATCGCCGGCCTGGTGCGCGTCCCCTGCCGCATCGTGCCGCGCGAGCGGCTGGCCGAGACGGTGGCCGCGATGCCGACCGACGTGGTGATCTCGTTCGGCGCGGGCAATATCGACGCCTGCTGCGAGGCGATCGCCGAGCGGCTGCGCGCCAAATGCCGGTCGTAAAACCCTGAAAACACGAAAAAACAGATCCGCTTGAACCGAACGCTCAAATACGCACTGCTCACCCTGTTGTGGCTGCTGGTGGCCGGCTATGTGCTCTGGGCCTCCGTCGCGGCGCACCGCAACCGCAAGGCCCGCAAGGTCGCCCGCCTGGAGATCGAGGTGGTGGACAGCACCTCGCAGGGACATCTCGTCTCCGCGGAGATGGTGCGCCGCTGGATCTCCTCGAGCCGCATCCCGACCGTCGGGACGGCTGTCGGGGAGGTGGACCTGACGGCCATCGAGCGGCTGATCGCCCGCAACGGCTTTGTCGACGAGGCGGTGGCCTATGTCGACTACGACGCCGTGCTGCATATCGAGATCAGCCAGCGCAAGCCGCTGCTGCGCCTGCTCACCGACGGGATGAACCTCTACGCCACCGAGAACGGCCATGTCTTCGGGGCGCCGCGCGCCTCGTCGCTCTACGTCCCGGTCGTTACGGGCAGCTACCGCCCGCCCTTCCCGGCCGACTATTCGGGCGAGGTGAGGCGCCATATCGACAGCCGGATTGCGGAGATCGACCGCCGCATCGAGGAGCTTGAGCACGAGAAGTATCCCTACTACCGCCGCGAGATCGAGAACGACCGCGACC
Organism: Candidatus Alistipes faecigallinarum; assembly: GCA_019115605.1. Classification (GTDB taxonomy): domain Bacteria; phylum Bacteroidota; class Bacteroidia; order Bacteroidales; family Rikenellaceae; genus Alistipes; species Alistipes faecigallinarum. Next base: position 48,313 of record DXDG01000023.1, read on the forward strand.
TGGCGGAGGTGCGGCGCATGCGGATCAAGCGGCAGTGGTGGCGCGGCGAGAGTGCCGAGGCCTTCGACAAGCGGGTGGAGGAGCTGCGTGAAAAAAAGGCGGAGCTGCGCCGCCTGTACCGCTACCGCAGCCGGGTCTGCCGCGAGCGGGTCGCACAGATTGCCGAGCGCCAGCAGGCCGAGCGCGCGGCACAAAAAAAATTGGAAAAAAGCTACGAAGATTTCGTGAAACTCCTTACCTTTGTGAAGATTGTCGAAGACGACGATTTCTGGAGGTCGGAAGTGGTGCAGATTGCGGCTCGGACGACCCCCAGCGGAGCATTGGAGGTAGAGCTCACCCCCCGCAGCGGCCGTTTTACGATCCTTTTCGGGCGGCTGGACGACGTGGAGGCCAAGTTCGACAAGCTGCTGCGCTTCTACCGGAGCGGCCTCCCGGTAATCGGGTGGGACGCCTGCCGTACGATCGACGTCCGATACAGGAATCAGGTGGTTTGCAAGAAATAGAATTTGTACCGTGGAAAGAAAGAATTATACCGTTGCCGTCGATCTGGGTTCGTCGTCGGTCCGTGTGGCCGTCGGTGAGAAGACCGCCGAAGGGTTGATGGATATCGCCTGCGTGGTGTCGAAACCCGTCGAGGGGGTCCGCGCCGGCAAGATCGAGAATATCGAACTGGTGAGCCAGGCCGTGCGCGAGGCATTCGAGGAGGTCGAGAAGCAGCTCGGCATCCACATCACGGAGGCCTATGCGGGCATCTCGGGCGACTTCGTGCGCTGCGCCCGCCATACGGACCATGTCTTTGTCTACGATCCGCAGAACGGGGTCAACCGGAAGGATGTCGACGCGCTGTTCGACCGCATGCGCAACGTCCAGGCGCCCGACGACGAGACGATCATGGAGCGCATCCCCCAGAACTATGTGGTCGATGACGACCGGGAGGTGCGCAACCCCGTGGGATCGTTCGGCAAGAAGCTCTCCTCGACGTTCAACTTCATCCTCTGCCTGCGAACGCCGATGCAGCGCCTCGAAATGGCGCTCAAGCGGCTCGGCATCCGCACGCTGGGCATCATTCCCGATGCACTGGCCGCTCCCGAGGCGGTGCTGCTGCCCGACGAGAAGGAGGAGGGCGTTGCCGTGGTGGACGTGGGCGCCGGCGTAACCGACGTGGCGGTCTACTACCGCAACGTGGTGCGTTATGTGGCGTCGATCCCGATGGGAGCCTCGGCCATCAACCGCGACATCCGCACGATGGGTGTTCCCGAGAAGCATGTCGAGAGCCTCAAGCGGAAATACGGTTCGGCCGTTGCCGAGCTGGCTTCGGACGAGAAACTCATCCGCGTCAACGGCCGTACGGCCCGCGAGGTGAAGGATATCCTGCTGCGCAACCTGGCCACGGTGATCGAGGCCCGCGCCACGGATATCGCCGAATTCGTCCTGCAGGAGATCCGCGACTCGGGTTATGCCGATCGGCTGGTCTACGGCATCGTGCTTACGGGCGGCTCGGCCGCGCTGAAGGATCTCGGCGAGCTGTTCCGCCGCGTAACGAAGATGGAGGTCCGCGTGGCGCTTCCCGAAACGGGCATTACAGAGGAGTCGAAGGCCAAGGTCGCCGATCCGGGTTGTGCGACCGTCGTGGGCCTGCTCATCCGCGGCGCCGCCCAGGGCGGCTGCACCGTGGTCGAGCGACCGGCACCCGCTCCGGCACCCGCGCCGGGTCCGCACACGCCGGCAACTCCCGGCCGTCCGGCAACTCCCGGCACGCAGCTCCGGCAGCCCGTGCAGCCCGTAACGCCGCCCGTGCAGCCCGTAACGCCGCCGGTGGAGCCCGACGAGCCGGCGGATCACGAGGTCGAGCCGGCGGAGCATCCGGCGCCCCGCCGCAAGCGCGACTGGGGATCGATTCTCCAGAAGACCTTCGACAAGATCAACAAGAGTTTCTCGGCGGCCGAGGACGAGGAAATTTAGTTCGGCATCGTTCTGCGGGCCATTATTTTTAATCGGAAAAACAACGTTATGACAGACGAATTGATATCGGAAATCAAGGCTCCGCGTACGGAGGGGTCGATCATCATGGTGGTGGGCGTCGGCGGCGCCGGAGGCAATGCCGTGAACCGCATGTGGAACCTCGGTATTCGGGGCGTTACCTTCATGGTCTGCAATACCGACCAGCAGGCCCTGGACAAGAGTCCCGTGGAGCGCAAGATCTGCCTGGGCGACGACGGCCTGGGCGCCGGCAACGACGCCGAGGTAGGGCGCCAGAAGGCCGTGGAGACGCTGCCCGAGATCCGGCAGCAGCTCGAGGAGGTCGGCGCGCGGATGATCTTCATCACGGCCGGCATGGGCGGCGGTACGGGTACGGGCGCTTCGCCCGTCATCGCCCAGCTGGCCCGCGAAATGGGGCTTCTGACCGTGGCCATCGTAACCTCGCCGCTGATCGTCGAGGGCAAGATCCGCTACGACCAGGCCCAGCAGGGTATCGAGGAGCTGCGCAAGAATGTCGATTCGCTGTTGATCATCAACAACGAGAACATCCTCGAGATCTACGGACGCCTCTCGGTCAAGCAGGCCTTCGGCAAGGCCGACGACATCCTGGCCTCGGCCACGAAGGGCATCGCCGAGATCATCACCGTCGAGAGCGATCTGGTGAATGTCGATTTCGCCGACGTCTCGAAGGTCATGCGCAACAGCGGCCGGGCCCACATGGCCGTGGCCACGGCCGAGGGCGACAACCGCGCCGAGGCGGTCGCCGAGGCGTCGCTGCATTCGCCGCTGCTGGACCACAACCTCATCTCGGGAGCGAAGAACATCCTGCTCAACATCTCGGTGGCCGACTCCGACGCGCTGATCTACGAGGAGGTCGTGCGCATCCTCGAATACATTCAGGCTCACGCCAGCGTGCAGGACGAGCGCGGCGTGATCCACAACGCGAACATCATCTGGGGTACGAGCGAGAAGCCCCAGCTGGGCAATGCCATCGAGCTGGTGGTCGTGGCCACGGGCTTCGACGACGGGATGGAGGGCATGCGCCCCGTGGTGGAGGACGAGAACTCCGAGGCGGCCGCCGCACAGGACCCCGAGCAGGGGCTGGTGTCGATCAAGCCGTCGCCCCGTCCCGCCGCACAGCCCGAGCAGGTGGTGCTCGGCGCCAAATCGACGCGTTACAACAATATCGAGGCCCTGCTGGCCCGTCCGGCCTACAAGACCCGCAATTCGGCCTTTGTCGTGCAGGCCTCCGGAGGCCGCAAGGAGGTGCTCCGCGAGGAGGGCTCCGCGCACCGGGAGGAACCCCGGAGCGGCTCGCTGTTTGACTAACTAAACGCCTGTCAGCTTGGAAGAGACCGGTTCCTGGATCGTTTTCAACGGGTTTGAGCCCCGCATGGCCGTATTCTGTGCGGTTACGCTCCTGCTGTTGTGTATCTCGGCCCTCGTATCGGGAGCCGAGACCTCCTTTTTCTCCCTGTCGCACAACGACATCAACCGCCTGAAGAACAGCCGCGCCGCTTCGGCCGGCGCCATGCTGCGCCTGTTGAAGGATGTGGATCTGCTGCTGGCAACGATTCTCGTGGTGAACAACCTGGTGAACGTTTGCATCGTCATCCTCACCTCGACGATCATCGACTCGGTCTTCACCTTCCTACGCTTCGAGTTTCTCTTCAAGACGGTGCTGGTAACCTTCCTGCTGCTGCTCTTCGGCGAGATCCTCCCGAAGGTGCTGGCGCAGACGATGCCCATGCGCTTCGCCTCGGCCGTGGCACGGCCCCTGCTGGCCCTGCGGTGGATCGTCTACCCGCTTTCCTACGTGCTGGTTCATGCCAGCAGCCGCATCAGCGAGAAGGCCGCCCACCGCAGCGAGATCTCGCTCGACGAGCTGGCCGATGCCGTGGACATGACGCAGAGCACCTGCCGCGAGGAGCATGTGATGCTCTCGGGCATCGTGAACTTCGTCAATACGGAGGTGCAGGAGATCATGAAGCCGCGCGTCGACATGACGGCCCTCGACATTACGGACGACTACGACACGGTCAAGCGGACGATCATCGAGTCGGGCTTCTCGCGGATCCCGGTCTACGAGGAGGACATGGACAACATCCGGGGCACGCTCTACGTCAAGGACCTGCTCCCCTACATCAACAACGAGCGGGACTTCGCCTGGCAGCAGCTTGTCCGCAAGCCCTATTTCGTCCCCGAGCACAAGAAGATCAACGACCTGCTGGCCGATTTCCAGTCCAACAAGGTCCACATGGCCGTCGTGGTCGACGAGTACGGTTCGACGCTGGGACTCGTCTCGCTCGAGGATGTCATCGAGGAGATCGTCGGCGAGATCTCCGACGAAAGCGACAACGACGAGGTCTACTATACGAAGCTCGATGCCCGGAGCTATCTGTTCGAGGGCAAGACCCATCTGGGGGATTTCGAGCGGATCCTCGAACTCGACGAGGATACCTTTGCCGACGTGCGGGGCGAGGCCGAGACCCTTGCCGGGCTGATGCTCGAACTCAAGCGCGACTTCCCCCGCCAGGGCGACGTCTTCACCACCCACAACATCCGCTTCACGATTCAGACCGTGGAGGGGCACCGCATCGACAAGATCCGTGTCGATCTGCTCCCATGAACCGGCTCTTGACAGCGCTTCCCGCCGCGGCCGACGCCCTGGAGGGGTGGATTGCCGCCGATGAGCGGCGTGCGGCCGAGGCCTTCGGTTCGGAGCGCCGCCGGAGGGAGTACCTCACCTGGCGGGCCATGGTGCGGCGTGTGCTGGGGTACGACGTGCGGATCGGCTACGATGCGAACGGCGCTCCGCAGCTTCTGGATCTTCCGCTGCACCTCTCCGTCTCGCACTGCGCGGGCCTTGTGGCCGTGGCGCTCTCCGACGCCCCGTGCGCCGTCGATGCCGAAGCGGCCGGCCGCGACTTCTCGCGCGTGAGGTCCCGTTACCTGACCCCTTTCGAAGCGTCGCTTTCCGCCGATCCCCTGTGGCCGGCCGTGGCGTGGTGCGCCAAGGAGACGCTCTACAAGTATGCCCGGCGCCGCGGGCTGGATCTCTGCCGCGACCTCCGGCTGCTTGAGGCCGATCCTGTCCGCGGCCGCCTCGTCGGACGTGTCGGCGACGGCGCGCCGCTGCCGATGCGCATCGACCGCGTGGAGGGGGCGCTGGTCGTCTCGCTCTTCGGCAACCCGGACGCTCCGCTCTCCGTCGAACGGCTCCTTTTCTGAAAAACACGCAAAAAAAGAGATTCCGGCTCCTTCCCGGGGCCGGAATCTCCTGGTTTCTCTCCTGCGGCGCGTGCCGCGGACTATTTCAGACCGAGCTTCTTGGCGATCTCCTTCGGAACGGCCTGCTTGTTCACCATGATCGAAGTGGTCTTGTAGGCCACGAAGGGCTTCGAGAAGTACCAGAAGCCGTCATAGGGCTCGACGGTGTTCCATGAGTTCTGCACCTTGTAGTAGGGCGTGCCGTTCTGGTCGGTGGCCGTACCCATGATGAGCATGCCGTGGTCGTCGGTCGTTTCGTAGTTGTCGAAAGCCTCCTGGCGCAGCTGCTGCGTGATCAGGCGCTCCTTGCCCGGCTTGTCGAACTTGTAGAGGGCGGCCTCCTTCTCCTTGTCGGTGAGCTTGCCCCAGCGCTCGGCCTCCGTGCCGCTCATGCCCTCGAGGTCGGCCTCCGGAATGACGCCGATGCCCTTCGTGCGGCTGAAGCCCTTCTCGCTGACGTCCGTGCCCCACGATACGGTGTATCCGTTGGCGAGAGCGTTGTCGATGATCTCCATCATCTCGTCGAGAGGTACGTTGTAGACCTCGCCCCACATCCAGTTGTCGGGCACCTCGATGATGAAGCGCGTGTAGAAGGGGTGGTGCGTGAAGGAGCTGATGTCCACATAGTCGTCCATACGGATCGGCAGCGAGGCGGCAAAGCTCTCGGGCGTGTACTCCTTGCCCTCGTAGGTGAACGTCTCGGGCATCTCGCCGAAGTAGGCGTCCAGGATGGCGTTGAAGCCGCGTTTCCAGGCCGTCGAGAGGGGCTTGTTGCTTTCAGCAGCCTTCAGCACGCCGTCGAGGTAGTCCTTCAGCACGACCGACAGCTCGTGGAAATCGGGTTTCTCGGTGCCGTAGTTCAGACCCGGGTAGACCTCGAAGGGGACGATGCCGTGGGCCTTGATGCCCTCCGTTACGTCGTGCGAGGCGCCGCCCTCGGCGAAGTTCAGGCTGCCGTGCAGGCGGATGTACTTCTCGGCCTTGTCCATGAACGAGTGGCGGACGATCCACATCTCCGAGAGGTGCATCGGCTCGCCGCCGGCCTTGATGATCTCGCTCTCGAGGAACGAAAGGGTCGAGAAGCACCAGCAGGTGCCGCTGCGGCTCTGGTCCTTGACGGGCGTCGTCGGCAGGATCTTCACATCGGTAAAGGCATATCCCGAAGCGTTGTTGTCGGGCGTCTGCGCCGCTGCTGTCAGAGCGAGGCAGAGCGCAAGGGCGGAAAAGAGAACGTTTTTCATGATGCGTATGGGTTTGATTGATAAAAATGTCAGATCTATTTCTTCGAGCCGGCGACGATCTTCCGGCACTCCTCGAGGGTCAGCTCCTCGGGTTTGGTGCCGCGCGGCAGCCGGTAGTTCTTCCCCTTGTAGGCGATGTAGGCGCCGTAGCGGCCGTTCTTGACCAGCATGTCGGGATCCTCCTCGAAGCTCTTCAGGGGCGTATGGGCCGCGGCGGCCGCCGCCTGGTGCTCCTTGAGCAGCTCCACGGCGCGGTCGTAGCCGATCGTATAGGGATCGTCGGTCCGGGCCAGCGAGGCGAAGGTCTTGCCGTGGCGGACATAGGGGCCGTATTTGCCGAGTCCGACGACGAGCTTCTCGCCGTCGAGCAGCCCCAGGTCGCGCGGCAGTGCGAAGAGTTCGAGCGCCTCCTCCAGGGTGATCGATTCGATGAGCTGGCCCTTCTTGAGCGATGCGAAACGGCTCTTCTCGCCCTCGGCGCCCTCGATCTCGACCATCGGGCCGTAGCGGCCGATGCGCGCCTTGACCGTGTGTCCCGTCCGGGGGTCGGTGCCCAGGATGCGCACCTCGCGCGTCTTGGCCGGCTGCGTGGCGATCGCCTCGTCGACCATCTTGTGGAAGGGTCCGTAGAAGGTCTCGATCATCTTCTCCCAGGTGATCTCCCCCTCGGCGATGCGGTCGAACTCCTTCTCGACGTTGGCCGTGAAGTTGTAGTCGATGATCGGTCCGAACTGTTTTTCGAGGTAGTCGTTCACCACCATGCCGATGTCGGTAGGCGAGAGGCGGCTCTTCTCCTTGCCGTAGTTCTCGGTGAGGGTCTTCGTCGTGATCTTGTCGCCCGTGAGGGTCATCTGCTGATAGCTGCGCTTCGAGCCGTCGCGGTTCTGCTTGACGACGTAGCCGCGGTTGATGATCGTGGTGATCGTCGGCGCATAGGTCGAGGGGCGTCCGATGCCGAGCTCCTCGAGGCGCTTGACGAGCGAGGCCTCGTTGTAGCGGGCCGGAGCCTGCGTGAAGCGCTCGGTGGCCGTAATCTGTTCGGGCAGCACGCGGTCGCCCGCCGTGAGCTTCGGAAGCAGCCCCTCGCCGCTTTTGGAGGCCTGGTCGTCGTCCGTCGATTCGGAGTAGAGGCGCAGGAAGCCGTCGAAACGCACCACCTCGCCCTGGGCGACGAACTGCTGCTTCGAGCCGCTCATGTCGATGGTGATCGTCGTGCGGTCGAGCTCCGCGCAGACCATCTGCGAGGCGACCGTACGTTTCCAGATCAGCTCGTAGAGCCGTTTCTCGGCCGGGGTGCCCTCGATTGTCTGCCGCTCGATGTAGGAGGGGCGGATCGCCTCGTGGGCCTCCTGGGCGCCCTTGGTCTTGGTCTTGTAGTTGTGCCACGACGAATACTTCTCGCCGTAGAGCTTGATGATCTCCTCCTTGCACTGGGCGAGGGCCTGCTGCGAGAGGTTCACCGAGTCGGTACGCATGTAGGTGATCAATCCCTGTTCGTAGAGGTGCTGCGCCACGGACATCGTCTGCGAGACGGACATGCCCAGCTTGCGGCCCGCCTCCTGCTGGAGCGTCGAGGTGGTGAACGGCGGGGCCGGATAGCGCTGCGCGGGCTTCTCCTCGGACTTTGCGACCGTGAAGTTGGCGCCGATGGCGCTCTGCAGGAAGGCTTCGGCCTCGGCGGCCGTCTCGAAGCGCGCGGCGAGCTCGGCCTTGAAGAGCGTCTTCTCGGGATCTTCGGCAGCGTGGAACTGCGCCACGACACGGAAGTAGGGGGTCGAACGGAAGGCGATGATCTCGCGCTCGCGCTCGACGATCAGCCGCACGGCGACCGACTGCACGCGGCCGGCCGAGAGGGCCGGGCGGACCTTCTTCCACAGCACGGGCGAGAGCTCGAAGCCGACCAGCCGGTCCAGGATGCGGCGTGCCTGCTGGGCATTGACGAGGTTCATGTTGACCGTGCGGGGCTTCTCGATGGCCTCGAGGATGGCCCGCTTGGTGATTTCGTGGAAGACGATGCGCTTCGTCTGGTCGACCGGGAGACCCAACACTTCGGTCAGGTGCCATGCGATGGCCTCTCCTTCGCGGTCTTCATCGGAGGCGAGCCAGACGGTCTTCGTCTTCGCCAGTTTCGTGAGTTCGTCGACGACCTTCTTCTTGTCGCTCGGGATTTCGTATACGGGGGTGAATCCCTCGGCTATGTTGATTCCGAGATCCTTTTTCGAAAGGTCGCGGATGTGTCCGAAGCTCGATTTGACGACGTAGTCCTTGCCCAGGAACTTCTCGATGGTCTTCGCCTTGGCCGGGGACTCTACGATGACTAAATTGTCCTGCATGGTGTATCTTGATGGCTTTTTCAGAAATGCGAAAACCTAAGCTCTTCACTTAGGTTCCGCACGAGGGTTTATGGTTCTTCTATTTGATCATGTTGTAGGCGATCTCGAGACGGAGCGGCGCCGTGTTTTCATCCCCGTCGGTTGTCATGCCCTGCAGGACGCAGTACGATGGGGTGTAGAACCCGCCCGCTTCGGGTGCGAGGTAGATCGTTCGGTACTTCACGTTCTCCAGGTTGACGGCCCGGCCCTCGGCCTCGGCAGCCTTCTTCTCGTCGATGTAGTTGTTCCACACCGACTGGACGTAGGCCGTGATGTTCATCTTGTAGCAGCCCTGGCTGCGGTTGATGTAGCCTCCGTAGTTGAGCGTCGTGCCGTATTGCGATTCGTAGGAGTAGTTGTAGTCCGAGATCGGCGTGCGCGACTTGTAGTTCGTGTAGAGACCCAGGCGGCTCGGGGCGCCCTCCATCTGCTCTGTGAGGCGCACGACGTCGGTCGTTACGGAGGTCGAACCGACCTGCTGCCAGTCGTAGGCGCCGTCGTTGAAGTAGATGTTGAGCAGGACCTGACTGAATGCCAGCGATTGGAAATCCTTGCCTTCGGCCTGGTTCACCGCCTCGATCTGCTGTTCGAGGGTGTCGAAGAACTCTTCGGTGAAGGTGATCTCGCTCACGACGCCTCCGAATCCCTCCACGCGCAGGCGGGAGACGGTCGGACGGTTGTCCGCGGCGCCGGCGGCGGGCTCCTTCGCGTCGGCGATGTCGAGCGGAAGCGCCGTGGCCTGCGAGTAGTCGTGATGCATGGTGTTGACCGACACGTTGCCGTGGTTGACGGCCCCCTCGTAGAAGTAATAGGTAACGCTCAGCGTATCCTGAATCAGCGAGGGGTCGGCCTCGACGCGGTTACGCCCGTAGATCGTCAGGCCCGACGATTCGAGCGACGTGCCGAAGATCGTCCCCTCCCCGTCGGGATAGGGGGCGTTGACGGCCGGGCAGATGTAGAAGCCCTTGAACTCCTCGACCCACTGCTCCAGACTGTCGAGCCGGTAGATCGAGTAATCCTCCTCGTAGTTCGTGCCGCTCTCCTTCTGGAGCATGAGCCGCTGTACGTAGCGGCGCCCCTCGTCGGTCGGAACGAGTGTTACGGCGCTTGTCGTGGACGGGTGCTTCTCGCCTCCGAAGGTGAAGTAGAAGAGCGGTCCGCGGTTCAGGTCGATAACCCCCTCCTTCGCGGGATCGAAGTCCAGGTAGAAGGTCGTGTCGCGCTGCGTGGCGCCCGCGGCAATCGGCTTGTCGGTCAGGTATTTGTTGCTGACGATCTCGTAGATGGCGAAGCGCTGCTCGGTGAGCGTGTCCCGTCCGAAGACACTGACCGAGAGGTGCAGCTGCGCCGAGTCGAAGATCGGCTTGTAGCCGAAGTAGCCCTCGTCGAGTTCGGTGAGATTGACCATCTGGGTGAGGAATCCGGCGCTGCGCAGTCCGAGCGTGTCGTTGCGCTGGAGCCCGAAGTAGCCCGACGAGAGGTTCGACGAGGCGATCGAATCGCTCTGGTAGAGGCGCGTCGAGAGGTACTTCGTCTTGTCCGACGTGCTCTCGGGCAGCCGGATGAAGCCGGCGCGCATCTGCTGGTTGTCCGGGACGAGGTTTCCGCCCAGCGTATCGTCTACCGAGGTGCAGCCCCCGAAGGTCCCGGCCGCTGCGGCGAAGAGCAGAACCGCGGCGCACAACAGCCGGAGGCTTTTATTGTATTGCTTCATAGAATCGGTTGTAATTGTCGAAAAAGTCCGCATCCTCGGGCGACTGGTATTCGAGCAGGGGCTTCCCGCTGGTGCGGGCAAGCTCCGCAACCTTCGGATCGACCTTCTCGGAGGCGATCACCACGCCGTCGGCATACTCCATAACGAAACGGCAGAGGTTTTCGTATGAGGGGGTCGCGAGAATCTCCAGATTTTTGTCCCGGACCCCTTCGCCGGCGATCTTTTCGCGGAACTCGGGGGCGAGTTCGCCGGGGAAGGCGTCGTCGTAGAGCGAGACGACGATCCGTACGTCGCGGAAGATCGGATCGTCCGAGAAGACCCGCTTCAGGTAGACGGGCACCACGCTCGAAAGCCATCCGTGGCAGTGCACGACGGTGGGGGTCCAGCGCAGCTTCTTCACGGTCTCCAGCACGCCGCGCGCAAAGAAGATGGCCCGCTCGTCGTTGTCGGCGAAATAGTTGCCGTCGGCGTCGGTCAGCACGGCCTTGCGCGAGAAGTAGTCGTCGTTGTCGATGAAGTAGATCTGTACGCGTGCCGCGGGGATCGAGGCGACCTTGATGATCAGCTGGTGGTCGTTGTCGTCGATGATGAGGTTCATGCCCGAGAGGCGGATCACCTCGTGCAGCTGGTGTCTGCGTTCGTTGATGCAGCCGTAGCGGGGCATGAACGTGCGGATCTCGTTACCGCGCTCCTGCATAGCCTGGGTCAGTGCACGGCAAAGCCGGGAGCCCTCCGTCTCGGGGAGGTAGGGCATGATCTCCTGGCATACATACAGAATCTTGCTTGCCATGTTCTTCAAATTTTATTGGGCGCTCATTACCGCAAAGATACGAAAAAAATCTTAAAGAATGAGCATTGCGTCGCCATAAGTGCCGAAACGGTAGCCCTCCTCGCGGGCCACCTTGTAGGCGTTCATCACGGTTTCGTAGCCGCCGAAGGCCGCCACCATCATCAGCTGCGTGGAGTAGGGCAGGTGGAAGTTCGTAACCATGGCGTCGGCGACCGTGAAGTCGTAGGGGGCGAAGATGAACTTGTTGGTCCATCCCTCCATGGGGTTGATCATGCCGTTGATCGAGACGGCCGTTTCGAGCGTGCGCATGACGGTCGTGCCGATGGCGGCGATCTTGTGTCCTTCGCGCTTGGCCTTGTTGACCGCCTCGGCGGCCTCCTCCGTAACGAAGAACTGCTCGGAGTCCATCTTGTGCTTCGAGAGGTCCTCGACATCCACCGTGCGGAAGTTCCCGAGGCCCACATGCAGGGTGATGAAGGCCGAGTCGATGCCCTTGATCTCCATGCGCTTCATCAGGTGCTTCGAGAAGTGCATGCCGGCCGTGGGGGCCGCTACGGCGCCCTCGTGGCGGGCGAAGATGGTCTGGTAGCGTTCGGCGTCTTCGGGCTCGACCTTCTCGCGCACCCACTTCGGCAGCGGCGTCTCGCCCAGGCTGAAGAGCGTCTTCTTGAACTCCTCGTAGGAGCCGTCGAAGAGGAAGCGCAGCGTGCGGCCGCGCGAGGTGGTGTTGTCGATCACCTCGGCGACCAGCAGGTCGTCGTCGCCGAAATAGAGCTTGTTGCCGATGCGGATCTTGCGTGCCGGGTCCACCAGCACGTCCCACAGGCGCAGCTCGCGGTTCAGCTCGCGCAGCAGGAAGATCTCGATCTCGGCGCCGGTCTTCTCCTTGTTGCCGTAGAGGCGTGCGGGAAAGACCTTCGTGTCGTTGAAGACGAAGAGGTCCTTTTCGTCGAAGTAGTCGATGATCTCCTTGAAGATGCGGTGCTCGATTGCGCCCGTGGCGCGGTTGATGACCATCAGACGTGCCTCGTCGCGGTTCTCGGCCGGGTATTTGGCCAGCATCTCTGGCGAGAACTCGTATCCGTATTGCGATAATTTCATAGGAACGCTTTTTACGTTTCGGAATAACAGACAGATTATTCCTTATACGCAGAAAAAGCTATTTTGTTTCAAGATTTTGCAAATTTTTGAGAAAATCTTCCAGATCCCACGCATTTGCCAGGGTGAAGCCTCCGCTGCGGGTGCGGCGCAGCGAGGTCAGATGGGCGCCGCTGCCGAGCGCCTCGCCGATTTCGCGGGCCAGCGAACGGATGTAGGTGCCCTTGCTGCAGCGCACGCGGATGCGCACGCGCGGCAGGTCGTACTCCTCGACCCTCATCTCGTAGATCGTGATGAGCGACTTGCGCAGGGCGACCTCCTCGCCGGCGCGGGCCAGCTCGTAGGCCCTTGCCCCCTCGATCTTCTTGGCCGAGAAGACCGGAGGCTCCTGCAGCCGCTCTCCGGTGAGCTCGGCGAGCGCCCTGTCGACGGCCTCGCGCGTGATGTGCTCCCAGGGGTAGGTGCGGTCGATCTCGTGTTCGAGGTCGTAGCTCGGGGTCGTGGCGCCGAGCATCACGTCGGCGACATACTCCTTCTCCTCGGCCTGCAGGGCGTCGGCCATCTTCGTGGCGCGGCCGATGCAGAGCAGCAGGATGCCCGTGGCGAGCGGGTCGAGCGTCCCGGCGTGTCCCACCTTGATCTTGCGGTAGCCCGCCTTGCGGAGCGTGAACTTGACCTTGCGGACCACGTCGGCCGAGGTCCAGCGCAGGGGTTTGTCGATGACGGCGATGTAGCCCTCCTCGAAGTTGATGCCGCGGAGTTCGTTCGTGTCGTTCATTTAGAAGAGATAGCTTGCGATGGAGACCGCGCCGGCCACGGCGCAGTAGAGGGCGAACCAGATGAGGCGTCCGCGCTTGACGACTTCGAGCATGAAGCGGCAGGCGAGGCATCCGGTGATGAACGAGGCGAGGAATCCGGCGATCAGCACCCCGGTGTCGATGCCCGCGGTGAGCTCGCCGCTCACGGCTTCGAGGAGCGTCTCGCCGAGGATCGGCGCCAGCACCATGAGGAACGAGAACTGGGTGACGGCGGTCTTGCGGTTGCCGAGCAGGATGCCCATGGCGATGGTCGATCCCGAGCGCGAGAGTCCCGGCATGGCGGCGCAGGCCTGTGCCACGCCGATCAGCAGGGCGTCGTGGTAGGAGATCCGCTCCTTCTGCCGCGGCCGGGCATATTGGGCGAAGGCCAGCAGGGCCGCCGTGAGCAGCAGCATGGCTCCGACGACCAGGAGAATATAGGGCGCGTTGAGCAGGGCGTCGAGCTGGTCCTTGAACAGGAAGCCCACGATGCCGATGGGGATCATCGAGAGGATGAGCTTGAGAATGTAGGCCTGCTCCTCGTTGAAGCGGCGCGAGAAGAGCCCCTGCAGCAGGCGGCGGATCTCGCTCCAGAGCACGACGATCGTGCTGAGGACCGTTGCGGCGTGGAGCGTAACGTCGAAGGTGAGGTTCTCTTCAAGCTGCACGCCGAGCAGTTCCTTGGCGATCTGCAGGTGCCCGCTGCTCGAGACGGGCAGGAATTCCGTGATACCCTGCACGATGCCGAGCAGGATGGCTTGTAAGGTGTCCATGTATTCGAAAGGTATGGGTCCGGGTGCGTTTCGGTGCGGCGCCCGGGGTTATTCGTAACGTTTGAGGATGGCGAAGATCTCGATGACGAAACCGCCGATGACCAGAATCGGGGCCAGCGTGATGCGGCGCCAGGAGAACATGGCGTAGTTGAACTCGTCGGGCGAGTCGCTGCCGCCGCCGGCCATGAGGATGAATCCCAGGACGATGACGGCGAATCCGACGGCCAGCAGGATGTAGTTGCGGCGCGTGAGGGGCATGCGCGGATTCTCCTGCGCGGGCTCCCGGTCTTTTTTGAGCTCTTTTCCCATTTAATAAAGGTATATCTTGTTCGACTTCATGTTGATGAACTTGTTGAGGGCCGCAAGGGAGAAGACCCCCGAGATCACGATACCCCCTGCAAGCATCGCGCCGATGATCAGGGCGATCTTGCCCGCTTCGGCGATGGTGAGCAGTTCGGGCACGGCTTCGTTGACGCCGTAGACCGCCACGCCGAAGAGCACCGAGGCAATCACCCCGGCCAGGACGCCCTGCCGGAGGCTGCTGCCGAGGAAGGGGCGCATGATGAACCACTTGGTCGCCCCGACGAGCTTCATCGTGTTGATCAGGTAGCGTTTCGAGTAGATGGCCAGCCGGATCGTGTTGCTTACCAGGATGAGCGACACGAGGAGCAGCGCCCCGCCGAAGAGCAGCAGCACGAGGCGGATCTTGCCCACCGTGGCATGGAGCCGTTCGGCCATGAGGGCGGGGTAGGAGACGCGATCGACCCCGTCGAGGCGTTCGACTGCGGCGATGAAGCTGTCGAGCAGCTCCTTGTCGGCCGAGGCCGAGGTGAGGGTCAGTTCGAACGAGTCGAGCAGGGGGTTCTCCTCGAGCACCTCCTCAAACGAGCTGCCGAACATCTTGCGGAACTCGCTGTCCTCGATCTTCTCCTCCTTCGGGAGGTAGGAGATCGTGGCGACGAGCTCCTCCTGCTCGAACCACGCCTTGAGGGCCGTCTTCTCCTCGTCGGTCGCTTCACGCCGGAGCTCCACGCTCACGGCGATGCTCTCCTGCAGCGTGTCGGCGACCTTCAGGGCCGCCACCATCAGGTAGCCCACCGATCCCAGCAGGAAGAGCACCAGGGCGATGCTCACGGTCGATACGAGGTAGGAGTTGCGGACCTTCCGCTTGAGCCGTTTGTCGTCTTTCATCTTTGCGATTCGAAATGTTTTCTCAGTTTTCGGTTTTCGGCGCCGGTGAGGCCTCGGTTCCGACGTTCTTCTTTTTCCGCCGCCGCAGCGCATGGATGAGCGCCGCAACGGCACCCAGCAGGATCACACCCGAGCAGAGGCCCGTGATTCCTTCGGTGAGCCCCCACCGCGGTGCGCGGAACGACCACTCGACGGTGTGCTCGCCGGCCGGGAGGCGCATGGCGCGCAGCACATAGTCGGCACGGAAGCAGGGAGCCTCCTCACCGTCGATGCGGGCCGTCCACCCCTTGTCGTAGTAGATCTCCGAGAAGAGAGCCACGGCCTCCTCGGGGGTGGTGTATGTGTATTTGAGGTAGTTGGGCCGGTACTCCACCAGGTCGATGCGCTTCGCGGCGCAGCTGTCGGGCTGCATCTGCCGCGGTGCGGTCTTGGCCGCGGCCAGTGCGGACTCCGCCACGACGGCCGTCGTGCGCAGGTTCACCTCGCCCAGCCGGGTGATCTCCTCCTCGGGCGTTGCCGCAGGGACCACCGAATCGACGAACCACGCGGGGCCGAAGGCCGTCGTGCGGCGCTGTGCCTCGGGCTGCCCGTCGGCGCCGGGGACGATCAGGTAGCGCGTGTTGAGCATGTCGAGCACGCCGTCGTCGAGCTGCGAGAGGTAGCGGTCGATGAGATCCTGGTAGCGGGCCAGCTTGGCACCGTGGTACCCGCCCACCGAGCGGTGGAAGTAGGAGGTCGTGGCGTCGTTGAAGGGGCTGACCGTAAGGTTCAGCACGCGGTATCCGAGGTCGCGGTCCTCGAGGATCGCGCGGTCGGCGGCCGAGGGCGTAACCTGCTGGCGCCGCGGGGATACGAACTGCTCCGCGGAGAGGAACCGCCGGTCCACGGGCACCAGGTCGATCAGCACGACGGCGGCCAGCAGCCCCGTGAGGGCGTATTTGCCGATGCGGCGGAAGGCGAAGAGCGCCACGGCGCCTGCGGCGAGCAGGATCATCAGCAGCGAGCGCCAGGCGTCGGCCTGCATCATGTCGATGCGGTCGGCGGCCATCGCCGCGGCCGCCGCCTCGCCCCATTCGACATCCATGCTGCGCGAGAGGTACTCCTGCAGCTGGTTCGCCTCGAAGATCTGGCGGAACTGTTCGGTCATCATCTCGGCGCTTGCGGCGCGTCCGAAGTCGAAGAGCGAACCGCCGGCCACGGCCAGCAGCAGGCACAACCCGCCCGTAACCCCCGCGGCCCAGGCCAGGGCGCGCAGCAGGCGTTCGCGGGCGACGTCGCCCCGCCAGAGGTGCATGAGCGCGAAGGCCCCCAGCAGGGGTACGGCCCACTGCACGATGACGAGCGTCATCGAGACGGTGCGGAACTTGTTGTATCCGGGCAGCAGGCGGAATGCCAGCTCGGTGAATGTCATGAAGTTGCGGCCCCAGGCCAGCAGGATCGCCAGTATGCTGACCGCGAGGATCCACCACCGGGTGCGGCCGCTTGAGAGGAGGAATCCCAGCACGGCGAGGAAGATCGCCGCGGCGCCCAGGTAGGTGGGGCCTGCCGTGTAGGGCTGCGTGCCCCAGTAGGCCGGCAGCTGCTGCGCGGCGCCGCGCAATCCGTAGCCGTTGAGCAGCGCGGCGGTCTGGCCGTCCGCCGGGAAGGCGGTTGCCGAGTCGCGCCCCATGAAGTCGGGCACGAGCAGGTTGAGCGTTTCGGCCGTTCCGTAGCTCCAAGCCGTGGCGTAGTCGAGGTCCAGGCCGCTGTCGGAGCTCTCGCTTGTCGAGGCGAGCTCCGAGCCGCCGCGGATCGTCTCCTTCGAGTGCTGCGCCGTGTACCACAGGGGTGCGAAGTTCGAGCCTACGGCCAGCACTCCCGCGGCGGCGAGTGCCGCCGTGCGGCGTGCGAAATCCTTCATGCGGCGGCCGCGCAGGGCGAAGATCCCCTCGCTGATCCACAGGGCGGCCATCGCCAGGAGGAAGTAGTAGGTGATCTGCGGGTGGTTGGCGCCGATCTCAAGCGACGTGGCGAGGGCCGTGAAGGCGGCGCCGTACCAGATGTTGCCGCGCAGGGTGATCCAGGCGCCGCCCATCATCAGCGGCGCGTAGACCAGCGCCCACATCTTCGTGATGTGCCCGGCGCCGATGATCAGCAGGAAGTAGGTCGAGAGTCCGTAGGCCAGTGCCGGGACGATGCCCACCCAGGGGTTCACGCCCAGGATGAGCAGCATGCACCACATGGCCGTCATGGCGAAGAAGAGGAAACCCGCGGGGGTGTCGATCGCCTTGACGATCTGTCCCACGGTGCGCTTGACCAGCTGGGCCGGGTAGGCGACGTTGATCAGGTAGGCGGGCATGCCCGAGAACATGCCGCCGGTCCACTGGGGGTCTTCGCCCGTCGCGGCGCGCATGTCGCTGATATCCTTGGCCATGCCTTCGTATTGCAGAACGTCGTGCTGCGGCAGCACCTCGCCCCGGAACTGGGGAGCGAAGTAGAGGGCGCTGACAAGGAAAAAGAGCGCGAGCGCCGCGGCCGCCGGAAGCAGCTTCCTGAGAAATCCTGTCGAAAAATCCATTCCGTAGAATCTTTATCGATTGCCAAAGGTACGAAAAAACATCGAGAGTGCGGTTCGCCGAAGCGAAAAATGCTTATCTTTGCACATATGATTACACTTGAAGAGATCCGCAAGCCCGTTGCGGCGGAGTTGGCTGCCTTCGATGAGTTCGTCGAGCGGCAGTTTACGGCCGAGGGCGAGTTGCTGTCCGACATGTTGCGTTACGCCCTCTCGTCCCGCGGCAAGGGCATCCGTCCCCTGCTGGTGATCCTTTCGGCGGCGATGAACGCTTCGGTGAAGGGTGCGGCGGGCGGACGCCGCACCTCTCTGGCCGCGATGCTCGTGGAGATGATCCATGTGGCGTCGCTCATCCACGACGACGTGATCGACGAGGCCGACACGCGGCGGGGCCGTCCTTCGGTCAATGCCCGCTGGCAGTCGCACAAGGCCGTGATCCTGGGCGACTACATCCTGGCCAAGAACATGAACATCGGCCTGCAGAGCGGGCAGTTCGACCTGGTAACGCACGTCTGCGGCTCGGTCGCGGCGCTCTGCGAGGGCGAGGTGCTGCAGGACGAGTGTGCCGCCGAGCACAGCATGACGCTCAACACCTACCTGGAGATCATCCACAAGAAGACGGCGAGCCTGCTGGGTGTCGCCGCCTCCGCGGGGGCGCTCGCCGTGGGTGCCACGCGCGACCGGGTGGCGACGATGCGCCGCTTCGGCGAGTCGCTGGGCATGGCCTTCCAGATTCAGGACGACATCCTGGACTATACGCCGTCGGCCCGGACCGGGAAACCGGCCTGCAACGACCTGCGCGAGGGGAAGATCACCCTGCCGCTGCTTGCCGTGCTGGAGCACGCCTCCGAAGCGCTTCGGGCCGATCTGCTGGGCAGACTGGCCCGTTGTCGTGAAGACGAGAAGGCGGTGGAGTCGCTGCGCCGCACGGTCGAGGAGGAGGGCGGACTGGCCGCCGCCGCGAAGACCATGCAGGGCTACATCACGCGGGCCGTGGAGATGCTCGCCGACTATGAGGATTCCGACTACCGTTCGGCGCTGGCGAACCTCTGCGCCTACATCGCCGAACGCGACCGATAATACCAACCGACCGGCAAACGATTATTAACCTAAATAGTAACACTCATGGAACAAAAAAAGAATTACACCTTACCCATCATCATGATGTTCGCGCTCTTCGCGATGATCTCGTTCGTAACGGGTTTCGCGAATCCGCTGGGCGTGATCGTGAAGAACCAGTTCTCGGTAGCGAACTGGATGTCGCAGCTGGGTAATGCGGCCAACTTCATCGCCTATGCCTTCATGGGCATTCCGGCCGGCCTGATGCTCAACCGCATCGGCTACAAGAAGACGGCGCTGGCCGCCATCGCCGTGGGCTTCATCGGCGTGGGTATTCAGTATCTGTCGGGCGTTGCCGGCAGCTTTGCCGTCTATCTGGTGGGCGCCTTCGTTTCGGGCTTCTCGATGTGCATGCTCAACACGGTGGTGAACCCGATGCTCAACACCCTGGGCGGCGGCGGCAAGCGCGGCAACCAGCTCATCCAGTTCGGCGGCTCGCTCAACTCGATCTCGGCGACGATCGTTCCCATCCTGGTCGGCTATCTGATGGGCGACGTGGCCCGTGCGACGATCAGCGACGCTTCGCCGGCCCTGTTCATCGCCATGGGTATCTTCGCCGTAGCGTTCATCGTCCTCTCGATGGTCAGCATCCCCGAGCCCTACGCCATCGAGGAGAAGCGCGCCGAGGCCAAGAAGGACAAGTACAGCGCCCTTTCGTTCCGGCACTTCGTGCTGGGTGCCGTGGCCATCTTCATCTACGTGGGTGTCGAGGTCGGCATTCCCAACTTCATGAACCTCTTCCTCACCTCGACGACCGACGGCGCCGGCATGGCTGCCGCCGCTGCGGGATCGCTCGTCGGAACCTACTGGTTCCTGATGATGTGCGGACGTCTGGTGGGCGGCATCATCGGCGGCAAGGTATCGAGCAAGGTCCAGCTCTCCGTCGTGGCTACGGTGGCCATCCTCTTCGTGCTGATCGGCATCTTCTCGCCCGTGAGCTCGACGGTTTCGATGCCCGTCTTCACCGGTACGGGCTTCGGCCTTGTCGAGGTTCCCGTCGGCATCATGTTCCTCACGCTCTGCGGTCTGTGCACCTCGGTGATGTGGGG
Organism: Candidatus Alistipes faecigallinarum; assembly: GCA_019115605.1. Lineage (GTDB taxonomy): Bacteria > Bacteroidota > Bacteroidia > Bacteroidales > Rikenellaceae > Alistipes > Alistipes faecigallinarum. The sequence continues at coordinate 68,261 of DXDG01000023.1, forward strand.
CGGCATCTTCAACCTGGCCGTCGAGGGTCTGGGCAAGTACACCTCGATGGGTTCGGGATTCTTCATGGTGATGGTCTGCGGCGGCGGTATCCTCCCGCTGATCCAGGGCGGTGTGGCCGACTTCGCCGGCTACCTGACGAGCTACTGGGTGATCATCGTCGGTCTGGCCTACATCCTCTTCTACGCCCTCGCAGGTTCGAAGAACGTGAACAAGGATATTCCGGTGAACGACTAACCGGGTCGTTTCACGACGCAATGCGGGGCGCGACCACACGGTCGCGCCCCGCTTTCGTGTCGGGCGGCGGCTTTGGATTGTGGGATGCGGGCGACCGGCGGTGATTTTGTGTTGGGCGGTGGTTTCGGGTCGCCCCCCCCCGCTTTTGCGTCGTTGCACGGGCTGTTGTCCGGCCGCGAATCCCGGGCGGGAAACCCCGGCCGTAGCGCCTCCCCGCGGAGCCCCCGGTGCCGTTGCGGTCCGGACAAAGAAAAACGGGAACCCCTTGGGGCTCCCGTTTTTTCGGACCTGGACGCCGGACTATTTCTCCGAGCTGCTGGTCATGCGCTTCTCCTTGATGCGGGCCTTCTTGCCGGTCAGGTCGCGCAGGTAGTAGATGCGGGCGCGGCGAACGACACCAACCTTGTTCACCTCGATCTTGTCGATGTGGGGCGAGTAGAGCGGGAAGATGCGCTCCACGCCTACGCCGTTCGAGATCTTGCGGATCGTGAACATCTTGGTCTTGCCCTGACCCTTGATCTGAATGACCGTACCGCGGAAGCTCTGCATGCGCTCCTTGTTACCCTCGACGATCTTGTAGGTAACGGTGATCGTGTCTCCGGCCTTGAACGACGGAATGTCGGCATCCGTCTTCGGCCACATCTGCTCGTTGACGAGCTTGATGATTGCGTCTTTGTTCATTGTTGCAACAAATTTTTTGTTCCGTATCCAACATTCCCGCTGCACCGTGGCTACCATGCGGACCGCCTTCGATCCATAATCCTGCAGTCTTCTCCGCTTTTCGGTCCTTCGCGCTGCGGTCTCCCGCCTTCGCCCGGACCCGTTTTCCGAAAATCCTGCGCTGCCGCAGTACCCAATGAAAGAGGTTGATCTACGCCCGTTTGGGAGGGCAAAGATAGGAAGTTTTTTCCAAAAGAAACAAATTATGGGGTGAAAAAATCGATCGGCGCGGGTTTTATGCGTATCTTTACGCTGAAATTCCGCGTGCCGCGCCGGCTCCGGAGCGGCAAACACCGCTCGCGCAGCCTTCGCAGCGGCCCTTTTACGGACAATGCATGCAATGAATACGAACGAACGACTCATACTCGTTACCAACGACGACGGCTACGCCTCGAAGGGGCTTGCCGCGGCCGTCGAGGTGGCCCGCAGCTTCGGGCGTGTGGTGGTCGTGGCTCCCGAGACGCCGCAGAGCGGCATGAGCCAGGCCATCACGATGTACAATCCGCTCTACCTGCGGCGCATCCGCGAGGAGCACGACCTGGCGGTCTACGCCTTTTCGGGCACGCCGGTCGACTGCGTGAAGATGGCTCTCGACAGCCTGCTGCGCGAAGAGCGGGTCGATCTGGTGCTCTCGGGCATCAACCACGGCTCGAACTCGGCCGTCAACGTCCTCTATTCGGGGACGATGGGTGCGGCCATCGAGGGGAGCTTCTACGGCTGTCCGTCGATCGGCCTCTCGCTCGATGACCACGCCGCGGATGCCGATTTCGAAGCGTCGGTGCTCTACGGGCGGCAGATTGTCGGGGCGGTGCTCGGCGGCGATGTTACGCTGCCGCTCTGCCTGAACGTCAATGTCCCCGTAGGACGCCCCGAAGAGGTGAAGGGGGTGCGCCTGTGCCGCCAGAACCGCGGTTTCTGGCGCGAGGAGTTCTTCCGCCGCGAGGATCCCCGCGGAAGGGAGTACTACTGGCTCACGGGCGACTTCGTGAACGGCGAGCCCGAAGCCACGGACACCGACGAATGGGCCCTTGCGCACGGCTATGTCTCGGTGGTTCCCGTGCAGGTGGACCTGACCGACTACCGGCAGCTCGCGGCACTTGGCAAAGTGCTGAAATAATCCTATCTTTGTAAAAACACACGCTTGCAATGCTGATCACGATCCTGCTCATCCTGTCGATCGTCGTGCAGACTCTGGCGACGGCCTATGCCCTGCGTCTGGTGCGGGCCACGAAGTACAACTCGGTGTGGATCCTCTTCATCGTGGGCTTCTCGTTGCTGACGATCGAGCGGCTGGTCCAGCTGCTGATGGATCTGGGGGTCGAGGTGGTGCCGCGGTGGTGGTTCGGCTACCTCGGGGTTACGGTCTCGATCTGCCTCTCGATCGGCGTGATGTATGCCCACAAGCTGTTCCGCTATATCGACCGGTTGAACCACCAGCGGACGCTGCTCAACAAGCGGATCCTCACGGCGGTGCTGCGCACGGAGGAGAAGGCGCGCTCGCGTTTCTCGAAGGAGCTGCACGACGGGCTGGGCCCGCTGCTCTCCTCGGCGAAGATGTCGCTGACGGCCCTCTCGCGCGACGAGCACAACGCCGAACAGCGCGAGATCATCGACAATACGACCTACGTCATCGAGGAGGCGATCCGCTCGCTGCGGGAGATTTCGAACAACCTCTCGCCGCATGTGCTCAACGACTTCGGGCTGGCGCGCGGCGTGCAGAACTTCATCGACAAGAGCGTGGCGATGCACGACGTGAAGATCCGCTTCACGACGAACCTGCGTTCGGAGCGTTACGACACGGACGTGGAGGTGATCCTCTACCGGGTGATCTGCGAGCTGATCAACAACTCGCTCAAGCATTCGGGCTGCACGTCGATCAATCTGTCGCTGTCGCAGAACGGTTCGGAGCTGACGCTCGACTATTCGGACAACGGCCGCGGCTTCAACCCGCAGGCGATGATGGACTGCGGCATGGGCCTGTCGAACATTTCGTCGAGGATCAATTCGCTGGGCGGCAGCTGCTCGATCACCTCCTCGAAGGGCAAGGGCATGCAGGCCGCGATCCGTGTCAATACCCAGGAGGATCCCGCCGTGCCGGCCCGGCGCGACGGCCGCCGCAAAAAACGCAGTTAGGAGATATGACGCGCCGCATCGTTCTGGTCGATGACCACACGCTGTTCCGCAACGGACTGCGGGGCCTGCTCGAACGGCAGGAGGGGTACCGCGTTGTCGGGGAGGCCGGCAGCGGCGAGGAGTTCCTCGCGCTGCTCGACACGCTGGAGGCCGACGTGGTCTTCATGGACTTCTCGATGCCGGGGCTCGACGGGGCCCAGACGACCGAGCGGGCGCTGGCGCGGCGTCCCGGGCTGCGGATCATCACCCTCTCGATGTTCGGCGAGGAGAGCTACTACTCGCGCATGGTCGAGGCGGGAGCCCGGGGCTTCCTGCTCAAGGATTCCGACATCGGCGATGTGCTGGAGGCCGTCGAGACGGTGATGGAGGGGGGCAGCTACTTCTCGCCGCAGCTGCTTTCGTCGCTCACGGGCCGCATGCGTTCGCGCGAGGATGCCGCCGACGACCAGCTCTCGTCGCGCGAGCGGGAGATTCTGGTGGCGGTCTGCCGGGGCCTCTCGAATCAGGAGATCGCCGACGAACTCTTCATCTCGAAGCGCACGGTGGACAAGCACCGGGCCAATATCCTCGAAAAGACCGGCTGCAAGAATACGGCCAGCCTGGTCGTCTATGCCATCCGCAACGGCATTGTCGAGCTGTAGCGCCGGCCGTTGCGGAAAATGAAAGGCACCCTGCCGGGCAGGGTGCCTTTTTTGTCGCGGGGTATCGACGGGTGTCGGGCCGTCAGGTCAGATGCGGCAGGCCGGGCCGGCGGCGGATCGCATCTCTCCGACCCTCCTCCTTCGGTCTGCTCCGGCTATTCTCCGGTGTCGATGCGGATCGTGTAGGTCTGCCCGGGTTCGAAGCCGGGATTGTAGACCAGCAGGAAGTTCTCGTCGAGGGCCGCCTGCCACGGCTCGCCTTCGGCCAGGCGCGGGCGGTCGAGCCGCTCGGCGAAGAACCAGCTGAAGGGCAGCTCCTTGACATGCTCCTCCTTGAAGCGGTCGCCGGCCATGCGCTCGGCGCTGAACTCCGGCGAGGTTTCGACGGTCAGCGTGCATCGTCCCGGCTCGTTGTGCACCGTTACGGTGTAGTCCTGCTCGGCGGGAAGCTCGCGGAGCCGCACCTCCCAGGCCGGGTCGCCGTAGAAGGCCAGCACGTCGCGGTCGAAGAAGAAGCCCGTCTCGTCGATGTTCAGCTCGCGTTCGGCCACCTCGTTCGCCCGTTCGAAATCCTCCTCGGCGAAACCCTCCGGGCCGAACGGGAAGGCCTTGGCACCCAGTCCGGGACACCACCCTTCGAGCTGGTGGAGCAGGTCCTGCTGGTTGAGGAAGAAGGCCTCGGACAGCGTGTAGCGCCCGGGCGAGGTGAGCCAGTATTTCAGTCCGCCCCAGCCGCTGCGGCCGTACCACGTCGGCACGACGTAGCCGACCAGCGCCGCCGCCCGGGCGCTGTTCATCCAGGCGATCGCCATGCTCTCGCGCGTGTTGTTCACGTTGCCGATCAGGCAGTTGCCGATGGGAAGGAAGACCCTCCGCTTGCCCGATTCGCGGAGCGCCTCGCGCCCCTCGGGGAAGTCGGCGTAGAGCGCCCCGTCGGCGCAGCGCAGGTTGCCGACCGAATAGGGCATTTCGAGGTTGCGCTCCGTGGCGTGCGAGGCCGTGGTGATCAGGTTGGGGTCGTAGGCCGCGTAGTAGTCGCAGAAGTCGCGCAGCAGGTCGGGACGTCCGTCCGGCAGGCGGTGCGGGGTTTGGTAGTGGCGCACGGAGTCCTCGCCGGGGCGCTTCTCGCCGCAGAGCCCTTCGTAGCGGTCGTCCACATAGGCAAACGACTCGAACCACTTGGCTCCGGAGACCTCGCGCAGCGTGCTCACGGCGCTGCGGATGACGAGCGGCTCCTGGGCGTCGAGCACCATGCGGCGGGCCGCCGCGGCGTCGTAGCCCGTGATGACGCCCCAGAGGTAGTCGGCATAGATGTCCGCATCGACCGCACGGCTCATGCGGTTCAGCGCGATGATGTAGTCGCGTCCGACCTGCTCGGGCCGTTCAACGAAGGCGACGTAGCGGGGTTTCATGCCGCGCAGCGCGTCGAGTGTCTCGCCCACCGAGTCGCGGTAGGTGATGACCTGCGCGCCGGGATGGCTCTCGCCGAGCGCCTCGACGACCGTTGCCCATTGCGGGTCGTCCGTGATGCCGGGGCCGGCGACGATCGCGTAGTCCGGCGGAGCGGGAGCCGTGCCGCAGGCACAGGCAGCCGCGGCGAGGAGCAGGAGGAGGATTCGTTTCATGTTCGTATCGGGTTTTCGAAGTTTCGGCAGGGTTACATCAGCGGCGAGAAGACCCTCAGGAAGGATTCGGCCCAGCGGCGCGGGCGCGGGCGGCGGAACCACTCGCCGGGGGTTACGGCATGGCACTGTGCGGCGTCGTCCGCAAAGATGGCGGCCATGCGGGCCGTGAAGGCGGTGTCGTAACAGAAGGCATTGACCTCGAAGTTGTGCTCGAAACTGCGGAAATCCATGTTTGCCGAACCGATCACGGTCAGCATGTCGTCCACGATGAGCAGCTTCGAGTGGAGGAATCCCGGTTTGTAGAAGAGGATCCTGACACCGGCGCGCATCATGTCGTCGAGGTAGGAGTGCGACGCGAGGTCTATGAAACGCGAGTCCGAGCGTGCGGGAAGCATCAGGCGGACATCGATGCCGGCCAGTGCCGCCGTCTGCAGGGCGGTGTTCAGCACGTCCGACGGGAGGTAGTAGGGGGTCTGGATCCAGATTCGCTGCCGGGCCCTCATGATGGCGTAGCTCTCGGCCTGCAGCAGGGCGCGCCACTTGCCGAAGGGCCCTCCGGCGACGATCTGCAGGATGTTTCCGGTGAAGCAACGTGCCGCCGGGAAGTATTCGCTGCCGGAGAGGTGCTGCTTGGTGGTGGCCGACCAGTCGCTCAGAAAGGCGATCTGCAGCCCCGCGACGCCGTTCCCCTCGATGCGGAAGTGGGTGTCGCGCCACGAGCCCCACCCCGTGCCGCGGACGTAGCGGTCGGCGACGTTCATGCCGCCCATGAAGCCCACGCGGCCGTCGATGACGGCGATCTTGCGGTGGTTGCGGTAGTTGACCTTGCTTGTGAAACGCGGGAACTTGACGTGCAGGAAGGCGTGGACCTCGATCCCTTCGCGGCGCATGCCGCGGAAAAACTCCTTCTTCACGCGGCTGCATCCCACGTCGTCGTAGAGGATCCGTATGCGGACCCCCTCGCGGGCCTTTGCCACGAGAGCGTCGCGCAGGCGGCAGCCCGTCTCGTCGTCGCTGAAGATGTAGTACTGGAGGTGGATGTGGTGGCGGGCTTGGGCGATCTCGCCGAGCAGCGCCTCCATCTTCGAGCGTCCGTCGGTATAGGGGACGATGTCGCTGCCGTAGAGCGGCACGGCGTGGCAGGTGCGCTTCAGCAGCTGCACGAGGGGACGGTAGCGTCCCGGCAGCTCGGGACATCCGACCCGTTCGGCCTCTTCGAGCTGCAGGGTGATGCGCTTGCGGGTGCGCCGCGAGATGATGCGTTTTTTCGAGAGGTTCTGCCCGAAGAAGAAGTAGAAGACAAGCCCCACAACGGGCGCCAGCAGCAGCACGATGATCCACGGGAGGGTCTTCAGCGGGTTGCGGTTGTCGGTGATGATGACCACCACGATCCCGAGAATCGTGATCGAGTAGAGTACCAGAAACGTATATGTCAGAATCTGCTGCATGGCATCTGCGGGTTTCTTCTCTTCCGGGTCTTCCGGGCAGACCGCACCGGCTCCTCCGCCAGGTCCGTCAATGAAGCCGGGCAGGCTGCGCTTGCGCGGGGCGGATTATTCCTGCCGCGCCGGGCCCTGTACGGCTATTTGGTCCCCTTCTCTTCGGGGAAGCTCACCGTGTAGAGCAGGTGCTCGACGCCGCGCACGAAGTTGCGCTTGTGCAACTTGGGCGAGTAGACGTAGCCGTCGAGCGTGAAGACGCGGTTGGTCGCGGTATCGACGGTCGTGTAGCTGACGAACGGGCCGCCCATGAAGTCGCCCTCGACGTCCCAGAATCCGCGCAGCTCACACCATAGACGTCCTTCGAGGCGGAACATCCGGAAGGCGGGCGGGAAGGCGTCGGAGGTGGTCATGTACGAACCGTCGGACGGTCCCGGAATGCGTGCCGCAAAGCGGTTGCGTGCGGCGATCAGCGCCTCGGCGGTGAGCGCCTCGGGTCCCTCGTACGGGTAGGAGTAGACGAAGAATCCCTGGCTGGCGGTGGGGTATTCGTAGCGGGCCCAGATGAAGTCGGCCTCCTGCTTGGCCAGCATGTAGCCTTTGGGAACCTTCATGCCGACGCCGAAGATCTTGCGCACGGCGGCGTCGATGCCCGGATTGTAGAACTCGCTGTTGGCCGCAATCGCGCGGTCGCGCTCGGCCTTCTCGAGGACCTGGACGATCTGCGCACGGTTTTCGGAGAGGTAGCGCACCAGGGCGCTGTCCGAGGGGGCCTGCATCGTCAGGATGATCTGCGGGCGGGCCGTAACGTCGTACTCCACGCCGGCCGCAGCCTTCTCGATCGAGGGATCGACCTCGACCTTGAGGATGTTGCGGTGCTCGGCCACGAGCCCCGTCAGTCCGCGCTCCTGTACGCGCAGCACGTCGAAGAGCGGCTCGGTCTGGTTGAGGTAGGGAACGGGTGCGGCCAGCACGGCGCGCAGCGAGTCGCCCACGGCGCCCGTCCACTCCTGCTGCGGGCATACGACTATGAGTTCGTAGGGTTTTCCCTGCGAGCTTTTCTTGGTGTCGGTCAGGGTATTGACGGCCTTGCAGCCGCCCGCCGCGGCGACGATGAGCATCGCGGCGGCGATTCGGAACATTCGTTTCATCATCTTTTTCGCCTGTTTCGGCCTCCGCGCGGCGGGCGGCGGAGCCCCGTTTTCCGATAGCCGGAAACACGCTCCGGGGCCTCCCCGGCGTGAAAGCCATTTACAAATATAGGGATATTTTTTCGCAATGGCACGGATTTTCCTTATTTTTGCTCCGTCATGCGGCTCAAACCACCGAAAATAGTCCGGCGCCTGATGCCGGATCTGATCTGGGAGATCGACGATGCCGACGGGGTTTTCCTCACCTTCGACGACGGCCCGACGCCGGGCATTACGGAGTGGATCCTCGCGACGCTGGACAAGTATGATGCCAAAGCGACCTTCTTCGTGCTGGGCAAGAACGTCGAGATGTACCCGGACCTCTACCAGCGGATCCTCGACGCCGGACACAAGGTCGGCAACCATACCTATTCGCACCAGAAGGGGTGGGGCATGAGCCTGGAGCGCTACACGGAGGATGTGGATTTTGCCAATGATCTGATCCACAGCGAGCTGTTTCGTCCGCCCTATGCGCAGATCACCCCGGCGCAGGCGCGTTTTCTGGGGCAGCGCTACAAGCTGGTCATGTGGGACATCATCTCGCGCGACTACAACCGCAAGCTCTCGCCGCGCACCTGCCTGCGCAACGTGACGAAGTACCTTGCGCCGGGTGCGATCGTCGTCTTCCACGACAGCGAGAAGGCCTTCCGCAACATGCGCTACGCGCTGCCGCGCACCCTGGAGCGGATCCGCCGGATGGGACTCGTGTGCAAGGCCATAGAGCTCTGATTCTCCGCGGGGAGCGGTAAATTGCCTCCGCGACGAAATAGGATTATTGGGAAATTTTTGCTAACTTCGCACCCGCGAAATTTCAATATCAAAAACAATACGTTATGGCAACAACCGCAGACATCAAGATCGGCATGTGCATCGAGTTGGACGGCAAGACCTACCAGATTGTCGATTTCCAGCATGTGAAGCCGGGCAAGGGCCCCGCTTTCGTACGCACGAAACTCAAGAACCTCGAGAACGGACGCGTCGTGGACAACACCTTCTCGGCCGGCGTGAAGATCGAGCCGGTGCGCGTCGAGCGCCGTCCCTACCAGTTCACCTACGAGGATGACCTGGGCATGCACTTCATGCACACGGAGACCTTCGAGGAGATCAACATCGACAAGAACCTGATCAACAACTACGACCTGATGGCCGACGGCCAGGTGGTCGAGGTGATGTTCCACACCGAGAAGGAGCAGGTTCTCTCGGCCGAGCTGCCGCCGATCGTCGACATGGAGGTAACCTACACCGAGCCGGGCGTGAAGGGCGATACGGCCTCGACCAACTCGCTCAAGCCCGCAACGGTCAATACGGGCGCCACGATCCGCGTGCCGCTGTTCATCAACACGGGCGACAAGATCCGCGTCGACACCCGTACGCGCGAGTACTACGAGCGTATCAAGTAGTCGCGCAACCGGCGCCGGAGCCTCGGGTTCCGAAGCAAAACACCCCGGACATTGCATGCCCGGGGTGTTTTGCTTTTCGGCCTGTCTGCCCTTTTCGGGCGGGCGGGGTTATATCCCCGGCGTGTCGAACTCTTCCATCACGCGCTCCATCTTGCGGCGGATCTCGTCGGTGCAGAGGTTGCCGATGCTTCCCTCGTGAGTGTGGTGCACCTCGCGTGTGGGGCGGTATTCGCCGCGCTGCACGGCCATGCCGACCTGCCGGTAGGCTTCGCGGAAGGGCACGCCCTGCAGCACGAGGCGGTTTACGTCCTCGACGGTGAACAGGTAGTCGTACTTCCGGTCGTCGAGGATATGCTCGTTCACCTTCAGGTGCGCCAGCATGAAGTCGCCCATGCGGAGCGTGCGCTTGATCTCGTCGATGGCCGGGAAGAGGATGTCCTTCATCAGCTGCAGATCGCGGTGGTAGCCCACCGGGAGGTTCGTCGTCAGCAGGGCGATCTCGTTGGGCAGCGCCTGCAGGCGGTTGCAGCGCCCGCGCATGATCTCGAAGACGTCGGGATTCTTCTTGTGGGGCATGATGCTCGATCCGGTGGTCAGCTCATCGGGCAGCGAGACGAAGCCGAAATTCTGGCTCATGAACAGGCAGAGGTCCATGGCCATGCGTCCGACGGTCGCCGCCACGGCGGCGATGGCGGCCGCTGCGGCGCGCTCGCTCTTGCCGCGGCTCATCTGGGCCGCCACGACGTTGTAGTGCAGCGACTCGAAGCCCATCAGGCGCGTGGTCATCGTGCGGTCGAGCGGGAACGACGATCCGTATCCGGCGGCCGATCCCAGGGGATTCTGGTTGGCGATGTGCCACGCCGCGGCGAGCATCCGCATGTCGTCCACGAGCGTCTCGGCGTAGGCCCCGAACCACAGTCCGAACGACGAGGGCATGGCGATCTGCAGGTGGGTGTATCCCGGCATCAGCACCTCGCGGTAGCGTTCGCTCTGCTCCTGCAGGCGGTCGAAGAGCCGGCGCACGGCGTCGGCGATCTGCCGCAGCTCGTCGCGCAGGAAGAGTTTCAGATCGACCAGCACCTGGTCGTTGCGCGAGCGTCCCGAGTGGATCTTCTTGCCCACGTCGCCCAGCCGGCGCGTGAGCAGCAGCTCGACCTCGGAGTGCACGTCCTCGACGTCGGGCTCGATTTCGAAACGCCCGGCCTTGATCTGTGCGGCGATCTGCTGCAGTCCGGCTGTGAGGCTTTCGAGCTCCTCGCGGGTCAGCAGCCCGATCTTCTCGAGCATGGCGATGTGGGCCAGCGACCCTTCGACATCGTAACGCGCCAGCCGCAGGTCCAGTTCGCGGTCCTGTCCCACGGTGTACTCCTCGATCATGCGGTCGGGCTCGAAGCCCTTGTCCCAAAGTTTAGTGCTCATATTCCAATGCCAAATTTTCGATGAATCTGTGATAGACGGCGATGCCCTCGGCAATCTCCTCCGGAAGGATGTATTCGTCGGCCGTATGCGAGCGTGCCGAGTCGCCGGGCCCCATCTTGAGGGCCGGGAAGGGCATGAGCGTACGGTCCGAGGTGGTGGGCGAGACGAACGACGTGCGCCCGGTGGCGCGTGCGGCGCGCATGAGCGGATGTTCGTCGCCGAGCGCCACGGCGCAGATGCGCGTCGAGCGGGGCGTCAGCTCGGAGCGTACGGCCGCGCGGAGCAGGGCGACGGTCTCTTCGTTCGTGTAGGCGTCCGTCGTGCGGACATCGACCACGAAGCGGCACGTGTCGGGCACGACGTTGTGCTGTGTGCCCGCCTCGATCTGCGTTACGGCGATGCCGACGGGTCCCAGCAGCGCCGATTCCCGCTCGAAGCGGAACGAGCGCAGCCGCTCGATATCCTCCAGCGCGATGTAGAGGGCGTTGATCCCCTCGCCGCTGGCCGCGTGGCCGCTCTTGCCGCGGGCCGTGCCGTCCAGCACGACCAGCCCCCTCTCGCCCGCCGCGGCCTGCATTCCCGTGGGTTCGCCCACGAGGGCCATGTCCACGGGCCCGAGGGCCGGGACCAGCGCCCGCATGCCGTGCTCGCCCATGCACTCCTCCTCGGCCGAGAGGGCCAGCAGCAGGTTGAAGGGCAGCGCCTTGTCGCGCAGCGCGAGGAAGGTCTCCGTGAGGGCCACGACCGAGGCCCCGGCGTCGTTGCTGCCCAGTCCGTAGAGGCGTCCCTCCTCGAAGGTCGGCGTCCAGGGGTCGCGCGTCCACGAGGCGGCCGGCCGCACCGTGTCGTGGTGCGAGTTGAGCAGCAGCGTGGGCCGCGCGGGATCGAACCCTTCGCTGCGGGCCCAGACATTGTTGTGAAGCCGCTCGGGCCGTGCGCCGCGCGCGGTGAGGTACTCTTCGAGCAGGTCGCCCGTGCGCGATTCGTCGCGCGAGAGCGACGGGGTCGCGATGAGGCGTTGCAGCAGTTCGAGGGCTTGTGTTGCGGTGTTGTCCATGTCGTTTGTCGCCGGGGCGTTCCGCCACCGGATTATTCCGTTTGGGTAATGCGGGTTCCCGAGCCGTCGCCGAGCGCCTCGGAGCTGCGGATCGTAACGCTCCGCACCCCCTGCGCGACGGCCCGCAGGGCGTTCTCGATCTTCGGGATCATCCCCTTGCTCACCGTGCCGTCGGCCTTGAGCGGCGGGTAGCTCTCCGGGGTGATCGTCCGGATGACCGACTCCTCGTCGTCGGGGTTGCGCAGCACGCCGCGCTTCTCGAAGCAGTAGACCAGGTCGGTCGGGGCGAGGCGTGCGGCGCCCAGCGCCACGGCCGAAGCCACACTGTCGGCGTTGCAGTTGAGCAGTGTGCCGTGTCCGTCGTGCATGATGGCCGAGAAGACGGGCGTGAGCCCCGCGTCGAGCAGCGAGGCGAGCCGCGGGGCATCGACCCGCTCGATGTCGCCGACGAAGCCGAAGTCGATGGGCTCGGGCGAGCGGCGGCGGGCCGTGATGACATTCGCATCGGCCCCCGAGAGGCCGATGGCGTTGCATCCGGCGGCCTGGAGCCCGGCGACGATCTGCTTGTTGGCCAGTCCGGCGTAGACCATCGTAACCACGTCGAGCATCCCCTTGTCGGTGATGCGGCGCCCCTCGACCATGCGGACCTTCAGTTCGAGCCGTTCGGCCAGCCGTGTGGCGAGCTTGCCGCCGCCGTGGACGAGGATCCTGCGCCCGGGCAGGGCGGCGAACTCCTTCAGAAAGCGCTTGAGTGCCGCGGCATCGTCGATGACGTTGCCGCCGATCTTTACGACCGTGATTGCCTCCGTCATGCGAGTCCCTCCAGCAGTCGTTTGAGCACCACCTGGGCCGAGATTTCGCGGTTTGCCGCCTCGGGAATCACCAGCGAGCGCGGCGACTCGATCACCGAGTCGGTAACGATCATGTTGCGGCGCACGGGCAGGCAGTGCATGAAATAGGCGTTGTTCGTGAGGGCCATCTTTTCGTCATCGACCGTCCACGAGCGGTCCCGGGAGAGGACCTTTCCGTAGTTGGGATCGGCCCAGGCGGCCCAGTTCTTGGCGTAGACGAAGTCGGCGCCCTCGAGGGCCTTGCGCTGGTCGTACTCCACGCGGGCCCGGCCCACGAAACGCGGGTCGAGCTCGTAGCCTTCGGGGTGGGTGATGACGAAGTCATAGCCGGCGGCGTTCATCCACTCGGCGAAGGAGTTGGGCACGGCCTGCGGCAGGGCGTTGGGGTGCGGCGCCCAGGTCATCACGACCTTCGGGCGCTCCGTGCGCTTGTACTCCTCGATGGTGATCAGGTCGGCGAAGCTCTGCAGCGGGTGGCGCGTGGCGGCCTCCATCGAGAAGACCGGACGCCCCGAGTAGCGGATGAACTGCTCGAGAACGCGCTCCTCGTAATCCTCGGCCTTGTCGCGGAAGCGGGCGAACGAGCGCACGCCGATCACGTCGCAGTAGGAGCCCATGACGGGAATCGCCTCGAGCAGGTGCTCGGCCTTGTCGCCGTCCATCACCACGCCGCGCTCCGTCTCGAGCTTCCAGGCCCCCTGGTTCACGTCGAGAACCATGACGTTCATGCCGAGGTTCATCGCGGCCTTCTGGGTCGAGAGCCGCGTGCGGAGGCTCGAGTTGAAGAAGAGCATCAGCAGCGTGCGGTTGCGTCCCAGACCGGTGTACTGGAAGCGGTTGCGCTTGATTTCGAGGGCTTCGGCGACGGCCTGGTGCAGGTCGCCGATATCTTCCACGCAGGTAAATTTCTTCATGTTCGGTGCGTTTTTTTGTCGGTTTGCGGGCCGGGCCTCCGGGCAAGTGCCCTGGGGCCGGCGTCCGCTATTTCTTGAGCGTTTCGGCGAAGGCTTCGAGGAAGCGGTCGGCCAGTTCGCGCGTGAGGCAGAGCGCCGGCAGCAGCCGGACGGTCGAGGCGCCGGCGCCGCCCGTGAAGATGTGCTTCTCGAAGAGCAGCTCTCGGCGCAGCTCCGATCCCGATCCGTCGATCTCGACGCCGATCATCAGACCGCGGCCCCGCACCTCCTTCAGGCGGTCGAAGCGGCGCAGCTCGCCGAGCAGGTAGTCGCCCACGCGGGCGGCATTCTCCACGAGCCCCTCGCCTTCGAGGGTCTCCAGCACGGCGATTGCCGCGGCGCAGGCCAGATGGTTGCCTCCGAAGGTGGTGCCCAGCATGCCCTGTCGTGCCTCGAAGTGGGGAGCGATCAGCACGCCGCCGATCGGGAATCCGTTGCCCATGCCCTTGGCCGTGGTGATCAGGTCGGGTCGGATGCCGGCCTGCTGGTGGGCGAAGAAGCGCCCCGTGCGGCCGTATCCCGACTGGATCTCGTCCAGAATGAGCTGCGTGCCCGTCTCGGTGGCCGCCGCGCGTACGCCGCGCAGGAAGTCGTCCGTCGGGCAGTGGATGCCCGAGACGCCCTGGATGCCCTCGATGATCACGGCGGCAAACTCACGCGTAGAGAGCTTCGCGCGGACCGCTTCGAGGTCGTTCAGCGGCACGAACTCCACGTTCGGCGTGCGGTTGAACGGCGCCGAGATCGCGGGGTTGTCCGTGGCGGCCACGGCGCCCGACGTGCGGCCGTGGAAGGCCTTGCCCATGGCCAGCACCTTCGTGCGGCCCGTCTGGAACGAGGCGAGCTTCAGGGCGTTTTCGTTGGCCTCGGCCCCCGAGTTGCAGAGGAAGAGGCGGTAGTCGTCATAGTCCGAGATGCGGCCCAGCAGGGCGGCCAGCCGCTGCTGGAGCGAATTTTCCACCGAATTGGAGTAGAACCCCAGGCGGGCGACCTGCTCCGAGATGGCCCGTACGTAGGCCGGGTGGGCATGGCCGATCGAGATGACGGCATGCCCGCCGTAGAGGTCGAGGTACTCGGTGCCGGCCCCGTCGTAGACGAAGCATCCCTTGCCGCGTACCGGCTCCACGGGATAGAGCGAATATACGTTGAAAAGTTCCATGTCTGTCTGGTGTGGTTGTGCCGCACCGCAACGCCCGGACCCCTTGCCGGCTCCGGGCACACTGCGGGCAGCAGGATTTAAAAGGCGCTGGCCTTCAGGCGCAGTCCCTCCCTCTCGTCGAGCCCGAAAATCAGGTTCATGTTCTCCACGGCCTGACCCGAAGCTCCCTTCAGCAGGTTGTCTATGACCGAGACGATGTGCAGCATCCCGCCGTGGCGGGCGACATGCAGCAGCGCCTTGTTCGTATTGACCACCTGCTTCAGATCGACGTCGTACGCAACGGCATGCGTGAAGGGCGAGGCGGCGTAGTAGTCGGCATAGAGCCGGCGGGCCTCCTCCTCCGCAAGGTCGCAGCGCGTGTAGACGCTGGCCAGGATGCCGCGGGCGAAGTCGCCGCGCATCGGCACGAAGTGGATCTCGCGGTCGAACGCCGGTTCGAGATGCCGCAGGTTGCGGCCGATTTCGAGCAGGTGCTGGTGCGTGAAGGCCTTGTAGACCGAGAGGTTCGCCGTGCGCCAGCTGAAGTGGGTCGTCGCCGAGGGTTTCACCCCCGCGCCGGTCGAGCCCGTGACGGCCGTGACGTGCACGTCGTCCTGCAGCAGCCCCGCGGCCGCCAGCGGCAGCAGCGCCAGCTGGATCGCCGTGGCGAAGCACCCCGGGTTGGCGATGCGCCGCGCCTCGCGGATGCGGTCGCGCTGCCACTCCGGAAGTCCGTAGACGAATCCGTCGTGCTCGTCGCGGAAGTCCTGCGCCAGGTCAATGATCCGCAGCCCCTCGGGAATCTCGTGCTCCGCAAGCCATGCGCCGCTCTGCCCGTGTGCCGAGCAGAGAAAGACGACATCGACCTCGTGCAGGTCGTACGTCTCGCAGAAGCACATCTGCGTGTCGCCCTCAAGCCCGCCGTGCACCTGCGTGAGGCGGTTGCCGGCATTCGACGTGCTGTGCACGAACCTTAGCTCCACGGCCGGGTGGTTCACCAGCAGGCGGATCAGCTCGCCGGCCGTATATCCGGCGCCTCCGATGATTCCGGCACGTATCATTTCCCGTTGCGCTTCTGGACGTTGTAGTAGATCTTGATCGGATTGCCGAAGATCTTCGTGAAGCCCTTCACGTCGTCGGCCGTCCAGGCCTTGTTCACCTCGCCGTACTCGCCGAAGTCGGTCTTCATCAGATCGTAGGTCGAATCGACGCCCACGAGCGTGTAGTTGCGCGGGCGGAGGATCAGTTCGACGGTTCCCGTCACGTTGCGCTGCGAGGAGTCGAGCATCGCTTCGATGTCGCGCATGACCGGTTCGAGGTACTGCGCCTCGTGGAGGAACATGCCGTACCACGTGGCCACCTGGTCCTTCCAGTAGATCTGCCACTTGGTGAGCGTATGCTTTTCGAGCATCTTGTGGGCGGCGATGATGAGCATCGGGGCCGCAGCCTCGAAGCCTACGCGGCCCTTGATGCCGATGATCGTGTCGCCGATGTGCATGTCGCGGCCGATGCCGTAGCGCGAGCCGATCGCCTCGACGGCGCGGATCGCCTCGACCTTGTCCGCATAGGGCTTGCCGTTCACCGCAGCAATCTCGCCCTGCTCGAAGGCGATGGTCAGGTGCTCCTCGCCCTGGGCCGTAATCTGGCTCGGATAGGCCTCCTCGGGGAGCGTCTGCTCCGAGTGGAGGGTCTCCTTGCCGCCGATCGAGGTGCCCCACAGTCCCTTGTTGATCGAGTACTCCATCTTCTTGAAGTCGGCCGTGAAGCCGTGCTTGCGCAGGTATTCGATCTCGTATTCGCGCGTGAGGGTCATGTCGCGCGTCGGGGTGATGATCTCGATGCCGGGGGCGAGGATCTGGAACGTCAGGTCGAAACGCACCTGGTCGTTGCCGGCGCCCGTCGAGCCGTGTGCCACGGCGTCGGCACCGATCTGCTTGGCGTATTCGATGATGGCCATGGCCTGGAAGATGCGCTCGGAGCTTACCGAGATGGGGTAGGTGCCGTTGCGCAGCACGTTGCCGAAGATCATGTAGCGGATGCTCTTCTCGTAGTACTCCTGCTCGATGTCGAGCGTGGCGTGCTTCACGGCGCCGAGCTCCAGGGCCCGCTGCTCGATCTTCTCGAGTTCGGGCTTCGAGAAACCGCCCGTGTTGGCGATGGCCGTGTAGACGTCATATCCCTTCTCCTCGGAGAGGTATTTCACACAAAACGAGGTATCCAGCCCTCCGCTGAATGCCAGAACGACTTTTTTCTTGCTATCCATGGTATTTTTCGTTTTTTTCCTGTTTGCTTACTTGAGGTGGAACAGCTTCTTGAACTGGTTCCGGATGAACATGACGTAGGGCGCCAGGCGCGAATGTTTCTGCGGCGGCTCCTTGGCCGGGTCATACAGCATGCCTGTGCAGAGGCACATGCGGCGGTGGTTGCGCTGCAGGATATCGTAGTTGCAGCACCCCTGGCAGCCCTGCCAGAACTCTTCGTCCTCGGTCAGCTCGGAGAAGGTTACCGGAACGTACCCCATGCGGGAGTTGAGCTTCATGACCGGCAGCGACGTGGTAATACTGAATAACTTGGCGTAGGGGAATCGTCGTCGGGCCAGCTCGAAGGTTCGTCGTTTGATCTGTTCCGCGAGTCCCATGTGCCGGTACTCGGGATCCACGATCAGTCCCGAGGTGGCGACGAAGTCGCCGTGACCCCAGCACTCGATGTAGCTGAACCCGACCAGTCTCTCCCCGTCCAGCGCCACGACGGCTTTGCCACCGGTCATCTTCGCGGCGATGTATTCGGGCGTACGCTTGGCGATGCCCGTGCCGCGCTGCAGCGCCGACTCGTAGATCAGTTCGCAGATGCGCGGAGCGTAGTGCGCATGCGACGAGTCGGCAAAAACGACGCTGATAGTCTTGTTATTCATTTATCATTTGTGGGTGAAGTGAAAAAATGTCTCAATTGATGCGGAAGGCGCGCTGCACCCCCTTGATCCGCATGATATGGTGCACGAGGGTGTCCACGACGCCCGTGCCCGGGACCTCGACGGCCACCGTGCCGGCGATGCATCCGTTGGGTGCCGGGGCGAAGTTGATCGAGCGGATGTTGAGCTTCAGGTCGCGCGTGATGACCTCCGTGATGTGGTTGGTCATGCCCGTCGTGTCGGCGGCGACGATGCGGATCGTTACGCGGAAGGCCCCCTCGGCTGACTGGCGCCAGCGCGCCTCGATGACGCGGTAGGGGTAGTTCTCGCGCATGCGCCGGGCATTGGGGCAGTCCGTGCGGTGGATCGTGATGCCCGAGTTGATCGTTACGAAGCCGAAGACCTCGTCGCCCTTGATCGGGTTGCAGCACTTGGCCAGCTTGTACTGGATCTTCGAGATGTCGTCGTCGATGACGAGCGCATCCTGGGAGGCTGCGGCGGTCTCCTTTCCGCTGTTCTGGGCCGAGGCGGCCTTGCGGCGCTCGATCTCGGCGGCCGCGGCGCGGCGCTCCTCGTCGGCTTCGCCCGAGAGGTGGCGCGTGAGCAGCTCCTTGATGGTCCCGAAGTCGAGCTTCTGCGTGGCGATCAGCGCGTAGATCTCCGTGCCGGTGCGCACCTTGAAGTGGCGGGCCAGGTAGGCCACCGCCTCGTCCATCGTCAGGGCCATCTTCCAGTTCTTTAGCTTGCGTTCGAGCTCCTCGCGGCCCATGCGCATGTGCTTGGCCTGCTCCTCGCGCAGGTAGCTCTTGATCTTGTTGCGCGCCTTGGGCGTTACGACGAACGAGAGCCAGTCGGCCTTGGGCGTCTGGTTCTTCTGTGTGAGGATCTCGACGATGTCGCCGTTGTGCAGCGGCTCGCGGATCGAGACGGCCCGCTGGTTCACTTTGCCGCCCGAGCAGGTCGCACCGAGGTTGGTGTGGATGTCGAAGGCGAAGTCGAGCAGCGTGGCTCCTTCGGGGAGTTTCCGCAGGTCGCCGTTGGGCGTGAAGACGAAGATCTCGCCCGAGGCGGGCTTGGCGTCGAAACGCTGTGCCAGCGAGTGGGTCGTGTCCTCCATCAGCTCGCGCAGGCGGCTCAGCCACTGTTCGCTGGTCTGCGCCCCCTGCTTGACCCCCTTGTAGCGCCAGTGCGCGGCGATACCGCGCTCGGCCACGGCGTCCATGCGTTCGGTGCGGATCTGCACCTCGACCCAGCGGCCCTCGGCCGAGACGGTCGTGTGCAGCGACTCGTAGCCGTTCGACTTGGGAATCGAGATCCAGTCGCGCATGCGGTTGGGGTTGGGGGTGTAGAAGTCCGTAACGACCGAGAAGACCGTCCAGCAGAGGCGCTTCTCCTCCTCCGGGGGGCAGTCGATGATGATGCGGATGGCGAAGATGTCGTAGACGCCCTCGAAGGGGACATGCTGCTTGTGCATCTTCGACCAGATCGAGAAGATCGACTTCGTGCGGCTCTTGACGTGGTATTTCAGGCCGATGCGGTCGAGCCGCTCGGTGATCGGCACGAGGAAGCGGGCGATGAAGGCGCGGCGTTCGTCGGCGCTCTCCTCGAGCTTCGTGGTGATGTGTTCGTAATCCTTCGGTTCGAGGTACTTGAGGGCGATGTCCTCCAGTTCGCTCTTGATGCCGTAGAGTCCCAGCTTGTGGGCGATCTGGGCGTAGAGGTTCATCGACTCCCAGCTCTTCTTGCGCCACTTTTCGCGCGGGAACATCTCCAGCGAGCGCATCACCTCGAGGCGGTCGGCCAGCTTGATGAGGATCACGCGCGGGTCTTCGGAGTAGCTGACGATCAGGTCGCGGAAGTTGTCGGCCTGCTCCTTCGAGGCCTTGAGCTTGAGTTCGGAGATGTTCGCCAGGCCCATGGTGATGCCCACGACCTGCTCGCCGAAGCGGCTGCGGATCTCCTCGGTCAGCGCGAGGAACTCCTCGGCGGGGAGCTGCTTGTGGGCCAGGCGCACGACGTCATGCAGGATCGTCGAGACCGTCGAGTTGCGTCCGAGGCCCACCTCGGAGATGACGATGGCCGCCACGGCGGCGGCATGATCCAGCATCGGCGAGCCGTCGTAGCGGCACACCCCTTCGAGCTTCCCGGCGGCATACTCCAGCGCCTGGTCCACAAGACACTGGGTCGTCTCCGAGAAGTTCGCGCGCACGAGCGCGCGTAACCCGTCATAGCGTGAGAGATCCATTGAACTCAACCGAATAACCTAACGCTTGCAAAGATATGAAAAAAATTATAAATTTGACGCCATCTAACGATCCGTTGTCCGATGAAACGAAAAAAAGCGCTGTATGTCCCCACCTTCGGGGAGGAGATCGCCAATACGGTGTCGCACGGCGTCATGGCTCTCGTGTCGCTCGCGGCCCTGCCGTTTGCGGCCGTATGGGCCTATGTGCATGATGCCCAGGGAGTACTGGCGGCCGTATCGGTCTCCGTATTCGTGATTTCGATCTTCCTGATGTTCCTGGCCTCGACGCTCTACCACTCGATGGACCCCTCGTCGCGCCACAAGGAGGTTTTCCACATCCTCGACCACATCTTCATCTATGTGGCCATCGCCGGCAGCTACACGCCCATCGCCCTCTCGGTGATCGGGGGCTGGCAGGGCGTGGTGATCGCCGTCGTACAGTGGGCGATGGTGCTCTTCGGGATCTTTTACAAGTCGCTCTCGCGCCGTTCGATTCCGGCCGTGAGCCTGACGATCTACCTGGTCATGGGGTGGACGATCCTCTTCTTCCTGCCGCTCTTTATCCGCAGGGCCTCGGTGCCGCTGCTGTGGCTCATCGCCGCGGGCGGCGTGCTCTATACCGTCGGGGCGTGGTTCTACGCCCGCAAGGGGTTCCGCTACCACCACCTCGTGTGGCACCTGCTGATCAACCTCGCGGTCGCCTGCCACTTCGTGGGGATCGTCTTCTTCCTCTATTGATGTTGTTCGCAAAGGCTCTCGGCCGTCAGTGCCTGTAGACCACATAGATGTGGTCCCGGGGCAGGGCGTAGCGGCGGCACGCCTCCTCGCCGAGCGCCGCGGCGTAGTCGATGTCCGCAGCCTCGAATCCCGCCTCACGCAGCCGGTCGGCGTAGTCGGCGCCGTAGATGCGCCGGTGGTCGTACTGCCCGAAGATGCGCGTGCGCTCGTCGGGGTCGGTGATCGTGTCGTCCTCGTAGGTGTGTTCGTAGTCGGGCTCCACGGGCGAGAGGAGGATGCCCCAGCCTCCAGGACGCAGGATGCGGTGCAGCTCGCGCAGTGCCCGCCGGTCGTCGGCGACATGTTCGAGCAGGTGGTTGCAGAGAATGACATCGACCGAACGGTCGGCCAGCGGGATCTGCTGCACGTCGAAGTGCAGGTCGGCCAGCGGGCTTTCGAGGTCGGCCGTGACATATTGCCCGGGGAAGCCGGCGAAATGCGGCTTCAGGTGGCGCATGATGCAGACCTCGGGGGCGATGTGCAGCGTCCGGGGGTGGCTCTGCAGCAGGTCGGTCTCGCGCGTGAGGTAGAGCCACAGCAAACGGTGGCGCTCCAGCGAGAGGCAGTGCGGACAGAGGGCGTTGGCGCGTGAGCGGACGTAGCCGTAGGGCAGGAACTTCCGGTAGCGGTGCCCGCACAGGGGGCACTCCACACGGCTGCCCTGGTAGAAGAATCCCACGACGGGCACGGCCCACGAGGCGATGCGCTGCAGCACGGGGCGCGGGATGTGGTTTAGGGCCCAGCGGATCAGCCGTTTCATGCCTCAAGGATTTTGTTTACCTCCTCCTCGGCCTTGCGCAGCCGCTCCTTGCACGAGGCGATGAGCTCCGTGGCGCGTTTGACTTCGGCGGCGAGGGTGTCCACATCCATCTCCTCGCTGCGCAGGCGGGCGAGGATCTTCTCGATCTGTGCCGTCGCCTCGCCGTAGGTGAGTTGCTTCTTTGCCATATCGATTCTATTTCGTTGTTTGCGTTACGGTCGCCCCGATCTGTCCGTCCGCCACCTCGATGTGCAGCCGGTCCCCCGCGGCAACGGCTCCGGCCGAGGTTACGGCCCGCCCGTTCGTGCGGACCACGGCGAATCCCAGCCGCAGAATCCGCTCGGGCGCGTGTGCGGCGATGGTCTGCGCGGCGCTCTCCATCCGGAGCCGCTCTCTTTCAAGACAGGCATGCACGGCGTCGGGCAGCGTTGCGGTCCAGTGTTCGATCCGGGCGTTCTCGCGCGCCGTGCGCAGGGCACAGGCCTGCCGCAGGTCGCCCGCGAGGCGTTCGAGCCGCACCGCGGCGCCGTGCAGCAGGGCTGTCGTGGCGTCGTGCAGCTGCAGGGCGGCGTTGTCGAGCCGCGCGTCGGCCTCCGCCATCCGCTCCACGAGCCATGCGGCGACGGCCGTGGGGGTCTTCAGCGCCAGGTGGGCCACCATGTCGGCGACGCTGACATCCTTGTCGTGGCCGATGCCCGTGAGAACGGGCAGCGGGAACTGCGCGATGTGCGCGCAGAGGCGGTAGGCATTGAAGCAGTTCAGATCGCTGCGCGAGCCGCCGCCGCGGATCAGCACCACGGCGTCGAACTCCTCGGCCCGGGCGGCCACGGCGCAGAGCGCCCCGATGATCGACTCCTCGGCGGCGGCTCCCTGCATGAAGGCGTCGAAGAGGGTCAGGCGGAAGTGGTAGGGGCTCTTCGCAAGCTCCTTGCAGAAGTCCTGATAGCCGGCAGCCTGGGCGCTCGAAACCACGGCGATGCGCTGCACGATTGCGGGCAGCGGCACCTGGCGGTTCATCTCCCAGACGCCGTCGCTCTGGAGCTGGGCAATGGTCTGCTGGCGCTGGCGTTCCATCTCGCCGAGCGTATAGGCGGGGTCCAGATCGGTGATCTGGAGCGAGAATCCGTAGAGTTCGTGGTACGAGACGAGCACCTTGGCCAGGATCTGCATGCCGGCGCCGAGCCTCTGTCCCGTCTCGGCCTCGAAATACCCGGCGATCCGCGGGTAGTGGCTGCGCCAGATGACGGCGCGGGCCTGGGCCGTGGGGACGCCGTTGGCGCCCCCCTTCTCGACCAGTTCGAGGTAGCAGTGGCCCGAGTAGTTCACCTTCAGGTCGGCGATCTCGGCGCTCACCCACAGCGGCAGGGCGAAGCGCTCCTCGAGCACCTGCCGCACGAGCCGTTGCAGCTCGCCGAGGGTGATATGTCGCTCCGGGGGGATCATCCCAACAGAATTCCGAGGGTCATGAGTGCTCCGAAGAGGAGGATGTTGCGGGCCGTCTCGCCCAGGCAGACGTTCAGCTCGTCGCCGTGGTCGATGCGGACCATCTTGCGCCACGTCGCCGTGTGCGCGGCGCCGTAGAGGAGCGGCAGCAGCGCCGCCCACGGATGGTTCCAGGCCAGCAGCGCCAGGCAGAGCACGACGGCGCCGAGGCCCAGCAGCAGGTAGCCCCAGCGGCCCACGCCGGCGCCGAAGACGACGACGACGGTCCGCTTGCCGCAGCGGGCGTCCTCCTCGCGGTCGCGGAAGTTGTTCACCATGAGCATCGTGTCGATGACCAGGCCGCAGGCCATTGCGACAAGCGTAACCTCCGTGGTCCACACGCCGGTCTGGAGGTAGTAGGTGAATCCCACGGGGATCAGTCCGAAGAAGAGGATGACGGCGATGTCGCCCATCCCGTGATAGGCCAGGGGCCACGGCCCCGCGGTGTAGAAGTAGGCGAAGACGAGGCAGGCGATGCCCACGGCGACGAGTTCCCAGCCGCGGTGGGGCAGCGTGTCGTGTACCGCAAGGAGAATGCCGAGGCCCGTGATGCCGGCTGCGAGGGTGAATCCCGCGATACCGAGTTTCATAGCCCGCAGGGTGATGTATCCCTTGGCGAAGGCGCGGTCGGGGCCGAGGCGGTCGGGCTGGTCGGCCCCCTTCATGTAGTCCCAGAGGTCGTTCACGAGGTTGGCCGTGCACTGCATCAGCAGGGCGAACAGCAGACACAGCAGGGCCGGCAGCGGGCGGAAGCCGCCGCTCATGTAGGCCATGGCCGAGGCGATGAGTACGAGGATGACCGAGTTGCCGAGGCTGTAGGGCCTCACGGCGAGAATCCAGGCGGACAGTGAGTTGGTTTTCATAGAAAAATGGTGTTTGGAATTGGTTGCTTACCGATACACCAATTCCGCCTGTCGGGGCATGCGGCGACCTTCGGGCAACTGGATGCGCAGGACGCCTTCGCTCTCCACGGGCACGCCGTTCTTCTGCGCGGGTTGCCACCTCGGAGCCTCCTCCATGACCTTCAGGATGCGTCGCTTGAGCCGGTTGTCGGTTACCTCGAGCTCCTGGTCGACGACAGCACGGCCGTCTGTCAGGATCTTGTAGCGCAGAATGACGCGCGCCACGGGGTCGGTGTCGCTCCAGACGACGCGGCGGGCGATGTACTGACTATAGGTCGAATCGGAGGGAAAGGCAGCGGGTTGATCGTAGCGGAGCGTGATGAGGATGACGCCGTTCGAGGCCCCCTCGCCGTAGCGGGCGATGGAGCGTTCGTCGGCCGGGAGCGACTCGACGCTTTCGATATCCTCGGGGGGTATCGAGTCGATCCGTTCGCACGGTGTTCCGTTTACGATGTAGAGCGGCTTCTGCGCGGCGGCCTCAAGCACGGCGCACAGCACGAAACTCCACAGTATGAGTATTCTTCTCATCATATATATGCTGTCCGCAAAACAGGGACGGGCCCCGGTTTATTGTCCGTGTCCGGCGGCGAACTCCGGTGCGGCGGGCGGAAACTCCGCGGGCGCACCCCGTCCCTGCCGGCCGCGGAGGACTACAGTTCGCTCTCCTTGAGCCGCTCGGCGTTCTCGGCGACGATCAGGTGGTCGATGCAGTCCTGGATATCGCCGTCCATGAAGGCCGCGAGGTTGTAGATCGTGTAGTTGATGCGGTGGTCGGTGATACGCCCCTGCGGGTAGTTGTAGGTGCGGATCTTGGCCGAACGGTCGCCCGTCGAGACCATCGTCT
This sequence comes from Candidatus Alistipes faecigallinarum, assembly GCA_019115605.1. GTDB lineage: Bacteria > Bacteroidota > Bacteroidia > Bacteroidales > Rikenellaceae > Alistipes > Alistipes faecigallinarum. The sequence goes on from DXDG01000023.1 coordinate 92,977, forward strand.
TGCGTTTCGAGGCGATCTCGTCGAGGTATTTCGAGTATTCGAGGTTGAAGACGCGCGTACGCAGCTCGGCAAAGGCCTTGTCGAAGTTCTTGAGCTGCGACTTCTGGTCCTGGCACTGCACGACGATGCCCGTCGGGATGTGCGTCAGGCGGATGGCCGAGTAGGTCGTGTTGACCGACTGTCCGCCGGGTCCCGAGGCGCAGAAGATGTCCTTGCGGATGTCGTTCATCGAGATCTCGACGTCGAACTCCTCGGCTTCGGGCAGCACGGCCACCGAGGCGGCCGAGGTGTGCACGCGGCCCTGGGTCTCGGTCTGCGGCACGCGCTGCACGCGGTGCACGCCCGACTCGTACTTGAGCGTTCCGTAGACGTTCTGTCCGGTAACCTTCATGACGACCTCCTTGTAGCCGCCCGCGGCACCCTCCGACGCGGAGGTGATCTCGTAGCGCCACCCCTTCGACTCGATGTACTTGGTGTACATGCGCAGCAGGTCGCCGGCGAAGATCGCGGCCTCGTCGCCGCCCGTGCCGCCGCGGATCTCCATGATGGCGTTCTTCGAGTCCTGCGGATCCTTCGGGATGAGCAGCAGCTTGATCTGCTCCTCGAGGTCGGCGATCTGCGGCTCAAGCTCCGCGATCATCTCGCGGGCCATCTCGCGCATCTCCTCGTCCTTGTCGTTGGCGTAGGTATCCTTGGCTTCGGAGAGGTTGGCCAGGGCCGTGCGGTAGCGTTCCGAGGTCTCGATGATCGGTTCGAGCTCCTTGTACTCCTTGTTGAGCTGCACGAACTGCTTGACGTCGGCGATCACTTCGGGGTCGGTGAGCTTCTGCCCGATCTCCTCGTATTTGAGTTTCAGCCCGTCGAGGCGGGTCAGTATGGAGTTGTCTGCCATAAGCGGTATTGGTTTGTCTTCTTGTGGACGGTCTTTTCCGCCGCGGCACCCGCGCACGGGTGTCGATCCGTGCAAAGATAGGCAATATTCATGAAACGGCAAAAGTGCCTGCCGGATTTCGCCCTGTCGGCTTCGGTCAGCGCCCTGTTGCCGCCGGTCAGCGCCCCGGAGCCTCTGTGCCGGGAGCCTCTGTGCCGGGAGCCTCCTTTGCCGCCGGGTTCCCCGCCGCCGGTGCCGGCAGGCGTCCGAGCCAGTCGAGCACCGTGCGCTGCCAGTCATCGCGGAACGGGAACGCGTCGAGAATGCCCCAGCCGTGTCCGCCCGCGGGGTAGATGTGCAGGGCGGCCGGCGTGCCGCAGCGCTTCAGCCCCTCGTAGTAGGCCGTGCTGTTCGTCGGCGGAACGATCGGGTCGTCGTCCGAGTGGAAAAGCAGCGCCGGGGGCGTTTCCGGCGTGATGTGGCGGAGCGGCGTCCAGGCCTCGACCGCCGCCGGATCGCCCTCGCGGTCGCCGAGCAGGCGGTCGAAGGTGATGCGGCATCCCGAGAGCTCGCCGTCGGCCGTTACCGGGTAGAAGAGCAGCGTGAAGTCGGGGCGTACGGTGCCGAGCGTCGAGACCGCCGCCGCGAGATGCCCGCCGGCCGAGAATCCCGCAATGCCGACGCGGGCGGCGGTGTGCTCTCCGGCACCCGGGACCTCGCCCCGCAGGATCCGCAGCGCCTGCTCGGCATCTTCGAGCGGCACCTCGGGATGGCCGTTCGGCAGGCGGTACTTGAGCACCGCGGCCGTGATGCCCTGCGCGGCGAACCAGCGGGCGACGTCATACCCCTCGTAATCCATGCAGAGGCGCATGTAGCCTCCTCCGGGGCAGATCACCACGGCCATGCCCGTGTCGTGCGCCGGGTCGGCGGCGTAGAGGTGGAGTGCGGCCCCGGTGGTGTTCTCCAGGCGGCAGGGCTCGGGCTCCGACTCGGCGGCCGTGATGCCGTTCGAGTGCGGCGCCGTCGAGTTGTCCCAGATCGGGATGACGGCTGTCTCCCCGTGGCTCTGGGCCGTTGCGGCGAAGAGCGGGAGCAGGGCTGCAAGCAGCGTAAGGATCGGTTTCATGTGCGGTGTCGGTGTTTCGAAGAAAGCCCCGCGGCGGGGCGGGGCTTTCGGTACTGTCTCGGAGCGCCCGGCGGGCGGGCACGCCGTTTGTCAGATGACGATGTTGATGATCTTGCCCGGGACGACGATCACCTTCTTGGGGGTCTTGCCGTCGATCCACTTCTGCGCTTCGGGAGCGAGGACCACGTCGGCCTGGATCTCCGCAGGGCTCATCGCGGTGGCGTACTCCTTCTTGAAACGGAGTTTTCCGTTGATCGAGACGGGGTATTCGAAGCTGTTCTGCACGAGGTATTTCCCGTCGCAGACCGGATACTGCGCGTCGCAGACCGAGCCGCTCTTGCCGAGCGCCTCCCACAACTCCTCGGCAAGGTGCGGGGCAAAGGGGGCGATCAGCACCGTCAGCGGTTCGAGAATCGCACGCTTCGGGCACTCGCCCAGCTCGTTGAGGCAGATCATGAAGGCCGCCACGGAGGTGTTGAACGAGAAGTTCTCGATGTCGTCCGTCACCTTGCGGATCGTCTTGTGCAGCGTGCGCAGCTCCTTCTCGGTCGGCGCCTCGTCCGTTACGGCCAAGCGGCCGTCGCGGTCGAAGAACAGGCGCCAGAAGCGGCGCAGGAACTTGTGCACGCCGTCGATGCCGTTCGTGTCCCAGGGCTTCGACTGCTCGAGCGGCCCGAGGAACATCTCGTACATGCGGAGCGTGTCGGCGCCGTAGTTCTCGACGATGTAGTCGGGGTTCACGACGTTGTACATCGACTTGGACATCTTCTCGATGGCCCAGCCGCAGACGTACCTGCCGTCTTCGAGGATGAACTCGGCATCCTTGAAGTCGGGCATCCAGCGGCGGAAGGCCTCCAGGTCGAGGATGTCGTTCTTCACGATGTTCACATCGACGTGGATCTCCTGCGTCTCGTACTGGTCGCGCAGGCCGAGCGAGACGAACTTGTTGGTGCCGACAACGCGGTAGACGAAGTTCGAGCGGCCCTGGATCATGCCCTGATTGACGAGCTTGCGGAAGGGCTCCGCCTCGCAGACATAGCCCAGGTCGTAGAGGAACATGTTCCAGAAGCGCGAATACATCAGGTGGCCCGTGGCGTGCTCGATGCCGCCGACGTAGAGATCGACATTGCGCCAGTAGTTGTCCGCCTCACGGCCGACGAGTGCCTCGTCGTTGTGGGGATCCATGTAGCGGAGGTAGTAGGCCGACGAACCGGCGAATCCGGGCATCGTCGAGAGCTCGTAGGGATATCCCTCGGGGGTATGCCACCCCTTGACGCGGGCCAGGGGCGGCTCGCCCTCGGCCGTGGGTCCGAAGTTCTCGATCGGCGGCAGTTCGAGGGGCAGCTGCTCCTCGGAGAGCGGGCAGGCCGTGTCGCCCTTGTAGTAGATCGGGAAGGGCTCGCCCCAGTAGCGCTGGCGCGAGAAGATGGCGTCGCGCAGGCGGTAGTTGACCAGCCGCTTGCCCAGGCCGCGGCGCTCGACCTCGTCGAACATCCGCACGATGGCCTCCTTGACGTCCATGCCGTTGAGGAAGTCCGAGTTGATCATGCGGCCCGATTTGGCGTCGTAGGACTCCTTCTCGATGTCGCCGCCCTCGACCACCGGAACGATCTCCAGCGAGAAGTGACGGGCGAAGGCGTAGTCGCGCGAGTCGTGTGCCGGCACGGCCATGATGGCTCCCGTGCCGTAGCCCGCGAGCACATAGTCCGAGATGTAGATCGGAATGGCCTTGCCCGTGAAGGGGTTGATGGCGAAGGATCCCGTCGGTACGCCGCTCACGTGCCGCGTCTCGGCGATGCGCTCGCGCTCTGAACGCTTGCGCGCCTGGGCGATGTAGGCCTCGACGGCGGCCCGGTTCTCGGGCGTCGTGAGCTCGCCGACCCATTCGTGCTCGGGGGCGATGACCATGAACGTTACGCCGAAGATCGTGTCGGGGCGCGTGGTGAAGATCTCCAGCCTGCGCTCCGAGCCCTGGATGTCGAAGAAGACCTGGGCGCCGACCGAGCGGCCGATCCAGTTGCGCTGGATCTCCTTGAGCGAATCGCTCCACTCAAGTCCCTCCAGCCCGTCGAGCATCCGCTGGGCGTAGGCCGTAACACGCAGCAGCCACTGCTTCATGCGCTTCTGCTCCACGGGGAAGCCGCCGCGCACCGACAGTCCGTCACGCACCTCGTCGTTGGCGAGCACCGTACCCAGCTGCGGGCACCAGTTCACCATCGTGTCGGCACGGTAGGCCAGACGGTAGTTCTGCAGCACCTGTTCGCGCCGCGCCTCGTCCCAGGCGTTCCATTCCGCGGCCGTGAAGTGCAGCTCCTGCGTCGAGGCGGCGTCGAGCCCCTCGGTGCCCCGTGCGGCGAAGGCCGCCTCGAGCTCCGCGATGGGCCGGGCCTGCTGGCGCGTGTTGTCGTAGTAGTGGGCGAACATCTCGAGGAAGGCCCACTGGGTCCACTTGTAGTATTTCGGGTCGCAGGTGCGGACCTCGCGGTCCCAGTCGAACGAGAAGCCGATCTTGTCCAGCTGCTCGCGGTAGCGGGCGATGTTGCGCTCGGTCGTTACCGCGGGGTGCTGCCCCGTCTGGATGGCGTACTGCTCGGCCGGGAGTCCGAAGGCGTCGTAACCCATCGGGTGCAGGACGTTGAATCCCTTGAGCCGCTTGTAGCGCGAATAGATGTCCGAGGCGATGTAGCCCAGCGGGTGGCCCACATGCAGGCCGGCTCCCGACGGATAGGGGAACATGTCGAGCACATAGAATTTCGGGCGCGAGGGGTCCACCTCGACGTGGTAGGTCTTCCGCTCTCTCCAGCGCTGCTGCCACTTGGATTCGATCTCCTTGAAGTTGTATTCCATAATCGTGTTTGCGATTTTATTGCCGAATTTCCCGCAAAATTAAGCAAAACTTTCCGTTTTTCGCGATTTTTCGCGCCTTTATACCGATAAATAGAGTCGTCGCGCGCGATTCGGCTCCGGCGGCAGCCCGGAACGACGGCCGTTGCCCCCGCCGCGGTCCGTTCCTGGAACCTTTTCCGGCCGCCGACGGAGCCCTTTCCAGACGCGTTTCCGAGCCGCCTTTCAGGCTGCATCCGGGCCTGCGCTTACCGCCGGCTCTCCGGTCCGTTCGCGGGGCCTCTCCGTGTCGTTCCCGGGGTCTCTCCGTGCCGGTTCCCCGGGACCTCTTCGTGCCGGTTCCCCGGCCTGCTTCCGGCGTTGTCTTCCGGTCGGAGTCCGGACCCTTTCCGGCGCGGATTTTTCCCGGATCCCGGCCCTGCGCACGGCCCTTCCGAAAACCGGGGCGGCATCTCCGTTCCGCAAAACGACCGCGGCGTGTCTTGCAGCCCCGATATAGGGGCAACCTATTGAACCATAAAAAATAACAATTTGACAAACCCGGTTCTATGTATTATCTTTGCCTATGAAAAACGAAAACAATATTTGTAAAACCAATAAAATAACTGTTATGAAAACCTTGGATTATCTGCATCTCGACGCATCCGCCCTGCAGGGCGTCATCGCTTCCCTCAAACAACTGCTGGCCGACTACCAGGTCTTCTATTCGAACCTGCGCGGCGTACACTGGAACATCCGCGGTCGCGGCTTCTTTGTCCTCCATGCCAAGTTCGAGGAGCTCTACAACGACGCGGCAACGAAGGCCGACGAGCTGGCCGAGCGGATCCTCACCCTCGGCGATACGCCCGAAAACCGCTATGGCGAGGCTCTGCGCGTGGCGCGCCTGAGTGAGGTGGCGGGCATCACCCGCTCCGACGAGGCGATCTCGCTGGTGCTCGAAAGCTACGGACATCTGATCGGCGCCGAGCGGGCGCTGATGGCTCAGGCCTCCGAGGCCGGCGACGAGGCGACGGCCGCTCTGATGAGCGACTATCTCAAGGAGCAGGAGAAGCTGGTCTGGATGCTGGTTGCCTCCTCCGATCGCGGACAAAACTGATTGGATTCGGGTTGTGTGGCAGGGCCGGTCCTCCTCGCGGGGGCCGGCCCTCTCCGTATTTTCCGCCGGAGGCCTAATCTGCCGGCATCCAGCGTGTTGCCGGTTCCGTGGCTCTGCCCGGCCCCTTGCGCAGGGCCGTCCGCCGCGGCTCTCCCGCCGTATCCGTGCCATGTGTGTGCAACCGGTTGACCGCTAATTGCTTGTTGATTTTGTTATAAACGATAGCTTATTGTTTTTGAATTTCCATAAGTAAAAAGAATTGGCAGGGCCGTAAAAAGCTGAAAAATCGCGAAAAAAGCGTCGCGTATATATTGTAATTCCAAAAAAATGCGTACCTTTGCAGTCCATTTTGGACAATGGAGATAGATTTTTTAACCATTAAAGGACAGTTTAAGAAATGCCAACTATTCAACAGTTAGTGAGAAACGGTCGAGTAAGCATGGAGGACAAGTCGAAGTCCCCGGCACTCGCAGCGTGTCCCCAGCGTCGCGGCGTTTGTACCCGTGTGTACACGACGACCCCGAAGAAGCCTAACTCGGCTATGCGTAAGGTGGCGCGTGTTCGTCTGACCAACGGCAAGGAGGTCAATGCCTACATTCCCGGCGAGGGCCACAACCTGCAGGAGCACTCGATCGTGCTCGTCCGCGGCGGTCGTGTGAAGGACCTCCCCGGTGTACGTTACCACCTCGTGCGCGGCGCACTCGACTCGGCCGGTGTGGACGGACGTCGCCAGCGTCGCTCGAAGTACGGAGCCAAGCGCCCCAAGGCAGGCAAATAGTCAAACGAGAAACCAACAAACAAGCGTATATTTTAAGCAATGAGAAAAGCTAAGCCAAAGAAGCGAATTCTACTTCCGGATCCGAAGTTCGGAGACGTGGCCGTTACCCGTTTCGTGAACAACCTTATGCTGGATGGTAAGAAGAGTATTGCCTACACGATCTTCTACGACTCGCTGGAGATCGTCGGCAAGAAGATGAAGGATGCTGATAAATCTCCTCTGGAAATCTGGAAACAGGCCCTCGAGAACATCACTCCTCAAGTCGAAGTGAAGTCGAAGCGTATCGGTGGCGCAACCTTCCAGGTGCCTATGGAGGTTCGTCCGGAGCGCAAGATCTCTATTTCCATGAAGAACCTTGTCCTCTATTCCCGCAAGCGCGCCGGCAAGACGATGGCTGACAAACTCGCCGCAGAGATCATGGATGCCTACAACCAGCAGGGTGCCGCCTTCAAGCGCAAGGAGGAGATGCACCGCATGGCCGAGGCCAACAAGGCATTCGCACACTTCAGATTCTAAAACAGGGACACAGAGATGGCAACCAGAGACTTACATTATACTCGCAACATCGGTATCATGGCTCACATCGAT
>DXDG01000024.1 GCA_019115605.1 Candidatus Alistipes faecigallinarum
GCATCGCATACGCCGCACAGTTCCTTGACCTGCTCCTTGGTCAGGAAGCGCACCTTGCGTGCTTCGGCGACCTGGGAGGCCAACTCCTCTTTGGCGCGATTGATCAGATGGCTGGAGAAGGCCAGCAGATCCTCGCCGCTTACCTCCAGACGAATGCTTCCGGGCGCTTCGCGGAGGATGGATAATAAGTCTTTCATAAGTTGCTGTTTCCGCACGGATGGGACGGCGCTTTCCGGCGGAACAAAAAAGCGACGCCGTCGCCCGGATATCCGAGTGACGGCGCAAATATAATAACTTGATTAAGCGAACTTTAAGCGTTTAATTCGCAACAGGTTCGGACGAATAAAACGAGTTCGTTTCGGATAGAAAATCCTTGATTTCGCGAATGGTGACGGCTTCCGAGTCTCGATCCCGGACCGCTTTCCCGGCAAGCAGCGGTTCGGTCAGCCGGCTGTATGCCTCCTGAATGCCGCGTTCGTGGACGATGCGAATCTCTCGGCCGTATTCCTCCTGCAGTGCGTCGCGGAACGGCTTGATCGGAATCGGGAGCGTCAGGTAACGTAACTCGTCGAGAGCGATCTTCAGTCGGGCGATATCGGTTTGTGTGTGCCGGGTGAGGAGATACGTTCCGATCCTACGTCGCAACTCCTCGGGACGGGATACCGTCGGGGCGAACATCTCCGTCAGGGAGCGGGTGGTTCCGGGACGCCCCGGCTTGCGTTTTGAATTGCTCCTGTCGTCCGACGACTCCTCCATGGCCCAATCCAGCACCTGATCGCTTTCGGCCAGGCGCATGGCCTCGCGGTGGGCTTTCCACTCCTCCCGGGTCCGAAGCCCCAGTTTGATGGAACGGGCAATCAGCAATCGGATCGTGGCGCTCATGGTGATCTTCTGGAAGTAGCCCAGGTCAGGAGATCGGCGTAACTCTTCACAATGCTCCACCATGCGTTCGAAACTCTTTCCGAAGTAGAGCCAGCAGAGCATTGCCGGAACCGGCGACCCGGCGACCGGTTGCTCACACTCTCCGATCAGTTTGCGGGCGAGGTCGTTGTCTTTGGCGGCCTGTTCGATCTCGTCGACATGATCGAACAACCCCTCGTTGGCCTTGGCCGCCGCGAGCTTCCGATATTGCGGAATAAGGGCGATGGCCTGAAGCAATACGGCCTGACACCCGGCCATGTCCCGGGTGTTCATCGACTCTTCGAATGCGGCATATTCTTCGGGATGGGTCTCCATCCACTCCCGCAGCTTTGCCCTGAAGGCTTCGTATTCCGCCTGGCCCATGGTACAGTTGTTTGAAGTTGGTAATTGGCTCGTTGAGCGAGCTACTTATGACAACAAATTCTTGCTTGCAGGTTCAAGATTTTCTTGATAACTTGCCATTGTGTTTCTTCTAAATCTGTCGGATACATAATTATTTCAAGTGTGGAAACTTAAAAATAATCATTTCCGAAGAAAGAAGAAACACTCTTTCTATATTAAACTTTAAAATTTAAACAGGCTCTTAAAAAAATCAAAATTTCCGGACGCACGCAAACCAACAGCCGGGAGTTGTTAATAAATCTGGGAGTATGGGTTGTCGCATTATTCTTTGATCATGAGGAAATTGTGCTTGTCCAAAAGCAATCGGGATTGCTGACGGATCCGCCTTTCGCGCACCTGCCGCTTCGGCAACGCCTCACCCTTCATCGGCGCATGGTGATCCTTCAGATCGTTGTCATATTGGCTGCAGGTGCCGGAAAAATCCCAAACAGCTGCGATACAGCTGCTTGGAATTTTTGTTTTATCGGGCGTGTCCGCATTCTGTCCACGGAATCTCCCCAGGGTCGTATGGCGGGTTGCCACAAGGATCATTCCCGGTCCTTCCATCTGCGGCGGTGCGTCCGGACCGTCCGGATCTTTCAGCGTGATGCCGTCCGGTCGTGCGGGACCTGCAGGGCGCGCATGGCGTTCAGCACCGCCAGCACGGTTACGCCCACATCGGCAAATACGGCCATCCACATCGTACCGAGCCCCACGGTGGCCAGGGCCAGAATGGCGATCTTGATGCCGATGGCAAACCAGACGTTTTCCCGCGCGATGCGCAGGGTCCGGTGGGCAATGCCGATCGCAACCGCGATTTTCGAGGGCCTGTCGTCCATCAGTACGACATCGGCGGCTTCGATGGCGGCATCGCTTCCGAGTCCGCCCATGGCTATACCCACGTCGGCACGCTTCAGAACCGGCGCATCGTTGATTCCGTCCCCCACGAAAGCCAGCGTTTTGCCGGCCGGTTTTTCGGCAAGCAGCTGCTCCACATGGTGCACCTTGTCGGCCGGCAGCAGCTCCGCGGCATAACGGTCGATGCCGAGCCTTGCGGCCACGTCTGCCGCCACTTCGCGCCGGTCGCCCGTAAGCATTACCGTGGTGCCGACACCCAGACGCTTGAGCGCGGCGATTGCCGTGGCGGCATCCTCCTTGATGCGGTCGTTGATGACGACATGCCCGGCATAACGTCCGTCTACCGCCACGTGGATGATCGTGCCGACGCAATGGCAGTCGTGCCACCGGACTCCGAGGTGTTCCATCATCTTCCGGTTGCCGACGCAGACCGTGCGGCCGGCGACATCGGCCTGGATGCCCTGTCCGGCGATCTCCCGTACGTTCGTGATCCGGCATCCGTCGCTTGCCTCGTTGGGAAATGCCGAACGGAGCGCCTCGCCGATCGGGTGGGTAGAGAAGTGCTCTACGTGGGCGGCCAGGTGCAGCAGCTCCGTCTCGTTGAAATCGTCCGGATGGATGGCTTCCACGGCAAATTTTCCGCGGGTCAGCGTGCCGGTCTTGTCAAACACGACGGTCCCCACCTTTGCCAGGGCATCCATGTAGTTGCTCCCCTTGACGAGGATTCCCCGGCGCGAAGCTCCGCCAAGACCTCCGAAGAAGGTGAGCGGCACGCTGACCACCAGGGCGCACGGACACGAGACGACCAGAAAGATCAGCGCCCGGTGCAGCCATGTGGGAAACGAGTCGATGAAGGGGGCCGACGAGCAGCAGGGCGGAACGAAGGCCAGCAGCAGGGCGGCGAAGACCACGATGGGCGTATAGACCCGGGCGAAGCGGGTGATGAACGATTCGCTGCGCGACTTTCTGGCGTCGGCGTGTTCGATCAGGCCGATGATCTTCGATACGGTGCTCTCTCCGAAATTCTTGGTCGTCCGTACGCGGATCACGCCCGAGAGATTGATGCATCCCGACATCACCTCATCCGCCACACCCAGCTCCCGGGGCAGGCTTTCGCCGGTCAGCGCGACGGTATTCAGCGACGAGCGGCCCTCGATGACGACTCCGTCCAGAGGAACCTTCTCGCCCGGTCGGACCACGATGATCTCTCCGACCCCGACCGTATCGGGAGGGACGGTTGCAATCGCTCCGTCGCGTTCCACATGGGCCGTGTCCGGACGGATATCCATCAGATGCGAGATGCTGTCGCGGCTCTTGCCTTCGGCGTAGTCCTCGAAGAGTTCTCCCACCTGAAAGAAGAGCATCACGAACACCGCCTCGGGAAATTCGGTTTCGGCCCCCGGCAGGAAGCCGATGCAGAGGGCGCCTGCCGTGGCGATGGACATCAGAAAGTGTTCATTGAACAGATCCCCCTTCACGATCCCCTCGGCGGCCTCCCGCAAGGTTTCGTGTCCGATCAGCAGATAGGGAACCAGATATACCAGCAGCAGCTCAAGGGTCGAGAGCCCGCCCCATTTTTCGATGACGACCGCTCCGGCGAGCAGCACGGCCGTAACGGCGATGAGCAGAATCTTCGCTCTCATGCCGCCGTGCTCCGGATCTCCGGCCTGATTCCGATTTTTCCCATGATGATGTTTCTCTGCCATGATTCAGATCCTTTGTTTCCGTTTGCAAAGGTAGTCCGCTCCGGCTGCAACCCGGTTGCAAAGTGGGCGAGCCGCCGCATCATGCAACCCGGTTGCAAAGTGCTGGAAGTCGATTGGCGAACCTCCGTATTTTTCGTATCTTTGCACACAAGTTGCATGTAAACCGTATTTATCATGAATGCGAATGATCTGACAGCGTGCCTGGAGCGGAAAGGGGTGCGGCCTACCGCCAACCGGATTCTCGTGTTGAGGGCGCTCCGCGAGTCGGCCTATCCCATGTCCCTGGCCGATCTGGAAAACCATCTAGAGACCCTGGACAAGTCCAGTATTTTTCGGGTGCTGACCCTGCTCCTGGAGCACGACATCATTCACAGTTTCGAGGACGGGCGCGGCATCCTGAACTATGAACCGTGCACGAGCCAAACGACGTGCAACCACTCCGATGCGCACATCCATTTCTATTGCGAATCGTGCCGGAAGTCGTTTTGTCTGGAGGAGATGCCGCTGCCGGAGTTTCACCTCAAGGAGGGATTTACCATGCATGCCGTCTCCTTCGTCATCAAGGGGGAGTGCCCGCAGTGCCGCAAGAAGGAGGTCTGATAGGCCGTTTGAAGACGCGGTGGCGCACATCGTCCGTAACGCAGGAAGATCCGCAGCCGCACGGAACGCGCAAAATGGGAATGGCCCTGTAAACTCTCCGTTTACAGGGCCATTCGTCGGTTTCGGAAGCGGCTTTGTCCACGCCGCGGAGAATCAGTTGTCCTTCACGCAACGTACCGAGCAGCGCCACGAAGCGGCAAACGAGCCCGTATATCCGTAGTTGCCCTTCAGGAAGTAGAGCAGCAGGCCGCGTGCGCTTCCGCTCGTCGTGGGCTCCATCTCATCGGCGGTCCAGCAGTAGGACATCATGTTGGCGCCCGACGAATTGCCGTTGGCGTACTTGTAGCCGACGGCGGGGAACTGCAGCACGATATCGGATTCGCTGTTGCTGTTCCAGTAGGCGTCGTTGGCGATATCCTGCACCGTCAGATCCTTGCCTTCGGCCTTGATCCAGCGTACGCGTACCTCGAAGGGCGTTCCCGAAGCCGCGTCCTTCCAGCGGTATGCCGAAAGGTATTCGTTCGAGGCATCCTTGAACTTCAGGGCATAGCATACGCCCTTGGTATCGGTGTAGTAGTCCGCCGTGAAGTCGCGCAGCTGGCCGTTTATCAGGACCTTTTCGGGAACGTCCGTGTAGTTGCTCGATCCCGTGAACTTGCAGTGCTGCACGACGGTTGCGGCACCGTCGTAGCAGTCGATTACGCTGTAGAGCTCGCTCTGCGTCGGGACGTGCCATCCTTTGGGGCAGGCCGTCTGGGCGTCGGTGAAGTTGTAGTATCCGTTGTCGGCCGCATCATGCGAGGTGGCGAAGGTGCCGGGCGTAACGCCGACATTGTATTCGGCAAAGAGGCTGGCCGGGTGTACGAGCTCTACGGGAGCGGCTTCCACCGTGATCATGCTGCTGCCGCTTACTTCACCCTTCGAGGCGACGATCTCCGCCGTACCCGCCTTCACGGCCGTAACCGTACCTTCGGAATCGACGGTGGCCACTTCGGGGTTCTTCGAACTCCAGGTCAGCACCTTTAACGGCGCACGAGACTCCCTGCAGCCCGCCATAGGGCCGCATGATTTTTATAACCAGCAACTTGTCCGTGGAATGCCGGTGGAATCCGTTTCGGAAGTGTCGGCTTAACGGGGCTGCATCCGTTTCTCGAACAGTCCCCTGTTCGCTTCGCCCCATGCGATCATGGCGTCGATGATCGGAAGCAGCGACCGTCCCAGGTCGGTGATCGTGTACTCGGATCGGGGTGGCAGCTCGGGGTAGATGGTTTTCCGGACCAGACCGTCGTCGGTCAGCTCCCGGAGCTGCAGGTCGAGTACGCGGGGTGTCGCCTCGGGCAGGGCTCTGTGCAGTTCGCTCGGCCGGAGCGGGCCGTGGCGCAGTTCGTCCAGGATGCACGATTTCCATTTCGAATCCATGAGACTCATGGTCAGCCGCAGCGGGCAATCCAGATCAACCGGTATCTTTCGTTCGTACATCTTGCCGTCTCTTTTTGGTGGATGCTGCAAATTTAGGAATAATACGCCGGAATGTTCATATACCGAAAAAAGATTCGGGTACTGAAAAATTTTTCGGTACTTGTCAATTCGCGGGCTATGCCGTAGCTTTGCGGTAAACAATCACCACATCAATCAACAACATGCGATTATGAGAGCAGACATTGAAACCTACAGGGCTGTGGAAGCCGCAGCCGAAAAATTCGTCCGGAGCGTGGCCGAGGGGAACAGCGCTCCGGCCCGGGAGCTGTTCATCGACGAGGCGGTGCTGTTCGGTTATCTGGACAATCGGCTCGAGCACGGCAGCATCGAGCAGTTCTACCATAATGTCGATACCGTGGCCGCGGGTCCCGACTTCAAGGCGCGTATCGACGTGCTGGATGTCGAGGAGACGCTGGCCGTAGTGCGCGTACTGGAGGAGAAGTGGGGCGGCCGCATCGACTTTACGGACTATCTGCTGCTGATGAAGATCGACGGCGAATGGCGCTGTGTGGCCAAGGCCTACAATCAGAATTCGAATACCATCAAATAAGGAGAAGAAGCCATGAAAATCACGGTTGTTACGGGAAGCCCCCGCCGCGGGGGCAACAGTTTTGCCATGACCGACGCCTTCATCCGGGAGGCGGAGCAGTGCGGACATGCGGTCGAGCGTTTCGATGCGGCATTTATGAAGGTCGGCGGCTGCCATGCCTGCATGACGTGCTACAAGACGGGCCGGGCCTGCTCGTTCAACGAGGAGTTCGATGCCGTGGCCGCGTCGATTCTCTCTTCCGATGCCGTCGTCTTCACCATGCCGGTCTACTGGTACTCCATTCCGGCGCAGATCAAGGGGGTGATCGACTGCCTGTTCTCGCTCGTCGTGGGCGGCAAGCAGGTTGCCGGCAAACGCTGGGGGCTGATTGCCTGCTGCGAGGAGGAGGATCGGACGGTGCTCGACGGGGTCCGGATTCCGATGGAGCGCACGGCAGCCCTGCTCAAGTGGGATCTCGCGGGCGAGGTGCTTGTTCCCGGCGTGCTCAACGAAGGAGATATCAACAAGACGGACGGCTGCAGCGAGGCTGCCGCACTGGCCCATAAACTCTGACAGCCATGAAGGTCTTGCTGATCAACGGCAGCCCCAACCGCGAGGGCTGCACCCATACGGCCTTGAGCGAGGTGGCGGCCACCCTGCAGGCCAACGGCATCGAGACGGAGATGCTCTACCTGGGCAAGCGCCCCCTGGCGGGCTGCATCGCCTGCGGCAAGTGCCTCGAAACGGGGCACTGCTTCCGCGACGATGTCGTGCAGGAGATCCAGCGGCGGCTCGACGAGTTCGACGGTCTGGTCATCGGCTCCCCGGTCTACTACAGCGGACCGACGGGGCAGCTCGTCTCATTCCTGAACAGACTCTTCTACGCCACGGAGAGCCGCATGGCCGGCAAGGTCGGCGCTGCGGTGGTGTCCTGCCGCCGGGGAGGCGCCTCGGCGACCTTCGAGCAGCTGAATCAGTACTTTACCATCAGCAACATGCCCGTTGTTGCGTCGCAGTACTGGAACTCCGTGCACGGCTTTACGCCCGACGATGTCCGCAGGGACCGCGAGGGGCTGCAGACGATGCGCGTGCTCGGACAGAACATGGCGTGGCTGCTCAAGTGCATCGCGCGCGGACGACGCAACGGCATCGACAAACCGGTCTACGAACCGCGGCTGCGCACCCATTTCATTCAGGACAAGTATTGATCCCGTGCGCCGGTCCGTCCGGGTCGGCCGTTGCGTCTTCCGCCTTGCCGCACGGATCGCCGGATCAGGGCTCCGGCTTGCCGAGCGGTTCGAGCGCCCTGTGCGTAAAGGCGATGTGGGCCGGGATGTCGCCCGTCTCGACCGCCCACCTCTTCCTGCCGTAGGGAGTGAAGCAGTAGAGCGTCCCCGGGGAGACGTAGTCCCGGGCATCCGTCACGAAGATCTCGTGCGTCTCGGGATTGACCGCCACACCGTACGGAATGGCGATCTTCTGCTCGGTGCCGTCGGTGATGAAGTTGCGCGTAACGACCTTCCTGGTCCGGACATTGACGATGGCATAGCTGATCGAATTGCGCTGCGTGTGGTAGTTCCATTCGGTACTGTAGAGGTAGAGTGAATCGCCGCAGACGGTCATTTCGCTGTTTGGCAGCAGCTTGAACTCGTCGACGACCTCGTCCGTCGCGCTGTCGATGACGTAGGTCCGCGACGGGACATCGTAGTAGTCGCCGCGCGACGAGACCCAGATCTGTCCGTACCGGTCGAGCTCCAGCCGGTGGAGGTTGACCGCCACGTCGATCTTCTTCACCTCGCGGAACGTGTCGAGGTCGATGACCGATACCGTGCGGTCGTAATTGGGAACGCGGTATCCGCCCGAGTTGGCGACGTAGAGCTTCTTCCCGACGATGACCATCTCTTCGGGCTGATAGCCCACCGTGCAGGTGTCGATGACCCGGAGGCTTGCCGTGTCGATCTTCGCTACATAGCCCAGGCGGGCATTGGGGTCGATCTGTACCGGCCCGGCATACGAGCTGACGTAGGCGTAGCGGTCCCTGAAGACGATGTAGCGGCAGTTCGGGATGGAGATCTGCGTGATGTGGCGGGCGGTCGCAACGTCCATCACCTCGACGAAGTGCGAACAGTTGATCACGGCATAGAGTTTTCCGCCGTAGATCTGCAGGTCGTTGCCCACGTCGCCCAGCTCCTTCACCACGCCCGGGTTGCGCTCGGCGTAGATGTTCTTCGTGTAGACGCCCGTGGCGTAGTCGAAATAGTCGAGCGTGGCCTTGTTGCTGCCCATGTTGCCCTCGTTGAGCAGAAAGAATCCGCGGATCCGGCCTTCGGGACCGTTCGGATCCGTAACGTCGGTGGAGGTCGAGGGGACGATCGGCTCCTCCTTGCGGCAGGCTGCCAGCAGTGTGGCCGCCGCAAGTGCGAGGAGCAACGTGCGGAAGATCTGTCGGTGTGTCATAATGTCCAACTGATGATGATTTTTACGTTAGTGCCCGGCATCGGATAGCATTGTACGACTTCGTATTGCTGGTTGAGGAGGTTGTTCACCTCGACGGAGGCGCGCAGCTGCGAACGGCGCAGGCGGAAGTCCTTCGACAGGGCCAGATCGCTCGTGTACCAGGCCAGGGCGTGGTTCTCCGGGATATTGGCCGAGGATTCGTAACGCTCGCCGGTATAGATGAAGCTGTAGTTGAGGCTCCAGTCGCCGAGGCTCAATCCGACGACGGCCGATCCGCTGTGCCACGGGACGTAGGGGATCTGCCCGCCGTAGTAGGGGCTGGTGCGGTCGGTAAGGTCCCGGGCTCGCTGGTAGGTGTAGCTCATGCGGCAGTCGATGTCGAGCCGACCGAAACGCATGGAGCCGTTCACGACGGCGTCCGTGCCGCGGATCTCGACATGGCCCAGGTTGACCATGGTCCACTGGAACTGATTCGACGTCGGCATGGCGATGATCTTGTCGTCAACCAGGTTGTAGTAGGCGTCCAGAGTCGCCTCGAACCGCCGGAACCGGCGCTCCGGCCACGCCTTGGCGTAGGTCGCCCCGAGGTTGTACTGCGTGGTGTATTCGGGCTTGAGGTATTTGTTGCCGATAAACGTGTAGTAGAGGTCGTTGAGCGTGGGCATGCGGAAGATCCGCTTGTAGAAGGCCCGCAGCGCGAGGTCCACCCCGCGCAGGGGCCTGTACTGCGCCACGACGGTGGGGGTGAGGACATGGCGGTTGGCGGCGGCGGCTCCGCTCTCGCGTGCCGAGTCGTCGACAAAGGTGTAAAGCAGGCTGCCCTGAAGGGTTATCCGGTCGAAGTGGAAGGTGGTCGCCAAAGCCGCCAGCGAGGTGAAGCGCGACGGGTAGACGAAGTTCACCAGGTCGGCGTCGAGCGTGTTGTACTGCAGGTCGGTCGTCAGGTTGAGGTCCCACCATGCGAAGAGCGTGAATTCGTGGGCTGCCGAGAGGTAGGCCTCCTGCTGGTAATAGTGGTTGTCCACGTACATCGTCGTTACGTCGAGCCGCGGATCGGAGAGATAGTGCAGGTAGTCGTAGGCATACTTGGCGTTCACGGACAGGCGGTACCACCCGTCCGATGCCTTGTTGAGCGATCCCTGCAGGAAGAAGTTCGTGTCCCACTGCCGGTCCTCGTGGCGGAACTTGCCCGGCTCCTCGCGGACGAAGGCCCCCGGATAGCCGCGCTCGGAGTTGTAGAAGTAGGCCTTGGCGCGCCAGCTGCCGTTGCGGATCCGGCCGAAGAGCCCCTCTTCGATGCGCAGGGCCCGCACGTCGCCGTTGCGCCGCACGGCGGTCGTGTCGTAACCGTCGGCCTTGACATAGGAGAATCGGTAACGTCCGGTCGTATGGAGAAATTCCGCATTGAGCGAGTTGGAGATCCTTTCGCCGATCCGCTGCTCGTAGAGCACCGAGGGGTTCACCGTGCCGAACGAACCACCCTTGAGGATCAGCTTGAGGTTGTGGCGCCGGCCGTCGCGGAACTCCGGAATCCGGGTCTGGAGGTAGACCGCGCTGGCCGAGGCGTAGTCCTTGGCCGACTGTACGCCCGAGCTCTTCTGCCCGTTGTAGAGCGTTACGGCGGCCATGTTGTCGAGTGAATACCGTCCCAGGTCGATCTGCCCGTTCTGGGCATTCCCCAGCTGAATGCCGTCGTAGAAGATGCCGACGTGCTGCGAGCCCAGGCTGCGGACATTGACGGTTTTCAGGCCGCCGATGCCGCCGTAGTCCTTGATCTGCACGCCGGAGAAGTAGCGGATGGCATCCGCCACGGAGTGTGCGCTGAGGCGTTGCAGCGCGCTGCCGCTCAGCACCTGTGCCGGAATCACCTTCTCGGGCCGGAAGCTGCCGACGACGACCACCGAGTCGATGTGCTGCATCCGGTTCAGCCGGGCCGAATCCGGCGACTGCGCGAATGCAGCGGCAGCGCCCGCCCCCAGACCGGGGGCCAGGCACGCCGCTGCGGCAAGTAGCCGGTTCAGAATCCGTATCTTTCCCGTTTTCACCCGCTTATCTGCTCATGTTGAAGTCCCGGACGCCGAAGACCTCGGTCGAGACCTCGCCGATCCAGCCGCACTGCTGGTTCAGGGCCACCTGCACCTTCACGAAGTCGATGTATTTCAGGTTGGCCTCCTTCCCGTCGAAGGTTACCGCGTGGGCGATCTTGAAGTGGTTGTCGGCCGGAGAGGCTCCCTGGTTGTCATCGTCGGTAAGGCGGTCCACCGGGCTGAAGTTGTCGGCGTATCCCCATTCGAAGGAGGGATTGACCCAGTAGGTGCCGTTCCCCGACTGGTCGTAGCTGCGCGACTGGAGACATGGACCCCGCAGTGTGTAGCTGTCGGCGGCCACCCAGGCCGGATAGTAGTAGTCCTGCCGGTGGAAGGCGCCGAGGTATTCGATCTCGCCGCTTCTGCCCCGGTTGTCCGTCCACGGGACGTTCATCTTTGGAGCCGACGGACGGTGATAGGTTACGGCGTAGTCCTGGATGGTCTCCTCCTTGCCGTACTCCGATCCGCGGAGTTCGTACCAGGTGTCGTTGGGCAGCCCGTCGCCGTTTTCGTCCTGCATGACCCAGACGATGCCCGGTTCCGAGGAGCCGTCGAAGGCGTTGCCCGTGATGGCGATGTCGTAGTCACCCGAGTTGTCGATGCTGTGGTCGAATCCGACGACGAGGTATCCGCCGAAGCCGCCCAGCGAGACGTATCTCTTCTGCGCCAGAGACTCTTCCGCATAGGCGCAGGCCTCGTCCATGGTGGTCGCCGAGTAGTATTCGTTGACGAACTGCCCGGGTGCCGGGAGAAACTCGTAGACCTTGTTGCAGCCGGCCTGGCTGGCCCCCGTACGCGGACGGTAGTAGCTCCCTTCGGGCGGGCAGACCTTCACCGTGAGCAGCTGCGTGGCCGTGAGGTATGCGTTGCGCATCTCGAGCCTGACGGCATGCGACCCCTCGTGTTCGGCCTTGAAGGCATATTCGGGGCGTTCGCCCTGCTGGACAACCTCACCGTCTACACTCCACGTATAGACGGCGTCGAACGCATGCGTGATATCCAGCGCCCGCAGCCGGATCGTTCGTCCTGCGGCTACGTTGTATGCGGTCTGCTCGAAGCTCCACGAGAAGTCGACCTCCGAGGCCGTGCGGACGTGGACCGTAAATTCGACGGCATCCTCACCGTCTTCGTTGCTGGTCTCCAGCCGCAGGCGGTAGTCGCCGGGCCGGGTGGCGGTGAAGAGGTAGTTCTGCCCGGTGCCGACCGTCTTCCCGTCGAGGATCCAGCGGAAGGAGGTTTCGAGCGTTGAGGCAACCTGCGGCCGGAGTGCCAGCTCCGAGCCGAGCAGCAGGGTGAACCCCTTGTCGGCTCCCGGCAGGGTGATCGTCGGCGGTGTCAGATCGAGCACGTCGATGCGCAGCTCCTCCTCGTCCGTGCCTCCGCGTGCGGTTACCGTCAGGGTGATGTAGTAGCTTCCGCTCCGTTCCGTGCGAAAGCGCAGAACGGGCTCCTCTCCGAGCAGCTCCTTGTCCATCCGCCAGGCGAAGGTGGCATCGTCGGCGTTCTTGTACGTCGGACGGATCTCGATCTCGCGTCCGCTCTTGACCGTATAGATCGAGGTCGGGCTGTCGAGTGTGATCTCGGGGGGTGCGGGCCGCGGCGGGGTGTCGTCGTTTTTGCTGCAGCCGGCCGTGAGGAGGATCACAAGGAGTGCGGCAATGTGTCCAAGGTATCGTTTCATGGCTTGTTCATCTCGGTTTCTGAAACGACCGATCCGGGGTCGCCGCCCGCAGGCGGCAACCCCGTTCGGCGGGATCGGTCGATGTCGGGTTGTCAGAATGCGGCCGTGAAGAAGACACCGGCCGGGAAGTGCGTGTAGTTCTGGTAGTCGGCAACCAAGACGGGTGCGCCCGAACGCAGGTCATATACCGAAATGTCGTTGGTGAGGAAGCTCCAGCCGTATCCCTTTATCGTGTTGTAATAGTACTCTCCGGTTACGGGATGTACGGCCGGCATGTTGTAGATGATGCCCCAGTTCGCGATGTTCGACTTCACGTCGCCCAGCGTCTCCGTGGTGTTCGTGGCGAAGTTGTGGCGGTAGATCGTCGAGGTGTTGTTGCAGAAGTAGATCTCGTCGCCCTTGGCCGTGATGCCCGGAGTCGCACCCCAGCCCGAAGCGACGCCGCCTGCCGTCAGCGTATGTTTCTCCTGCTTGTAGTCCGAGACGGAGAGTTTGATGATCTGGGCGGGACTCGTCGAGCACGAAACCCAAAGACTGCCCGCTTCGTCGGCCTTGACCACGCCGGTTACGGTCCCTTCGAGCGAGATCTTCTCCGTGAGAAGGCCGTTTTCCAGTACGAGAATCGCCTTGCTGGCCGGGACAAAGACCTTGCTGCCGACGACGGCCATGCGGTTTTTCAGCGCCCCCTTCGTCTCGGCCACTGCCTTAAGCGTGCGCGAGTCGAGGTCGAGCGTCCAGATGCCGGCATTGTCGCGGATGTAGGCCGTGCGGCCTACGACAGCCACGTGCGACGGCCAGGAGAGGCCCGGCAGCTCCTCCTTGCCGAACTTGGCGGTATTCTTGAGCGTCCGGGCGTCGGTTTCCACCAGGATGCCGTCGTTGCCGCCGTTCTGCGAAACGACATAGAGCCTTTCACCGCTGATGAAGAGATCCTGCGCCACGTTGCCCAGCTCCGAGCCGTTCATGCGCCAGTAGGCGTAGTTGATCACCTGCCCGCCGGCCGTGATGTAGATGATCGAGCCGTTGTCCGAGGAGAGGTTGCCTTCGTTGAGTACGAACGTTCCTTTCGGATCGGAGAAGTCCACGGCGCAGATGCGGGCCGAAGCCAGGGCGGTCTCTCCCTTGGCGCCGATGGCGACCAGCGAGAGGATGCCTTCCGTATAGTAGGTGCCGCCGAATGCGGGTGCCGTTACCGTGACGGTCCGGTCATTCGGGTTGATCCGGGCCGACCATCCCTGCGGGAGGTTCATCAGATCCACGGCCGTCACGCTGCCCGTGAACGGCAGGGTCCGCGTCTCGCCGAAGGCGAACAGGAAGTAGTTCTCCACGTTGGTGGCGCCGCGGGGCAGCTTCTCGGGAAAGACGAATGCGAATCCCGATGCCGAGACCTTGGGGATTACGATGGTCGTCTTGCCGTCGGCAAGCGTGAAGACCACCTCCGTTTCGCCGTCCTTGACATCGGAGAAGATCGAGTCGCCGTCCGTACCTTCGGCCTTGACGCCCATCGAACTCCACGATGCGCCGCCGTTGGTGGACATCTCCCACTCCTTCGTCTCGGGGTTGATGCGCAGCTGCGGGGTTACGCCATCCGTGCCTTCGGCCTTGATTTTCCGGCCGTCCACCTCGATGATCGTCCCGTCGAGCGCCCAGTAGTAGAGCCCGTCCTCATCCTTTACGACCGAGAGAGCTGGGGCGTTGGCACCGTCCTTTCCGTTGGAGATCGTTGCCGTCGTTCCGTCGGAGAAGTGGATCGTGTAGCCGTCGGCGCCCTTGTCCACCGAGCTGATCGTAACGCTCTTCTGCAGGGCCTCGACCACCTTGCGCAGGGACTCGAGATCGGAATTGGCCTGCTTTGCGGCCTTTTCCATCGCCTCCACGCGGCCGTCGAGGCTGTTTACGGCGCTCCACAACTCCTTGTCGTCGTACGAGCAGCTCCAGGTTGCAACGCCGATGAGGGCGATTGCCAGAAGGGTAAATAGTTTTTTCATGTCTGTTATTGTTTAATTGGGTGATTTCCGTACGGCACGAAAAAGGCCCGTCCGGAGAGCGGCTTCCCGGGCAGGCATGGCGGCGGAGGCGATATGAAGATGCGTGCGGAATCTTTCTCCGCACGGCAGTCGATCGGTCCGATATGTCGTATCTCTCGCGTCATTCGAATCACTTGAGGTGACTGCACGACGGGAATACGGCAAAATCAAAACGGAAAGGGTGCGTTGGGAAAACGTCGACCGAGCCATTCGATTCCAACCCGAAACCCGCGGGTGCAAATCATCTGCTATGGCAGGTCTTCTGACTTGTCCCGTTTATCACGCCTTCCCGGTATAACCCAGTGGCAAAGAGAGCGATAAACGACTTCTCCCGAAGGAGGGGACTTACAGCAGCGAGTACTGTCCCGGATTTTCACCGGGTTCCCTTTTCATCCCGTCCGGCAGACCGGACGCGAACCATAACGGTGCAAAGATAGTGTTTTTTTTCTCTCGTTGTTATAAAAATAACAAAAAATATTCGGGAAGCCTCATGCCGATGTGGCGCGTTTCCGCTGCCTTCGCCGCAAAACAAAAACCGCGCGCAGCAGGGAGAACAGCAGAATCATCAGCATTGCGATCGTTCCCGTTTGGTTGGTTGCTTCTTTTGATTCGGCGTGATCG
Organism: Candidatus Alistipes faecigallinarum; assembly: GCA_019115605.1. Classification (GTDB taxonomy): domain Bacteria; phylum Bacteroidota; class Bacteroidia; order Bacteroidales; family Rikenellaceae; genus Alistipes; species Alistipes faecigallinarum. The sequence goes on from DXDG01000024.1 coordinate 15,348, forward strand.
GAACCGCCGGTTCCGGCCGCATCGTCCCTCGTCTTTCACTCTTCTGATTGGCTGCAAGAAAGCAGTCTTCTACCCTTAACCCTCCGACGAAAATGGACTCTGCGACCGGTTTACCGGCGGCCGATTGAACGCCTCAATCCGTTATTTCGATGCTGACCTCGGTGTAATAGACGCCCGAGCGAATGTAGAACGGATAGCTTTTTCCCCGTGCGGCCTTCGGATCCGTAATGCGGACGCTCACCTTTCCGGGTTCCTCTTCTTCATATTGCAGTTCATGGCTCTTTCCTGCCGCGAATTCACACTTTTCACGAACCTCCGCAAGGTCAATGACCGTCGTGCGGTCGCCAGCAAGCGATACGCCGTATATCCGTTTCCACTGTGGCAGACCGTGCCCTTCGGGCTTGTGCATCGTGTAGCGGAGGTGTGCGCCGACAATCTTTCCGCCGTCGTAAAGCCAGTCGGCAAGATATGCCCGGGCATAATCCGACTCGATTGCAAGGCCCCATTTCCCCGAGGGAAACTCCTTGAGCGACACATCCTTGCAGATGAAGTAGCCGTGACGGAGCTGTGCGTCCGTGCGATCCGTGAATCCGTCGAGCCGCAGCTCTCCCAGCTCTTCGACACCGCTCACGGGTCCGACATCGACCATCGAGTAGCGGTTGGCGCCCGCAAAGCGGTGCTCGGCGTCGAGGTAAAGCGCCTGGGCGAAAAGCGTTCGGCCGTTGTTCTCGTCATAGAGGTCGAGCGGCGTCCCCAGCAGGGGCTTCTCCCGGCGAGTCATCTCCAGCTCGAAATCGATGCGCTCCTCCTTTCCGGCAACGATTGTCCGGCTGGCGGCCCAGATGCGGTAGTTGTCGTCATCGAGTCGCTCGTAGATCACGAACGAAAGGAAGCGGTTCCCCTTTTTCAGCCACTTGTCGTACGGGAGCCTGTAGACGATCTCCCCGTCGGCCTGTGTAACCGTGCGGTCCGTCGGCGGCGTGTTGCGGTTCTTTTCGAACTTTTCGTAACCGGTCTCGTCGTAGATCAGTATGGGAATGCCTCCCAGCGAATTTCCCTTTTCATCCTGCACCCGGATGCGTACGACGGCATCTTTGCCCCGGGCCGGATGATGTTCTCCCTCTTTTTTGCAGCCGGTCGCGAGCAGCGCGATGCCGGCAAGTACAAGAATCAGGGTTGTAATCGTTGAAACGGTTGTTTTTCTCATTTTCTTTCTGTGGTATTGTTGTATTTAAGGATCCGCTCTGTCTCCCGTCCGGTATTCGGCCGGGCTGCTGCGGCAACCCGCTGCGGGTTGTTTTCCGATTGCAAAAATAGAGAACCCGCATCGTTTCACAGTTGCGATACGGGTTCCCAAATCTAACAGGTTCGGTTTTTTGTATATTGATTTTCAGCTGTTTGTCGTTTGTGCTTTTGCTCGGTTTCTGACAACGGTCTGACAGCTATCCCAAAAGGGCCAAAAAAAGCTCCCTGTGGGGGGATTCGGAGTTGCGGATCCGGGCTTTCAGCCGCGATTTCCGGGCATAGATGTTGGCAACGCTCTCCTCCATGAAGAGGCTGATGACCTGCGGCGAGAATCCTCCGAAGATGTAGCAGAGCAGCCGGATGTCGGCCTCCTTCATGGCGGGGAAGTCGGTCCGCAGGTGGCGCATGACGTCGTCGTGTGCCAGGTTTACGATCTGTTCGAGCTCCTGCAGCATCTCTCCGTTTTCGGCAAAGCCTTCGATGAGTTTCTTGACCTGCCGGACCATGGCCGTCTGTCCGCTGGCGGTCTCGCCCCGTTCGTAGAGGGCCTTGCCGAGCTGGTTCACGACATCGAACCGCGAGGCAATGGCTCCTTTCAGCCGGCTCTCCTCGTGGCGCTGTGCCTGGAGATCCTCCGACAGACGGCGGTATTCAGACTGCAGCTCCCGCACGAGCAGCAGGTAGCGTTCGTTGCGGATCTTGTGCAGGCGGATCCGTTGCCGGAGCAGGTAGCCCGCAATGCCGAGCAGCAGCAATCCCGTTCCGATGAGGAGCAGCTCCTGCCTGCGGCGGCTTTGCAGCCTGTAATCATAGAAATCGGTGCGCTCCCGGAAAAACTCCCGTTCGATCATCCCGGCGGAATTCTGCAGCGAGGTGCGGGTCAGCGAGTCGTTGAGCAGGATAAAGCGGTTGATCTGTCGGGTTGCCTCGCGATACTCTCCGGCCGCCATGTTGGCCAGGTAGGCCGTGTAGTAGAGCATGGGCAGCTCTCCCGGACGGGGTGTCCGCAGCTCTGCGGTCCGGATCGAGCGGCAGGCGAGCTGCGGCTGGCCGCGGAGCAGCTGCGTCTGGGCCTTTGTGCAGAGTCCCGAGGCGGTCGTGTCGGCCCGTACCGACTGTTCGATACGCTGCAGCAGCCCTTCGGGAATGCGGGCCGTATCCGTCACGGCATAGATTGTGGCGAAATAGCCGAGGCTTTTCCGCACCAGCTTTTCGTTGTGCGACTCGTCGGCCAGATCAAGAGCCATCGTACAGTCGCGGTGTGCCCGGACCAGGTCGTGCATCCGGAGTGCCGATGCCGTCATTCCCAGCAGCGCTTCGGTGGTGTGTTCCGTCTCCTCCAGGCGCAAGAAGAGGTCGCGTGCCTCCCGGTAGTAGCGATAGGCTCTCGTGAAGTTCAGCTCGTCGTGGTACACTTTGCCGATGCGCAGGTAGAGCAGCCCGAGATAGCGGGGTTCGTCGATGTGGCGCAGCTGCTCCTCGACCTCCAGGAACAGGCGCAGGGCTCCCGGCTTGTCGCCCTGCCGCAGTTTGTTGCGGGCCTGGTAGTAACGCGTCCGGCACTGGTTCCGCACCTCCTGGGGACGTTCCCGGTAATAGTACCATGCCATGCGAAGCAGCGAGTCGCTCCGTGCCGAATCGACCGTGTCGGCCGAACGCTCTGCGGCTTCGGCATACAACAGGGCATACCGGGCTCTCTCTGCCCGGGACCCGAGCGCTTCGGGTGCGATACCTCTTAATATATGCAGAGCGTCATCTGGATCGGTCTTAAGCTGCTCCCCGGCGTACGTGAGCGTCTCCGCTATCGGATTCCGATGCGTACATCCGGTAAGCAGCACGGTCGTCAGGAGCAGTCCGTACAGGTGTTGTTTCATGGCATTCGGCATGTCAATACGGTTCCGAAAATAATCAATCGGGGCCACATATGCAAATATTATCGTTTCGAAATGCCCGTCATTCATCGGGTCGGAAGTGTGTGAGGGGAGGGGTGTATGCTTATTCCTAAAATTTGTTAATTAATCCCGCCTTTTGCGGTTTCGGATCATGAAATGCTTTATTTCGGCGGATCATTGGGAGTAAAACAGGGCTTCATGAGGCATTTTTCCCTTTCGGGGTGGTCGGAACGGCTGTTTTTTTAACATGATTGTGTCCTTTATGTCTCGAAATGGGCTTTCAGGTTGTTATCATTTCGATTAAATTACTGCATTTTTATTATTATTTGAATTAATGATCGTCAATGCTGTAATCTAATTTAATTTTCTTAATTATTTTATTGAAAAAATCTTGCATTTCAGGTCGTATTATGATATCTTTGCCATTGAAGTACTTCCATTCTACAAAACAGTCAAAAATTAACGCTTATGGGTAAAAAACTTACGCTATCGTTGCTGGCTATATTGGCGATAGTGGGTTGTGCGTTTGCTCAATCCAGACAAGTGAAGGGTCTGGTTGTCGATGAAACCGACACACCGGTCATCGGTGCTACGGTCATCCTCAAGGACGACCCGTCTATCGGTATCTCTACCGATCTGAATGGAGAATTCGAGCTGAAGAATCTCCCCAACGATGGAGTTCTGGTCATCTCCTATGTAGGTTACAAGACGCAGGAGGTTGCCATTGCGCGTAACATCCGCGTGAAACTCGAACCCGATGCGCAGGCTGTGGAGGCAGTGGTCGTAACGGGTATGACAACAATGGACAAGCGCCTGTTCACCGGAGCATCCGACCAGCTTGTCGCTGACGATGTGAAGATTTCGGGTCTGGCTGATATCAGCCGCGGTCTTGAGGGCCGTTCGGCCGGTGTGTCGGTGCAGAACGTATCGGGTACCTTCGGTACGGCGCCCAAGATCCGCGTCCGCGGTGCAACGTCTATTAGCGGTAGCTCGAAACCGCTGTGGGTTGTCGACGGTGTCATCATGGAGGACGTGGCCGACATTTCGGCCGAGGACCTCTCGTCGGGTGATGCCACGACGCTTATCGGTTCGGCCATCGCCGGTCTGAATGCCGAGGACATCGAGAGCTTCAACATCCTCAAGGACGGTTCCGCAACCTCGATCTACGGTGCCCGCGCCATGGCCGGTGTGATCGTCATCACCACCAAGAAGGGACGTCCCGGTATCAGCCGCATCAACTATACGGGTGAATTCACCTACCGCATGATCCCGTCGTATGCGAACTTCAACATCATGAATTCGCAGGACCAGATGTCGATCTACCAGGAGATGTACACCAAGGGCTGGCTGGGCAACTCGCGCGTAACGAACGCTTCGTCCAGCGGTGTCTACGGCAAGATGTATGCGCTGATCAATTCGGGTCAGCTCCTCAATACGCCGGAGGCGCGTGCGCAGTATCTGCGCCAGGCCGAGTATCGGAATACGAACTGGTTCCAGGAGCTGTTCCAGAATACGATCATGCACTCGCACTCGGTGAGCGTTACGTCGGGTACCGACAAGTCTTCGTACTATGCATCGGTCAGCGCCCTGTTCGATCCCGGATGGAGCAAGGCCAGCGAAGTTTCCCGTTATACGGCCAACCTCAATGCGACATACAACCTTTCGGATGCCGTTTCGGTGAACCTGATCACCAACGGGTCGTATCGTAAGCAGAAGGCTCCCGGAACGCTCGGATCGAGCATCGACTATGTAACCGGAGAGGTAAAGCGTGATTTCGATATCAACCCCTACTCCTACGCCCTGAACACCTCGCGTGTGCTCGATCCCAAGGAGCAGTATGTCCGCAACTACACCTCGTTCAACATCCTCGACGAGCTGGCCAGCAACTACATCGACCTGAACGTCGCCGACGTGAAGTTCCAGGCCGAGGTGAAGTGGAAGGCCTTCAAGGGCTTCGAGGTTGCCGGTCTGGCTGCCGTACGTTACTCGGGCACCTCCCAGGAGCACCATGTCAAGGATGACTCGAACCAGGCAATGGCTTACCGCGCCATGAGCACGACGACCATCCGCGACAGCAACTCGTTCCTCTACAAGGATCCCGACGACATCTATGCCGTTCCCGAAACGGTTCTTCCCGTCGGCGGTATCTACACGCGTACGGACAACCGCATGCTTTCGTACGACTTCCGTCTGTCGGCCAACTACAACACGACCATCAACAACACCCACATCATCAATGCCTACGCCGGTATGGAGACCAACCAGATCGACCGTCAGGAGACGTGGTTCCGCGGTTGGGGTCTGCAGTACAATGCCGGTGAGATTCCCTTCTACGACTACAATGTATTCAAGAAGGGCCAGGAGGACAATTCGGCATACTACGGAATGAGTAATACCTATTACCGCAATGCCGCCTTCTTCCTCAATGCCACCTACTCCTACAAGGGACGCTATACCGTCAACGGAACGATCCGTTACGAGGGTAACAACGCCCTGGGTCTGACGACCCGTTCGCGCTGGCTTCCGACATGGAACGTCTCGGGTGCCTGGAACGCACACGAGGAGGCTTTCTTCGATCCGATCCGCAATGCCATCTCGCACCTCTCGCTCAAGGCTTCCTACTCGCTGACCGCCGACCGTCCCTCCGTGACGAACGCATTGGCCGTCATCCAGAGCTACACGCCGTGGCGTCCTACGGCCGGTGCCGGTGAAACGGGTATGCAGCTTTCCGAACTGGAAAACAGCGAGTTGACCTATGAGAAGAAGCACGAGTTCAATATCGGTGCCGACCTCGGATTCCTCAACAACCGGATCAACTTCACGGTCGACTGGTACAAGCGTAACAACTACGACCTGATCGGCCCGGTTACCACGCAGGGTATCGGCGGACAAATCCAGAAGTGGGGCAACGTCGCTACGATGAAGTCCCAGGGTATCGAGATCTCGCTCTCGACGAAGAATATCCAGACCAAGGATTTCAGCTGGACGACCGACTTCATCTATTCGCACATGAAAAATGAGGTTACCAAGTTCGAGACCTCGACCCGCGCATTCGACCTTGTTTCGGGTATCGGTTACTCGCGTGAGGGCTATCCCGTAAACTCGCTCTTCTCGTATGACTTCCGCGGTCTGAACGAGAACGGTATTCCGACCTTCATCAACGAGTCGGGCCAGCTCACCTCGACCGACATCAACTTCCAGGAGACCGAGCGTTTCGACCACCTGGTTTACTCGGGACCGTCGGAGCCTACGGACGTAGGTAGCTTCGGCAACATCTTCCGTTACAAGGGCCTTCGCCTGAATGTCTTCATCACCTACTCGTTCGGCAACGTCGTTCGTCTCGATCCGGTCTTCTCCAGCTCGTACAACGATCTGACCTCCATGCCGCGTGAGTTCAAGAACCGCTGGATGAGATCCGGTGATGAGAAGTATACCGATGTGCCGGCAATCATCTCGAGCCGTCAGTACAACGACAACAACCAGCTCTCCTACGCCTACAACGCCTACAACTACTCCACGGCCCGTATCGCGAAGGGTGACTTCATCCGCATGAAGGAGATCTCGCTGACGTACGACTTCCCCAAGCGGTGGATCCAGAAGCTGAAGCTGTCGAGCCTCTCGCTCAAGCTGCAGGCCACGAACCTCTTCCTGATCTATGCGGACAAGAAGCTCAACGGTCAGGATCCGGAGTTCTTCAACTCGGGCGGTGTGGCAACCCCTGTTCCGAAGCAGTTCACGATGACGCTCAAAATCGGTTTATAAACCCTCAAAACGATATCTATGAAAAGCTATAAATTCTCGCGTTTGCTATTCTCGTCGCTTCTTGCGGCCGGGCTTGTGGCATGTAACGATTTTCTCGACCAGCAGCCTGACAACCGCACGACGATCGACTCGGAGGAGAAGGCTATAAACATGCTGGTTTCGGCCTACCCCGACAACCAACCGTGGCTCTTCCTGGAGCTGGCATCCGACAATACCGACAACCACGGTACGAATTACAGCGGATGGAGCCGTTTCTGGCAGCAGAGCTACGAATGGAGCGATCCTACGGAGACCAACAATGAAAGTCCCGCCAATACCTGGTCATCGCATTATATGGCCATTGCCAACGCCAACCAGACGCTGAAGGCCATCGAAGGCATGGAGATGACCGACAAGTTAAAGGCTGCCAAGGGAGAGGCGCTTCTCTGCCGGGCCTATGCACACTTCGTTCTGGTCAATATCTTCTGCCAGCACTATGATCCGGCCTATCCCGACGATCTGGGTATTCCCTACATGGAGGCTGCCGAGACGGAGCTTGACCCCAAGTACGAGCGCGGTACGGTGGTTGGCGTCTATGAAATGATCGCCAAGGATGTCGAGGAGGGTCTGCCGCTGATCAACGACGCCATCTACTCGGTGCCGAAGTATCACTTCAACAAGCGCGCCGCCAATGCGTTTGCCGCACGTTTCTACCTCTATTATCAGAAGTGGGACGAGGCCATCGCCTGTGCAACGGCCGCCTTGAGCGAGACGCCCGCCAGCACGCTGCGCAACTATGAGGAACTGCTGCAGTACCCGATGAACAACGGTTCGACGCAGAATACCGCCGCTACCTACTATATCGGTACGGAGCTGCCGTGCAACTACCTGCTCGCTACGGCCTATTCGTCCTCGGGCACCTATTTTGGAGGGTACAGTACGGGTGTGCAGTACAACCACGGCCAGTACATCGCCAAAAATGAAGGTATCAGCGCTACGAACATGCCGTTCGCTCCCTATACCTGGAAATGCCGGCCTTTGAGCTACACGAGCGGTCTGGACAAGACCCTGCTGCCGCACACGCCTTATCTGTTCGAGTACACCGACCCGGTAGCCGGTATTGGTTATGCCCACACGGTTTATCCGATCTTCACGGCGGACGAACTGCTGCTGACGCGTGCCGAGGCTTACATCATGAAGAAGGAGTATACGAACGCCCTCGCGGACATGAACCTCTTCCTGTCGAATACCTGCTCGCGCTATACGGCCATGACTGAGGAGAACGTCAAGGCCTGGGCTGATGCCACTGCGTACTATACGCCGACGGAGCCGACCCCCAAGAAGAAGCTCAACCCGGCATTCCAGCTCGACGAGATGCAGGAGGCCATGATCCATCCGCTGCTGATGCTTCGCCGCTACGAGACGCTGCACTGCGGTCTCCGCTGGTTCGATGTGAAGCGTTTCGGTATTGAGATTGCCCGTCGTACGCTTACGAGCAACGACCTCGGTATTCTGAGTGTTGATGACGAGCTTGTCGTACGCGATCCTCGCCGTGCCATCCAGCTCCCGGCCGATGTTATCGCAGCCGGATTGACCCCCAATCCGAGATAATCTTAACCACGAAAAAAGTGAACAGTATGAAAAAGATAGTTTTGTTTGCGATCGTAGCGCTGGGATGCATGCTGGCAGGTGTCTCCTGCGCCGAGGACGATCTGAACCCGAACAGCGTTATCGTGGAGGTGACGTCCGAGCCTACGCCGCTCGATGCCTGGCTATATGATAATTTCGTTACGCCCTATAACATCGAATTTGCCTACCGTTATCAGGATATGGAGTCGGATATGACCTATAACCTTACTCCGGCCAGCTACGAGAAGGCGGTACAGATGGCCAAACTGGTCCGCCATCTCTGCCTGCAGTCTTATGACGAGATTACCGGTAGCGAGGAGTTTATCCGCAACTACTTCCCGAAAATGATCTACCTGGTGGGCAGCCCGGCCTATAACAACAACGGTACGGTTATTCTCGGTACGGCCGAGGGCGGAACGAAGATTACGCTCTATGCCGTGAACCGGATGGATCCGACGGATGTCGATCTGCTCAACGAGTGGTATTTCAAGACGATCCACCACGAGTTTGCCCACATCCTTCACCAGACGAAACCCTATTCGACGGACTTCGACCAGATCACCGGTACCTCCGAGAGCAGCCGTTATGTGGGTAATGCCTGCTGGGATGTATATGCTACCGAATCCGCGGCGCTCAAGGCCGGTTTTATCAGCCGTTATGCTGCCACGTCGGCCGACGAGGATTTCGTGGAGCTTATTTCGATCTATGTAACCAATACGGCATCGACGTGGAGTTCCATGCTCTCCACGGCCGGTTCAACGGGCCGCTCGATGATCGAATCGAAGTTTGAGATTGCCTACAAGTACATGCAGAACGAGTGGAATATCGATCTGGATCAGCTGCGTGAGGTCGTTCTCCGACGTCAGGCTGAGGTGCCCTCGATGGATTTGGATACTCTTTAACCTTTAGACGTGAACGTTATGAAAAAATTACTCATATTTTCGCTCCTCTCCACGCTGTTCGTTTCCTGTCTGATGGAGGATGAGGACAAATTCTCCCAGTCGGCATCGGAGCGTCTGGAAACGGCCGTAGAAGAAGCCACCACGGCACTCCAGAGTGCCGCAAACGGCTGGAGAATGGAACTCTACCCCGAAGGCAACCGCATCTACGGAGGGTACAATGTATTCGTGAAATTCAATACCGACGGTACGGTTGTGGCTTCGTCGGAGCACTTCGATCCCACCCAGACCGCAACCTCCTACTATACGGTAGAGGGTGAAAGCGGAGCCGTTCTTTCGTTCGATACCTACAACGATATCTTCCACTTCTACTCGTCGCCTTCGACGGGTGCCGAGCAGGGTATCGGAACCGCCAACGGCGGTCTCGAGGGAGATTCGGACTTCGTGGTCATGGAGGCTTCCAACGAGTTCATCAAGCTCAAGGGACGCAAGACCAACAATTACGCTTACCTCTATCCGCTGGAGACCAGCGATTGGGCTACGGAGATGCAGGCGTATATCAATGCTGCGTCCGATATGGAGGTGAATTGCAAGACCTGCACGGTGGATGGTGTCGAATATCCCGTTACGATGCGGATGTCGGTGAACAATTTCACGGCCCGTGTCTTCACGATCGCCTATACGCCCGAGGGTGAGGATGCCGAAACGCAGGAGATCACCGCTCCCTATGTCTACACGAAGACGGGTCTTCACTTCTACGAGCCGCTTGTAATCGGCAACAAGACCGTTACGGAGATGACCTTCAAGGAGGATTATTACTTCGAGAACGAGGATGGAAGCGTCCGTATCAGCGCTGCCGAGCCGATCCGCTCGAACAACCAGTTCACGATCGACATCTCCGATCTGACCTACAGCAGTGTTACCGTGTCCGTAACGCCGACGATCGACGACGAGTACTACCAGTGGGCTGTATTCCCGAAGTCGAGCATCGCTACGATGAGTGACAAGGCGATTATGCGTGCGCTTGTCGATGAGCTGAATTCCTATCTTGATCTGGGACTTGAGCCTGAGATAATCCTGTCGGCGCTTGCTTATATGGGTCCGTCGGAAGGAACATTCGAGAATCAGCTGTCGCCCGAAACGGAATATGTTGTAGCGGCCTTCGGTATCGCTCTTCTGGAAGACGGCAGTGCCTTTACTTCGACGACCGACCTGTTCAAGGAGGAGTTCACTTCTGCGGAGATGCCGCCGCTGGAGGAGGATTACGAGGCATGGCTCGGTACCTGGGAGGTAACCAGTACCTCGTCGGAGGTTACGAAGACTCCGCAAACAATGAATATTACGATTGATGTCAAAATTCCGAATAAGTCGTTTAATATTACCGGTCTGGGTATTACGACGCTTCGCAATATTTATCCCATTGTCGCGAATTATGATTCCGAAACGGGCATGTTCTCGATTGCTAACGGACAGAAAGTTGGTGTTACCGATGGGTATGATATTACCTACATCTGCTTGGCACGGAATAATGGATCCTATACCATCGTTACGGGCGGTTACATTGGTATGGATGCCAAGCTGGGTACCGATAAGACCACGGCAGTAATGGCTGGTAGATCCGTTACCATCACTGGTGGCAAGACGCTCCCGATTATCGGCATGGACTTCTTCGCATTGAAGGGATCTTCGTTCGCTCGGTTCTATGCTGATGATGGATATACCGACTTCGATTATGCGTCGGGGCCCTTCACGATGCGTAAGGTGCAAACCCGTGCCGCAGTGGCGCAGTCTGAAGCTACTCCGCTCCGCCTCAAGACCTGGAAGCCCGGAACGTCGGCTCATACCAGCGAGGTTGCAACGGCCGTATCCGCAGAATAACCCATTGAAAAACCCTTTTTGAAAGGACGGACGCCTTCGGGCGCCCGTCTTTTTTGTCGGGTCTTGCTCCTGGGCCAGGAGTGTGCCCGGACGTTTCGACCATAAAATTTGGCATTGCGGAGACCTTGTGCTATCTTTGCCGGCGAAATCAAAAAACAATTACGATGGCTTACAACTTATTGAAAGGAAAGAAGGGTTTGATCTTCGGAGCACTCAACGAGCAGTCCATTGCCTGGAAGGTGGCGGAACGCGCCGTCGAAGAGGGTGCCGAGATCGTCCTCACGAATACCGCCGTTTCGATCCGCATGGGTACGATCGGCAAGCTGGCCGAGAAGTGCCATACGATCGTTGTCCCGGCCGACGCCACGAGCGTCGAGGATCTGGAGAACCTCATCGACAAGACGATGGAGCACTTCGGCGGCAAGTTCGATTTCATGCTCCACTCGATCGGCATGTCGCCCAACGTCCGCAAGGGCCGCACGTACGACGATCTGGACTATGACTACCTCGCGAAGACGCTCGACATCTCGGCCATTTCGTTCCACAAGGCCATTCAGGTGGCCCGCAAGAAGGACGCCATCAACGAGTGGGGCTCGATTGTGGCCCTCACCTATATTGCCGCGCAGCGCACGCTTTACGGTTACAACGACATGGCTGACGCCAAGGCGCTCCTTGAGTCGATCGCCCGCAGCTTCGGTTATATCTACGGCCGCGAGAAGCATGTGCGCATCAACACCGTGTCGCAGTCGCCGACGCAGACCACGGCCGGCAGCGGCGTGCTGGGTCTGGGTGATCTGATGGCCTTTGCCGAGAGCATGTCGCCGCTGGGCAATGCCACGGCCGAGGATTGCGCCGACTATGTGCTGACGCTCTTCTCGGACCTGACGCGCAAGGTTACGATGCAGAATCTCTACCACGACGGCGGTTTTTCGTCGATGGGCATGTCGCGCCGTGCGATGAAGACTTACGAGAAGGGGATGCGTTTCGACGACGTGCACGAACACCAGTACCCCTTCGGCGGTCCGGAGGAGAAATAGCCGGAGACGGGACGGCCGGGCCGGAAACCGGTTCCGTCACACCATGAAAAAGCGCGGAGACCCAACGGGCCTCCGCGCTTTTGTCGTCTGCGGGGATCAATACTGATGTCCTCCGTCGCGAATCTCCTCGCGGGTGATCGGGCGGCGGCTCAGGGCCCGCCACGCATACCAGATATAGGCTACGACGACGGGGATGAAGAGCGATACCCAGAACATCGTCTTCAGCGTGAAGAGGCTCGACGAGGAGTTGCGGATCGTCAGCGAGGCCTGCATGTCGGCCGTCGAAGGGTAGTAGACCGTGTTGTTCCAGCCGGCCAGCAGCAGCAGGGCGAGGACTGTGAGAACCGTCCCTGCACCGCCGAACCAGATGGCCCGTCGTTTCCCGACCCATCCCATGCCGATGCTTGCCAGTACGGCGATGACGCCGACGAAGAGCATGGCGGCCACAACGGGCATTTCGAGCAGGTTGTGCAGGTATTTGTGGGGCTCCGCCGAGATCACGCCCGTCGTGGGATCTTCGGTCCATCCGTCGGCCATGAGCAGGCAGAGCAGCCAAATGACAAACAGCGTGACGAAGCCTCCCGCAAGGCGGCGCAGGCAGCCTCGGATGTGAAGCCGGATCGTCTCGTCGTCGACGTCGTGCGCGAGGAACTGACAGGCCAGGATCATCGAGAGCAGCGCCACGGAGAGTCCCAGCGCCCAGTTGCGGGGATTTGCCACGGCGTCGAGGCCGTGCCAGGGAGTGGTCCATTGCGAGATCACCACGGCGTCGCCACCGGCGTTGGCCAGGTTGAGCCGGTCGACGGTGAACGGTGCTCCCGTGAAGAGGGTCCCGACGGCCATGCCGAGGAGCAGTGGCCCGAGCAGCCCGTTGATCATCAGGAAGATATCGAACGTACGTTCACCGAAGACATTCGAGGGCTTGCGGCGGTACTCGTAGGCCACGGCCTGCACAACGAAGCAGAGCAGGATGGCCATCCAGACGTAGACCGCGCCGCCGAACGACGTGGAGTAGAAGAGCGGGAACGAGGCGAAGAAGGCGCCGCCGAAGGTTACGAGTGTCGTGAAGGTGAGCTCCCATTTGCGGCCCAAGGCATTGACGATCATGTTGCGCTCCTCCTCCGTATGTCCGAGGCGGTAGAGCAGCGCCTGCCCGCCCTGCACGAAGAGCAGGAAGACCAGCAGGGCGCCCAGAAGCGCGATGAGGAACCACCAGTAGTGTTGGAGCAGTGTCAGCGTATCCATGGCTTATTCGTTTTTGGGTCCGATCTTGATTTGGCGGCAGAGGATGCTCACCTCGGCGATGAGCAGTGCCGTGAAGAGCACGAGGAAGAGGATGAAGGTCGTGGTTACGGAGCCGCTCGGGATCTTCGAGGCGGCGACGTTCACGGGCATGAGCCCCTGAATGGCCCAGGGCTGGCGTCCGACCTCGGCGACGATCCATCCGGCCTGCGAGGCGAGATAGGCCAGCGGAATGCACCATACGGCGGCGTGGAGCAGCCAGCGCTTCGTGTCGAGCCGCTCGCGGCGGTTGAACCACCAGACGAGCGCCAGCAGCAGGATGAACAGACAGCCGGCGCCGACCATCACGCGGAACGAGTAGAAGAGCAGCGGCACGTTCGGTACGAGCTGCTGCGGCGTTTCGAGATACCCGTATCCGAAGTAGGCGAAGTATTCGCGCAGGAAGTGTTCGCCCTGGGGCGTCGAGGCATCGAAGAGCTCCTCGATCTGCTGCATGGTCCCCGTGTCGCCCTCGTCGCGGGCCTGGCGGTAGCGGGCGAGCGTGGCGATGACCGCGCGGCCGCGGGCCATCTTCTCTTCGGCCGAAAGGATTCCCTGCTCCGCGTTGCCCTTGATCAGGTCGTTGATGCCCGGCACGAAGGCCTCCGTGTCGCGGAAGCTCATCACGGAGAGCAGCTTCGGAATGTCCACCTTGAAGTGGAAGGCGTCGTCGTTCGAGCTGCGCTCGTCTTCGGGGCGCAGCAGTCCGATGACCGTGAGCGGGGCGCCATGCTCACCGTCGTAGAGGGCCTCCATGGCCGCCAGCTTCATGGGCTGCGTGCGGGCTGCGATGGCTCCCGACTGGTCGCCGCTCCAGGCCGTGGCCAGGGCGGAGATGAGGCCGAAGAGCGAGGCTATGGCAATGCTTTTCGTCGCCATGCGCTTTTCGCGGCCGCGGAGCAGGTACCAGGCGCTGACTCCGACGACGAAGAGCGCCGCGAGGGTGAACGACGAGGTTACCGTGTGCAGGAACTTGTTCACGGCCACGGGCGAGAGAGCCACTTCGGAGAAGGAGCTCATCTCGTTGCGGACCGTTTCGAGGTTGAACTCGCAGCCGACGGGATACTGCATCCAGGCGTTGGCCACCAGGATCCACCAGGCCGAGAGGTTGGCACCGATGGCCGTGAGCCAGGTGGCCGTGAGGTGGAAGCGTTTCGAGACCTTGCCCCAGCCGAAGAACATCACGGCGATGAAGGTGCTCTCGAGGAAGAAGGCGAAGATGCCCTCGATGGCCAGCGGGGCGCCGAAGATGTCGCCCACGAAGTGCGAGTAGTTGGACCAGTTGGTTCCGAACTCGAATTCGAGGATGAGGCCCGTGGCCACGCCGATGGCGAAATTGACGCCGAACAGGCGCATCCAGAATTTCGTCGTGCGGCGCCAGAATTCGTCGCCGGTGCGGACGTAGAGGGTCTCCATGATGGCGATCAGCGGCCCCAGTCCGAGGGTCAGGGGCACGAAGAGCCAGTGGTAGATGGCCGTCAGGGCGAACTGCGCCCGCGACCAGTCGACGGTCGAAAGGTAGTCGGTTAGCATGGCATCAGTTTTCGGGAATCAGGTTTTCGAGTACGTAGTCGGCACGCTCTTCGGGATTCTTCCCGGCCAGCAGATCGGGAAAAAAGAAGAGCTTCAGAACGGCGAAGAGGATGAAAAGCTTCAGCAGAATGATGGCCCAGAGCGTGCGGCCGAGGGTCATTTCGCGGAATCCGTCGATGTAAAAACGGGCTATTTTGCGGAGCATTTCCATCACTTTTCGGGGTTCTGCATTTTCAAATGTAGGGAAAAAATCGGAAAATCCGCGATCCGGCCCGAAAAAAATCGGGACCGCCGATCGCATCTTGCGGCCGGGATTCGGCCTCCGGACCCGTTCGAACCCTTGAAAAAGCGGCCGAATCTTGAAGTTTTTTCGTACTTTTGCGCGCGAAATCATTTGCGCGCGAAAAATCATACAAGAAATGCACATGCACGAACAACAGACGGCCGAACGGCTCCCTTCGCCGTGGGTGTCGCTGATCCCGCTGGCGGTGCTGACGGGTTTGCTCTACGTCGTGATCCGCTGTTTCGGCGGTGATGCCATCAACGGCGGCAGCCAGATCGCCCTGCTTTCGGCCACATCGGTCTGCGTCATGCTCGCGATCGGGCTCTACCGCTGCCGGTGGAGCGTGCTCGAAGAGTCGATCATCGACAACATCAGGGCCTCGGCCTCGGCCATTCTCATCCTGCTGCTGATCGGCGCCATTGCCGGGACGTGGATGATCAGCGGCGTGGTGCCGACGCTTATCTACTACGGTCTGCAGATTCTCCATCCGTCGTTCTTCCTGGTGGCCTCGTGTCTGATCTGCGCCGTCGTGTCGCTGATGACCGGCAGCTCGTGGACCACGATCGCCACCATCGGCGTGGCGCTCATGGGTATCGGCGAGGCGATGGGCTTCCCCGAGGGGTGGGTCGCCGGCGCGATCATCTCGGGCGCCTACTTCGGCGACAAGATCTCGCTGCTGTCCGACACGACGGTGCTCGCCTCCTCGACGGTCGGCGTGCCGATCTTCACGCACATCCGCTACATGCTCTATACGACCGTGCCGTCGATGCTCGTGGCGCTCGGGGTCTTTACCGTTGCGGGGCTGATGCTGCGCCACGGCGCCGATTCGCAGACAATGCTCTATGCCGAGGCGCTTCGGACGACGTTCCGCATCACGCCGTGGCTGCTGCTCGTGCCGCTGGCTACGGGCCTGCTCATCGCCCGGAAACTCCCGGCCATCGTGACGCTCTTCCTGGCCGTCGTTTTCGCCTGCGTGGCGATGCTCGCGGCACAGCCCGAACTGGTGGCCCGCGTGGCGGGTGTCGATGCGCTCGACTTCCTGTCGGGATTCAGGGGAGTGCTCATGTCGTGCTTCGGGCCCACGTCGCTCGAGACGGGTACGCCCCAGCTGGACGAGCTGGTCGCCACGCGCGGCATGGCCGGCATGCTCAATACCGTGTGGCTGATCATCTGTGCCATGTGCTTCGGCGGCGTGATGACCGGCAGCGGCATGCTGCGCTCGCTGACGGCCATCTTCCTGCGCTTCGTGCGGCGGGCCTTCTCGGCCGTGGCCTCGACCGTCGGAGCCGGCATCTTCTTCAACCTCTGCACGGCCGACCAGTATATCTCGATCATCCTCTCGGGGCGCCTGTTCCGCGATCTCTATGCGCAGCGGGGACTTGAGGAGCGGCTGTTGAGCCGTTCGGTCGAGGATTCGGCCACGGTCTGCTCGGTGCTCATCCCGTGGAACTCGTGCGGCATGACGCAGGCCACGGTGCTCGGCGTCTCGACCTTCACATACATGCCTTACTGTATCTTCAATATCGTCAGCCCGCTCATGTCGCTCCTGGTGGCCGCCGTGGGCTGGAAAATCAAATCCGCGAAATGAATACGGAACTTGTCATCTTCGATCTCGACGGCACGCTGCTCAACACGATCGGCGACCTGGCCGTCTCCTGCAACGCCGTGCTGGCGCTCCGCGGTCTTCCGCAGCACTCCTATGAGGAGTATTGCCATTTTGTCGGCAACGGCATTCTGCGACTCGTCGAGCGGGCGCTCCCCGAGCCGCTGCGCACACCTGAAAACGTGGCGCTCGTGCGGGCCGACTTCGTGAAGTACTATACCGAACATATCGACACCTATACAAAGCCCTACCCGGGCATCCCGGAACTGGTTGCCGACCTTGCGCGGCGGGGCGTCCGCATGGCCGTCGCCTCGAACAAGTTTCAGGCGGGCACCGAGAAGCTCATCCGGCTCTTCTTTCCCGCGGCACCCTTCGACGTGGTCTTCGGGCAGCGCGAGGGCGTGCCCCTGAAACCCGATCCGGCGGTGGTGGGGGAGATTCTCGCAACGACGGGTGTTGCCCGGGAACGAACGCTTTATGTCGGTGATTCGGGCGTGGACATGCAGACGGCCGCCGCTGCCGGGGTCCGCTCGGTCGGCGTAACATGGGGCTTCCGCGATCGTGCGGAGCTCGAGTCGGCCGGGGCTCGGCATCTGGTTGACCGCCCCGACGAGATTCTCGCCCTGTTGTGATTCGGCCGGCCGTCGGGACAATCAGTTGCAGTAGGCCTTCACGTCATCGAGCGTAATGCGCTCGGCCGAGAGGACGATGAGCCGTTCGATGACGTTGCGCAGCTCGCGGATATTGCCCGTCCAGGGCATGGCCTGCAGGGCTGCCATCGCCTCCGGGTCGATCTCCTTGGGCGGAATGCCGTACTCTTCGCTGACGAGGCGGATGAAGTGATCGACGAGTGTCGGAATGTCCCGGGCGTGTTCGCGCAGGGCCGGGACGTGGATGATGATGACGCCGATGCGGTGGTAGAGATCCTCGCGGAAGTTGCCCTTGCGGATCTCCTCGCGCAGATCCTTGTTCGTGGCGGCGATCACGCGGACATTCACCTCAATCTCCTTGTCGCCGCCCACGCGGCAGATGCGGTTCTCCTGCAGGGCGCGCAGCACCTTGGCCTGCGCCGGGAGCGACATGTCGCCGATCTCGTCCATGAAGAGCGTGCCGCCGTCGGCCAGTTCGAATTTTCCCTTGCGCTGCTTGATGGCCGAGGTGAAGGCGCCCCGCTCGTGTCCGAAAAGTTCGCTCTCGATCAGTTCGGAGGGGATGGCCGCGCAGTTCACCTCGACGAAGGGGGCCGCGGCCCGCGGACTCTTTGCATGCAGCCAGCGCGCCACAAGCTCCTTGCCCGTTCCGTTTTCACCCGTGATCAGTACGCGGGCCTCGCAGGGGGCGACCTTGTCGATGAGCTGGCGGACGTGTTCGATCTCGGGCGAAATGCCGATAATCCGTCCGGCCTGTGCCGTGCGTGCTCTGCGGCAGCGTTTCGGAGCTGCCGTAGGGGCTGCCGGGGCGGGCGGGTTGTCGAGGGCCTGCTGGATCGACTGCAGCAGATGGTTCATGTCTATGGGTTTGGTGAGAAAGTCCTGGGCGCCGTTGCGCACGGCGCGCACGGCCGAATCGATCGATGCGTCGTCCGAGAGGGCGATGAAGGGAATTCCCCGGTCGGGAACCCGGCAGGCCGTATCGGAGAGGATCACGTCAAAGGGGATCTTTTCGCACAGTTCCGAGGCCTGGGTATCGTCTTCGGCCGCTTCGGCGGAGAATCCCTCGTATTCGAGACGTTCGCGCAGAACGTTTCGCACGCTTTTTGAATGATCCAGAATTAAAACTTTCGTCATGGTTTGTAATTGAGAAATTTTGTCTACATTTGTCCCAAAGTTAGGACTTTCCCTTTTGTAAAACGAATTCGCGGATGTCGGTCGGCCGTTGGGAATGAGAGCCCGAATCGTTTTGAAACGATCTATCGCACAGGTCCGACGGGAGGCTTCTGCCGCCCGAATGAAGCAGCATCCGGGGTTGAAACCGCTCTATGAAAAAGAACTATAACTACACGCGACGCAAGTTGTATCTGCCCGAATACGGGCGTCATATCCAGGAGATGATCGATTCGCTGCTCGAGATCGAGGACCGGCACGAGCGCAACCGGCAGGCGCGGGCCGTCATCGCCGTCATGGGCAATTTGAATCCGCTGCTGCGCGATACGGCGGACTTCACCCACAAGTTGTGGGATCATCTGTTCATTATGTCTGATTTCCAGCTCGATGTGGACAGTCCCTATCCGCGCCCCACGCGTCAGGAGCTGACCGTATCGCCGCATCGCATGCCCTATACGCAGGGGCGCATCACCTTCAAGCATTACGGCAAATATGTCGAGCGGATCGTCGAAAAACTCGCCGGCGAGAGCGACCGGCAGGCCGTAGCCCGCACGGTGGACAATCTGGCGCGCTACATGCGGGTGAAGAGTTTCGAGTACAATCAGGAGCACCCCAACAACGAGGTGATCGTAAAGGACATCCGCCGCATGTCCGGGGGTGCCATCGAGATCGACGAATCGGCGATCAACAACCTCCGAAACGACTATAAACAGCACTTTCCGGCACGTCCCCAGAAGGGAATGCAGCAGGGTCGTGCGGCTCATGCGCAGCAGCGGCAGAAGAACCGCAGCCAGCAGCACGGGCGGAATTTCTCGAAAAACGGCGCCCCGTTCCGCAATTCTTCGAAATAAAATCGCGCAGTTTCGCGGGAAATATCTATCTTTACATGATGGAACGTACGGAATGCATGCCGGATCGCAGGGATTTGGCACTCCGCACGGTTTGTATTATCTTTGTGTCCGATTAAAACGAGAACGAATATACATGAACAGAAGAACGTTTTTCGTCCTGTGTGCGGCAGCTGCGGGGCTTTGCGGCTGTCAATCCTCGAAGGTCCGGATCTCGGGCCGTTTCGTCGGTTCGGAGACCCGGAATGTCTATCTGGAAGAGGTTACGCCGCTGCGTCAGACGCTGGTCGATTCGACGCAGCTCTCCGATGACGGCAGCTATCGGTTCCAGCTCAGGGAGGGATCCGAAACGCCGGCCCTGTACAATGTGATTTATGACGGGGAGTATATCCCTCTGCTGCTTGCCGGTGGCGACCGTGTCGAGGTCAATGCCGCGGGCAGTCTGGTCCGCAACTATACGGTCAAGGGTTCCGAGGAGTCGGAGTTGCTGCGGGGATTCTACCAGGCCTTCGTCGCCGGGGCACAGCGCCTCGATGAAATCGCCCAGCAGTTTGCGGCCGGCGAAACCCTTTCGGAGGAGCAGCGGCAGGCGCTGATGAAACAGTATGCCGACGAGTATTTCCGGATCCGTCGCGAGCAGCTGCGCTTCATCGTCGAGAATCCGGCCTCGCTGGCGGCCGTCTACGCGCTTTACCAGCGTTTGCCGGGCGATACCTACCTCTTCAATGGCGACAGCGACGTGGTCTATTACCGCAAGGTGGCCGAGGAGGCCGGGCAGAAATACCCCGGGTCGCCCTATGTGCAGTCGCTTCAGGCCGAGGTGGCCCGCATGGATGCCCGCATCAATCTGACCTCGAAGATCACCGAGATGAGCTATCCCGATCTGGAGATGACCGACATGTTCGGCAAGAAGGTCCGCCTCTCGTCGCTTGCGGGCAAGGTCATCCTGCTCGACTTCTGGTCTGCCGAACTGGGCACGAGCAATGCGCTGAACGCCGATCTGAAAGAGATCTACGGACGTTATGCCGACAAGGGCTTCGAGGTCTACCAGGTGGCGATCGATACGTCGAAGCCGCTGTGGATTACGACCGTGCAGGAGCAGCAGCTGCCGTGGATCTCGGTAACGGACCTGCGAGGCCGCGCCTCCTCGTCGCTCGCCCTTTACAACGTGCAGCGCATTCCGGCCAATTTCCTGATCGACCGCGACGGTTCGATCGTGGCCAAGGATCTCTACGGCAAGAGTCTCGAATCGAAACTCGCAGAGCTGATCCGCTGACATGATCTATTTCGCTTCGGACATCCATCTTGGCGCAGGTGATGCCCGCACGGCCCGGGAGGTCGAGCGGCGTTTCGTGGCTTGGCTCGATGCGGTCTCCCGCGATGCCGAGGCGATCTTTCTCGTAGGCGATATCTTCGATTTCTGGTTTGAATACCGGCGGGTCGTGCCGCAGGGCTTTGTCCGTACGCTGGGCAAGATTGCCGAGCTCACGGACCGCGGTATCCGCGTGGTCTTCTTTACGGGCAACCACGACATGTGGGTCGGTGACTACCTGACGCGCGAATGCGGCGTGGAGATTCATACCGGGCCGCAGCTGCTCGAACTGGCCGGCTGCCGGGTCTTCGTGGCACACGGCGACAACATGAATATCGATTCGCAGCCGGTGCTCAAGCTGCTCAACCGCACGTTCCGGTCGCGTACGTTGCGCTTCCTCTTCTCGTGGGGCGTACATCCCGACTGGGCCATGAAGTTCGGCCGCTGGTGGAGCGGCAAGTCGCGCAAGCGGCACAACGACGCCGACCGGCGGGCCGCGGAGACGGGTTGCGGGGGCGGTTTCGACGCATCGCTCACCGAACCGCTGATCGCCTATGCCCGGGAGTATTCCCTCACGCACGAGGTGGATCACTTCGTCTTCGGACACATGCACTTCGCCCGCGACTACCGCGACGGCAGGCTCCATGTGGTGCATCTGGGCTGCTGGGAGAAAAATCCCGCCTATGCCGTGCTCGATGACGCGGGGCGGATGACACTGAAAACTTTGGAGGCATGAAACAATATCTCGACCTGCTGCGCCGGATCCGTACGGAGGGTGTCGTGCGGGGCGACCGCACGGGAACCGGGACCCAGGGGGTCTTCGGCCACCAGATGCGTTTCGACCTGCGCGAAGGCTTCCCGCTGCTGACAACCAAGAAGGTCTTTCTGAAGGGTGTGATCCACGAATTGCTGTGGTTTCTCCGCGGGGAGACGAATATCGCGCCGCTGGTCGAGGCCGGCGTGCACATCTGGGACAACGACGCCTACCGCTATTATACGGAGCTGTGCGACCGGGCCGGTCAGGCCCCCGTCGACCGCGAGACGTTCCTCGCCCGCGCCGGCGGGGAGTCTCCGCTTGAGGGATACCGCTACGGCGATCTGAACCACGTCTACGGCTACCAGTGGCGTTCGTGGCCCCGTCCCGACGGCGGTGCGATCGACCAGATCGCGCAGGTCGTGGAGACGATCCGCCGCAACCCCGAGTCGCGGCGCCTGCTCGTTTCGGCGTGGAACGTTGCCGAGGTCGAGCAGATGGCCCTGCCGCCGTGCCATGTGATGTTCCAGTTCTATGTGGCCGGGGGACGCCTCTCCTGCCAGTTGTACCAGCGCAGCGCCGACACCTTCCTCGGCGTACCTTTCAATATCGCTTCGTACGCCCTGCTGACGATGATGGTTGCCCAGGTGTGCGGGCTCGAAGCCGGGGAGTTCATCCATACGCTCGGCGATGCGCATCTCTACCTGAACCACCTCGAACAGGCCGACGAGCAGCTTTCGCGCACGCCGCGTCCGCTGCCCGTCATGCATCTCAATCCGGAGGTCCGCTCGCTCTTCGACTTCCGCTACGAGGATTTCCGGCTTGAGGGGTACGATCCCTGGCCGGCGATCAAGGCCCCGATGTCCTTCTGATCGGCAGGACCGGCGCCTGTCTCCGGTGAAAACGCAAAAAACGAACAAACATGCTTTCAATCATCGTAGCCGTGGCGGAGAACGGCGTGATCGGCGACAAGAACACGCTGTTGTGGCATATTTCCGAAGATCTGAAACACTTCAAGGCCCTGACTACGGGCCATCCGGTCATCATGGGCCGCAAGACCTATGAGTCGCTGGGCCGTCCGCTGCCCAACCGGGAGAATGTCGTGCTGTCGCGGCAGCAGCTGGAGATTCCCGGCTGCCGGGTCGTGCATTCGCTCGACGAGGCCGTGGCTCTCTTCCCCGCGGACGAGGAGCTCTTCGTGATCGGCGGAGCCGAGATCTATGCCGAGGCATTGCCGCGGGCCGCGAAGTTCTATCTTACACGCGTTTGCCACGCCTATGAGGGCGATACGCGCTTCCCGGCGTGGGACGTGCGGAAGTGGCGTCTGGTGGCCTCGGAGGCGTTCGAGCGGGGCGTCGCCTATCCCTATCCCTTCGTTTTCGAAACCTACGAGCGGCGGTAAATTTACGCATTTATACCACTGTGCGGCTGCGCCGTAATCCCTACCTTTGCCTCTGCAAAGGTTTTTTTATGCCCCTTTGCAGGGAGACCGCGGCCGGAATGCGTGCGGAAATCCTTTTGCGGAGAAACCTGCCGCAGCCGGGTGATGCGCCCGGTCTCAAACGGACAAAAATGGGGAAATGGGACGTTATTTCGATCGGTTGATGGAGGATGTGCGGATGCGCGAAGGGCTGCATGCGTGCATGAACTGCGGTGTCTGCACGGCTGTCTGCCCGGCGGCCGAGTTCTACAACTACGACCCCCGTCAGATCGTCAGCATCGTGCAGACGCGCGATGACGAGGCGATCGAACGGCTGCTCAAGAGCGATACGATCTGGTTCTGCGGCGAGTGCATGTCGTGCCGTCCGCGCTGCCCGCGGGGCAACACGCCGGGATACGTGATCCAGGCACTGCGGCGTCTTTCGCAGGAGCTGGGCTTTTTCGTCGAGAGCGAGAAGGGACGCCAGCAGCTGGCCCTCAAGCGCATCATCGGCGACAATATCCTGCGTACGGGTTACTGCCTTGTTCCGCGGCTCGTCAAGCCCGAGCTGCATCCCGAGCAGGGCACCGTCTGGCAGTGGATCTACGACAACGACCGGGAGATCTACGGCCGCTTTACCCCTGTATATATGCGTGAAGGGGCGGGCGCCCTGCGTCGCATCGACGACGCCTCGCTCGGCGAGATCCGGCGGATCTTCGAGGTGAGCGGCGGCAGCGAGATGTTCGAGACGATCGAACGCCACTCGGAGCGCAAGGCCCGCGAAATGGGCTACGAGGGGGGTGCCGACGAGCGGTACCTGATGGATGTCTTTACGAAACGCAGCAACGAAGAACAGGAATAGACCATGATGAAACGCGCAAGCTGGACGGATTACCAGAAGCAGATCGCCGACGACCGCTACTACTACGGCCGCAGC
This sequence comes from Candidatus Alistipes faecigallinarum, assembly GCA_019115605.1. Classification (GTDB taxonomy): domain Bacteria; phylum Bacteroidota; class Bacteroidia; order Bacteroidales; family Rikenellaceae; genus Alistipes; species Alistipes faecigallinarum. The sequence continues at coordinate 39,463 of DXDG01000024.1, forward strand.
TGCATCCGTCAGAATTTCTTCCCCGGGAGCGAGAAGACCTTTATCGACATCCTGCAGCGGGATCTGGGTCGTGACCTGCTGGACGATCCCAGGCATTCGTCGTGCACGGGCATCGGCTACCATTCGGACATCGTGCCGCTCGAGACGATCATGACGATCGTGGCACGCCAGTTCTCGCTGATGAACGAGGCGGGTTACGAGAATTTCGTAACCTCGTGCATCACCTCGTTCGGCGTCTATACGGAGGTGCTGGCTACCTGGGAGGAGTTCCCCGAGACGGAGGAGCGCACGCGCGAAAACCTGCTGAAGGCTACGGGACGCGAGTTCCGCAAGCCGGCCTGCATGGCCCATACTTCGGACGTGATGTTCCACTTCCGGGAGCGGATCGCCGCGCAGGCGAAGCATCGGCTGGTGAATGTCGCTACGGGCGAACCGCTGCGGGTCGTCGAGCATATCGGCTGCCACTACGCGAAGATCTTCCCCAAGTCGGGCATCGGCGGCTCGGAATTTCCCTATGTGCTGGCCGGCATGGTCGAGTCGTGGGGCGGTGAATGCGTCGATTACCCCGAACGCCGCCACTGCTGCGGCTTCGGATTCCGCAACTACCTGGTGCAGGCCAACCGGGGTTATTCGATCGCCAATTCGCACAAGAAGCTCGAAAGCATGGCCCCCTACAAGCCCGATTTCATCGTGGCCAACTGTCCCGGCTGTGCGATGTTCCTCGACAAGTGGCAGTATGCCATTGCCGAGATGGAGGGCACGACCTACGGCGAGAACGGCCACGGCATTCCGGTGCTGACCTACGAGGAGATGGCCGGACTGGTGCTGGGCTACGATCCCTGGGAGCTGGGCATGCAGATGCACCAGGTCGATGTCGAGCCGCTGCTCGACAAGATGGGTGTGGAGTACGATCCTGCGGCCAAGTATCTGGGCCGCAACGGCAAATATATCGGACAGCCTGCCTCCGCGGTAGTCAACTGCGGTTCGACGGATACGGTCTACGACATCCGGGAATAGGCGGACGATTCAAAAACGATTGAACGGATTGCAATGAAGAAACGGATTATCGTCATAGGCGGCGGTGTCGCCGGCATGCAGACGGCACTGCGGCTCGCGGAGCAGGGTGCCGGGGTGCTTCTTCTCGAGAAGGAGAACGAGCTGGGCGGCAAACTCCGCCACTGGCATGTGCTCTTTCCCTCCTTTACCCCCGCTTCGGAGGTCCTTACGGAGCTCCGGCGGCGGATCAACGCCAGCGATGTCGAGGTGCTCACGGGCGCCGAGGTGGTCGCCCTTGCCCCGAACGGCGTTACGCTCCGCGACGGGCGCCAGCTGGCCTGCGACTCGGTGGTGCTCTGCTCGGGCTTCACGCTTTTCGACGCCGCGATCAAGGAGGAGTACGGCTACGGCATCTACGACAACGTCTTCACGTCGGTCGATCTCGAGCGGATGTTCCGCGAGGGGCATGTTGCGAAGGCCGACGGAACGCGCCCGCGGCGCATCGCCTTCCTGCACTGCGTCGGTTCGCGCGACGAGAAGGTGTGCCAGCAGCACTGCTCGAAGGTGTGCTGCGTAACAGGCGTCAAGCAGGCCATGGAGATGAAGCGCCTCTTCCCCGAAGCCGACGTCTTCAACTTCTATATGGATATCCGCATGTTCGGCCCCGGGTACGAGGAGATGTACCGCGAGGCACAGCAGCGTTACAACATCCACTTCGTGCGCGGACGTATCTCGGAGGCGAGTCCCACGATCGACGGCCGCGTGCAGATCAAGGCCGAGGATACGCTTACGGGGCGTCCGCTGCGCATGAGCGTCGATATGCTGATTCTGCTGGTGGGCATGCGCTCGAACGATGACCTGGCGGCACTGGCCGCCTCGGCGGGGCTGGAGCGGGCACAGAACGGCTTCATGCAGCCCCGCGACCTCTTCCTGGACAATATCCGGAGCAATGTCGAGGGTATTTTCTACGCCGGAACGGTCTCCGCGCCGAAGAGCATCGGCGAAACGTTGAACGAGGGCATTGCCGCTGCCGACGCGGCCGCCCGCTATGCGGGGTTGTAACCTATGGCGATCAATTTCGGATATACCATCTCGAAGCCCCGGGCGATCAATCTCGACCGCAACAACCTGCGGCGCAGCGACGAGATCCTGCGCGAGATGCCCGAGCTGCAGACCTGCATCGGCTGCGGGGCCTGCACGGCGGTCTGCACTGCCGGCAACCTCACGGAGTTCAATTTCCGCAAGGTCCATACGCTCGTCCGCCGCGGCGAGTACCAGGGAGCCTACGAGGAGATGAACAAATGCATGCTCTGCGGCAAGTGCCGTCTGGTCTGCCCGCGTGGCATCAATACGCGCGGCGTGGTGCTGCTCATCAAACGTAAACTGGGAGATCTCTGACGATGAATTTCTTTGCTCCGTTCTGCATACCCTTCATAGTCGGTGCCGCCGTGATGTTCCTCGCCCTTGCGTGGAAGTGGGGGACGTGGCTCTGGCAGCTTCCGCATGCCGACAAGCTGCGGATCCTGCGCGGGCTTCCCACGCGCCACACCCTGGCGGCCCTCTGGGAGGTCATCCGCGAGTCGCTGCTGCATCGCCGGATCTTCCGCATCAATCCGCTGCTCGGATACATGCACATGTCGCTGGCCTTCGGCTGGTTCCTGCTCATCACCGTGGGATGGATCGAGACGATTGCCTACCTGGGCTTCCGCTACGTCCCCCTGCAGGCGCATGTCTTCTTCAAATACTTCTCCACGGGCCTCGAACACAAGCCCGTCTTCGACTTTCTGATGGACCTGCTGCTGCTCTTCGTCCTTTCGGGCGTGGCGCTGGCGTGGTTCAAGCGGCTGCGTTCGCGGATGCTGGGCCTGCGCCGTACGACGAAACACGTCTGGGGCGACCGGCTGGCCCTTTCGGCCCTGTGGTTCATCTTCCCGGCCCGTCTGCTGGCCGAAAGTACGACCTGCGCCCTCTACGGGGGCGGCGGTTTCCTGACCGGAAGCCTCGGTGAATGGCTTTCGGCACATGTCGGCCTGCTGCCGCTGATGAATCTCGAATCGGCGGCCTGGTGGTTCTACTCCTCCTGCCTCGGGATTTTCTTCGTGGCGCTGCCCTTCTCGCGCTACATGCATATCTTCACGGAGATTCCGCTGATCTTCCTCCGCCATTACGGCCTGCGCTCGGGCGAGAAGGAGAGCTCCTACGACCATTTCCAGATCGAGGCCTGCTCGCGCTGCGGCATCTGTATCGATCCCTGCCAGCTGCAGAGCGTTCTGGGTGTCAATACCGTGCAGTCGGTCTACTTCCTTCGCGACCGCCGCTACGGCATGCTGCGCCGCGAGACGGCTGACGACTGCCTCATGTGCGGACGCTGCGCCGAGCGATGTCCCGTGGGCATTGATCTCAATACGCTGCGCCTCAATTCGCGCGACAGGATCCGCAACCTCCCCGACGAGCGCCGCTACGTCTATTTGTCCGGTCTGGACCGCTCCTCGGGCGAAGGCAAGGTGGGCTACTTTGCCGGTTGCATGACCCTGCTCACGCCCCGTACGCTGCAGGCCATGGAGCGTCTCTTCGAGGCGGCGGGTGAGGAGGTCTGGTGGGCCGACCGGGAGGGCGGCGTCTGCTGCGGCCGGCCGCTCAAGCTCTCCGGCGAAACCGATGCGGCCCGCAGGATGATGCGCTACAATACGGAGCTTTTCCGCAAGCACGGCATCACGACGCTGGTTACCTCGTGCCCGATCTGTCTGAAGGTTTTCCGCGAGGATTACGATCTGGAGGGTGTGGAGATCCTCCACCACTCGGAATATATCCTGCGTCTGATCCGCTCCGGGCGGCTGCAGCCGAACCACTCGGCTACGCGTTTCACCTATCACGACCCCTGCGAGCTGGGACGCGGCTGCGGCATCTACGACGAGCCGCGGGCGGTCATCGAGGCGGTCGGCGAGCTGCTCGAACCGGCCTCTACACGCGAGGATGCGCTCTGTTGCGGCTCCTCGGTGGCCAATACGGCCATATCCGACAGCGGACAGCTGCAAATCGCCCGTTCGGTGTGCAGCGAGCTGGAGGCCACGGGTGCCGAGGTGATCGTTACGGCCTGTCCGCTCTGCAAGAAGGCGCTCGGGCGCGGTACGAAGGAGCCCGTACGGGATCTTGCGGAGGTTGTGGCCGAGCATCTCCGCGGAGCATGATGTTTTTCTTTTCAGGTTAGGTTTAGGAAGTCAATGAAAATCGCAGAAAACATTCTCGAAACCATCGGATCGACTCCGATGGTTCGGATCAACCGGCTCTGCACGAAGCCCGGCGTGCAGATCTTTGCCAAGCTGGAGGGTTTCAACCCGACGGGCAGTATCAAGGACCGCATTGCGGTCCGGATGATCGAGGAGGCTGAGCGCGAGGGGCGCCTCATGCCGGGCAAGACGATCATCGAACCCACTTCGGGCAATACGGGTATCGGACTGGCGATCGTCGGGATTGTCAAGGGCTATCCCGTGGAGATCGTGATGAGCGAGGCGGTGTCGATCGAGCGGCGCAAGATCATCCGTGCCTACGGCGGCAAGGTGCGTCTGACACCGGCCGCCGAGGGTACCGACGGGGCGATCCGTCTGGCGCGACGGCTTGTTGCCGAGCACCCCGACCGCTATTTCATGCCCGATCAGTTCACCAATGCCTGCAACTACCTGGCTCATTACGAAAATACGGCTCTCGAAATCTGGCAGCAGACGGGCGGCAAGATCGACTATCTGGTCTGCGCGCTCGGTACGTCGGGTACGCTCATGGGACTCTCGCGCTTTCTGAAGGCGATGAAGCCCTCGATCCGTGTCGTCTGCGCACAGCCCACGCGTGGACACTATATCCAGGGTTTGAAGAACATGCAGGAGGCGATTGTCCCCGAGATCTACGACCCTTCGAAAATCGACATCCAGGAGCTCATCGAAAGCGAGGAAGCGATCGACATGGCCCGCCGGATCATTGCCAGCGAGGGGATCTTTGCCGGCATGAGCAGCGGGGCCGCGATGCTGGCGGCGCTGCGCACGGCCGAACGGATCGACTCGGGAAACATCGTGGTCGTATTTCCCGACCGGGCCGAGAAGTACCTTTCCACGCAAATGTTCGACCGTTTCAACGACTGACCGCCATAGCTGCCTGCCGCGAAGCGGGGCGCTGCTCCTCCGATCAAAAAAAAAGTTTTTCGGATAACCGGTTGATTGCCGGTGGATTATTACCGGGGAGGCCGGGGAGCGTAAAATTTTATTTGTAAAGACCGAATATTTGTATTACCTTTGCACTTGCAAAAGCGATAGATCACACATCGAAGACATATCGCGGGATGGAGCAGTTGGCAGCTCGTCGGGCTCATAACCCGAAGGTCGGAGGTTCGAGTCCTCCTCCCGCTACCAAAGCGGGCAATTCGAAAGAGTTGCCCGCTTTTCTTTTTTTCTTTTTGTCGCCGTTTCGTGGGTCGCAGTTCGTTTGCGCCCGTATGGCTGGCCGGATTGGCTTGGATTGGCTTGGCTTGGATTGACTGGCTGGCGCCGGCCTGCGGACGTGGAATATTGCCATTGCCAGCGAAGTCTTCCTCCCGAGAGAAGGGGCGGAAAATAAAAAACAAAAAAGCGGAAAACCTGAGTTTTCCGCTTTGTACCCCCCCAGGGGCTCGAACCCTGGACCCCAACATTAAGAGTGTCGTGCTCTACCAACTGAGCTAGAGAGGCATCAATCATTTCCTGATTGCGATTGCAAAGGTAGCTATAATTTTTATATCTCCAAAAAAATCGGGCAAAAAAATTCAATTTTTTTCATTCGGCAGATACCGGCTCCCGCCCGGTGTCTCACTCCAGCTGCAGCCGATCGCTGTTCCATTCCCCTTCGGCATCGGGATAGATAAACGGGCGCTCTTCGTGCAGTTCCTTGACTTTCAAGTAGCTTTCGTAAAGGTTGATGCCGTTTGCCGACTGCGTGGCCAGTGCAAAGGCGATGACCGACGGGTGCAGTTTGGTCGTGTGGTAGCTGTCCAGTGCTCGTTCGACGTATGCCTCGCGCCAGGCGGGGTTGTTCGAGGGGTTCCCGCCCACGCGGCGCGAATCTCCGCTGCGGCGCGTATCCACGGGCGCCTGCACGATCACATAGAGTCCCAGCCGGTCGCAACTGTCCAGCAGCGGTTCCGCAACGGGGCCGGGCAGCAGCCGCAGGGTGTTGAATCCCTCGTCGCGCAGTTCGCGGAGCCCTGCAGGTGTGTAGTCGCCCGGAATCTCGCGGCAGCGCAGGGCGATTTCACGGCCGTTGATCGACATGCGCCCTTCGCGCACCTCCACGGTGCGGAACCGGAGCGGCTGTTCGAGATACTCCTCATAGCGGCCTTCGTGCTGCGTCTTCAGCTGCAGCCGGTAGGGGCGTGTCATCGTATCGCACCAGAGCGAATCGTAGGGGATGCGGGCCAGAAAACGCACCGTATCCTCGCGGCGCATGTTGAGCGTGATTTCGCGGCTGCCGGTCGTTACGGTCCTGCCCGACGGCGAGAGCAGCGTGTAGTAGAGCCGTGAGGTCCGTGGGTTGAGCGAACCGGTGCGGAGAACGACACCGACCTCGGCCGTGGCATCGCCGTCCTCGCCGATCCGCGTACGCGTAAGAATGTCGCGGACGTGGAGCGTCGGCTGGCTCATTACCCAGACTTCGCCGGCCTCCAGGCGCGAGGAGCTCTTCCAGCTCTCCAGCAGGGCGCCGTGGGCGCTCTCGGCGGCCACGATCTCCACTCGGTTGCGTCCCTCCTCGACGTATTTGGTGATGTTGTACTCTGCCGGGTTGTTTCCGTTGGCGTCGTACCCGACCTTGCGGCCGTTAATCCACAGCTCGTAGGCGCGCGAAACCCATCCCAGGCGGAAGAATACCTGCCGGTTGATCCATGCGAAAGGCACGGTGAAGGTGCCCGTCATCCGTTCGCCGTCGTTTTCCCACGTCGTCACGGGGCTCATGTAGCGGTTGGCCTCCCGGCCCGCCTTTGCGGCTTCATCGGCCGTGGGGTAGATCCGGATGGGCGTGCGGGGCAGTTCGCGTCCGCTCGAAGGGTTGTATTGCTGGGCACCGGCCATGCCGATGCAAAACAGTGCCGCGATGGTGAGTATGATCCGCATATTTCGTATATTTGCACGGTAAAGGTACGAATTTTTTCCATAGTTGCGATGTCCGAGCTGCCGAATCTGAACTTCCCGCCCATTCGTCTTCAGGCCCGTCGCCGCGGCGGGACGGTTGAGGTGTGGGATCCCATCCGGGGAGTCTATCTCGTGCTGACTCCCGAGGAGTGGGTGCGGCAGCATCTGATCGCCTATCTGGTATCACACTGCGGAGCGCAGCCCCTGCGCATCGTTGAGGAGTATGCCGTGCCGCTCAACGGGCAGCCGCAACGGGCCGATGTCGTGGTTGTGGACGACGATGGCCGTCCCCTGCTGCTGGCCGAATGCAAGGCGCCCGAGGTGGCGATCAACAAACAGACGCTGGCGCAGGCCGTGCGTTACAATTCGGTGCTGCAGGCCCGTTACATCATCCTGACCAACGGTCTGAAACACTACTGCTGCCGCTATCGGGAGGGGCGCTACGAACAGTTGCGTGCCTTTCCGCGTCTGGACGGCTGTTGATGCGGCCGGGGCGGCACGAGGCCCGACGGCCGGTTACAGGTTCCGGAAATTCTTGTCGATGTAATTCTGGAAGGCCTCCTTGTAGTTCTCTCCGATGGGGATATATTCATCGTTGTCGTTCAGAAAGATGCGTCCCTTGACGTAGGCCTTGATGGCCCGCAGGTTCACGATGTAGGAGCGGTGTACGCGCATGAACGAGTCGGCGGGAAGCGCCGCCTCCATGTTCTTGAGCCGGAAGAGGGTCGTGATGGTCGAACCGTCCGCGAGGTGCATGCGCACGTATTCGCCCTCGCTTTCCAGGTAGACGATATCGGCGATGCGCACGAGCGAAACCTTGTAGTCGGCCTTCACGGAGATATACTCCTTGTCCTTGGGTTCGGCTTCCGACACCTCCTTCTGCGATGCGGGGCGCTGGTTCTGCCGCAGTTCATAGAGCGCGTGGGCCTTGGCCGCCGAGCGGCTGAAGTCGGCGAATCCGAAGGGCTTGAGCAGGTAATCCACCGCGTCGAGCTTGAATCCCTCGATGGCATACTCCGAGTAGGCCGTCGTGAAGATCACCATCGGCCGGTGGGTCAGTGAACGGACGAAATCCACGCCGTTCAGGTCGGGCATGTTGATATCGACGAAGACCAGGTCGATGGGTTGTCCGGCGAGATAGACCTGTGCCTCGATGGCGTTGTTGAATGTGGTGACCAGCTCCAGGTAGGGGATCTTCGAGATATAGGCGGAGATCTGCCGCAGAGCCAGCGGCTCGTCGTCTATGGCGATACACTTAAGCATGGAGCGTGGGAATTACGAGTTTCACGAAATAGGATTCGGGCCGTTCGCGGATCTCGAGCGTGTAGTTCTTCTCGCCGTAGATCAGGGCAAGGCGTTTGCGGACGTTCTCCAGACCGATTCCCGGAGAGTTCTTGCGTTCGGGGAATCCTGCGTGGCGGCTGTTCTCGAAGGTGCTGGCCACCGTTCCGTCGGCATACTCGATCTTCATGTGGATGTACGACGGACGGTTGTAGCTGATGCCGTGCTTGAAGGCATTCTCAACAAAGACGATGAGCAGCAGCGGCGGTATGGAGATCTGTTCGGGCAGATTGTCGGGATATTCCAGCCGGATATCGACATCGTCGGTGTAGCGGATGCGCATCAGCTCGATGTAGTTTTTCAGGAACTGGATGTCGCGGTTCAGCGAGATGATCTCCCGGCCGGAGTCGTAGAGCACGTAGCGCATCATCTTCGAGAGTTCGATGACGGCGGTCTTGGCCGAGTCGGTGTCGAAGTCGATGAGTGCGTGGATGTTGTTGAGCGTGTTCATGAAGAAGTGCGGATTGATCTGGTACTTCAGATAATCCATCTCGGCCTGCAGGTTCTGGCGTTGCAGGGCCTCCATCTTCTGTTCGTCGCGCATCGACTGGTAGATGAGCTTGATGCCCGTGTTGGCGCCGGTCATGAAGAAACCCAGCACGATGTTCCAGTAGATCTCCAGGTTGGAGAACGATACCTTGCGGTAGGTGTCGATCGTTCCGGGGTCGGGCTGTTCGGGCAGGTTGTGGAGCAGACGCTCTTCGTAGAGGTCCACCAGAAAGAAGACGGTCGTGATAAGGGCGATGTTGAGGATGAGGTATTTCACGTACTTGCGTCGGAGCACGTAGCGCGGAGCAAGGAAACTGTTGTGGATCACGAAGATGATCAGGTAGGGCGCAATCTGTCGCCAGGCGATCAGCACGTTCTCCAGATTGATGTGCATTTCGGACATCATCTGCGAGTTGAGCACCGGCACCAGAATGATGGCCGACCAGACCATCACATAGAGCAGATTCTCGCCTATGGCTTGTTTCCCGCGTATTCTCATCTCATGCCTGCCTACTTACCGCTCCAGCAGCGTGGCACTGTAGAGGAACCGCTTGATGCTCCGCTTGGGCGTTTTTTCGAATTCGGTGGGGTAGATCGTGATGTCGGCAACGCGTTCGTAGGCGGCCAGCTGCGTGTTGAGCTCCTTGAGATTGTCCTGCATGATCCGGGGCAGGTCGGCCTTGTCCACACCCTCGGCATCGGCCTGTTCGTAGTCGGGAACGACGAGGGCTCTCAACCGTCCGTTCCCGGCGTCGAGCACGAGCGATTCGAGCACCATGTACATGTTGTTGAGCTTGTCCTCGATCTCCTCGGGGTAGATGTTCTGTCCGTTTCCCGAGAGGATCATCGTCTTCGAACGGCCTCGGATGTAGAGCGTTCCGTCGGGATCCATCGTACCCATGTCGCCCGTATGGAGCCATCCGTCGGGGTCGAGGACCTTCTGCGTGTCCTTTTCGTTCTTGTAGTATCCCTGCATGACGTTCTCGCCCCGCACGAGGATCTCGCCGGCCGTATGTTCGGGGTCCTCCGAGTCGATCCTTACGTCGAGAATACCCTTCAGATAGCGGCCGCACGAGCCGGGTTTGAACTCGTTGTCGGGCGTGAAGCTGATCAGCGGGGCGCATTCGGTCATGCCGTATCCGATCGTGATCGGGAAGTGGATCTTCATGAGGAACGACTCGGTCTCCTGGTTCATCGGCGCACCGCCGACGATGAAGATCGAGACGTTGCCGCCGAAGGCGTCCATGAGTTTCTTGCGGATGGCCGAATAGATGGCCGTATTGAGCAGCGGGATCTTCACGGCGATCGACATGGGCCCCTTTTCGAGCAGCGGCAGCACCTGTTTGCGGTAGACCTTTTCGAGGATCATCGGCACGCAGCAGATGATCGTCGGCTTGACCACGCCCATCGCCTCGATGAGGATCTTCGGCGAGGGGATCTTACCCAGCAGGGTGATGTGCCCGCCGACGGCCAGCGGTGCCAGGAAGTCGAAGGCGCAGCCGTAGGCGTGCGCCAGCGGGAGGAACGAGAGGGTGCGGCCGCCCTTCTGGAAATAGCGGTTTCCCGTCTGTGTGTTGAGGGCCGTCATGGCGAAGACGACGTTGCCCGTGAGGTTGTTCACCGTGAGCATCACGCCCTTCGAGTAGCCGGTGGTTCCCGACGTATAGTTGAGCAGGACGACGCGGTCGTTGGGAATTTCGGGATATTTGATATCGTTCACGCTGAATCCGCGCGGGTATTTCGAGCGGTAGTTCTTCACAATATCGCGCTGGAACTTCGTGAGCGCCTTCCCGTTGCGTTCGTAGATGACGTGGAAGTCCGTCAGCGAGAAGACGGCCTCGATCTGCTTGATCTGATCCTCCTCGATCACGTCCCAGAAGTTGTCTCCGAGGAAGAGCAGGCGGCTCTCCGAGTGGTTGATGATGTGGATGATGTCCGCCGGCGTGAAGTCCTGCAGGATGGGGACGATCACGGCGCCGTAGGTGATCGTTCCGATATAGGTGATGCACCAGCGGGGGTTGTTGCGGCCGATCAGGGCGATCTTGTCTCCCTGCTTGATGCCGGCTTTTTTATAGAGGAGATGCAGCTTGGCGATCTCCTTGGCCATTTCGTAGTAGGAAAAGGTTTCGTTCTTGAAGTAGTCGGTCAGTGCCGACATCTCCCGGTTTTCGCGGAAACTGCTTTCGTATATCTTGATCAGATTTTCCTCTAACATGTTGAGAACGTGGTTGTTGTTTTCGACTGTCTATTCGCCGTCGCCCTTCGCGCCGGTTTTCTCCTCATCCTTCGGCGTCGGTTCATCCGCCTTCGGCTCCACCCGGAGCGCATCCTCTCCGTTTCTCTGCGGTGCGGCCGCCGCCTCTCTCTTCGCTTCGGCTCGCTCGTTCTTCCGGGGACCGGCTTCTGGAGGTGCGACGCGGCGCGGTCTCCAGATGTAGATCTTCGATTCGGTCCCGTTCTTGAGCCGTTCGATGTTCTTGCGGTGGGTGTAGATGAGCAGAATGGCAATGACGAATGAGAAGACGACAAAGGGGATCGACTCGTTGACCTTGGGCGATATGAGCGTGAAGAGCGGGAAGCAGCATCCGGCCACCATCGAGGCGAGCGAGACGTAGTGGAAGATCATCAGCATGATGAACCAGACGCCGAAACAGAGCAGCGCCACGGGTGGATAGATGCCCGTTACGGCTCCGACCAGGGTGGCGACGCCCTTGCCGCCGCGGAATCCCGCAAAAACGGGGAAGATATGCCCCAGCACGGCAGCGAAGACGGCGACGATCTTGAGGTTGATCAGGTCGTTGTCGCCGATATGGACGTCGTATTTGAGCATTTCGATGATCGTTACGGCGACGAATCCCTTTAGAAAGTCAAGGGCGAATACCGGAAGTGCGGCCCGGCGTCCCAGCACGCGGAGCATGTTGGTCGTTCCGGCGTTTTTCGATCCGTGTTCGCGGATGTCGATGCCGTAGTATTTTTTGCCGATCCACACGGCGCTCGGAATCGAGCCCAGCAGATAGGCGATGATAATCATGGTCGTAGCGGTGTAGTATGTCAGGATCATGGTCGTCTTCTCGATTAGGTTCCGTATGCAAATATAACAAAAAAATCGAGAACCGGACCCGCCGTGTGAAAAATCGTTCTCCGGAGCGGTCTTTTTCGATAATATTCGTATCTTTGTGGGCAATTATTAAAAAACTGCTGACCGGAAGAAGCTTTCGGCGGGTGCGGATCCGATCCGGCTCCCTCCGCCGCCGTCTGCCGGAGTGCCGTGCCGGCTGCCGCCATACCGGGTGCCCGGTCCGAAAACTGAACGACTTGTATGAATACGAAAGCATTGCTCGAACCGATGGGTTCGTGGGCGTGGTGGCGCTCGTGGTTTCTGATCTTTTTCGGGTGTATCCTCATGGGCACGGGTTTCGTGCTCTTCGTGAACCCCTACAACTTTGTGCCGGGAGGCGTCTACGGTATGGGTATCGTGCTGCACAACATCTTCCCCTCGGTGCAGGTCGGAACCTTCGGCTACATGTTCGACATCCCGCTCATGATCACGGCGATGCTCGTCTTCGGCGGACAGTTCGGCACGCGCACGGTGCTTGCGGCGCTCTTCACGCCGGGCTACATGAACGTGCTGACGCGGCTGGTCTACCCGACTCCGGAGGCCGTCGAGGCGCTCGATCCGGCGCAGTTGCTCGGCGGCCGGCTCAACCTCTCGGACGACCTGCTGCTGACCTGCATCATCGGTGCGGTGATTATCGGCGTGGGGCAGGGCATCGTCGTGCGCCAGCAGGCCACGACGGGCGGTACGGACATCGTGGCGATGCTGCTGCAGAAGTTCGCTGGGATCAAGTTCTCCACGGCGATCTTCCTCGCGGACGGATTCGTCGTGCTTTCGGGCCTTGTGGTCATCGGCTTCGGTCTGGGAACCGGTGAGGCCGATCCGCGCGGCTGGATGCTGACGCTCTACTCGCTCATTACGATCTACACGACCTCGCGCGTGATCGCCTACCTGCTCGACGGTGCGTCGTACGACAAGCTGCTGTTCATCATCAGCGAGCACCACGAGGAGCTCAAGCGCTTCATCATCGAGGACCTGGACCGGAGTGCGACCTACATCAAGGCGAAGGGCATGTACACCGACAAGCAGCGCGACATGATCTTCCTGGTGGTAAGCCGCAAGGAGGTGCATCTGGTGCAGCATCAGATCCGGGAGATTGATCCGCGGGCGTTCGTCGTCGTTACGGATGCCTACGAGACGTTCGGCGAGGGCTTCAAGCAGTTCCCCGACAAGAACACGATCCAGGCCGAATAGGTGTGGAACGGTTTTCGAGGGCTTGTTGAGCGGCGTGCAGGATCGTACGGCGGGCTCCGTCGGAGTCGGCGCCGGGTGTGGAACCGGGGGGGGGAGATACCCGGACGGCGGTCCGCAGGGCTGCGGTAATGGAATTTGGGAATGAAGAATTTGAATATCAATACGCTGCGCCCGCTCGAAGGGGCCGGGCGCAGGCTTTTTGTCGAGACCTACGGCTGTCAGATGAACGTCGGCGATACGGAGATCGTCGTTTCGCTCATGCAGCGCGAGGGGTATGTCTATACCGAACACATCGAGCAGGCGGACGTCATCCTGCTCAACACCTGTTCGATCCGCGACAATGCCGAGCAGCGCATCTGGGGGCGTCTGGCCGAGATGAAGCGCTACCGGCGCGCGAAACCGGACCTGGTCATCGGGGTGATCGGCTGCATGGCCGAGCGGCTCCGCGAACGGCTCACCGAGGGCGCCGAAGGGGTCGATGTCGTTGCGGGTCCGGATGCCTACCGCGACCTTCCGCGGCTGGTGCACCTGGCCGAGGCGGGCGGCAAGGGGGTGAACGTGCAGCTTTCGGCCGAGGAGACCTATGCCGAGATCGCTCCCGTGCGGCTGGACCGCAACGGCGTGAGCGCCTTTGTCTCGATCATGCGCGGATGCAACAACTTCTGCTCCTACTGCGTGGTGCCCTATACGCGGGGCCGCGAGCGGAGCCGTGATCCAGAGACGATTCTTGCCGAGGTGCGGAGCCTTTTCGAGAACGGCTACCGCGAGGTTACGCTGCTCGGACAGAATGTCAATTCGTACCGGGCCGGGGAGGTTGATTTTCCGGAGCTGATGCGTCGCGTGGCCTCCATTTCGCCGCTGCTGCGCGTGCGCTTTGCCACGTCGCACCCCAAGGACATGAGCGACCGCCTGCTGGAGGTCATGGCCTCGATGCCCAACATCTGCCGGGCGATCCACCTGCCGGCACAGTCCGGGGCGACGACGATGCTCGAACGCATGAACCGCAAGTATACGCGCGAGTGGTACCTCGGCCGTGTGGCCGCCATCCGCCGCCTTATGCCCGACTGCGCGATCACGACGGACCTGATCGCCGGTTTCTCGGGCGAGAGCGAGGAGGAACATCTCGAAACTCTCTCGCTCATGCGCGAGGTGGGGTATGATTTCGCCTACATGTTCAAGTATTCGGAACGTCCGGGAACCTTCGCGCAGAAGCACCTGCCGGACGACGTGCCCGACGAGGTGAAGTCGCGGCGCCTGTCGGAGATCATCGCGCTGCAGAACGAGCTGGGCCTGGCGAGCAACCGCCGCGACGTGGGCCGGGAGTTCGAGGTGCTGGTCGAGGGGGCATCGAAACGCGACCCGAACCGGCTGTCGGGCCGTACGTCGCAGAACAAGGTGGTGGTCTTCGACCGCGGTGCGCACCGCGTGGGCGACTATGTCCGGGTGCGGATCACGGACTGCACGGCAGCCACGCTGCTGGGCGAGGAGGTCGCCCGATGCGGTTTGGAATGATAGGACGCTTCGCTGTCCGGGAACCTGCCTGCCGGCTCTGCCGTTGCGGGCGGAACATCTAATAAAAAGAGGAGAAAAAAATTATGCGTTTTGACGAACTCGACCTGGAGGATGAGATCCTCGACGGTCTTGAGGATATGAATTTTCACGAAATGACGCCCGTGCAGGAGCAGACGATTCCCGTCATTCTGGAGGGGCGCGACATCATCGGCTGCGCCCAGACGGGAACGGGCAAGACGGCGGCCTATACGCTGCCGCTGCTGAACAAGCTGCTGCTGGAGGGGAACCCGGACAATGTGGTCAAGTCGCTCATCATCGTGCCGACGCGCGAGCTGGCGCAGCAGATCGACCAGCAGTTCCAGGGCTTCTCCTACTACCTGCCCGTCTCGACGACGGTCGTTTACGGCGGTGGCGACGGCAAGGGCTGGGACGTGCAGAAGCGCGGCATGCTGATGGGTTCCGACGTGGTGATCGCCACGCCGGGCCGCATGATCGCCCACCTGCAGAACAGCGGCGTGGATCTTTCGCACGTCGAGTACCTGATTCTCGACGAGGCGGACCGGATGCTCGACATGGGCTTCAGCGACGACATCATGAAGATCGTCTCCTACATGCCCCGCGAGCGTCAGACGATCCTCTTCTCGGCGACGCTGCCGCCGAAGATCCGCGAGCTGGCCAAGACCATCCTGCGCAATCCCGTCGAGGTGAGCATTGCCATTTCGAAACCCAACGAGGCGATTGACCAGTCGGCCTACATCTGCTACGAGAGCCAGAAGCTGGGCATCATCCGCGAGCTGTTCGCCGAACCGACCGACTCGAAGACGATCATCTTCTCCTCGTCGAAGATGAAGGTCAAGGAGCTGGCCCATACGCTCAAGCGCATGAAGCTCAACGTGGCGGCCATGCACTCCGATCTGGAGCAGGCGCAGCGCGAGGAGGTGATGCTCGCCTTCAAGAACAACAAGGTCAATATCCTGGTGGCTACGGACATCGTGGCCCGCGGTATCGATATCGAGGATATCGGTCTGGTCATCAACTACGACGTGCCGCACGATCCGGAGGACTACATCCACCGCATCGGCCGTACGGCGCGTGCCGCCGCTACGGGCAGCGCCATCACGTTTGTCTGCGAGGAGGAGCAGGGCAAGTTCCACACGATCGAGAAGTTCATCGAGCGCGAGATCCGCAAGGCCGACCTTCCGGAGAGCGTGGGCGAGGGCCCGAAATACAACCCCGAGGCCTTCTCGGGGCGCGGCAAGGGTCGCGGGGGCCGCAGCAAGGGCGGCGACGGTCGCGGACACGGCCGTGGGCGCCGCGACCGTCTGCGCGACAACCGGGGTCGCAGCAGCAGCTCCACCGCACCGGCTCCGTCGCCGTCGGCGGCCGAAACGGCTCCTGCCGGAGGTGCTGTGCCGGCGGCCGCCGATGCGGCCAATGCCGAGGCAAAACGCCGCCGCCGTCATCGCGGCGGACGTCGCCACCGCCGCGGCGGTAACGGAGCCGCCGCACCGGCCGGTGAGCCGAACAAGGCCTCCGAATAGGAAGCCTGCCGAAACAGAAACGGGGCGCCCGGCCGGGCGCCCCGTTCTCTATTTTCCTTCGCCGGACTTTCCGGCCAGCTGCTGCCGCCACTTTTCGCGGGCGAGCGCCTGCAGGTCCGCTACGGCGTCCTTCTCGTCCACGATCTCCATGCCGAGCAGCGTCTCGATGACATCCTCCATGGTTACGATACCCTGGAAGCAGCCGTACTCGTCGCGCACCTGGGCGATGTGCTCCTTCTTCTTGAGCATCTCCTCCCAGACCGTCGCCACGGAATCCTGCCCCTGGAAGGCGAGGATCGGGCGCCGGATATCGGCCAAGCGGATGTCGAAGCGGTCCTCGGCGAGCCGTTCGAGCACCGTCTGCTTGAGGACGTACTCCGTGATGTAGTCGGGGCTTTCGCCGTAGACCGGGATACGCGAATAGATGCGGAAGAGGTGGTTGGCGTAGAACTCACGAAGCGTCGTGCGCTCGGCGGCCGTGGCCGCCACGGTGCGGGGCGTCATGATCTCACGGACGCTGACGCTGCCCAGGCGGATGAGATTTTGGATCACGTTGTTCTCGCGGTCCTGGAAGACACCCTCCTGGCGTCCGACGCTCACCATCGCCGAAACCTCCTCGCGGCTTACCGAAAGGGGTTGCTTCTTCGAGGAGACGAGCTTGGTGATGAGTTCCGAGAGGAGCACCAGCGGGTAGCAGACGATGATCATCGCGCGGATCACCGGTGCCGCAACCATGGCCAGCTGCCGCCAGTAGCAGGCTCCGACCGTCTTGGGAATGATCTCCGAGAGGACGAGGATGAGTACCGTGAGCACCGCGGAGATGATGCCGAAATACTCCTCGCCGAAGACTTTGACGGCCTCGGCACCGACACCCGCCGCACCGATCGTGTGGGCGATGGTGTTCAGCGAGAGAATCGCCGAGATGGGCTTGTCGATATCCTGCTTCTGCCGCATGAGCAGCGGAGCGTATTTGGCGCCCTCCTGCTCCTTCATGGCGATGAACGACATGGGCGTCGAGAGCAGGACGGCTTCGAGAATCGAACAGAGGAACGAGATGGCCAGTGCGACCGAAAGATAAAGGATGATAAGTTCCATATATGTGGGCTTGCCGCGCCGGATCGGCGCGACGGTTTTTCGTATTTTTCAGGTGAATAATGGTTCTTGAGGAGACCCCATGGTCCCGGATGCCGATGTCGGGGCGGCATCTGCCCCCGGATTCCGTGCCGGATAGCCGCGGCGTATGGCCGTCCGGCTTTCCGACCGGTCAGATCCGATAGATGTAGAGCAGGGCCCGCCGCTGCGGTACGGGGGCTGAAGACCTCCTTTTGCCGGGGGCACCAATCCGCCATGCCGGCAGCATGGCCGCCGTTGCGCCTGCCGCAGGCAGGGTTGCCGGACGCACACCGGATGTCATGCGTCGTATCCGGAGCGCGGCCTTGTGGTTGTCGCAGGGATTGTCCGAAGTGATCTGCTCATCCGTGGGGATCTGCTCGCCGGCAGCAACGCAGCCCGCGTCGGGACAGATGGCGGTCAGAGACGCCTCCGTGCGCGAACCGCTCTCCGCGAATCGGTCTGCAACGGCGCCGTGCAGCCACACGAAGGCCGCAAGGAGCGCCAGCAGGCGGAGCATATGTTTACACGGGTCGTCCAAGGAGGATCACGGTTATGGGAATAAAAGTAGCGAATATTTTCGAATCCGCAAAAAACGCCGCCGACACCCCCCCCTCGCGTCCTGAAAAAAGGCGGCCGGAATCTCTCCGGCCGCCTTTGTCTTGCACCGCCTGTCCGGCCTATTTCTGCCGGAAATAGATCTGCATCGGCACGCCCGAGAAGTCCCAGCGTTCGCGGATGTTGTTCTCCAGGAAGCGGCGGTAGGGCTCCTTGATGTACTGGGGCAGGTTCACGAAGAAGGCAAACTGCGGCGTGGGTGTCGGCAGCTGCGTGATGTATTTGATCTTGATGTACTTGCCCTTGGTTGCGGGGGGCGGATAGTTCTCGATCAGCGGCAGGAGCGTTTCGTTGAGCTCCGAGGTGGAGATGCGGCGCTTGCGGGACTGGTGCACGCGGATGGCGGTCTGCAGCACGTCGAGGATGCGCTGCTTGTTGAGCACCGAGGTGAAGATGATCGGAATGTCGTTGAACGGCGCGAGCTTCTTGCGGAGAAACTCCGTCCACTCCTTCATCGTGTTGCTCTCCTTCTCCACGAGGTCCCACTTGTTCACGACGATCACACAGCCCTTGCGGTTGCGGACGATCAGGTTGTGTATGTTCAGGTCCTGCGATTCGAGTCCCTGCTGCGCGTCGAGCATCAGGATGCAGACGTCCGACTGCTCGATGGCCCGGATCGAGCGCATCACGGAGTAGAACTCCAGATCCTCCATCGTCTTGCCCTTCTTGCGCATGCCGGCCGTATCGACGAGGTAGAAGTCCATGCCGAACTTGTTGTAGCGCGTATGGATCGAGTCGCGCGTGGTTCCGGCGATCGAGGTTACGATGTTGCGCTCGGTGCCGAGCAGGGCGTTCGTGAGCGACGACTTGCCGACATTGGGACGTCCGACGATCGTGATGCGCGGCAGATCTTCCTCGGTCTCGGCCGCGGCATCCGCGGGCAGCGCCTCGAGGATGGCGTCCATCAGGTCGCCCGTGCCGCTTCCCGACATGGAGCTGATGCAGTAGGGGGTTCCCAGTCCGAGGGCGTAGAATTCGTGCGAGGAGTAGATCTGGTCGTTGTTGTCGACCTTGTTGCAGACGAGGATCACCTTCTTCGTCGTGCGGCGCAGGATGTCGGCCATCATCTGGTCGAGGTCGGTGATGCCCGTGGCAACCTCCACCAGGAAGAGGATGACGTCCGCCTCGTCGATGGCCAGCATCACCTGGCGGCGGATCTCCTCCTCGAAAATATCGTCCGAATTGACCGTATATCCGCCCGTGTCGATCACGGAGAACTCCCGGCCGTTCCAGTCGGTTTTGCCGTAATGACGGTCGCGCGTGGTGCCGGCCGTGGCGTCCACGATCGCCTTGCGTTCGCCGACGAGGCGGTTGAAGAGGGTCGATTTGCCGACGTTGGGGCGTCCGACGATTGCTACGAGACTCATGTTTTGCCAGTTTTTCCGACATGGGGCCCGTTGCCGGGTGTTTGACGGCAGGCGGCCGCATGTCATGCGTTTGTCTTTCCGGGACAAAGATACAACAATCGGGCGAATTACAAAAGGGGGCTGCCGCCGGTCAGGACGGCAGCCGTTACATGTAGCGGCTTTCCGTGGCTCCGGCCTGTACGGGATAGAGCAGCACGTAGCTGTACCCGGCGAAATATTGCTCCATGTATCCCGGGATGCGGCTCATGGCCGGGTGGTAGGAGATGCGGTCGCGGCGGCTCATGACGAACCACAGGCAGTCGTCGTCGCGCAGGTCGTGTTCGAGCGACGGGAGGTCGTCCCAGCGGTCGAAGGCCACGAATCCGATGTTTGCCGGCATTCTGCGTCCCCGCCGCGGCCGCAGATGTTCGAGCGTGCTTTCGGCGGCGAAGAGGACGACCTTCGCTCCGGAGTTCTCGGCCAGCAGACGGATGCGGCGGACCCAGGCCTGGAATCCGGCCTCCTTCTCGGCCTGTTCGGGAATGACGATCAGGTGCCGCTTGATGGTCGTAATCGGCTGGGCCGGGCTGTAGATGAAGGTGGTGATATTGCTGTGGGTCAGCACGTCGGTTACCATCCTTCCGATACCGGGGCCCGAGGTTCCGGGAATGCCCGGGATGGCCGGGATGGCCGTCATGGCGGGATTCCGCTGGTGCATGCCCATGACGATGTCGGTGATGTTGCGTTCACGGGCGACGCTGACGATGGCATTCGAGATGTTCACGTCGTAGCGCAGCAGCTGCTGCAGGTGCTGGTCTCCGGCGGCTGCGGCCGTTGCCGCACTGTCGAGCACCTTCCGGGCCCGTTTCTCTCCGTTGGGGTCTTCGGCCTTGTTGTCGATGGCGTGCAGGGCGTAGAGGCCGTTGGGATCCTTCGGGCGCCTGATCATGGCGCTGAATCCGACCAGCTCCTCGACGGTCCGTTCGTTGGCCACGGGAATGAGGATGTGCTCCTCGTTGCCCGGGCTCTTTCCGTCGTCGTCCTGGGCGTTGTTTGCGGCGATGTTGTGGGCGCCGCGCTGCGTGGCGAAGGTCGAGATGATGCAGGTGGCCAGAATCATCAGGATCGTGCCGTTCAGCACGCTCTCGCTCAACAGGCGGATCGGCTCTCCGTTCGCGTCGTAGCCGAGTATGACGCCGTATCCGACCGTCACGGCGGCGAGCGTGGCGGCCACGTGGGCGCTGCTCAGTCCGAAGATGACCGTCCGCTGATCCTTCGACAGGCGGAAGCTCTTCTGCGTAAGCCATGCGGCGATGAATTTCGCGGCGGTGATCAGCGCGATCATCACGGCGGCCACCTCGAGGCTCTCCCAGTCGCGGAAGAAGGCGCGGTAGTCGATGAGCATGCCCACGCCGATCAGGAAGAAGGGGATGAAGATGGCGTTTCCGACAAACTCGATGCGGTTCATCAGCGGCGAAGTCTTGGGAATGAGTCGGTTGAGGGCCATGCCCGAGAGAAAGGCTCCGATGATGGGTTCAAGGCCGGCCAGTTGGGCCAGGTAGGCTCCGAGGAAGACCATCACCAGCACGAAAATATACTGCGAGACGCTGTCGCTGCACTGTTTGAAGAACCAGTGTGCGATGAGCGGGAAGAGGAAGACGATGATGACAATGCATGCGACGACCGAGATGCCGAGCCGCCACCAGAACATCTCGTCCACGTTTCCGGTGGCCATGCCGACGATCACGGTGAGCAGCAGCAGGGCGAGCGTGTCGGTGATGACCGTTCCGCCGACGGCGATCGTCACGGCCTTGTCGCGGGCGATGCCGAGCCGGTTCACGATGGGGTAGGCGATCAGCGTCTGCGAGGCGAAGAGCCCGGCCAGCAGGATCGACGAGTAGATCGGGAATCCGAGGATGTAGTATCCGGCCAGAATACCCAGCCC
Source organism: Candidatus Alistipes faecigallinarum (assembly GCA_019115605.1). Classification (GTDB taxonomy): domain Bacteria; phylum Bacteroidota; class Bacteroidia; order Bacteroidales; family Rikenellaceae; genus Alistipes; species Alistipes faecigallinarum. The sequence goes on from DXDG01000024.1 coordinate 60,816, forward strand.
GAGCGGGACGCAGAAGGTGTAGAGCCCGAATACGAGGCTGCGCCGGCTGTTGCGCCCGAAGTCGGACATGTCCATGTCGAGGCCCGAGAGGAACATGATGTAGAGCAGTCCGGCCGTACCGGAGAGGATGATGCTGCTGTCGCGCAGCACGAGGTTCAGCCCGTGGGGGCCGATCACCGCACCGGCAATGATGAGCCCCAGCAGGTAGGGGATCTTGAGTTTGTTCAGAATGAGCGGAGCCGCGAGGATGATGACCAGAATCAGCAGAAACTTCAGGATCGGGTCTTCGAGCGGCAGCGTGAGATCTATATGTGCGAAAAGAGGCATGGTTGCGTTGTTGATTGATGTCGACGGGCTTGCGCCCGGTCCGAAGGCCGTGGCGGCGTCCGTCTTCTACAAAGATAGCAAAAATCGGGTGATTCGCAAATCCCGCTCTCCGAAAATCTTGCAAAAAACGCTTCGGGGACTCTCCCCGGGCGCGGAAATTGCGGTTTCGGCCGGCGGCCGTTACGGATGTGTCCTGCTCCGCAGCGCCGGCTCCGGATGCCGCCGGGATAAAAAAACGGCTCCGATGCTTCGCTTTTCGGCAAAAAAACGTAACTTTGAAAAATTAATCCGTAACGACAGCGTTATCTGATGGCGTCAAGGAGAGTGAACAGACAATTGCTCGGACCCGTTCTGGCGGGCTTCTTCATCATGGGATTCTGCGACATCGTGGCTCCGATCACGGGGCGCATCGCCGCGGAGTTTCCCGCAGGGAGCCGCACGGCCGTGAGCTTTCTGCCGACGATGGTTTTCCTGTGGTTCCTGGTGCTTTCGGCCCCGTTCGCCGCATGGATGAACCGTCTGGGCCGCCGCAGGATGGCGCTCGCGGGCTATGCCCTCACCTTTGCCGGACTGCTGGTTCCCTACCTTGCGGGTGCGGGGTGTTCGCTGGGATGGTACTTTGCCGGTTTCGGGCTGCTCGGCATCGGCAATACGGCCATCCAGGTTGCCGTCAACCCGCTGCTGGCGACGATCGTTCCCGAGAACCGCATGACGAGTTACCTGACCGTCGGACAGATCTTCCGCAACACCTCGCTGCTGCTGCTGGCTCCGATCGTTACGGGACTCGTTGCCCTTACGGGGTCGTGGCGCCTGCTGCTGCCCCTCTATGCGGGCCTGACGGTGTTGGGCGGTCTGTGGCTGAGCCTCACGCCGGTCCCCGAGCCGCCCCGTGCCCCGCACGCCGCGGGTCTCGGAGCCTGCTTTGCGCTGCTGCGCAACCGTACGGTGCT
>DXDG01000025.1 GCA_019115605.1 Candidatus Alistipes faecigallinarum
CAAAATATCTTGCCAATTTCAAGAAGATTGTCAGAATAGCTTTGGCTAATGGTTGGATGAAAAAAGATCCTTTCGCACAAATCCGCTTCCATTTAGATGAAGTAGAGCGGGAATTCCTTGAAAAACAAGAATTGAAGACTCTTTTAAGTAAAAAAATTTCGATTCCTCGCTTGGCGCAGATCCGCGATATTTTTTGTTTTTGTTGCTTCACCGGACTTGCGTTCTCGGATGTAAAACAACTTAAATCTGAACACTTGGTAACAGATATTAACGGAATGGTTTGGATTCGCAAAACTCGACAGAAGACCAAAAACATGTGTAATATCCCATTATTGGATGAGGCAAATAAAATTCTTGATCGTTACAAGGATCATCCATATTGTCAAACTCAAGGTGTGCTACTCCCCGTGTGTAGTAATCAAAAGATGAATATGTATTTGAAAGAGCTTGCCGACATCTGTGGCATCCGCAAGAATCTTTCGACGCATTGCGCCCGCCATACGTTCGCCACCCTGACACTGGCCAGCGGTGCCACGATCGACAATGTTGCCAAGATGCTCGGCCATGCCAATGTCAGCATGACGCGGCACTATGCGAAAGTCCTCGACTCGTCGATCATGCGGGATATGCAGATGGTAGCTAAAAATATGGCTCTATAATAGATATGTCGGACATCCAAGGCCTGTAGAGGACACTCTGCATCTTTCCCGAGAATCCGTCCTATTTTGCGGGCGGGTTTCGGGAATTGGAGCCCCTGCAAACTAAAAATGGTGTACTATGGAATGTAAACTGATTGAGGCGGCCGCCTTCGAGGAGCTGAAGGCGATCGTCAACCGGATTCAAAGCCGAATCGTCTGTCTGGCCTCGAAGACCATGCCCCGCAAACCCGGGGGCTGGCTGACCCAGGAGGAGGTATGCAGTATGCTTCGTGTCTCGAAACGAGTGCTGCAATACTACCGACAGCAGCGTAAGATTCCCTACTCGATGATCGGCAATAAGGCCTATTTCCGCGAGAGCGACATCCAGCGCATCCTCGATGCCAATCTGGTCAAATCCCGTGTATGATGGAAGAGTGGATCACACGGAAGTCTCCGGAGTACAGGGAGCTTCAGGAGAAGGCACTGGCGGCGCTCGACCAGATCGAAGCGATGATCGAGACCCTACCCTCACATCTCAATGCGGAGACTTACCTTTCCAGCGAAGAGGTGCGGAACCTCTTCGGGTTGAGCCAACGGTCGCTGCAGACCTACCGCGACGAGCGGATTATCCCCTACACGACCCTCGGCGGGAAGTTTCTCTACCCGATGTCCGAGATTGCGAAGATTCTCGAAAAGAATCTCGTCAAGCCGATTCAGCGATAAGACAAGGAGCAACGGGCGATCCGTTGCTCCTGTTTTTTCAGCCCAACGCCTCCAGTTGTCGGATCTCGTCCTCGAAGAGGAAATCCCGGAGGCATTTTCCGCTGGTATAGAGGTCTCGCTCGACACTCAACCCAAAGGGCAGTCGCAACGACTCCAGCTCCGAGAGCAGCAGATAGCCCCACTCCCATTCGAAGATATGGCAATAACCGTAGAGGCGCCAGTCATCGCCTTCGCGTTCAGCCTCCGTGATAAGCCACGTTCCGCTGCCGCATGGGTTGAAGTATTTGACAAGAACTTCGGCATTGAGCCCTTTTCCATCCTGGGACCCGAAGGGGTGGGCCTCGAATTTAGAGATGATCTCCTCGGTTAACAGTTTCATAATTGTAAGATTTTAGAAACTGCCCGGAACGCCCGGACAGCAAAGGAGACAAAGCCACCCTGCGCAAACGAGGACAAGAGCTGTTCTCTTGGCATCTTTGCACAGGGTGGCTATCTTGCTGGACCGGGCGGCGGTTATGGTTATTGATGTATCTGTGGATTGCTGGGTTCCCACTCCGGGAGTTGGATGGTATCCCGGATTTCGGGACATCGGATCACCTCGACCGTCGTATCCTCGTAGACGTTGCAGGCCGTGAAGAGCGAGACGAAGATCGCGCCCCAGGCTGCGGCCAGAAGAACGTAGGTCAGAATCGTTATTATGCGTTTGCGTTTCATGTGCTTAGTCCTTTAACAGTTCCAAAATTTCGGGGTCCAGATTTCCCCGGTACTCCATGCGTTCATCCCGGCGGCAGGCTTCGAGGAAGTGCTCGCGTCCCTCGGCCTTGCGGCCCAGCCGCGAGCAGGCGATGGCCCGCAGGTACTCCGTCACGGCATCCGTCGGCATCGTCGAAAGCAGCTCCAGCGCCCGCTCGTTGTGGTCCATCGAGAGGTGTGCCACCACCGTATTGCGGTCGTTGTAGTCGTTGAGAATATAGAGCGCCCGGGCATACTGACGCCTCTGCAGCAGCTCCACACCCCGGGCATAGGCCGTGTCGAGTTCCGTGGTGTGGATCGTATCCTTGACCATTCCCTTGCGGCGGAGGTTGTAGCGGAAATCCACGGAGCGGAGCTGCGGGTAGATCACCTCCTTCAGGCAGGCGTACTCCCGGGGGAAGCGCTCGCGCAGCAGCCGCTCTCTTCGGTCCGGATCCCGCTCCGCGGAGAGGAGCTCCAGCAGCGCCTCGCGGTTCGTCAGCGCTGGGTCCGTGCGGATGCGGTTCATCAGCTCGGGCCACGCCTCGGCGACCCACCGCACGGTCAGCAGCGTGTCGATGCCCCGGCCGTAACGACGCACCAGGTAGCGTTTCAGCGCCTCGGCACGTCCCCGTGAGAGGCGTTCGTTGAAGGCGTAACGGCCCTCCGGAGAGGAGGAGGCCGTGAGGGTGATCGTATCGACGTAGAACTCCTCCTGCTCGATGATCCGGCGCATCAGGCCGGAAATTTTCTCCAGCTCGCGGCCGTTGTCGCCCAGCGTATCCACCACCCGGGTGTCGCCCACAAAGAAACGGATGTAGTTGCGGTCGCGGACCGTGACGTACTTGTCGATCACGCGGATGCGGTAGCGCGGCAGCGTATCGACAAAGGAGAGCATCGACGAGACGAGGTAGGCCAGCGTATCCGAGGGCGGCAGCCGGTAGGCGCTGTCATCCACGGCCTGCACCTCCCCCGTGAGCGTGATGAGCATCTTCTTCGAGGTCTCGTCCGTCGGAACCTCCTGCGAGTAGTAGTAAGTGATCGTGCTGCGGCTCTCGACCAGCGAATCGAGCCGCGCATCCTCCGGGTAGGGAAACTTCACGAAGCGCTGGAAGGCCGCCTCCCGCCCCAGCGTATCGGGCCGGAAGCGCCGCACATAGGTCTCATACTGCCAGTAATCGCGCTCCTGCAAGAGCGAGAAGCGTCCCCCGCGGATTACGAGATCCTCCAGTGGAACGGTTCCGTCGGGCTTGTGCAGCAGAGGCGTGATGACCACGCTGCGGCTGCTGCCCAGCAGCTGCTTCGGAAGCGTAACCACAAAGTCGAGGTGCACCCGTCCGTTGCGTTCGGGAACCGAGCGGACCTTCGCCACGACCGTCACCTGCTCAATCTGCAGCGACATGACCCGCTCACCGTCGGGCAGCGTATCGACCGGAGCCAGAAAGAAGGTGTTGCTGTCGCGCTGGAGCCGCACGACCTGCGGCCGGTAGTCCTGCCGCTGGGCCTGACGCTCCGCGCGCGTCAGTTGCGAGAGGTGTGCCGCGGCGCGCTGACGCTCCAGTCGTGTGGCCACCGAGCAGCCCGTCACGGCGCACATCGCGGCGGCGAGCATGCCGCCCAGAATCATTCGTTGCGCTTTCATGGCTAAAACAGATAGGCGAACGACAGCTCCAGGCGGGAAGGAGCCAGCGTCCAGCGTCGCGAGTGGTAGATGTATTCGTCGTCCCAGTCCGAGACCGTAGGGTCTCGTCGGGTATCCTTCGTATGGAAGAGCCCGAGGCCCCCTTCTACGGCCACGCTCCACCGTTTGGAGAGCATCCACGAATAGCCGCAGGAGAAGCCCGCACCCCACGCCCGGCCGTCGTAGCGCCGCGTGCGGCGGCCGACGAGGTAGTTGACATGCGAGAGTTGCGCACCCACAAAGGGGCCGACCTGCGTTTCGTAGAACCAGTAGCGGGCGCCGAGCTGCGCCGCACGAAACGAGGTGGCAAGATCCTCCGTGCGCAGGGGGTTCCAGAACAGCGCTCCCTCCAGCGACCAGCGATCCGTCAGGGCCACCTCGACGCCGAGGTTCAGCGTCGCCGTACAAGCCGCCAAGGCATTGGCCCGCACGGCGAAGATTTGTGCCGCAGCCTTGTGGGGCGAACCCCACAAGGCCATAAGCAGTACCGTCAGAATCGGTATGATTTGTCGTCGTTTCATCGTCTTAATCATTTGTCTTACTCACGGACGCAGCGGACGGGATGCGCTCCGTAGCGGAAATAGGAGGTCGCATAGATGCTTTGATACGCTCCGGAGATGTTGATCGAAGAGCAATCAACCCCAAAATGGTTGAGTTTCGAGCCATTCCAGGTGTACGGCGACGCCGTATAGACATAGGCGTTCTCGCCGTTATTTTCGTAGCGTGAGCCATTCAGAAATCCGCCCAGCGGGTACTTGGCCGTCTGTGAGCCGTTGCAGTAGATCGTGGCATAATATGGCGCGGAGGCCGAAGCAACGCTAATGTTCTTGAAATCCTCCAGATCGGGAACTCGCCAGCCCGGAGGACAGGGGTCATAGATCGTCTTGTCCGTAATCATAATGATCTCCGAACCGGTGGTTCGGTTGCCCCACAAATTCGAATTGGAATCATAAAGCCAGTCCGACACTGATTCCCACGACTCCCAATCTTCAAATGAGGCGTCGTACATGTACCACGTCGGATGCTGAATCGACCACTCGATCGTCATCACATCGTAGGGAACACCATATTCCCGCGGATCACAAAGCTCATATTCATATCCGGGAGCATACGTAACATCTCCACGGCACGGCTCATTCCAGACGGCCTCTCGAAGCAGCGAGGAGTAGATCATCGGGTCCTTGCGGCCCCACTGGTAGAACAACCCGCGAGAGGCGGGTTGGGTATAGTCCGTCGTCTCGGCACCGAGATTCCGATCCATGAACACCGCACCGGAGGCATAGGTCTGGCCCGAGCTCTCTATATCGTAATCCACGGACCAGATATGCCACGACCAGATACAATCGCCACGGCTGTCGAGCAGCCCAATGACAGCATTTCCGCGCTTGGATCCCGTGGTAAAGGTGATTCGTCCGTCGGCAAAAGAGACATCCGAGATGATTGCATTCCGTTCGGTGCCGGTTTCCCAGATCAGGATGGCGGAGGTCCCGTTCAAGCGTTGCGGGCGGATGTTCGTCGTCGTTTTCCCGTTGCCCTGCACCGTAGCGTCGAACGAATAGGTCGTATTGAGTTTGCGGGCGATATAACAGTTGGCCGTGCCATCTTCGTCCAGCGGAATGGCTTCGGCCTTAAAGCGCGCGTAGAGTTCCGTGCGGGTCTTCTGCGGACGGAACGCATAGGTCGCCGAGGTGGAGAGGCGTTGCGTATAGCCGCTGTCCGAGTACCATCCCTCGAACAGATACCCCGCACCGGCGCGTGCTGTCAGGCTGCAGCCCTGTTCGTAGCACAGCGCCACGCTTCGAAGGCTGCTTCCCGAGCCAGTCTCACCGCTCCACAAAGCACCTGAAACCGAGATCGTACCGCCGGTCGAAGGTTTGGCATAGACAACGTTGGCCATCCGATGCTCGAAGTCGTAGGTTCCGCAGACCCCATAGGGATCCCGCAGCGTAATGCGGTAAGCAAAGCGGGAGTTCGTGGAGGTGTAAACCGTCGGGCTGTACTGGACGCCGAAGAGATTAGCGCCGTTCGGATCGTACACCTTGAAATCCGGGCCCGATTCGCCATGGAAGTCGTCGAAAAATACCTTCGAGCTCTCGCCCGAGATGACGGCGAACGTCCCGTTCAGCGGCAGCTCCTCGTCGTTGTTCTCCACGTCGATATGCAGCAGCGTCGTCCCCTCGTAGATGCAATAGTCGCCAAAGCGGTAGTCATCGAAGTCGTCCCACACTTGAATCGAGTAGGAATAGACGCGCGTGTCGATCTCATCGTCGCCCAGGATCGAGATGCGGAAGGTATAGTGGACATTGGCCCGGACGTTGAAGTCCGAGGTGTTGTTGCCGCCCAAATAGACCGTATAGAGGAGGTTCCGGCTGCCGTTCGCGGCGCGGATCAGCAGGTATGAGGCGTGCTCCGGAGCATGCTCGGGGCTCTTCTGCCGCTGGTCGGTAATCGAGGGAACGGTGCCTTGCAAGTTCGGGAGCAGGTAGCAGGCACCCGAGGCCGCCGCTCCCGAGAGCGTTGTCTCGGAGCTGTCCGTATAGTCGGCCGGATCGGACGACGGGGCCGCCTGTGGATCGAAGAGCGACGCAGTGCGCGGAAGCGAGATCAGTTGCACGGAGCGAAGCTCGATATTGGGGTCCTTGACGTTGATCTCATAGGAGACCTTGGCCACGCACCGACGGACCTCGATGGTCGAGCAGCTTGCTCCGGCGCTCGTAACATCAAACTCCTCCTCGGCGGCCATCGGAAGGCGTTCGTAACTTTCGGCGCCCGAGATTCGGAGCTCCTCCTCCGAGGGGTTCTCCCCGAGGTCGCGGCCGAGGTTGGCGGCAAGGCGCATCCGATAATGTCCGGGCACGACCTCGAAGCGAAGGGTCGTCGCCTGCTGGTAGCGATGCAGGAGCAGTTCTCCTTTGTCGTCATAGAGGTAGAAGTTCAGATCGTCGATCGCATCCTCGTCCGTCGAGCGGGTCTGCTCCTGCATCCCGTCGGGACGGACGGCGATCTCGACCACCACACCGCGAGGCGCCACGGCCTCCTCGGTCAGGCTCTCCCGACATCCGGTCAACGTCACAAGGAGGACCGACAGCAGGAGCACCAGTTGCTGGATTTGTTTCATAACTGTTCGTGTTTGGAAGGTGAGAAAAAGGGTCCCGTCCGACCCCTCGGGGCAAGGCGGGACCCGCAACACATGGATTAGGCGCCCAGATCAACCGACTGCGTGACGGGAGTCTCCCAGTCGGCAACCGTTAGCGATACCTGGCAATCCTGACCCACAAGACCCGTGATATTGGCCGCGACACGGTAGTAGCCGTTGCGGAGGATCTGACCCGCGGCCTTGCCCGTCAGCTCGACCGAATAGGTCACCTCCGAACGGTCGTCGCTCGTCGAGCTGCTGCCGTCACCATCGTAGGTCGCGTTGATCTCTAGCAGTACGCGGCTTCCGGCATCGAACGTCCCCGTCTCATAGAGGTAGAAGAGGCTGTTGTACTTCGACGAGGCCGTCCCCGGAGTCTGGGTATGGGTGTAGCTCATGGCACCCGTCGAAGGCTCGCCGGCCACGACGAGCGACTGCGACGCGGCGCGCGAGAGCTTCACCGAGTTGATTGTGATCGAGCCGGGATACTTCTCCGAGAACTCCGGGGCAACCGTAGTCTGCAGGGCAACCTTTGCCACCGTGCGTTTGAGCGAGATGCCTACCTGCGTCGAGGTATTCACCGCACCGACGGTCTTGGTCGTAGAGCCCGACATCACAAAGCCGCCCGAGCGCAGCGCCTTGGTCGAGACATCCGCAAAGGCACCGTTATAGTCTCCGGCCGACTGCTCCACGAGAGCCGTGAGTGCCGACTTGGTTTTGGCCGACGAGGCGTCGTAGTTCGCAACGGCATAGAACGAGCATTCGGTTCCGGCCGCGGACTTCGGGAGCGAGAAGGTCGCCGATTTCGAGGCGAGTTCCGATGCGGTGAAATCGCGTCGCAGGATCAGATCGCCCGAGGTGTTGAACGTGAAGACCGAGAGCGACGAGAGGGTCTTCTCCCACGCCTCGGCCGTGGCCGTGGCATCGAAGAAGGCGCGGGTCTGCGCATCATCGCCCGAAGAGAGGGTGATCGTTACCGAAGCACCATCGGGACGAGCCTCCGGAGCGGGGTTAATCATTTCGGTTTCCTTGTTGCACGAAGCAAACAGCGCAGCGGCAAGAGCCGCCATCGCAAAAATTCGGTTTTTCATGGTTGTAAGATTTGAAAGGTGATTGAAAAATTGGTTATTTGAAGTGTTTCGCGAGAGGTGACGGGCGTTCGGGACTCTGGTAGCCCGGCACTCCGTTTTCGTCGATCCACCGGCGGATGGCCCGTCGGAGCCGCTCCTTGAGCAGCCGGAACTCGGGTCGCTGGGCAAAGTCGTCCCCCAGCGGCGTGCGCTCGAAGATTGGCGCGCAAATCCGGGTCAGCTTCAGCGCCACCGTCTGACGCTGGCTTTGGGGGATGGCCGGGTAGTCGGTTTCGAGGATCAGATGGACCGTATCGTAGGGCGAGAAGAGCAGCCCGCGGAATAGAATCCGGTCGGCAACACGGATTGCCTGGTCAACCGGAACACCGGCTTCGAGGCTTTGGCTGTAACCCTCAAATGCCAACCGGCTGCGCCGCTCGATCATCCGTCGGTAACGGGGCTGCGAAGGATGCCGCTCCTCGAGAAACTGCCGGAGGCGCTCGCTGAACCACGTTTGATCGGGTCGTTCCATCATCGTACGGCATTAGCGTTTCCGACCCCGGCTCGGCGCTTCGGGCGTCGGTTCCTGCTTCGAAGGCTGTTTCTGCTCCTGTTGTTTTGACTGGGAGGCCTGCTGCTCCTGACGGCGCAGGTTCGTGAAGTCGTAGTCCACGCCGTTGGTCCGGGGATTGAGCCGGATGATACACGAAAGCGGCTTACCGTTGCGCCCGAGAATCGGGCGGGCCTTCTCCTTCGAGCAGTCGAGTCCTTCGGGGCTCTTCACGGCAGCAAGTTGCCGCTCGTCCAGCTGCTTCGAAAGCGATTCGGGAATGTAGGGTTTGCTGTAGCGGTAGTCCGTCATCCGGTATTCGCGCGTCAGGGCATCGAAGCCGACCTTCCCCGAATAGGTAATGTCGCCGTTACGCATCGTGCAACCCTCGACCTGCACACGGCTTCCCGAGGCGAGGTTCTCCTGCTGTGCCTCGGTCAGCCGCACGCCGTTGAAGAAGCGCAGCTCGGGGACTTCGTGCCGGGGGACCGTCACGAAGCGGTTGGTCGCCGGGTTCAGCGTCACGTAGCACCACTCCTTTTCGCCCGTATGCGGGTTGGGCATCTCGTAGAGGCGGTCCGGGGTCTTCCCCGACAGCATCTGCTCCTTGTCGCTGGCCGTGAACATCATCCGGAACTCCTCGCGTTCAAACTCCGGGCGGGCCAGGGCGCTTTCGAGCCCGACCTGCACGTCGCCGTTCCGGTCGCGGAAGGGGCGCAGGGCAAACTCTCCGGCTACGGACAGGTCGCCGACCTTCAGACTGATGTTGTGGAGCTCCGTCGTGGGAAGGCCCAGCTTCATCGCCTCCAGCTCCTTCGGCGTAACAACGACGCCCATCTCCTTCAGCTCCTGCAGGTGCAGATCCTGCGTGTCGAACTTGACCCGTTCGAGCTGGTACGAGGTGACTCGGTGGTCGTTCAACGCCTTCAATCCCTCCGGGTCCTTCGGGTTGTCGGCCAGCCGTAGCAGCGACTGCGCCACCTCGCTGGCCTTGTCCGCTGCAACTTTCAGGAAATGGAACGGCTTGGCATTCTCCTGCGAGAGGAACCCCTTGATGAAGGCGCCCACGGCCGAGCTGTTCCGTAGGTCGAAGAAGGCCGGCTTGTTGGCCGTGAGCGGAGAGGTGGTGATGGCCTTGTACTGCTGTCCCTCCTGCTTGAGCTCCGAGACGGCCTCTACGGCGCCGTTCTGTTCGTTGTAGAGCAGCAGCGTCTCCTTGTAGGAGGGATCAGCCTGCTCCGGGGCCTGGTTGATTGGTTGATTCAGATTTTCTTCGGGCATAATGCAACTGTTTTAAGTGAAACAAAAGGTTGATGCCGCGAATATAAAT
>DXDG01000026.1 GCA_019115605.1 Candidatus Alistipes faecigallinarum
ATCATCGGCATGAAGCTCGCCGAGAAGTACAAGGAGAAGCCCGAAGTCTGCAACGCCATCGGCGCCCACCACGACGAGGTGGAGATGACCTCGCTCATCGCGCCGATCATCCAGGTCTGCGACGCCATCTCGGGAGCCCGTCCGGGTGCCCGCCGCGAGGTGGTCGAGAGCTACATCAAGCGTCTGAAGGAGATGGAGGACATTGCCCTCTCGTACCCCGGCGTCGTGAAGACCTATGCCATCCAGGCTGGCCGCGAGCTGCGCGTGATTGTCGGTGCCGACAAGCTCTCGGACCAGGAGTCGGAGAGCCTCTCGCACGACATCGCCAAGAAGATCCAGGACGAGATGACCTATCCCGGCCAGGTGAAGATCACGGTGATCCGCGAAACCCGCGCCGTAGCCTACGCCAAGTAGCGGCAATCCCGGATCGGAAGACAAAGCCCGCCTCTGCAGCTGCAGAGGCGGGCTTTTACCTATATTTATATCCGGTGGCTGCCGATACGGTTTGTCATCGAATCATGGCGGATTTGTAACAGGCGGAAATGGCTTCGTCATACCGGCGAAACAGCATTGGGACACCTTTGCAGCGTGAAAACAAGAGTTGTTACGATGCAAAAAAACCGGCTTCTACTGCTGCTGATGCTGCTTGGCGCCTCCGCCGCCTCCGCCGCGGATCTCAAGGGTCGCATTCTCGACCGCTTGACCCGCGAACCGCTCGTCGGCGCCACGATCCTGCTCTCGGGAACGACCCGAGGCACAACGACCGACGCCTCGGGAGCCTTCGAAATGGACCTTCCCGAAGGCACGCACACGCTCACGGTCTCCTACATCTCCTACCTCACGCAACAGGTCGAGGTCCGCATTCCCGCCGACGACGAACTCACGATCGAACTTGCGCCCGACGCGCAGACGCTCCAGTCGGTTACGGTCAAGGGGCGCAGGAATCTCGAATCGGAGCGCAGCCTCCAGACCGACCGCATCGCCTCGAACGTGGCGATCGAGAACATGGGAGCCCGCGAAATGTCGCTCAAGGGGATCTCGAACGTCGAGGAGGGCGTCAGGAAGATCACCGGCATCTCCATCGCTTCGGCCGGACAGCTCATCGTCCGCGGACTGGGCGACCGTTACAGCATCACGACCCTCAACGGCCAGCCCATCGCCTCGCCCAACCCCGACAACAAACTCATTCCGCTCGATATCTTCCCCTCGTCCGTTGTCCGCAACATCACCGTGAGCAAGGTCTACGAGGTCAGCTCCTACGCCGACTACTCGGGCGCCCACATCGACATCGACACCAAGGAGAACATCGGCGAGGAGTTCCTCACAGCCGACTTCCACATCGGCGGACGCCTCAACACCCTCGGACAGGCGTTCTACCGCATGGACCACCGCTCGCTCTTCACGCAGCCGGGCGTCGATGCGCGCGCCATGAACGGATCGCTCGCGGAGTTCCGCCAGCAGGTCGTCCGGAAGGAGATCTTCGACACGGATTTCTCGGTCCGCAAACAGACGGCGCTCCCCACGCTCGGCGGCAACCTGGCCTGGAGCCGCAACCTGCGCGTCGGCAACCAGACGTTGAGCCTGCTGGCTTCGGGCAGCATGAGCAACGACCTGCAGACGATGCGCGACGCCGAATTCCGGCTGCTCGAAGCCACGGGCACCGTAACCGACGACTACGCCTACGACAGTTATGCAAGTGAACTGAAAATTGCGGCTCTGGCGAGCCTGGGCATCACCCTGCGCGAGGCCGACCGCATCAGTTACACTTTCTTCTACGCCCGCAACGCCATCGACACCTACATGCGCCGCGAGGGCTACGACCAGGAGGACCACCACCTGATCGGCAGCAACGACGTGCTGCACGTCTACAAGCTGATGACCCACCAGATCAACGGCTCGCACGTCTTCGACCCGCAATGGAAGCTGCGCTGGAGCGGCTCCTATTCGGGAACCTCGTCCGACGAACCCGACCGCCGGCAGGTGATGTTCCGCAGGATGGACGACGGTTCGCTCACGCTGTTCAAGCTCAACCGTCAGGAGACGATGCGCTACTTCGGCGTGCTGGACGAGCGCGAGTGGAACGCCCATGCCGCGGCGGACTTCCGGTTCGGACGCGAGAACCTGCTCACGGTCGGCCTCTCCTGGAAGGACAAGAGCCGCGACTACGCCGCCACGCGCTTCTACTACGATCTGACGGCCCTTACGCCGCAGATCGACGAGATCTACGACACGGACGGCTACCTCAACTTCGAGAACGTTGCCAACGGACAGATCGTCATCGACCGCCAGAACCAGCCCAAGGACCGTTACGACGCCGGCAACCGCATCTTCGCCGGATATGTCTCGGTAGACCTTCACCCCACCGAGGCGCTGCTCATCAACGCCGGCCTGCGCTACGAGCAGTCCCGCCAGTGGGTCGACTACGCCAACGACCAGAGCCTCCGCGAGCGGCGCACGATCGACAAGGGCGACCTCTTTCCGACGCTGAACATCCGCTACACGCTCCGCGAGGGGCAGCAGCTGCGACTGGCCGTCTCGCGCACGATCACGCGCCCGTCGTTCATCGAGATGGCCCCGTTCCTCTACCAGGAGTCCTACGGATCGCTCCAGCTGCGCGGTAACGAGGCGCTGCTCAACAGCTACAACTACAACCTCGACCTGCGTTACGAACGGCTCAACCGCCGGGGCGACCTCTTCTCCGTAACGGCCTACTGCAAATACCTCGACGAGCCGATCGAACGCGTGCAGATGCTCTCGGGCGGTGCCGCCGTGCACACCTTCCGCAATGCCGACAACGGCATGGCCGCCGGCGTGGAGATCGAGTTCCGCAAGGCGCTCACCGAGGAGCTGCGCCTCGGGGTGAACGGCTCCTGCATGTACACGAACGTCAAGCTGCCCGAAGGGGGTGTCTACACCAACAAGGAGCGGGCCCTGCAGGGAGCCTCGCCCTACCTGGCCAACGCCGACATCACCTGGTCGCCGCGCCTGGGCGGTGAGCGGCAGCTCAATCTGGCACTGCTCTACAACCTCCAGGGTCCGCGCATCCATGCCGTGGGTATCTCGGGGCTGGGCGACGTCAAGCAGCTCCCCGTACACACGCTCAACTTCACGGCCGCCTACCGTTTCAGCCGCCGCGCCGAGATCAAGGCACAGCTCACCGACCTGCTGAACCGCGCCATCGTCTTCGAACAGGAGGTGCCGCAAAAGAACCGCACCGTCGAGGTCGAGCGCTACCGCACGGGCATCGGTTTCGAGGTCGGCATGAACCTCAAATTCTGACACACGCACACATTCAATCACTCAATTTTCACACTGCATGAAAACGTATTGGAAACTTCTGGCAGTCCTGACTGCCGCCGGCGCACTCTGCTGCACGGCCTGCAACAACGACGACGAAAACGGAGGCGCACCCTCCCTCGAAGGCGAGATCGCCTCGGGAGCGACCCTCGAAGGCAACATCACGAAAGATGCTTACCTGCTTCAGAACGGAACCTACCAATTGAGCGGCGGCGTACACGTCAAGGCCGGCGCCACGCTCCACATCGCACCGGGTGTGAACATCGTAGCTGTCGATGACGACAAGGTGGACTACATCCTCATCGAGCAGGGTGCCCGAATCGATGCACAGGGCACGGCCTCCTCGCCGATTGTCATGACCAGCGAGAAGAAGTCGGCCGGAGCCTGGGGCGGCCTGCACATCTGCGGCTATGCCCACACCAACGCCGGCACGGGCGTCCTCTCGGAGATCGGCAACGCCCCCTACGGCGGCAGCAACGATGCCGACAACTCGGGTACGCTGCGCTACGTCCGCCTCGAATATACGGGTTACGCCTTCGACGAGGAGCACGAGGCCAACGGAGTCTCGTTCTACGGCGTGGGCAACGGCACGACGGTCGAGTACCTGCAGGCCTACAAGGGTTCGGACGACGGTTTCGAATTCTTCGGCGGCTCGGTCAATATCCGCTACATGGTCGCAACGAGCTGCTCGGACGACTCCTACGACTGGACCGAGGGGTGGAACGGCCGCGGTCAGTTCCTCGTCGCCTGGCAGGATGCCGGCGTGGGTTATGACTGCGACTGCCTGATGGAGTGCGACAACAACGGCAACAACTTTGCCACCACGCCCGTCGCCCATCCGGTGCTGACGAACCTGACGCTTGTCGGCAACGGCTCCGACTCGCAGGGCGTGCGTCTGCGCGCCGGCACGCAGGTCGAGCTCTCGAATGCCATCGTAACGGGCAAGACGAAGTGCATCACCGTGGAGACCACGGAGACGGAGACGGCTCTGAAGGAGGGTGTCTCGACGCTTGAATATGTCTCGATGAGTTCGGAGCTCAACTCGAAGGAGGGCATCTACACGAACGCCCTGTTCCTTGCGGGCAGCCACAACAGCACCGACTACACGAATACGCTCACGGGCAACTACGTCGGCACGATCGACGGCGGCAAGACGCTCTCCGACAGCTTCTTCACCGCAGCACCCTACCGGGGAGCCGTTCCCGCGGACAACGACTGGACCCGCGGCTGGACGCTCTGACGGCACCCGCACTGACAACCCGATTCAACGGCCTGCACTTCGGATGTGCGGGCCGTTTTTTTCAGGCAAGCGCTGCCGCCTGCCGCCAGATCGTTACCACGAAGAAGAGGCCGAGCCCCGCGCACATCGCCGCCAGCAGCAGCCGCATCACGCGCCGGTCGGGCTTCGTGTCGCTGCGGAAATGCAGGTCGATGTACTCCTTGAAGAAGAGATAGATGGCCGGAACCAGCGCCCCGGCGAGCAGCAGATCCTCGGGAATCCCGAAGAAGTAGACCTTCGAGAGGCCGATCAGCGCCCAGTGGCACAGGAAAAGGATGACAAAGAGATTGACGCGCTTCGAGAAGGCGAGCAGCAGGCCGATCGTATAGAGCGCCACCGAACAGGGCATCACCGGCGAGGTCATCAACGGGAAATGCAACCCCCGAAGCAGCGAGAAGAGCGGATAGATGAAGGGCATCAGGCAGAGCAAGAGGGCAAAGCGGTCGTGCCGCCGCGTCCGCTCGAAGGTCGTATAGCCTACCACGTCGTCGTAGATCCACACGGCGGCCATCACGCCCCAGAAGAGGGCCATCACGCCGTTGTAGGAGCGGGCGTCGCACGCCACGAGATAGTAACCCACGGCGATCCAGCCGTTGAGCAGCGCCAGGTAGTATTTCATGACGCGGCGGACACCGGGCGCGGGACGCCGGTAGAGCCGCCAGGTCAGAACGATCCCCGCAAGGACCAGCAGCACCTGCACGGGCCAGCTCATCCGGTTGTAGTCGGCAATCGTCTGCCAGAAGACCGTATTCGTCATTTCCGAAGGTATTTTTTATCGCGCGTGAGCGAATGCGCCCGCTTGTTGAAGAGGAAGATCGGCGCCGCAGCCCCCGCCGCCAGCATGAAGATCACGCTGAAGGTGATGAATCCGTTGCGGACGATCGCCTGCAGGTACTCCGCGCCGAGCGTCGGGTCGTCGAGCGTCTTCATGAACATGATCATCGAGAAGACCGTCCGGTAGGCGTACATGCCCGGGATCATCGGCAGCAGCGCCGGGATGAAGAGCACGGTCATCGGACAGCGGATGCGGCCGCCGAGCAGCAGGCTGCCCACGCCGATCACAACCGAGGCGCACAACGATGCCGACGCGATGTCCATACCCCACTGCATGAGCACGAAACGCAGCGCATGGCCGATGGCCGCCAGCAGGGCGATACTCGGGAAGGCCCGCATCGGAGGATCGGAGATGGCCCCGAAGCCGATGGCGGCCACGGCGGCAAAGAAACCGTCGGAAAGGATCTCAAGCCACATCATAGCAGTCCGGATTTTACGATCATCAGCGTCGCCGACAGTCCGATGGCGATGCAGACGATCAGCATCAGTGCCGACGTGAGGCGTGCGATGCCGTTGAGCACGTGCCCCTCGACGATGTCGATCACGCCGTTGATGAGCGGCACACCCGGAATGAGGTAGAGCACGCTCGTGGCGATGGCGATATCGGAGGTCGTATCGAAGGTCAGCGCCACGGAGGCGTACATCGACGCGACGAAGGAGGAGGCGATGAATACGACGTAGTGGTTGAATCCCCTGTTCTGCATCCCCTGCTTGAGGAAAAAGCCGAGCAGTGTCGCCGTAAAGACGATGCTCATGGCGAACCAGTCGCCGCCGAACAGGCGGCAGAAGGCCGCATTGGCCAGTCCCACAACCACGAGCGTAAAGAGCGGATCGATGCGCGGGCGGGCGATGATCTCCCGGTAGCGGGCCTCGATCTCCTCGAGGGAGAGGCGGCGGTCGTAGGCCTCCCAGCTCAGGGCGCTCAACTCGGCGTTGAGTTCGAAGCTGATCGGGAGGGGCGGAATATCGACCACCTCGCTGTAGACCTCGCCGCTCTCGTCGTCGAAGACCGAGAAGTTCACGACCCGCTGGAAGGCCGAGACGATCACCCGCACCCCGAGCGCCTCACCCAGGCGCTTCGTGTTGCGGACCACGCGCGAAGTGTGGACTCCCGAGCCCATAAGGCGGGTGGCGTATTCGGCGACAAAACGGGCGATCGCCTTCAGTTCGGCCTGCGTCTTCATACTGGAAAGCTGGTTTGGCGGCAAAAATACGAAAAAAATGATATATTCGCAGCATGAAAGAGATCGACCCCGCACTCGTCGCCCACATCGAGACGCAGATTCTGCCCCGCTACCGCCATTTCGACCGCGCCCACTCCACGGATCATGTCCTGCAGGTCATCGAGCGGAGCCTCACGCTCGCCGCACCCTACGGGCTCTCACCGGCGATGGTCTATACGATCGCCGCCTACCACGATACGGGCCTTGCCGAGGGCCGCGAGGAGCACCACCTCGCCGGCGGGCGGATCCTCGCCGCGGACCCCGCCCTGCGCCGCTGGTTCTCCGGGGAGGAGATCGCCACGATGCGCGAAGCCGTCGAGGACCACCGCGCCTCGTCGGACCACGAGCCCCGCTCGATCTACGGACGCATCGTCGCCGAGGCGGACCGCTGCATCGATCCCCCGACGATCATCCGCCGCACGGTGCAGTACGGCCTGGCCCACTACCCCGCGCTCACGCGCGAGGAGCATTACGCCCGCTGCCTCGACCATCTGCGGCACAAGTACGACGAGGGCGGCTACCTGAAGCTCTGGATCCCGGAGTCGGACAACGCCCGGCGTCTGGAGGAGCTGCGGGCCATGATCCGCGACACGGCGACGCTGCGACGGCTCTTCGACACCCTTTTCGACGAGGAGCAGCGACGGGACTAAAGCCCCGCACCCCGTAAAAAAGCCCCGCACGGCAGGTTCGACGCCTTGCCGTGCGGGGTTTCTCCTTTTCTTCGGGCCGGGATCACTCCTTCGGCGCCTCATCCGCGCCGGTGCGCGGCGTCGTGCAGGCATCGACCAGATAGACGATCGAAACGTAGGGAATGCCCGAATGGGTCGTAAGGCCGATCTCGCAGGTCCGGCTGTTCGAGTAGCCGATCTGCGCCCCGGAGCGTTCGATCGCGGGCCGCAGCTTGCGCAGCGCGTAGGCATTCACCTCGGGATGGGTAAAGCCCCGGTCGCCGGCAAATCCGCAGCACCCCACCTCCTCGGGGATCACTACCTCGCGGGCACAGAGCCGCGCCAGCGCCACGATCGTGTCGGAGAGCCCCATGCGCCGCATCGAGCAAGTGATGTGCAGGGCCACGGGCCCCTCCTGCGGATGGAACTCCAGCCGGTCGCGCAGGAAGGTCCAGATGAACTCCGCGGGTTCGTAGAGCTTCATGCGGCGGATCTTCTCCCGCATGCGGTGCAGGCAGGGGCTCTGGTCGCACAGCACGGGGTAACGTCCCTCGCAGCTTGCCTTCCACAGGGCCTCCTCCAGCTCGGCCGTCTTGCGGTCGGCGATGTCGGCCATGCCCTTGCTCTCCCAGATCGTACCGCAGCAGAGGTGCTCCATCCCCTCGGGGAAGATCACCTCCCAACCCGCCTTGCGGAGCAGGGCGACCATCTTTTCGGCCAGCGGTTCGCCAACGGGCGTCTCACGCGCGAGGCCCATCGTCTGGTTGATGCAGCTCGGGAAGTAGACCACGCGGTCGGGCTCCCGCTTCGGGGTTTCAGCCGCAGCCGGCTTCCTCAACGCCGCCGGAATCCGGTAGGCCCGGGGCATGGCGGGCTGCCAGAGCGGAACTCCCGCACGGTGCAGGCCGCGGGCAAGGCCCGACATGGCCCGCACGCCGAGTACGCGCCGCGCCGTGTCGGCCAGCGTCAGCACCGGCCGCAGCGAGGCCTTGACCCCTTCGAAATGGCGGGCGGCGAACTCCCCGGCGGCATGTCCCGCGCTTCCCGGGCGGAGCGATGCGGCCCGCAGGGCGTGCGTCAGTTCCCCGGTATTGATGCCCAGCGGGCAGGAGAGCGAGCAGAGGCCGTCGCCGGCGCAGGTCTCCTCCCCGGCATAGCGGTACTGGCGGCGCAGCGCCCGCAGCCGCTCGGGATCCTCGCCGCTGCGCTCCAGGCGGGCGATCTCGCGCCGCACGACAATGCGCTGCCGCGAGGAGAGCGTCAGCCCGTACGAGAGACAGTTCACCTCGCAGAAGCCGCACTCGATGCAGCGGTCGATGAGCGGATCGGTCAGTGGCAGGGGCTTGAAGTGCGAGAGATGGCACTGCGGGTCGTCGTTGAAGATCACCCCGGGGTTGAGCAGCCCCTCGGGATCGAACAGCCGCTTGAGTTCGCGCATCGCCTCGAAGGCCTCGTCGCCCCATTCGCGCCGCACGAAGGGAGCCATGTTGCGGCCCGTGCCGTGCTCGGCCTTGAGCGAGCCGTCGTACTTGTCCACCACGAGCGCCACGACATCCTCCATGAGTGCGGCATAGCGGCGCGTCTCCTCCTCCGAGGAGAACGACTGGTTGATGATGAAATGGTAGTTTCCCTCGAGGGCATGCCCGTAGATGCAGGCGTCGTCGTAGCCGTGGCGGGCGATGAGCGCCTGCAGGTCGGCCGTCGCCTCCGGAAGATCGTCGATATGGAAGGCGACATCCTCGATCAGACAGGTCGTGCCCGGGCGGCGCATGCTGCCCACCGAGGGGAAGATGCCCGCGCGGATCGCCCAAAACTTCGCATACTCCTCCGCGCGGTCGGTGAAGTGCACCGGCGTGAAGGTGTCGAAGCCGCGCAGCAGCTCCTCGATGCGTGCGATGCGCACCGCGAGCTCTTCGGGCGTGGAGGCCTTCGTCTCGGTCAGCACGGCCGTGAGACCCGTGCCTGTGGGGTCGTTCACCGCCTCGAGCGACTTGCGGTCGAGCATCTCGGCGCTGAAGACGATCCGCTCGCCGGCCTGCTCCTCAAGGCGCTTCATCGCCACGACGGCCCGGCACGCCTCGCGCATGTCGCTGAAGTAGACCATTGCGCTGGCCTTGCACGGATAGTCGTGCTCCGTGCGCATGACCACCTGCGAGAGGAAGGCCAGCGTGCCCTCCGACCCCACCATCAGGTGGGCGATCATCTCGAACGGATCGTCGAAGCGCAGCAGGGGCAGCAGGTTCAGTCCCGTAACGTTCTTGATCGAATACTTGTAGCGGATACGCTCCGCGAGGGTCTCATTGCCGCGCACGCGGTCGCGCAGCGCCTCAAGGCCCCGCAGCAGTTCGTCGTGTGTTTCCGCAAAGGCCCGGCGGCTCTCCGCCGAAGCCGTGTCGAGCAGCGTGCCGTCGGCCAGCACGATGCGCGCCGAGAGCAGCATGCGGTCGCTGTTGGCGTGCGTGCCGCAGTTCATGCCCGAAGCGTTGTTCATCACGATGCCGCCGACCATGGCGCTGGCCACCGAAGCCGGGTCGGGCGAAAAACGCCGCCCATAGGGCTTCAGGATCGCATTGACCCGGGCCCCGACGATTCCCGGCTCGAGGCGGATGGACGCGCCGCCGTCGAGCACCTCGTAACGCTCCCAGTGTTTGCCCGCGACGATGAGGATCGAGTCGCTGACGGTCTGCCCCGAGAGGCTGGTGCCGGCGGCCCGGAACGTTACGGGCAGGTGCAGGCTCCCGGCCAGGCGCAGCAGGCGCGAGATCTCCCGCTCATCGACACTGCGGATGACCACCTGCGGGATGAGGCGGTAGAAACCGGCATCGGTGCCCCAGGCCAGGCGGCGCAGGGCGTCGGTATAGATCCGGTCGCGAGGAATGAAGCGGCTCGCGATCCGCACAAACTTGCGATATTGTTCAGTCATATCCCCCTATACTTCGAATCAGGAGAGACCCGAAGGTTTCCCCTGATTCCTGACATTCGAAAAGCCCGCGCGGGAACACCCTGCACCGGCCCTCCGTAACTGCTATTCAACCCCATGCGGGAAGTACTTCATGTACTGCACGCGCTGGTAGACGTCGCCCTCGGCCGAGCCGTAGTCCATGCGGCCGCGGAAGGCGTCGAGCGTATCGAATCCGTGGCGTGCGGCCCACTCGTCGACAAAGCGGGAGATCGTGCCGATCGCCTCGTAGCCGTGCAGGTGGATCGCCGTGCAGACCTGCACGGCCGCAGCGCCGCACAACAGCGCCTTGACGGCCGCCTCGCCGTCATGCACGCCCGTCGAGACGGCAACGTCCAGCTGCGGCAGCGCATGGGCGCAGAGCGCCGTGCTGCGCAGGACGTTGCGCAGCTCCGAAGGCTGGCTGAAGGGATCGCCCGCCACGAAGCTCATCTTCTCGATGTCGATGTCGGGCTCGAAGAAGCGGTTGAAGAGCACCACGCCGCGGGCGCCGCGCGCCAGCAGCGCATCGCCGACCGCAAGGACGTTCGTCAGACGCATCGGCAGCTTGACCGAGACAGGGATCGTAACCTCCGCGGCGACCTTGCGCACGATGTCGGCATAGGCCTGTTCGAGCTGCTGCGCCGAAGCATGACGGTCCGTGGGCAGCAGGAAGATGTTGAGCTCCAGTGCGGCGGCTCCGGCCTGCTGCATCGAACGGGCATACTCGACCCACGCATCGCCCGCACCCACGCAGTTGATGCTCGCAATCACGGGCACGCCCGTGGCCGCGGCACCCTGCACCAGCTGCAGGAATTCGTTTTTATAGGCGTCGCCGAGATAGCGCTCGAGGTACTCGCCGGCATCGCCGTAGCCCTGCATGCGCTCCAGCGAGGCGGCCTCGCGGAGGATCTGCTCCTCGAAGATCGACTTCAGCACCACGGCACCCGCCCCCTGACGCGCGCACTGCTCGACGTGCTGCACGGTGGAGGTATAGGGCGAACTGCTGACAATGACGGGACTCGAAAGTTCGAGTCCGAGGTATTTCGCTTTCATTTTTTTGCTCTGTTTGTCTTTTATCGGTTAAACGAACGGGATCTTCACCACCTCGGCCTTCACGGGTTTCTCGCGGATCACGACGGCGATCTGCGTCCCCGGCCTGGCGTACTCCGTGCGGACATAACCCAGGGCCACGCCCACCTTCAGGCAGGGCGACATCGTACCCGAGGTAACATGCCCGATCTCCTCACCCTCGGGCGAGGCAATCGCATAGCCGTGGCGCGGGATGCCGCGCTCGACCATCCGAAGGCCCACCAGCTTGCGCGCAACGCCCTCGGCCTTCTGACGCTCCATGAGCGGGCGGTCGATGAAATCCTTGCCCTCGGCGAACTTGGTGATCCACCCCAGACCGGCCTCGATGGGCGAGGTCGTGTCGTCGATGTCGTTGCCGTAGAGGCAGAAGCCCTTTTCGAGCCGCAGCGTGTCGCGGGCGCCCAGGCCGATGTTCTTCAGCCCGTACTCGGCGCCGGCCTCCCAGAGGGCCTTCCACAGACGGTCGCCGTCCTCGTTGGCCACATAGATCTCGCAGCCGCCCGCACCGGTGTAGCCCGTGATCGAGAGGATGGCGTCGCAGCCGGCGACCGTCATCTTCCTGAAGGTGTAGTACTCCATCTGCTCGACGGGCTCGGCGCACATCTTCTGCACGACCTTCATCGCCAGGGGGCCCTGCACGGCCAGCTGGCAGATCTCGTCCGAGGCGTTGTAGAGCTCACGGCCCTTGCCGGCCTCCATGCCGAAGGCGCGTCCCTGCTCGCAGATATGCGCCCAGTCCTTGTCGATGTTGGCGGCATTCACGCAGAGCATGTAGGTCTGGGCGTCGATGCGGTAGACGAGGATGTCGTCGACAATGCCGCCGCGGCCGTTCGGCATGCAGGAGTACTGCACCTTGCCGTCGTAGAGCTTCGCAACGTCGTTCGTGGTGATGTGCTGCAGCAGCGCCTCGGCCTTCGGACCCTTGACCCAGATCTCGCCCATATGGCTCACGTCGAAGACGCCGGCGCCCTGACGCACGGTCATGTGCTCGTCGTTGATGCCCGTGAACTCGATCGGCATGTTGTATCCCGCGAATTCGGCCATTTTGGCCCCCGCGGCGATGTGGTACTTGGTAAATACGGTAGTTTTCATCGGTTGTATGTGGTATGTTTTCGTTCGTTACTCGCGGCGCTTCACGCCCAGGCGCGGACAGCGCTTGAACTCCTTCTCACGGTCGAAGAGGTAGCGGTAGGTGGTGTGCATCTTGTGCTTCGTGGCGCAGACGTAGGTCTCGATCATGCGGTTCATCACCGGGTTGAAGTCGCCGATCCACGCCAGCTCCATCGACTTGTACTCGTTCTTGGTCATCTCCAGGAACTCGTAGTACTTGACCATGATGGCCGACTCGACGCCCCGGCCGTGGAACTCCGGCGCGATGCCGAAGATGATGCCGAAGATGCGGTCGCACGAACGGCGCACCTTCAGGTCCCACATCAGGCGCAGCTTCTGCCACAGCCCGAACTTGCCGTTGAACTTGCCGATCAGGCGGTTCAGGTCCGGAACGGTGATGAAGAAGCCGATCGGCTCGTCGTTGAAGTAGGCGAAGAAGATGATCCGCGGGTCGATGATCGGCTTCATCTCGTGCACCATCTCGAGCGCCTCCTCGTGCGTCATGGGCTTCACGCCCGAGAAGAGGGCCCAGGCCTTGTTGTAGATCACGCGGAAGTTCTCAGCGGCCTCCTCCAGGTTGTTCATGTCGATATTCTCGACGTGGTAGCTGGCATCCAACCGTCCGGCACGCGCGAAGATCGCCTGGTTGGTCTCCGAGGCGTTCACCCGCCAGATGTAGCTGTTCTGGTTGAAGTAGTTCTTGAAGCCGTAGTTCTCGAACAGCTCCTTGTAGTAGGGCGGGTTGTAGGGATTCTTGTAGAGGGGCTGGAACTCGTAGCCTTCGACCAGCAGTCCCCACCAGTCGCGGCGCTGTCCGAAGTTCACCGGGCCGTCCATCGCCTCCATGCCGCGGCTGGCGAGCCACATGCGCGCGGCGTCGAACATCAGGTCAGCAACCTGCTGGTCGTTGATCGCCTCGAAGAAGCCGCAGCCGCCCGTGGGCTGCTCCTCGAGGGCCGCCTTCTCGCGGTTGTAGAAGGCCGCGATGCGTCCCACAACCTCGCCGCGGCTGTCGCGCACCACCCAGCGGATCGCCTCGCCGTCGGCGAAAAGCTCGTTCCGCCGGGGATCGAAGACCTCCTCGATATCCTGGTCCAGCGGGCAGACCCAGTTGCGGTTGCCCCGGTATATCTTTTTGGGGAGGTCGAGCCACTCGCGCACCTGCGCGGGCGAGGCAACCTCCTGCAGCATGTATTTTTCCTTGCTCATCGCTTTCGGTTGTTTTTGTCTTTTCCGATTTCAAAGGTAACAATTTTTTCCTTATTTTTGTTCATGGATCAAAATTAGCCTCACGATGAATCAACGACTCGAAGCCTATATGCCCGACAGCGGCCGGGAACCCTACCGTTTCATGAAATACCGGATCCACAAGATCCTGCTCGTCTGCTGCAGCTACGACGGCTACATCCTCGAGGAGGACGGGCACATCGAGTCGCAGATCAACCGCGAGTACCTCGAACTGAACATGTCGAATCCCCCCTCGTTCACGCGGGTCAGCTCGACGGCCGAAGCGCTCGAACTGCTCCGCGAGGACGACTCCTACGACTTCATCCTCACGATGTACAACGTCGGCGAGCCGGATGTCTTCGCCTTCGCGAAGATCGTCAAGGAGCGCCACCCGCAGATTCCCGTGGCGCTGCTCACCTCCTTCTCGAAGGACATCTACCGCCGCCTGGAGGAGCAGGACCGCTCGGGGCTCGACTACATCTTCTGCTGGCACGGCAACACGGAGCTCATCATCGCCATCATCAAGCTCGTCGAGGACAAGATGAACGCCGCCGAGGATATCGGCGAGGGGGGCGTGCAGGCGATCCTGCTCGTCGAGGACTCGATCCGCTTCTACTCGACCTACCTGCCCGAGCTCTACAAGCTCATCCTGCTGCAGAACACCGAATTCCTGAAGGACGCCCTCAACGAGCAGCAGCAGGTGCTCCGCAAACGCGCCCGGCCCAAGATCCTCTTGGCCCGCTGCTACGAGGAGGCCGTGGAGCTCTACGACCGCTACAAGAAAAACCTGCTGGGCGTGATCTCCGACGTGGGCTTCGTCCTCCATCCCGACGACCCGCCCCGGAGCGAGAAGCTCGACGCGGGCATCGACCTATGCCGCCGCATCCGCGAGGAGAACCCCCTGATGCCCGTGCTGCTGCAATCCTCGCAGACGGAGTTCGGAGCGCAGGCCGCGGCGCTCGGCGCGGGGTTCATCGCCAAGAACTCCAAGACGCTGCTCTCGCAGCTTGCCGAATTCATCGAACGCGAGTTCGCCTTCGGAGACTTCGTCTTCGAGGATCCCGAGACGGGTGCCGAGATCGGCCGCGCGAAGGACCTCGCGCAGATGCAGGAGATGATCGCCACGATCCCCGACGAGGCGTTCGAATACCACACCTCGCAGAACCACCTCTCGAAATGGCTCTACTCGCGGGGACTCTTCCCGCTGGCCGCCTCGATCCGCCAGTACAACAAGAGCCACTTCGCGACGGTCGAGGAGCACCGCCGCGTGCTGGTCAATCTGATCAGCGACTACCGTCGTCTGCTGGGCCAGGGCGTCGTGGCGCGCTTCGACCCCGAGACCTACAGCGACGCCGTGGCCTTCGCCCGCATCGGCGAGGGGTCGCTCGGCGGCAAGGCCCGCGGCCTGGCCTTCATGAACTCGATGCTCATCAAGCACCGCCAGTACGACATCCACGAGGGGGTGCGCATCATGATCCCCCGCTCGGTGGTCATCGCCACGGAGTATTTCGACGAGTTCATCCGCATCAACGGCCTGCAGTACATCATCTCGCAGGAGTTCTCCGACGAGGAGATCCTCTCGGAGTTCGTCGCCTCGTCGATTCCCGCACGGCTGCAGGAGGAGCTGAAGGCCTACATCCGCACGGTCCGCACGCCGCTGGCCGTACGCTCCTCCTCGAAGCTCGAGGATTCGCACTACCAGCCCTTCGCCGGCATCTACTCGACCTACATGATCCCCTACACGGACAACGAGGACCAGATGCTGCGCCTGGTGCTGCGGGCCGTCAAGAGCGTCTACGCCTCGGTCTACTTCGCCGCATCGAGGGCCTACATCCAGACCTCGCAGAACCTCATCTCGGAGGAGAAGATGGCGGTCATTCTCCAGGAGGTGTGCGGCACGGAGCAGAACGGACTCTACATGCCCACCTGCTCGGGCGTCGCCCGTTCGATCAACTACTACCCGATCGGCGACGAGCGCCCCGAGGACGGTGTCTGCAACGTGGCGATGGGCCTCGGCAAGCTCGTCGTGGACGGCGGCCGCACGCTGCGCTTCTCGCCCCGCTACCCGCAGAAGGTGCTCCAGACCTCGACGCCCGAGCTGGCCCTGCGCGACACGCAGAGCGAGGTGCTGGCCCTGAGCCTGCGCCCCGAGGAGTTCCGCACCTCGATCGACGACGCGGTGAACCTGCGGCGCCTCTCGCTCCGGGAGATCGCCGACCTGCGCAACGCCCGCTATGTCTGCTCGGTCTGGGACCGCGAGAACGAACGGATCTCCGACAGCCCCTTCGACCGGGGCCGCAAGGTCATCACCTTCAACAACATCCTCAAGTACAACACCTTCCCGCTGGCCGAAATCATCTCCGACATCCTCCGCATGGGGGCCGAGGAGATGCGCTGCCCGGTCGAGGTGGAGTTCGCCGTGAACATGGACGTCGCCCCCGGGCAGCAGCGGATCTTCAACCTGCTGCAGATCCGCCCGATCATCGACAACCAGGACAACCGCCCGATCGACTGGAGCCGCGAGGATCCCTCCCGGGCGCTCATCTACGCCGAAAAGGCCCTCGGCATCGGCCGCATGGCCGACATCGCCGACATCATCTACGTGAAGACCGCGGCCTTCGACTCGCTCTCGACCGAAAAGATCGCCGAGGAGCTGCTACGGTTCAACGCCCGCATGCGCGACGAAGGCCGCTCCTACATCCTCGTGGGACCCGGACGCTGGGGCTCCTCGGACCCCTTCCTCGGCGTGCCGGTCAAGTGGACGCACATCTCGGAGGCGAAGGTGATCGTCGAGTGCGGCATCGAGCGTTTCGACGTCGAGCCCTCGCAGGGCACGCACTTCTTCCAGAACGTTACCTCGCTCGGCGTGGGCTACCTGACGATCAACCCCTTCCGCGGCGACGGGATCTTCCGCGAAGAGCTGCTCGACGCCCGCGAGGCGTACTGCGAGGGGGAGTACCTGCGGCAGGTGCGCTTCGACCGCCCGCTGTGGGTCTGCGTGGACGGACGCTCGAACCGCGGCATGGTCCGCGAGGCCGCGGACGACGAAGCGTGATCCGCCCCCGGGTCGCACGGCCCTGCCGCTCGGCTCCACTGCTTGACCCCACTGCCCGACCCCGCCGCTTGGCGCAGCCGGCGGAAAAAGTGCCGGATCCGAATAAATTTTACATGGCAGATTACAATTTATAAGAAATAGTGCTATATTTGTAACAGACAAAACAACCTTCAAAACTTCAAACTCTATGAACGTAAACAAACTCATGGCGGAGCTCGAGCGCCGTCATCCCGGCGAAAGCGAATACCTGCAAGCCGTACGCGAGGTCCTCATGACCGTCGAGGAGACCTACAACCAGCATCCCGAATTCGAGGCCAACCGCATTGCCGAGCGCATCGTGGAGCCCGACCGCAGCTTCACCTTCAAGGTGGTCTGGGTGGATGACAAGGGCGAGGTGCAGGTCAATACCGGCTACCGCTTCCAGTTCAACAACGCCATCGGCCCCTACAAGGGCGGTCTGCGTTTCCACCCCTCGGTGAACCCCTCGATCCTGAAGTTCCTCGGCTTCGAGCAGATCTTCAAGAACGCGCTGACGACGCTCCCGATGGGCGGCGCGAAGGGCGGTTCGGACTTCAACCCCAAGGGCAAGTCGGATCGTGAGGTGATGCGCTTCTGCCAGGCCTTCATGACCGAGCTGTGGCGCCACATCGGTCCCGAGACGGACGTTCCGGCAGGCGACATCGGCGT
Organism: Candidatus Alistipes faecigallinarum; assembly: GCA_019115605.1. Taxonomy (GTDB): domain Bacteria; phylum Bacteroidota; class Bacteroidia; order Bacteroidales; family Rikenellaceae; genus Alistipes; species Alistipes faecigallinarum. The sequence goes on from DXDG01000026.1 coordinate 17,411, forward strand.
CGGCGGCCGTGAGATCGGTTACCTCTACGGCATGTACCGCAAGCTGGCACGCGAGAACACGGGCGTGCTGACGGGCAAGGGCATGACCTACGGCGGTTCGCTCATCCGCCCCGAGGCCACGGGATTCGGCGCCGTCTACTTCCTGCGCCAGATGCTCGAGAAGGCCGGCATGGACATCAAGGGCCAGACGATCGCCATTTCGGGCTTCGGCAACGTCGCCTGGGGTGCCGCCACGAAGGCCACGGAGCTGGGTGCCAAGGTCGTAACGATATCGGGCCCCGACGGATACATCTACGATCCCGCCGGCCTGGACAAGGAGAAGATCGCCTACATGCTTGAGCTGCGCGCCTCGAACAACGACGTCGTGGCTCCCTTTGCCGACAAGTTCCCCGGATCGCAGTTCTTCCCGGGCCGCAAGCCGTGGGAGGTCAAGGTCGACATCGCCATGCCGTGCGCCACGCAGAACGAGCTCGACGGCGAGGATGCCAAGAAGCTGCTGGCCAACGGCGTGAAGATCGTGGCCGAGGTTTCGAACATGGGCTGCCGTCCGGAGGCCATCGACGCCTTCATCGCGGCGAAGATCCCCTATGGACCGGGCAAGGCCGTGAACGCCGGAGGCGTCGCCACGTCGGGTCTTGAGATGACGCAGAACGCCCAGAAGCTCAATTGGACGGCCGAGGAGGTCGATGCCAAGCTGCACCAGATCATGTCGTCGATCCACCACGCCTGCCTTGAGTATGGCACCGAGAAGGACGGATACATCAACTACATGAAAGGCGCCAACATCGCCGGATTCATGAAGGTGGCCAAGTCGATGGTCGAGCAGGGCATCCTGTAGACCGTGGCCGCTTCCCGCAAGTTACGTACCCCTCCCCGCCACCGGCGGGGAGGGGTATTCGTAATAACACAAACCCATTAAAATCAGCCCCATGAAGAAACTGCGCGCCACCCTCACCGTGCTCGCGAGCGCCCTGCTCTGCGTCGGATGCGGCCCCGACAACACCTGGCAGCGACACACCGACTGCCTCATCACCGGAACGATCCCCGACTCGCTGCCGGTCCAGGAGGTCCTCCTGCTTCCTTCCACGGACCGGCTCGAAAGCGGAATCCGGATCCCCGTACGCGACGGACGGTTCGAATATCGGCTGCAGACCGACACGCTACAGCTCTACGAACTGAACGTTCCGCACGATCGCAGCAGTTTCTATTACATTACGTTTCTTCCCGAAGCAAAGGGCGTAAGGTTCGAGTATTCGGAAGCCTTCGAGGGTGAACCGATCCGCATGATCGCGCAGGGTCCCCTCAACCGCAAGAGACTCGAACGGCAGGCCGAAGAGCGGGCGCGCTTCAAATCCCGCATGGATTCGATTCTGGATGCACAGGACCGTCTGGATCGGGACAACCTTCTCTTCAGCGAACCCTTTAACGAACTGATCGGCCAGATCCAGTCCTGCACGGACCGGACCCTGCAGCAGGATCTTTACCGGCAGATGGAACGCATGCGCACCACCGGAAGCTGTTATACGGAGCAGGGACGGCAACTCGACGAAGAGTACCAGGCGCTCTATCGCGAGCAGCAGCGATGGCTGCAGGAGGAGGCCGCGCGGCATGCGGATCTGCCCTCCTTCTGCCGGATGATGGAGGAGCTGCTCCACGGACAGCGGATGATCACCAAACAGGACCCGGCGGAATGGATCGCCTGCTACGACAGGGTCTTTGCCGACCGCTTTCCCGGCCATCCCTACCACAAGCGGATCAAAAGCATCCGCCGGAGCATGAAGGCCGGGGTCGGCAACCGCTACATCGACTTCACGCTGCCCGACACGGAGGGCACCCCCACGACCCTCTCGAAGGTCATCGACGGGAAGGTCGCCGTGCTCGACCTGTGGGCTTCATGGTGCGGTTCGTGCCGTAACTTCTCGCTGGGACTCATTCCCCTCTACGAAAAGTACCGGGACCGCGGGCTGGTCATCGTAGGCGTGGCCCGCGAGTTCAAGGATACGAAGGACTGGCATCTGGCCCTCGAACGCGATGGCTACCCGTGGCTCAATCTGCTGGAGATGGACGACGCCACGCAGCTCTAGGAGCAGTACGGCGCAGGCAACGCCGGCGGCAAGGTGCTGCTGATCGGCCGCGACGGGAAGATCCTCGCCGTCAATCCCACCCATGCCGAGCTGGAGGTCTCTCTTGAGGAGCTGCTTTGACGGAAGCACCGCCACTGCATGAAACGCTCCTTCGGAAATTGCTTCCGAAGGGGCGTTTCGCAGGGACGTTTCGCGCCGTCAGAACATGGCGCAAACGCTGATGCCGAGAGTCAGGCAATGCAGCCGCTCGCGCGAGACGCGTACAAGAGGCGGCGCACAGGTGTAGTCGGTGGCGAAGCGCACACCGAGATTCTGGGTGGCAAAATAGGTGGTCGAGAAACCCGCGCCGAATGAAAATCCGCCCCGGTCGCCCAGGGTCCGCAGGTCGGTTTCGCACGATTTGTACCCCTCGTATCCGCCCATGAGACGTCCGCCGAGGAGCCATCGCAACGAAACGGGATAGGAGAACTGGGGTCCCGCGAGAAGGGTGCCAACCTTCAGATTGTCGCGCTGCGAAACCCCGTTCACGGCCACCCGGAGGTTCGTTACGGCCACGCGGCCGCCGACACCCCAGTAGGGCGAGGCGAACCAGGCGCCTTCGGCCCCGACCGAAGGGCCCGAGAAAAGCTCCGTACGCATATCCGCCCACGGCGTATAACGCCCGGGAACGACGGTCATGCCGATATTGAAGGCCACGAACGACGGATGCCGGTAACGGTCGTGGATCGTCATCACCTCGGCGACGCGCAACCCCCGTTCCTTGAAAATCAGATCCGCGAGGTAGTAGCCCAACTCGGTGGCGAGGATACCGATACCGGCTCCGACCATCACGTCGCTCATCCAGTGGCGGTTGTTCAGCTGGCGCGTAACACCCGTAACGGTCGCCAGCGTATAGCCGCCGATACTGTACCACGGACTGCGATGCCCGTACTCCTTGTGGAGCATTGTCGCGGTCATGAAGGCCGTGGCGGTATGGCCCGAAGGGAAGGAGTTGCGCGACGACCCGTCAGGGCGCATCACACGGCAGGAGTACTTGAGCGAATTGACCGCGATGGCCATCAATCCCGCTGAGAAGGCATCCGAGGTGAGCATGCGGCCCCAGGAGTTGCGCCCCTGCACGCCGAAGGCCTTCATGCCGAGCATCACCGCCGCGGGAGCATACTGCAGGTAGTCGTCGTAGTCGTGTTGGAACGACGGGACATAGCCGTTGCGCAGCCGGCGGAAGTCGGCGTCGTAGGACTGCATGACGACCCCGCCGACGATCAGCGGCACGGCAACATAGGTCATCCGGTAGGCTTTCGTTGAGGTCCGCAGGTCGATATGGCGCGCAAAGCGGCCCTCCTCGGAGAGCGGCACGAGGTACTCGCGGCCGAGCGAGTCGCGCACCTGCGCCCCGGCAAAAAGCGGGAGCAGGCAGGCTGCCGAAAGAAGGATTCCAATGAGCCGACACATGACTTAACGTATTTTACGCCGCCGAAAGGCACGCACGGCCTCGCCGCCGAAGGCCAGCAGCGAAGTCAGCAGAATCACCACGGTCCACTCCTGCCACGGCAGCGGCGTCGTGCGGAAGACCTCGCCGCCGAACTCGACGACGAGCACCTGACCCACGGCGATGGCCAGCAGGATAAGGAAGAACTCGCGGCATCCCTTCAGGCAGGTGAAGACCGAATGGTGGGTTTCGAACCCTTTGGCGTTGAACATGTTCCAGAACTGGAAGAAGACGAACGTCGAGAAGAAGAGCGTCAGCCGGTGTACGGTCATGCCCTCCGCGGAGAAGGTCCAGCCAAAGAGCAGCCCGAGCAGCACGGCCACCATGACGATGCCGCAGGCGAAAATCGTGCGGGCCATGGCCGGTGAGATGATGAACTCGTCGCACCGGCGCGGCCGGTCCTCCATCACCTCGGCACTCGGCGGCAGCGAGGCCATGGCCATCGCCGCAAAGGTATCCATGATGATATTGACCCAGAGGATCTGTACGACCGTCAGCGGCATGTCGGTGCCGAAGATCGCGCCGACGAAGCAGATGAGGATCGCCACGAAGTTGATCGTCAGCTGGAAGAGCACGAAACGCTGGATATTGCGGTAGAGCGAGCGGCCCCACATCACGGCCGTGGCGATCGAGGCGAACGAGTCGTCGAGCAGCGTGATGTCCGAGGCATCCTTCGCCACGGAGGTTCCCGAGCCCATCGAGAGGCCGACGTTGGCGAAGTTCAGCGCCGGGGCGTCGTTCGTGCCGTCGCCCGTTACGGCCACCACCTCGCCCCGCTGCTGGAGCAGGCGCACCAGGCGCTGCTTGTCCAGCGGGCGCGCCCGCGACATGATCTTCAGCTCCTGCACCCGTTCGAGCAGCTCCCCGTCGCTCGCCGCAGCGAAGTCGGCACCCGTAATGTGGTTGCGCTCCGTATCGCGGGCATCGTCCCAGAGTCCGATCTGACGGGCAATCTCCCGCGCCGTTGCGGGCGTGTCGCCCGTAACGATCTTGACGCCGATACCCGCCCGCAGACACTGTCCGACAGCCGCCGGGACATCCTCGCGCACGGGATCCTGAATCGCCGCCACGGCCGCAAAGTGCAGGCCCCCGGCCGCCACCGCCTCCAGGCAGTCCGAAGTCGCGGTCTCGGCCCACGCCACGGCCAGCGTCCGCATGGCGTGGTTCTGGAAGTCCAGCAGACGGGCGGCAACCGCCTCGTCGTTTCCGTCTGCGGCGCACATCGCCCGCACGATCTCGGGAGCGCCCTTCACGCAGAGGATCTGCCGTCCGGAGATGCCGCTGCGGATGATTGTCGCCATGTATTTGCGCTCGGTCGAGAAGGTCAGTCGGTCGATGATCCGCGCCCCGGCACGCAGCGGCTCGTAATCCTCGCCGCGGCCGCGCAGCCACTCGAGCAGCGCCCCTTCCGTAGGGTTGCCGATGATGTGCCCCTCCGCGTCGAGGAAGGCCGTGGAGTTGAGCGCCACGACCTCGGCAAACTCCCGCTCGGGCAGCGCGTCGTAGCGCACGAGCTCCTGGACGTGCATCCTGTTCTGCGTAAGCGTTCCGGTCTTGTCGGTGCAGATGACCGTCACGGCGCCCATCGTCTCGCAGGCGTGCATCTTGCGCACCAGGTTGTTCGTCTTGAGCATCCGCCGCATGGACATCGCCAGCGAGAGCGTGATGCTCATCGGAAGACCCTCGGGCACGGCCATCACGATCAGGGCCACCGATACCATAAATATATGGAGCACCTGCTGCGAGATGGTCAGCCAGTCCTTTTCAAGCAGGTCGCCCACGAAGATGGCCTTTCCGAGCATCACGCAGAAGATCAGTGCCGAGAGGGCGATGCCGACGCGGCCGATGAGCTGCGAGAGGCGCGTGAGCTGCCGGTCGAGCGGCGTCGGCTCGTCGGTCTGCACCGTCGATTGCTCGGTAACGCGTCCCGCCTCCGTATGGTCGCCCACGGCCGTTACGACCAGAATGCCGTAGCCGTCGGCGACGGTCGTGCCGCGCAGCACGACATTCGACGGATAGGTCGCCTCCGGGTCGAAATGGGCCTCGTCGACCGTCTTGTCCACCTCGGGTTCGCCCGTGAGGGTCGATTCGTTGATCTTCAGCGACACGGCCTCGACCAGCTCGCCGTCGGCCGGGATCGTCTCGCCGCTCTCGACATAGACCACGTCGCCGACAACCACCTCGCGGCGCGGGATCTCGCGGATCGACCCGTCGCGCATCACCTTCACCGCCACGTCGTCATTGACGCGGTTCAGCCGCCGGAACCGCCGCTGGGCGTCCCACTCGAACCAGAAACCCACACACGTGGCGAGGATGATGGCGCAGATGATGCCGATCGACTCGGTAAAGTCGCGGTGCACGAAGCCGATCGCCAGCGACAGCACGGCGGCCAGCAGCAGAATGCGGATGATCGGATCACGGAACTTTTCAAGCAGCAGCAGCCACGCCGAGGCATCCTTGGGCGGGGTGATGATGTTGTCGCCGTGCGTGCTCCGGCTCTGCGTAACCTCCTGTGAGGTAAGACCTTGTGGGTTGTAGTGGATCATTTTCAGAATTTATTGAGGGTGAACTGCCGCGTCGAGGCGTCGAGCCGCACGGCAATGAAAAGAAGTATCGTGAAGGCGATGAGCGACGAACCGCCGTAGCTCATGAACGGCAGCGGAATGCCCATGACGGGCATCAGGCCGATGGCCATGCCGACATTGACCAGCACGTGGAAGAGCAGGATCGAGGCGACGCTGTAGCAGTAGATGCGCCCGAAAGGCTCCTCCTGCCGTTCGCCCATGCGCATCAGGCGCAGGATCAGCAGGCAGAGCAGCGTAAGGACCACCGTGGCGCCCACAAACCCCCACTCCTCACCCACCGTGCAGAAGATGAAGTCGGTGTGGCGCTCGGGGACGAATCCGTACTTGATCTGCGTACCCTGCAGGAAGCCCTTGCCCCAGAAGCCGCCCGAGCCGATGGCGATCTTCGACTGATTGACGTTGTAATCGATGCCCTGCGGGTCGTTGATAACTCCCAGGAAGCTCAAAATACGGTTCTGCTGGTGCTCCTTGAGGATCGAGTTGAAGATATAGTCGGTCGTCGGCAGGAAGACGAGCGAGCCGACGAAGAGACCCAGCGTAATGAAGATATTGGTAAGGTGCGTCCGGAAGGCATAGGCCGCGACAAAGAGCAGCGACACCAGCGTAACGATCAGCAGGCTGTGGTAGAGATCCAGCGATCCGGGAGCGATGAGCTGCGCGACGATGCAGAGCAGAATGCTCGCCAGCGAGAGGACGGCCAGGTAGATGACGCGCGAACGCCACCGTCCGTTCATCATCGCCTCGGAGAGCGTGCAGACCAGGATCAGCGAGACGAGCAGGGTCATCGGCGAGAGGAGGAACGAAAAGATGAACAGCGCGGCGATGAAGAGCACCGGAATGCAGAGCCACTTGTTGAGCCCCTCGCGGTAGAGCACGAAGAGGAACGAAGCCAGGACGATGCCCGAGCCGGTGTCGTTCTGCAGGATGATGATCAGCAGCGGGGTGCAGATCACCAGCCCCACCTTGAAGAGGTCGCCGGGGCGGTTGATCGAGAAGTTGTAGTTGCTCATCACGCGGGCCAGGGCCAGGGCCGTGGCGATCTTGGCGAACTCCACGGGCTGCACGCGGAACGAGCCGAACTCGAACCACGCCTTGGCGCCGTTGACCTCATGTCCGAAGGCCAGTGCCGCCAGCAGCATTGCCAGACCCAGGAAGTAGGCCGGATAGGCCAGCATGTGGTAGTAGCGCACGTCGAGCAGCAGCACGACGACGGCCACGACCCACGCCGCACCGATCCAGACGAGCTGCTTCATGTAGAAGTGCGAGAAGGAGAAGATGTCGGCCGCCGTGTCGTCGTAGGAGGCCGAGGTGATCGAGAGCCACCCTGCGATGACGATCAGCACATAGAGCAGCACCGTGCCGAAATCGACGCCGTCGAAGATCGTATTGTGCCGGTTAGCGGTCATAGGCCGGATAGTAGATTTGCATGTTCTTGACATATTCGAGGAGTGCCGGGCGGCGGATCGTATCCGTCAGGTAGTACTCCTCGAGCAGGCTGGCGATGGGCAGCGCCGAGGTGGCGCCGAAACCGCCGTTCTCGACATAGACCGAGATGGCGATCTTCGGGTTGTCCTTCGGGGCGAACGAAAGGAAGGTCGAGTGGTCGCGGCCGCGGGGGTTCTGGGCCGTGCCGGTCTTGCCGCAGACGTCCCAGCCGTCCAGACGCGCCATGCGCGAGGTGCCGTCCACGTTCACGCTCCGCCACATGCCCTCGACGATCGGCTCGAAGTGCTTCGGATCGACCTTCGTGTAGTGGCGCTCGTAGAAACGGGCGTCGATCGAGTCGCGCCCCTCGATCCGCTTGACGATATGCGGGATGTAGTAGTAGCCGCGGTTGGCGACGATCGCCGCGAGGTTGGCCAGTTGCAGCGGCGTGCAGCCCAGGGCATCCTGGCCGATCGAGAGCGAGAGTACCGTCAGGGCGTTCCACGACTTGCGGTACTGCTTGTCATAGTAGGCCCGGTCGGGAACGTAGCCGTTGCCCTCGTCCAGGAAGTCGGAGCCCAGCTTGCGGCCGAAGCCGAAGCTCTCGACATACTCCCGCCAGACGTCGAAGCCCTCCTTGACGCTCTCGTACTTCGGATTCTCCAGAATGTCGCGGAAGACGTAGCAGAAGTAGGCGTTGCACGAGGTCGAGACGGCATAGCGCAGATCGAGTGGCGAAGCGTGCGCATGGCACTTCATCTTCAGCCGCCCGGCCTGGTAGCCCATGTTGCAGACGTGGCGGTCCGAAGGGCGCAGCACCCCCTCCTGCATGCCGATAAGGCCCTGCACCAGCTTGAAGGTCGAACCCGGCGGGTACTTCGCCTTCACGGCCCGGTTGAAGAGCGGCTGCCGCTTGTTGTAGAGCATCTGCATGTAGTGGTTGCCGCGCTCGCGTCCCACCAGCTCGTCGGGGTCGTACGTCGGCGAGGAGACCATCATGAGGATCTCCCCGGTCGAGGGCTCGATGGCCACCGCCGCACCGACCTTGCCGCGCATGAGTTCCTCGCCGAGCAGCTGCAGCCGCGCATCGATCGTGCTCACGAGCGTGCTGCCCGGCACGGGCAGCGAGTCGTAGTAGCCGTTCATGTAGGAGCCCTTGATCGCCCCGTGCGTGTCGCGTTCGAGGACCTTGACCCCCTTCTTGCCCCGCAGCTCGGGCTCGTAGGCCGACTCCACGCCGCTGATGCCCACGTAGTCGCCCGCCTTGTAGGAGGTGTAGCGCTTGAGCATGTCCTGCGTAACCTCGCCGACATAGCCCAGCAGGTTGCCGCCGACCTGCCGCGGATAGTGGCGCACGGTGCGGGATACGGTATAGAACCCGCGGAAGTTGCACTCGTCGAAGCGGAGCTTCTCCTCCTTGGAGACGTAGTTGGCGACCAGGCGCGGCGCCCGCGGATAGGCCCGGGCGTTGGCCAGCTCGCGGTCGAGCTTCTGGCGCGAGATGCCGGCAATGGCGCAGAGCCGCGCCGTGTCGAAGCCGCCGCGGTCCATGTCGTGGTAGATGACCATCAGGTCGTAGCACTCGCGGCTCTGCACGAGGTATTCGCCGTTGCGGTCGTAGACCTCGCCGCGCGGCGGATACTGCACCTCGAAGCGCAGCACGTTGCCGCGGGCCATCTCGACATAGCGCGTATCGATGAGCTGGATGTAGGCCAGGCGCCCGAGAATCATCGCGAAGATCAGCAGCACGACCGCCTGCAGGGTCCGCATGCGGACAAATCCTTCGGAACGGTTCATACGCGCACGGAGAGTTTGACGGTGAAGACCCGGGCGATGATCCAGACGAAGGCCAGCGTCACGAGCGAGCTCACCACGATGCGGATGACCGTATGCAGCAGATGCTCCCACGAGAGGGCCTCAAGCAGGAAGAAGAGCGTATGGTGCAGGAGAATCACGATCACCAGGTAGTCGATGAATTTCCGGCGGCCGAGCCGCTCGGAGGAGGGGACGCCCCCTTCGCGGATGCTGTCGCGGCCGCACAGCAGGTTGAGAAGCATCGGCCGGGCAAAGGCTACCGGCAGCGTGGCGATCGTATTGATGCCCGCCGTGCCCATCGCGGCATCCATCGCCACGCCCGTGAGCAGGCCGGCGCCGAGCAGGACGACGGGCGGCGTGTCTAGCGGCAGCAGCACGATGAAGGCCATGTAGATGAGCGGATTGAGATACACGCTGATCGACAGGTTGTCGAACAGGAAAACCTGCAGCAGCATCGTGGCTGCGAAAAGTGCGATATAGGGCAGTGTCCGATACATCGGTTACATGCGTGTGTGTTGTTCGATCAGCTCGCTCTGCTGCAGCGCGCGGATCTCGTTCAAATCCCGGTTTTCGACCACAATGACATCCGTCAGGCGCGACATCTCGGCTGCCAGACGCACCCGGACCGTATAGGAGGTGCGCATCGGATCCAGCTCGGCGCTCTCGACCCAGCCGATCCGCACCCCTTCGGGAAAATACTCCGAGAAGCCCGTCGTAACGACCTCGTCGCCTGGGTGGGGTTCGGCGTATTTGGACAGTTCGCCCAGGATCACCACATGCGGGTCGAGCCCGTCCCAGTAGATCGAGCCCAGGTAGTCCGAGTCGGCGAGCTTGCCGCTGGCCCGGAACGAGGTGTTGAGCACCGACATCGCCACGGCGTAGCGGTCCGTGCAGTCGACCACGTAGCCCACCATCGCGCCGTCGGGCGTGAGTACGGACATGTCGGGCTGAATGCCGGCGTTGCGCCCCCGGTTGAGCGTGATGAGATTCTGCTGCCGGTTGATCGAATTGGAGGCCACCGAAGCCACCCTGTAGGAAAATTTCGACTCGCCGAGGCTCTGCAGGCAGCTGTCCAGCCGGGCCGCGGCCACCACCTCCTCGTAGCGTGCGAGGCGCTCCTCGAACTGCGTGATCCGGTCGAGCAGCACCCTATTCTCGCCGCCCAGCAGAAAGTAGCGGCGGATGCCTCCGAAGAAGCTGCGGATGCCACCGCTCCACTGATTCGACCGGGCCAGCAGACGCGCCTGCGTATAGGCGGAGGAGTGGGCATAGTAACTGACGGCCGACACCTCCAACACCACGAACAGCACCACGACGTAGATGCTGCGTATGAACTCGATCAACTTGCGCAAAGCCGCTTTCTTTTTCATTCAGATTGCGGACCGAAGCCCGCAATCCCCGTAATTGTTTCCTGTAAACCGGTTTCGCGTCGGAGGCCATGGCGCGGCCTTCCCGCCCCGGCCGTCCGCTACTTCATGAGGAACGAGAAGCGGTTGATGTTCTTCAACGCAATTCCCGTACCGCGTGCAATGGCCCGCAGGGGATCCTCGGCGATGTGGAACGGAATGCCGGTCTTCTCGTTCAGACGCCGGTCGAGACCCCGGATCAGGGCGCCGCCGCCGGCCAGGTAGATGCCGTTCTTGACGATGTCGGCATACAGCTCGGGGGGCATCGACTCAAGCACCTTCATCAGCGCCGCGTCGATCTTGGCCAGCGACTTTTCGAGGGCGTAGGCGATCTCGCTGTACGAGAGCGAGACGGTCTGCGGCAGCGCCGTGAGCATGTTGGGGCCCGTTACGACGAAATCCTCGGGCTCCTCCTCGAGCGAGGAGCTCGCCGCGCCGATCGAGCACTTGATCGCCTCGGCCGTACGTTCGCCGATGCGGATGTTGTGCTGCTGGCGCACATAGCTCTGGATGTCGCTCGTGAAGACGTCGCCCGCGATGTTGATCGACTCCGAGCAGACGATGCCGCCGAGCGAGATGCAGGCGATCTCCGACGTTCCGCCGCCGATGTCGATGACCATGTTGCCTTCGGGGGCCTCAACGTCGAGACCGGCTCCGAGGGCCGCGGCCATCGGTTCGTAGATCATGTAGACCTCGCGGCCTCCGGCATGCTCGGCCGAGTCGCGCACGGCGCGGATCTCCACGTTCGTCGAACCCGACGGAATGCAGATCACCATGCGCAGCGACGGGGCAAAGAGGCTGCCCGAGGTCTTGACCTTCTTGATCATGCCGCGCAGCATGAGCTCCGTGGCGTTGAAGTCGGCGATCACGCCGTCCTTGAGCGGACGGATCGTCTTGATATTCGGATTGGTCTTCTCGTGCATCTGGCGGGCCTGATGACCGATGGCAACGAGTTTTCCGGTATGTACGTCGAGTGCCACGATCGACGGTTCGTCGACGACGACCTTGCCGTTGTAGATGATCAGCGTGTTGGCCGTTCCGAGGTCGATCGCCAGTTCCTGTGTCAAAGAAAAGATCCCCATAATTTACTCCCCAGCTTTTTTATCTCTTAAACTCCTTTCTGTCAATAACCTGTTTCATCGGCCGGCCTCCGCCGCAGGCGCCGCGGGGCACAACAGCCGAATATCCGGACAAAGATACGAAAAAGCCCGGGATAATTTCCATATTTTTTAATCATTTTTTTAATTACATTTGTGTCGCGAAACTCAACGTCTGCGCATGGAATACAAAATCGGTTCGGAAGCCCGCTACGCGGTCATCGGCCACGGAAGCTGGGCCACGGCACTCGTCAGGCAGCTCACGCAGGGCGGTGAGCGGGTGGGATGGTACGTCCGCAACGGGGAGGTGCTCGAAAGCCTCCGCAGCGAAGGACGCAACTCCCGCTACCTCAGCGACACGGAGTTCGACCGCAGCCGCATCGCCCCCTCGGGCGACCTCGACGCCGTGGTGCGCGGGGCCGAAGTCATCATCCTGGCCACCCCCTCGGCCTACCTCAAGGAGTTCCTCGCGCCGCTCCGCACCCCGCTGCGCGACAAGTTCATCGTCTCGGCCATCAAGGGCATCGTCCCGGGCGACTACCAGACCGTCGTGGAGTACATGCACGACCGTTACGAACTCTCCTACAAACAGATCGGGCTGATCTCCGGGCCCTCGCACGCCGAGGAGGTATCGCGCGGAAGGCTCTCCTACCTGACCGTCGTCTGCACCGACGGGGAGAACGCCCGGGCGCTCGGGAACCGCCTGGCCTCCGAATCGCTCGCCATCTCCTACTCGACGGACCTCTATGGCATCGAATATGCGGCGATCCTGAAGAACATCTACGCCATTGCGGTGGGCATGGCCGTCGGCCTGGGCTACGGGGACAACTTCCTCGCGGTGCTCATCGCCAACTGCGCCCGCGAGCTGACGCGCTTTCTGGAGGAGAGCTACCCCGCGCCGCGCGACACGCAGGCCTCGGCCTACCTGGGCGACCTGCTCGTAACCTGCTACTCGACCTACAGCCGCAACCGCCGGCTGGGACTGCTCATCGGCCACGGATGCACGGTGCGCAGCGCGCTGAACGAGATGACGATGGTGGCCGAGGGCTACTTCGCCGCCGACTGCATCCGCCACATCAACTTCCGCCACCGGATCGAGATGCCCATCGCCGAAATGGTCTACCGGGTCCTCTACGAAGGGGCTTCGGCACGCCGGAGCATGAAGGAACTGACAACCAAATTAATCTGACAAGATATGAAAAGCGTGAAACTCGACATTGCCAAAACCGGCATCGAAATTCCGGCCGCGATGAAGGCCAAAGCACAGGAGGCCAACGCCCTGCTCCACTCGGGCAAGGGCGCCGGCAACGATTTTCTGGGGTGGGTGCACCTGCCCTCGTCGATCTCCGACAGCGACCTCGACGCCATCGAGGCCGTTGCCGCCAGGCTGCGTGCGAAGGCCGACCTGGTGATCTGCATCGGCATCGGCGGCTCCTACCTCGGCGCCCGCGCCGTGCTGGAGGCCATGAGCGACCCCTTCAAGCTGCTGCACAGGGAGCAGACGCAGCCCACGGTTGTCTTCGCCGGACAAAACATCTCGGAGGACTACACCTGGGAGCTGCTCGACGCCGCCCGCGAGCACTCGATCGCCGCCATCGTCATCTCCAAGTCGGGCACGACGACCGAACCGGCCATCGCCTTCCGCCTGATCAAGGCCGAGATCGAGCGCCGCTACGGCAAGCAGGAGGCTGCCGAGCGTATCGTCGCCGTTACGGACAAGGCCCGCGGCGCCCTGAAGACCCTCGCCACGCAGGAGGGCTACCCCACCTTCGTCATTCCCGACGACGTGGGCGGCCGCTTCTCGGTGCTGACCCCCGTAGGGCTGCTGCCGCTGGCCGTTGCCGGCGTGGATATCCGCGCCCTGGTGGCCGGAGCGCAGGAGATGGAGCGCGCCACCGACGCGAGCGTCGCCTTCGACGAGAACCCCTCGGCCATCTACGCCGCCACGCGCAACCTGCTCTACGCCGGCGGCAAGAAGATCGAGCTCCTCGGCTCCTATGAACCCCGCCTGCAGTACATCAACGAGTGGTGGAAGCAGCTCTACGGCGAGAGCGAAGGCAAGGAGGGCAAGGGCATCTTCCCGGCCAGCGTAACGCTGACGGCCGACCTGCACTCGATGGGCCAGTACATCCAGCAGGGCGAGCGCACGCTCTTCGAGACAATCATCTCGGTCGTGAAGCCCGCCCACGAGGTGAAGATCCAGTCCGACGCCGAGAACCTCGACGGTCTGAACTTCCTCGCCGGCAAGCGCATCTCGGAGGTGAACCGCATGGCCGAGCTGGGCGTGCAGCTGGCCCACATCGACGGCGGCGTGCCCAACATCCGCGTCGAGATCCCGGAGGTTTCGGCCCGCGTCATCGGCGGACTGCTCTACTTCTTCGAGAAGGCCTGCGGCATCAGCGGCTACCTGCTCGGCGTCAACCCCTTCGACCAGCCCGGTGTCGAAGCCTACAAGAAGAACATGTTCGCCCTGCTCGACAAGCCGGGCTACGAGGAGGCCTCGAAGGCCATCAAGGCTCGGCTCTGACAGGAGCGCCGTGCGCCTGCCGTGCGCCGCGAAGTGCTGCGGCACGGGGCGGTTCAGGGTGGCACAGGACGCCGTCTTCCCCCTCACCGTGTACGGGACCCGGAATCGGGTCCCGTTTTTTGCGTCCCCGCGGCAAAAAATGCGCTCCGGAGGCTGCTGCGACCTACTTATCTCGGAAAAAGTTCGTACCTTTACGTCGCCCGGTCTTTCGGCCCGGCTCCGCACCACAAGATGAAGATCCTCGATCGCGCATACCGAACCGGACGGCACCTCGTGCTGCTGCTCGCCGCAGCGGGCCTGGCGGCCTGCGGCACGGACGAAACGCGCACGCTGGAGGAGGAGCTCGACACGGCCATCCGCAACCGCCGGATCTATGAACAGCGGAAGGAGGCGCGCATCGACGAACTCCGCGGCATGCTCCGCGTAACGGGCCTCTCCCCCCGCCAGGAGTACGCCATCAACGAACGGCTCTGCCGGGAGTTCTGGAAATACAAGCTCGACTCGGCCATCCGCTATGCGGAGCGCAACCTCGCGATCGCCCGCGAACTGCACGACCGCGGCGCCGGCATCGCCACCAGCCTGCACCTCGCCCAGCTCTACTCCTATTCGGGCAAGAGCCTCGAAACGAAGGCCATTCTCGACACCACCTCCCGCGCCACACTCCCCGATTCGCTGCGGGCCACCTACTACCAGTGTTACAGTCTCCTCTACGGCCACTACGCGGCCATCAGCAACCAGACCCACTACGACCGGCTCATCCGGAAGTATGAGGATTCGACACGGCGGGTGCTCGACACCGCCTCGTTCGAGTTCCGCAACCGGGAGGTGCTGACCCTCATCGGGCAGGGGCGCTACGAGCAGGCCGAAAAGCGGCTCTTCTCACTGCTGGAGGAGGCCGGAGGCGAGACCCCGCGCTACGCCCAGATCGCCTACGGGCTGGGAAGCCTCTACCGACAGCTCGGCAACGACCGGCTGGCCCGCGAGTTCTACATGCGCTCGGCCCACGCCGACGTATGCAACGCCACCAAGGAGAACGCCTCATTCCAGGCGCTGGCCCGCATGAGCTATGCGGCAGGCGACCTCTCGTCGGCCTTCAAATACGCCCAGGCGGCCATCGAGGATGCCCAGTTCTGCAACGTGCAGTTCCGCACGGCCCAGGTTGCCGAGCTCTACTCGATCGTCAGCGCCGCCTACCAGGCCAAGGAGGCGCGCGCCAAATCGAAACTCAAGCACTACGTCCTGCTCATCAGCCTGCTGTCGGCCGTGCTGGCCGTCCTGTTCGTCTACCTCTACCGGCAGCTGCGCAAACTCTCGCGCACGCAGGTCGAACTCTCGCGGGTCAACGCCACGCTGCGGCAGCTCAACGACGAACTGGGAGACAAGAACCGCCAGCTCTCGGAATCCAACGAACTCAAGGAGCAGTATATCGCCCGCTTCTTCGCCCTCTGCTCGCTCTATATCGACAAGATGGACGGCTACCGCAAGAGCCTCTACCGGCTGGCCCAGAACCGGCAGTTTGAGGAGCTCTACAAGCGGTTGAAATCGACCTCGATGATGGAGAGCGAGGTGGATGAACTCTACCGGAACTTCGACGCCGTCTTCCTGGACCTCTATCCGACCTTCGTCGAGGATTTCAACGCCCTGCTCTCCGACGAGGCGCACATCCGCCTGCGGCCCGGCGAACTGCTCAACAAGGAGCTGCGCATCTACGCCCTGCTGCGGCTCGGAATAACCGACAGCGCGAAGATCGCCTCCTTCCTGCGCTGCTCGCTCAGTACGGTCTACAACTACCGCACACGCATGCGCAACCGCGCCTGCATTCCGAAGGAGGAGTTCGAGAAAAGGATCACGGAAATCGGAAACAGCCGCGAAAAAGAGGGATTGCAGTTTCCAAAATAACTACATTTTAACACGAATATAAAATATTAAAGCGTTTGTTATCAGCAAATAGTAAATTTAAGCGATCTACATTTTCAGCTGCAAAAAACGAAACCTGTTTCATTTCCGCTTAACTTTGTAAAGGAAGCCTTCCGAAGCGGGTTCCCCGCATAGGAAAAGGCATTCCGACACAACCGAAACAACCTTTGAATCGACAAGATGAATCCTATTAAGATCGGGCTGATCGGATTCGGCCGCATGGGAGGTTTCTACCTCGACGAACTGCTGAAAAGCGACTGCTGGGAGGTCGCCGGCATCTGTGATCTTTCCCCCGAAGCACGGGCTACGGCCCGCAGGCTTGTCCCCGGCGCAAAGGTCGTAGCCGATGAACGGGAAATCCTTGATGATCCCGCCATCGAGGCCGTCGCCCTGTGCGCCCTTGCCGACTCGCGTCCGGAACAGATCGCCCGGGCCATTGCCGCCGGAAAACACATTATCTCCGAAAAACCCGTCGCCGACACCATCGAGCACGAATGGCAGGCCGTGGAGCTTGTTGAAAATACGCGGCTCTTCTCGACCGTCAATCTTTACCTGCGCAACTCCTGGTACCACCAGACCATCCGCCAGTTCATCGACCGGGGCGAGATCGGCGAACTGGCCATCATCCGCGTCTGCCACATGACCCCGGGGCTGGCACCCGGCGAGGGACACGAATACGAAGGTCCCGCCTTCCACGACTGCGGCATGCACTATGTCGATATCGCCCGCTGGTATGCCCGTTCGGAGTTCAAGACATGGAACGCCCAGGCCGTCCGCATGTGGAGCTACAAGGACCCCTGGTGGCTCCAGTGCCACGGGACCTTCGAGAACGGCGTGGTCTTCGACATCACGCAGGGGCACGTCTACGGACAGCTGGCCAAGGACCAGACCCACAACTCCTATATAGATATCATCGGCACGAAGGGCATCGCCCGCATGACGCACGACTTCAAGACGGCCGTCGTCGAGTTGCGCGGCACGACGCAGACCCACTGCATCGAACGCCCCTTCGGCGGCAAGAACATCGGCACGATGTGCGAGCGCTTCGCCCGCTCGATCGAGAGCGGCGTGCGCGACGGGGCGCTGCCGACGTTCCGCGATGCCGCCATCGCCTCGGAATACGCCTGGCGCTTCCTGCAGGATGCCCGCAAGCACGACATGCCGGCCATCGGCACCCCCGAAGAGCTGGAGGAGATCCGCGACCGGCGCCGGAAGATGACCAACGGATACGGACTGCTCCGCAAACGGGCCTGAAAGCCGGAAAACGAAAAAAAAACGACATACCCACCGATCTCAGACAACAATTATATACTTATTAAAAAAATCGCGCTATGAATCACTTACTGTTCCTCGGAAACCTCGGTGCCGGAGAGATTATCATCATCGCACTGATCGTTCTGCTGCTCTTCGGCGGCAAAAAAATCCCTGAACTGATGAAGGGTCTCGGCAAGGGAGTCCGCAGCTTCAAGGAGGGTGTCAACAACATCGAGAAGGATATCGAGAACACCCCCACGGATCAGGAGAAGAAATAACAGGCAAACATACAAACTATCAACCTTAAAACAAGAACCATGGCAAAGGAAATGTCAAGACGCAACTTCCTCAAGACGGGAGCTGCGGCGGCACTCGGGCTGGCCGTAGTGCCAAGTACGGTATTGGGCAAGAAGTTCGGATATACAGCTCCGAGCGACAAGCTGAACATTCTGGGTGTCGGCATCGGCGGACGCGGTGCCGCCGACCTGCATGAGATGGAGAGCCAGAACATCATCGGCCTCTGCGACGTGGACTGGAAATACGCCGACCACGTCTTCAAGCGCTACCCTGCCGCCAAGAAGTACAACGACTACCGCCGCATGTACGACGAGCTGCTCAAGTCGGCCGACGCCGTAATGGTGGCTACGGCCGACCATACGCACGCCATCATCGCCGCCGAGGCGATGACCGCCGGCAAGCACGTCTATGTCGAGAAGCCGCTGACGCACTCGGTCTATGAGTCGCGTCTGCTCACCAAGCTCGCCGCCAAGTACCGCGTCGCCACGCAGATGGGTAACCAGGGTGCCTCGGGCGAGGGTGTCCGCAAGGTCTGCGAATGGATCTGGAACGGCGAAATCGGCGAGATAACCCGCGTGGAGGCCTTCACCGACCGTCCGATCTGGCCGCAGGGCCTCACCCGTCCCGAGAACGACGAGCGCGTTCCGAAGACGATGAACTGGGAGGCCTTCATCGGCCCGGCTCCCTTCCGTCCCTACAACTCGGCCTACACGCCGTGGAACTTCCGCGGATGGTGGGATTTCGGTACGGGCGCCCTGGGCGACATGGCCTGCCACATCCTCCACCCGGTATTCAAGGCCCTCAAGCTGGGCTATCCGACGAAGGTCGAGGGAAGCTCGACGCTGCTGCTCTCCGAGTCGGCTCCGTCGGCACAGCGCATCAAGTTCGTATTCCCGGCCCGCGACAACATGCCGAAGGTCGCCATGCCCGAGGTTGAGGTCTACTGGTACGACGGCGGCCTGATGCCGACGCGCCCCGCAGGCCTGCCCGCAGGCAAGAGCCTCAACGATGCCGGCGGCGGCGTGATCTTCTACGGTACGAAGGATACGCTCATCTGCGGCTGCTACGGCGTGAATCCCTACCTGCTTTCAGGACGTGTGCCCAACGCACCGAAGGTGCTGCGCGAGGTCAAGGAGTCGCACCAGATGGACTGGGTGCGCGCCTGCAAGGAGGATCCCGACGATCGCATCCCGACCGCTTCGGACTTCAGCGAGGCCGGACCGTTCAACGAGATGGTCGCCATGGGCGTGCTGGCCGTACGTCTGCAGGGCCTCAACCAGGAGCTGCACTGGGACGGCGAGAACATGCGCTTCACGAACATCCCGGCCGGCGCAACGATCCAGTCGGTCATCAAGGACGGATTCCACATCAAGGACGGACACCCGACCTTCGACAAGACCTGGACCGATCCCGTGGATGCCAACCAGTTCGCCGAGGAGCTTATCAAGCATACCTACCAGAACGGCTACAAACTCCCCGACATGCCGCTGTAACGGCCCCCGGAAAGAGACAAACCCAAATATTAACTAACTAAAAACTACCGAATATGAAAAAGATGCTCACCTTTTCGACGTGTGCAGCCCTGGCGCTGACGCTCGGATCGTGCGGCGGCAACGCCGGCAAGGCCAAGACCGCAGAGGGAGATGCAGCCGAGACGAAGGCCGCCGTTCCCGAATACACCGTCGTAAACAACGCAACGGTCGATCTGGCAACCTTCCCCCAGGACAAGGACGGATATTATGTGATCTTCGACGGCAAGACCTTCAACGGCTGGCGCGGCTACGGCAAGGAGAATGTTCCCTCGCGCTGGACGATCGACGACGGAGCCATCAAGTTCAACGGCACGGGAACCGGCGAAGCCCAGACGGGCGAGGGCGGCGACCTGATTTTCGCCCACAAGTTCAAGAACTTCGAGCTGGAGCTCGAATGGAAGGTTTCGAAGGGCGGCAACTCGGGTATCTTCTACCTGGCCCAGGAGGTCGCTACGACCAAGGACGGCGCACAGCAGTTCGAACCGATCTACATCTCCTGCCCGGAGTACCAGGTCCTCGACAATGAGAACCATCCCGACGCCAAGCTCGGCGTGGACGGCAACCGCAAGTCGGCATCGCTCTACGACATGATCCCCGCCGTTCCGCAGAACGCCAAGCCCTACGGCGAGTGGAACAAGGCCAAGATCATGGTCTACAAGGGCACGGTCGTACACGGTCAGAACGACGCCAACGTGCTGGAGTACCACCTCTGGACACCCCAGTGGACCGAGATGCTCGAGAAGAGCAAGTTCTCCTCCGAGAAGTGGCCGCTGGCCTTCGAGCTGCTGAACAACTGCGGCGGCGAGAACCATGAGGGTTACATCGGATTCCAGGATCACGGCGACGACGTCTGGTTCCGCAATATCCGCGTGAAGGTTCTCGAATAAACCATCGAACGATCCGACCGGTGTCGGCTTCCGGAATCCCGGAGTGCCGGCATCGGTCGGGTTTCGAAAAACGCCCCGAACCATGAAGAGACAACTCATAACCCTCGGACTGCTCATGTGTGCCGCCATCGCCATGCCCGACGCCGCCTCGGCAAAGAAAGCGCCCGAAAAACAGATCGCCATTCAGCTCTACTCGGTGCGCGACCTAATCGGCAGCTTCGGACAGAACCAGCATGACTACACCGACGTGCTGCAGGCGCTCGGTGAGATGGGCTATACGGCCGTGGAGGCCGCCAGCTACGGCGACGGCAGGTTCTACGGAAAGACGCCCGAAGCCTTCAGGGCCGACGTCGAGGCCGCCGGCATGGAGGTGCTCTCGTCGCACGCCACGCGCTTCCTCTCCGCCGAGGAGCTCGCCAGCGGCGACCTGACCGAAGCGATGAAGTGGTGGGACGAGTGTATCGCCGCCCACAAGGCCGCCGGCATGAAGTACCTCGTTTCGCCCTCGATGCCGCAGCTCAAGACACTCCGCGAGCTGAAGCTCTACTGCGACTACTTCAACGAGATCGGCAAGCGCTGCCTCGAAAACGGTCTGCAGTACGGCTATCACAACCACGCCTTCGAATTCCAGAAGGTCGAGGGGGAGCCGATGCTCGAATACATGATCGAGCATACCGATCCCCGCTACGTCTTCTACCAGATGGATGTCTTCTGGACGGTCATGGGGCAGGCAAGCCCCGTGGACCTGTTCCACAAATATCCGGGACGCTTCAAGATGCTCCACATCAAGGATCTGCGCGAGATCGGGCAGAGCGGTATGGTCGGCTTCGACGCCATCTTCCGCAATGCCGCCACGGCAGGCGTGGAGCAGATCGTCGTCGAGGTCGAGCAGTACAGCTACGACGTCGAGAAGAGCGTCCGCCTGAGCCTGGAGTACCTGCTCGAAGCCCCCTTCGTCAAGGCCTCCTACGGCAAGTAACCTGTATCTCCGGGAGCCGGAGCCCGAGGGCTCTCTCCCGGAGTTTTTATCCGGTGCACACCGGAAATACGGGGCCGACGCCCCGCCGCCAAGAAACATACATCCCCGGGCCGCACGGAAACCGCCCGGAGCCAAGACCTGAAGAGAAAGAATGGAAGAGAAGGAAATGACTTTTTGGGGCCACCTCGAAGCACTCCGCTGGGTACTCGTCCGCGTGGTCGCCGTACTGTTCCTGTTCATGATTGCCAGTTTCTGTTTCATGCCCTACCTGTTCGAGCATGTCATACTGGCTCCCACCACATCCGACTTCCCGCTTTACCAATGGCTGGCGAAGCTCGGAAGTCTCGGGCCATTCTTTCCCGACTTCAGCGATGACAATTTCCATGTGGAGATCATCAACATCAACGTCGCTTCCCAGTTCATGACCCACATCAGCACCTCGTTCTGGTTCGCGCTGGTGCTTATCTTCCCCTATCTTGTCTTCGAAATCTGGAAGTTCATCCAACCCGCCCTCTTCGAAAACGAACGCAAGAACGTCGGCTGGGCCTTCTGCTTCGGCACGGGCATGTTCTTCCTCGGATGCGCCGTAGGATACTGCCTGGTGTTCCCCTTCACGTTCCGCTTCCTGACCGAATACCAGCTCAGCCCCACGATCGTCAATCAGATTTCGCTCAACTCCTACATGAGCAACTTCCTGATGCTCATCCTGATTATGGGCCTCGTCTTCGAGCTGCCGCTGCTCGCCTGGCTGCTCTCCCGCCTGGGGCTCGTAACCAGATCGTTCTTCCGCCGATACCGCCGCCACGCCGTTATCATCCTGCTCGTCCTCGCGGCCGTGATCACCCCGACGGGCGATCCCTTCACGCTGATGATCGTCTTCCTGCCGCTCTACCTGCTCTACGAACTGGGCATCCGCTTCGCAAAAGAGTAACGGCGAAACCCATACCCGTAAAAAAACCGGCGGCCGCAGGGCATCCGGTTCATTTTACCTTTACCACGCCAGCGAAGGCGCACGGCGGAAAAGGTCCTCGGGAACGCTCCGCCACTCCGCAAAACACCTCCTACATCGCCTTGTACTGCGAAGGCGACATGCCGGTATTGCGCTTGAAATAGCTCCCGAAGAACGACTGATTGGCAAAATTCAGGTAGTAGGCGATCTCCTGTATGCTCATGTTCGAGTACTTGAGCAGGGTCTTCGCTTCGAGAATCACATAATTGTCGATCCACTCCGAGACGGATTTCCCGCTGACCTGACGGATCAGCGTGGTCAGGTATTTGGAGGTGATGCACAGCTGCCGGGCATAGAAACCGACGCTGCGCTCCTGCTTGTAATGCTCCCCGAGCAGCATCATGAACTGCCGGAAATACTCCTCGGCACGGCTGTGCCCGGTCTTTTCGGATTCGGGATGAGTTTCGAGATTCCGGTTCAAAAGTTCTCCGATCTTGTAGATCAGTGCCAGCGCCAGCTCGCCGATGACATTCTCGGTCAAGGGGCTCTGTACGCCGTTTGTCTCCCGCTCGAGCAGAGCGATGAAATGCTGCAGATCTGCCGCCTCATCGGGAGCCAGCTCCAGACAGGGATGGGCCGCAATCTTCAGGAAAAGCGGCAGCATGTGCTTGGCATCCAGATTGATCCGCTGGAAGAATTCCGATGCGATAACGACCACATGGCATCTGAAATCCTCGTTCGACCGCATCTGAATGATGTTGTTCGGCCCGAAAACGAAGAGCGAGCCCTTATGCAGGCGGTATTCGTTCAGGTTGAACGAGACGGTAGCCTCACCCTCGGCTCCCACCCCGATCAGAAAGGCATCGATCCGGCAGGGAAAGCGGAACGGCTCCATGTCCGAAGCGCTGCTCGCCGCCTGACTGGCCCGCAGAAGGGCAAAGCCGCTGCTCTTTCCCGACAGAGCCAGCAAATCACTCAGGGTAAAGCTCGTAATGGGAATCTCGATCTGTTTGCGGTTCATCGTATCACGGAAGTTTCGACAAATATAACAATTAAACCCTTACGCAGAAGGGTCTGTGATGCCGGATAGAACCAACCGAACAACATAAATCCGTTTTTGAAGATCCTGACCGGCTCGCAGGGGATAAAAGAAAAAATCCGGTCCCGACGGTTTCGGGACCGGATTGGCGTTTTCCTCAAGCGCACGCCTATTTCGTTGCGGCAGCCGGAGCAGCAGCCGTTGCGGCGGCAGCCGTCTCGGAAATGCCCAGCTCCTTGCGAACCTCGGGGGCGAGATCCGTCAGAGCCGCCTCGTCGAAGTAGGCCAGCGAACCGGCCGAGACATCGAATACGACGAGGTAGCCGCCTGCGGCCGACACCTTCTCGATGGCGGCACGGGCCTTCTCGATAATGGGCTGGAGCAGCTCCTGCTGCTTCTGGGCGTAATCCTGCTGGGCACGCTGCTGGAACTCCTGGCTGCGGCGCTGCAGGTCCTCGAGCTCCTTGGCCTTCATCTCGCGAACGGAATCCGAAAGCGTATTGGCCGTCTTCTGATACTCCTGGAACTTGTTGTTGAACTCGACATTGATCGTCTCGATATTCTCCTCGAGCTCCTTGCCGAAGGTCTCGAGGTTCGTACGCATCTCCTCCGTTTCAGGCATGGACATGATGATCTCCTGCGAGTTGATGCGTCCGAATTTCTGTGCATAGATCGACGTGGCGCCCAACATCAGCGCAACGGTCAAAACCACTTTGAGAACTTTTTTCATAAATCTTTATAGGTTAATTGTTCGATGTCGTAGTCTGTTGCTTGAGCAGATCGATCACCTGCTGCGTGCGTTCGATCGAGGGGTTGTTATAGAGCAGCGTGGGGTTGTTCGACGAGTCGATGACCGCATCGGCTCCCACCTGCCCGGCATAGATCTCGATGGCCGCAAAGACCTGCTTCTGGATCGGCTGGATCCGTTCGAGACGCTGCTTCATCAGCGTGCCCTCCTTGCCGAAGAGGCTCTCCTGGTACTGCTGGGCCTCCTTCTCCTTCGAGAGGATCAGCTCCTCGAGGGAATTGCGCATGGACTCGGCCAGCGAGCTGCGCTGCGCCATGTAGCCGTTGTAGAGCTTTTCCACCTCGGCAAAACGCTCGTCCACCTGTGTCTGGTACTGCTTGGCCAGCGAATCCAGTTCGGAAATCGCCGTATTGTAGGCGTCGATGGACTTGAATATCTTCT
Source organism: Candidatus Alistipes faecigallinarum (assembly GCA_019115605.1). Classification (GTDB taxonomy): domain Bacteria; phylum Bacteroidota; class Bacteroidia; order Bacteroidales; family Rikenellaceae; genus Alistipes; species Alistipes faecigallinarum. The sequence continues at coordinate 41,882 of DXDG01000026.1, forward strand.
CGCTGTTGACGATGATGCAGTTCTGCGCCGACAGGGTGCCGACGGAGAGCAGGATGGCCGCGATTAAAAACAGACGTTTCATAATCTTTCAGGTTTTTAGAGGTCTATTTCGGAAGCGGTCCGACGAACCGCTCCGTAAATATAACTCTTTTCTTTCAAATTTATTGCCATCGTGCCGATTTTAGAACTGCTGTCCCATGACAAAGTGGAACTGGCTGCCGCTCTTCGTGGTCGAGTTGGCGGGAGGATCGAATCCGTAACCCCAGTCGATGCCGAGCATGCCCACCACCGGAAGATAGAGCCGCACGCCGAATCCGGCCGCACGCTTGATCTTGAAGGGCGAGAAGCTCTTCCACGAGTCGAAGGCGTTACCTCCCTCGAGGAAGCCCAGGACGTAGATCTGCGACGAGGGCTTCAGGATCACCGGGTAACGCAACTCGGCCGTATACTTGTTGTAGCCGCGCGAATAGTAATTCGAGGGATCGAGCGCTCCGTCCTCGTAACCGCGCATTGCGATGATGTCGATACCGTAGATGTTGTATCCCGACATGCCGTCGCCGCCGACCTCATAGCGGTTGAAGGGCGAGACCTTGTTCTTGTTGTAGCTTCCGAGGTAACCCATCTCGGCCTTGAGCATCAGCACGAGGTTCGAGTTGCTCGACAGCGCCTGGAACCACTGGGCCTTGAACTGCCACTTGTGGAACTCGATCCAGCGGTAGCGGTCCTGGTCGCTCATGTTCGGATCGCTGTAATCCTTGCCGTCCCAGAGCGAATAGGGAAGCGTCGCCTGCACCGAAGCGGTGAACTCCGAACCGCGGCGCGGATAGATCGGCTGATCGACCGAATTGCGCGAGAGAACCAGCTTGAGCGACATGAGGTTCGAGTTGCCGTTCGTAACGACGAAGCCCGACCAGTTGTTGAGCGAATAGCGCTCGTAGCTCGCCTCGGCATAGAAGGTGAAGTAGGGATCGGGCCAGGTCAGACGCTTGCCCAGACCGGCCGCCACGCCATAGGTGCGGAAGTAGCGCGTCGGACTCTGCCTGACGTAATAGGCGTCGTTCTGCTCGGAGATGTGGGCCGAGACGGTGAACGAATTGGGCTTGCGGCCGCCCATCCACGGATCCGTAAAGCTCATGGCCAGGGCCTTGTAGTAGGTTCCGTTGGTCTGGGCCGAGATCGAGAGGCGCTGGTTCTGACCCATCGGGTAGGGCCGCCAGGCGCCCTTCTTGAAGAAGTTGCGTACCGAGAGGTTGTTGAGCGTGATGCCGACCGAGCCCACGAAGGTACCGGAGCCCCAGCCGCCGGCGATGTTGAACTGGTCGGAGGCCTGCTCCTCAAGGGGCCAGTTGATGTTCACCAGCTCGTTCGACACGGGCTTGATGTCGGGCATGATGGCCTCGGGGTTGAAGTGACCCAGCGTTCCGAGCGTACGGATCGTCTGCATGAGCAGCGAACGGTCGTAGAGCTCGCCCGGGCGTACATAGAGCTCGCGGCGGATCACCTCGTCGTCGACGCGCTGGTTGCCTGTGATGCCCACCTCGTTGATGGTGAACTGCTTGCCCTCGAAGATCTTGACCTGGATATCGATCGAGTCGGCGCCGATGATCGTCTCGGCCGGTTCGATCTGCGACATGAGGTATCCGTTGTTCTGGTAGAGCGACTTGATCTGGTTCATGTCCTCGGGATTTTCCTCCTTGCCGATACCCAGACGCTTGTGCATCGTCTTCTTGTCGTAGATGTCACCCTTCTTGACACCGAACAACGTCTGCAGCTGGTCGGTCGGATAGACCGAGTTGCCCACCCACGAGACGTCGCGGATGTAGTACTTGTTGCCCTCCGAGACCTCGATGTCGATACCCATACGCTTCTCGTTGATCGCATAGATCGAGTCGCGGACGACCGTGGCGTTGCGGTAGCCCTTCGAGTTGTAGAAGTCGATCAGCAGCTCCTTGTCCTCGCGGTAGTCGGCCTCCTTGAACTTGGCGCTCTTGAAGAAGTTGATCGACTTCTGGTGCGTCTTCTTGAGCGTGCGGCGCAGACGCTTGTCCGTAAACTCCTTGTTGCCCAGGAAGTCGATACGGCCGATCTTCACGCGCTCCTTCTTGTCGATGACGAAGGTTACCGACACGGCCTGGCCGGCCGGACGCAGCGTGTCGTTTTCGATACGCACGTCGACCGTGGCGTTGCGGAAGCCCTTGTCGGCCCAGAATTTCTGGATGAGTTTCTGATTCTTGTCGATGACGTAGTCCGAAAGCTCGCTGTTCGGGCGCAGCTTGAGCTTCTCCTGAAGCTCCTTCTTCTTGCCCTTGGTGATGCCCTCGAAGTTCCAGTGGTAGACCCGCGGACGCTCCTTGAGGAAGACCTCCAGATCGATGCTGTCGCCCTCGATCTCGGCGCCGATCTTCACGTCGGCAAAGTGGCGCTGGCTCCAAAGACGCGATATGGCGTTCGAGATGAAGTTGCTCGGCAGATAGATCGAATCGCCGGCAACGAGACCGGCCGACGACTTGAGCACCTCCTCGTTCAGGTACTTCACACCGCGTATATGGATATCTCGGATGTAGTAGCGCTGCGGGGCGCCCTTGATTTGCAGCATCGGGGCATCCTCGGGGAAAGCCGTCTCGGCGGAGGCCGTCGAATCCTGCGGCGAGACCTTCTGGGCCCATATATTCGGGCAGTAGAGCGCCAGGGCCGCAACCGCCATGAATAGCTTACCGGAATAGTTCATCTGTATGCGTCTAATCTTACTTCATTTATTTAACCAGTCCGAAACGTCTCTCGCGACGGGCGTACTCCTCGACCGCGCGGTCGAAATCCGCCTCCGTGAAGTCGGGCCACAACACCTCGGGGAACCACAGCTCGGCGTAGGAGGACTGCCAGAGCAGGAAGTTGCTCAGGCGCTGCTCGCCGCTCGTGCGCACGACCAGATCCGGATCGGGATAGGGGGCCGTATCGAGCGCCTGCGAGATAGCCGCCTCGTCGATCGACTCCGGGGTGATCTCTCCGGCGGCCGCACGCGCGACCAGCTGCCGCACGGCGCGCGTAATCTCGCTGCGCGACGAGTAGTTGAGTGCCAGGATCAGCGTCAGCCGTTCGCCGCCGGCGGTCTTCTGCTCGGCCTCGGCAAGGTAGCGCTGCACCTTCTCCGAAAAACGGCTGCGGTCGCCGATCATGGCGATCCGCACCCCCTGGCGCACCAGTTCGGGGGTCTCGTTGACCACGCTCCGGCAGAAGAGCTCCATGAGCGAGGAGACCTCTTCGGCGGGACGCCCCCAGTTCTCGGTCGAGAAGGCATACAGCGTCAGGTACTTCACGCCCCAGCGTACGGCAGCGCGCAACGAAGCCCTCACGGGTTCGACACCCGCGGCATGCCCTTCGTAGCGCTCCTTGCCGCGCAGACGGGCCCAGCGGCCGTTGCCGTCCATGATGATGGCGATATGCTGCGGTATGCGTTTCGGTTCGCTCATATTAGGGCACAAATATAATAAATATATGAATATAAATTCAAAAAACCGTCAATTCCCGCCGATTTCGATCCTCCGTGCGGCTCCTTCGTTCCGAAGCGGAAGCGGGCGCACGGCCCCGGCAGAAACGACAAAAGGGGCGCGGAATCCGACGGCATCAACTGCGGATATCGACGCCCCACATCATCTTATTGCGTAACGTGTCGTAAAAGGAGATATTGTGCGGTACGGCCAAAAAAATCCGCTCCGGAGCCCTCCGGACGGTGAACTCCGCCTCGGCGGCAATCGGGCAGGTGCGGTTGTCCAGGGTGGCGAAAGCCTCCGAATGGCGGACGTGGACGCGCAGCGTGATGACGCTCTCGTCGGGGATTACCACCGGACGCATGGTCAGGTTGTGCGGCGCCAGCGGCGAGAGCACCAGGCAGCGGCACGTCGGCGCGATGACCGGGCCCCCGGCGCTGAGCGAGTAGGCCGTCGAGCCGGTCGGCGTCGAGACGATCAGTCCGTCGCCGTGGTAGGTGGCCACCATCTGCCGGTCGACGTAGGTCTCGACCGAGATCATCCCCGCACCGTGGCGCTGCACGGTGAACTCGTTGAGTGCCAGATGCAGGTCGGGCTCTTCGAGAAAGTCGCCCGCCACCGAGAGCATCGACCGCGCCTCGGTGGAGAACTCCCCGCGGGCGATCTGGCCGAAGAGCTGGTCCAGACCGTTGCGCGGGGCGCTGGTCAGAAAGCCCAGGTGCCCGGCGTTGATGCCCATGACCGGAACCGGGGCCCCGCAGAGGCGGTGCACCCCTTCGAGCAGCGTGCCGTCGCCGCCGTAGCAGACCATCACCGTACCCTCGGGCTGCGGCCCCACGCAGCGGCCGTAGATCCTCTCCTCGGGAATTTCAAGATCCGTCAGCCGCCGGACGATCGGCGCGAACTCCTCATTGAGGGCGTAGTCGAATCCGAAGGCGTGGATTGCGTCGAAGAGCCGGCGCAGCTCCCCGGCAGCGTGGGAGACCAGCGGACGGGAAAAAAGTATGATTTTCATCGGCGGAGTTTCGAAAAAAGTGAGTACCTTTACCACGCCGGAGCACCCGCTGCGGCGACTTTCGGCCGCCGCACGAGAGGACCCGGCATGCATGCGATGCAAATATACGTTTTTTATGACAAAGTTGAGTGTAAACATCAATAAGATCGCCGTCATCCGCAACTCGCGCGGCGGCAATCTTCCCGACGTGGTCCGCGCGGCACAGGCGATCGAGCGCTTCGGCGCCGAGGGTATCACGGTCCACCCGCGGCCCGACGCGCGCCACATCCGCTACGATGACGTGCGCGACCTGAAGCGGGTGCTCACCACCGAATTCAACATCGAGGGCAATCCCATCCCCTCCTTCGTCGATCTGGTGCTCGAGGTGCAGCCCACGCAGGTTACGCTCGTGCCCGACGCCCCGGACGCCATCACCTCCAACGCCGGATGGGACACGGTGGCGTACCGCGACCTGCTGACCGGCATCACGGGCCGCCTGCACGAGCGGGGCATCCGCGTCTCGATCTTCGTCGACCCCCGGCCCGAGATGGTGGCCGGAGCCCGGGCCTGCGGCGCCGACCGTGTGGAGCTCTACACCGAGGCCTACGCCCGCGAATACGCCGCCGACCCCGCACGGGCCGTCGCACCCTACGTCGCAGCCGCCGAGGAGGCCCGCCGCCAGGGGCTGGGGCTCAACGCCGGGCACGACCTCTCGCTCGAAAACCTCGCCTTCTACATCCGCCATATCCCCTGGACCGACGAGGTGTCGATCGGCCATGCGCTGATCTGCGACGCCCTCTGGTACGGACTCGAGAACACCGTGGCACTCTATAAACGGGAGATAACGAAAGGAACGCTATGAAACGGATCGCAATTCTTGCCATCGCCCTTTTCATCGCCGGGACGGCCTGCGCCCAGGCGGTCTACCGCGAGCAGCGGCGCACGCTCTTCGAACTGCTGCCCGTCCGCTCGAGCGACATCGTCTTTCTGGGCAACAGCATCACCGACGGCTGCGAATGGGACGAACTCTTCGACAACCGCCACATCAAGAACCGCGGCATCTGCTCGGACCGCACGACCGACGTGCTGGAACGGCTCGATCCCATCATCGAGGGGCATCCCAGGCGGCTGTTCCTGATGATCGGCATCAACGACCTGGCGGGCGGCGCCACCCCCGAGGAGGTCGTCGCGAACATCGCGCGGATCATCGACCGCTTCCAGACCGAATCGCGCTGGACACGGATCTTCGTCCAAAGCATCCTGCCGGTCAACGGCCGCGATTTCGACGTGTACAAGGGGCATTACGCCCACGCCGACCGCATCGTCCCGACGAACGAACGGCTGCAGCAGCTGTGCGCGGAGCGGGGCATCACCTACATCGACGTCTGGAGCGCACTGGCCGACGACGAGGGACTGCTCGACAAACGCTATACGAACGACGGGCTGCACCTGCTCGGCGCAGGCTACCTGGCGTGGCGCGATGTCCTGAAACCCTATGTCAAGTAACCGCGTGCCGCTCTCGGATCCCATCTTCCGCCGCATTTCACGCCTGGCCGATGCGCAGGGCGTGCGGGCCTTCGTCGTCGGAGGCTACGTCCGCGACTACTACCTGCGGCGCCCCTCGACCGACATCGACGTGGTGGTCGTCGGCAGCGGCATTGCCCTGGCCGAGGCCCTCGGACGCGAGCTGAAGGCCCGCGTCTCGGTCTTCAAGACCTTCGGCACGGCCATGGTGCGTGCCGGACGTGTCGAGGTGGAGTTCGTCGGAGCCCGCAAGGAGTCCTACACGCACGATTCGCGCAAGCCCCACGTCGAGGCCGGGACGCTCGAGGACGACCAGCGGCGCCGCGACTTCACGATCAACGCCATGGCCTGGTCGCTCAACGGCGACACCTACGGCGAGCTGGTCGATCCCTTCGACGGCATGTCCGATCTGGAGGAGTGCACGATACGCACGCCGTGCGATCCCGACATCACCTTCTCGGACGACCCGCTGCGCATGATGCGCGCCGTGCGCTTCGCCGCGCAGCTGGGCTTCACGATCGAGGAGGAGACCTTCGAGGCGATCCGCCGCAACGCCGCACGCATCCGCATCGTCTCGCGCGAGCGCATCATCACCGAACTCAACAAGATCGTACTCTCGCCCGTCCCCTCGATGGGTTTCGAACTGCTCGAAATGACCGGCCTGCTGGAGCTCGTCTTCCCCGAGCTGCACCGCCTGAAGGGGGTCGAGCGCCGCGGCAGGCACGCCCACAAGGACAACTTCATCCACACGCTCAAGGTCCTCGACAACGTCGCGCGCCGCTCGGACGACCTCTGGCTCCGCTGGGCCGCCCTGCTGCACGACATCGCCAAGCCGCTGACGAAGGCCTATGATCCGCGGGTCGGCTGGACCTTCCACGGCCACGAGGTACTCGGCTCAAAGATGGTTCCGGCGATCTTCCGCCAGTTGAAGCTCCCGCTGAACGAACACATGAAGTTCGTCCAGAAGCTGGTCTTCCTCCACCTGCGGCCCATCATCCTCTCGGAGGATCTGGTTACCGACTCGGCGGTGCGCCGTCTGCTCTTCGAGGCGGGCGACGACATCGAGGCACTCATGACGCTCTGCGAGGCCGACATCACCTCGGGCATCGACGCCAAGGTCCAGCGCTACCTGGCCAATTTCGAGCTGGTGCGCCGCAAGATGAAGGATTTGGAGGAGCGCGACCGCATCCGCAACTTCCAGCCTCCGATTACCGGGGAGATCATCATGCAGACCTACGGCATCGGTCCCTGCCGCGTGATCGGCGAGATCAAGGAGCGCATCAAGAATGCCATCCTCGACGGCGAGATCCCCAACGAATACGACGCGGCCCACGCCCTCATGGAGCGCCTGGCCGCCGAGCAGGGGCTGACCCCACGGCCCGAGGCGGACAAAGGCCCCGGTCCGACGGACGACACGAACCCGAAAGAGAGCGGGGCCGGCGAATAGCGGGCACCCGTTTCATCCATAAAACACACGGAAAATGAAGAGACTGCTGATGCTGTTCATGATGACGGCCCCGTTCACCGGCCTGCAGGCACAGGACGTGATCTTCAAGAAGAACGGCGACGAGATCCAGGCCAGGGTGCTCAAGGTAACGGAGAGCGAGATCGAATACGCCAAATGGAGCAATCCGAAAGGTCCGACGTACGTGCTCTCGCTCGGCAACGTATTCATGGTGAAATACGAAAACGGGGAAAAGGATGTTTTCACGGATCAGTCCGCGCCGCAGCGTTCGCAGCCGTCCCAGGCCGCGGCCGAAACGTCCTCCGGTGAAAAACCCTCCGGCGGGATTGCCGCCCCGGCCGCCGACAACGATGCCCTGATCCGTTCGTACAATGACCACGAAGCCAGCTTTGTCGTCGAAAAACAAACGAACAGGAAGGCGTACAACTGGATCGGCCTCCTGGGCGTGGATGCCTCGTCGGTCATGTCCAGCGACGTGCTCGAAATCGCGATCGTTCAACGGGAAAGCTGCCTGCTCCACGGCACATACATGAATCCGTGGCCCTTCAACGGACATTTCTACCTGGAGCTGCACAACAAGACCGACCATGCCCTCTATGTCGATCTGGGCAACACCTTCCGGGTCGACGGCAGCGGCAACTACAAGGTCTACTACGACACGACGCAGACGTCGGTGAACCACGGCGGGGGCGGCAGCGCCGGCCTGAATGTCGGAGCCGTCTCCGACGTGCTCGGGATCGGAGGTGCCGTCGGGACCCTGGCGCACGGAGTCAACGTCTCCTCCGGGAAATACAACTCCGCCTCGAAGACCTACGCCAAGCAGCGGGTGGTGGCCATTCCTCCCCACGGGAAAGCGGTTCTGGAGCAGTGCGAATGGGAGCATGTCGGAGGCACGGCGCTGTGGAAGGAGGAGAACAACGTGTACAGGTCCTATTGCGAGGGATTCAACTACGAATACGCCGAAATCCCGGTCAGGAAGGGAGAGTTGCAGCATTACGGCTTCGATGACAGCCCCCTGAAGTACCGGTACAGAATCACCTACTCGTCGGACGAGGCCTTCTCGGAGTGCGAGGCCCTGACCCTGAACGTCTATGTGAAGGAGCTGCTCGGCGGGCAGAGCGTCTACGACTTCAAGCGCCGGAAGGATCTTCGGAACGACGGCGAGAAGGTGATCGTCGTGGGCGGGGAGATCAACCCCTTCCTGTAGGCATCCGGTGTGCCGCGGCAGCCTGTTCCGGTGAAAGAAAGCGGGGCGGAAGTTTCGAACTTCCGCCCCGCCCGTTTACAGGAGCAGCCCCCTATTCGGCCAGCAGCCGCTCCCGCCAGGTGTCGGGAACCGGTTCGCTCTGCTGCCGCTCGAAGTCGAAGACGACGAGCACCGTGCGGCTCTCGCTGCGCACCTCGTCGCCGACGAGCAGCTGCTGGAAGAGCGTCATGCTCTTCGTGCCCACGCGCTCGCAGGTCGTCGTAACGCGCAGGTCGTCGTACATGCGGATCTGACCCATGTAGGAGGTCGAGGTCGAGACGGTTACCACGCGCAGAGAGCCCAGGAGCACCTCCTCGCCGAGCACGCGGCGGTAAAAGTCCGTCTTGCCCACATCGAAATAGCACTGCTGCGAGACGTTGTTCACATGCTGGAAGGCATCGACGTCCGAGAAGCGCTTCTGGATCGGAACGGATAACGTGCGGGCCATCTTACTCGCGGATGATTTTCACCTCGCCGCCCTCGCCGAACGCAATGATCGAGGAGGCCTTGCGGGTGGGTTTGCCTTCGAAACGGGGATTCACGACGAAATCCACGCCGTCGATGATCTCCCGGGCCACCTCGTCGAGTCCCGCAGGGGTTGCGCAGCCCGAGATGTTGGCCGAGGTCGAGACGATCGGGCGCTTCAGCCCGCGCAGCAGCAGCTGGCAGAAGGCGTGGTCGGGAACCCGCACGCCGAGCGTCCCCTCGTCGGGGATGAGGTTCTCGGCGACGCCCGCAGCCCCCGGAAGGATCAGCGTCAGCGGCTTGGTCGCCAGCTCCATCACCTCGAAGGCGATGGCCGGAGTCCGGTTCACATAGCGCACGGTCATGTCGGCCGAGGCGCACAGCACGAGCATCGACTTCTTGTTCTCGCTGCGCTTGAGGCGGTAGATCCGCTCCACGGCCGCGGCATTCGTCGCGTCGCACCCCAGACCCCAGACCGTATCGGTGGGATAGAGGATAATGCCCCCCTCGCGCAGGATGCGCACGGCCTCGGCGGCCTCCTGCTGCATTTCGGTCGAAACGGTTGTCTTCATGGCGTCCTTACTTCAACGGAAGCACTTCGATCCAGTAGTCGTCCGGGTCGTTGATGAAATAGAGCCCCATCTCGTGGTTCTCGAAGCATACCCAGCCGCGCGAACGGTGGTACTCGCGCACGGCATCGTAGTCGCCCGCCACGCGGATGCAGAGGTGGCTCTCGTTTTCGCCCAGCTCGTAGGGCGCGGCGGCGTGGTCGCGCAGCCAGGTCAGCTCGAGCTTGAAGGGCGATACCCCGTCGCCCACGAAGACCAGCTCGTAGGAGCCGTCGGCGGCCTTCTGCCGGCTGATCTCCTTGAGGCCCAGCGCCTCGTCGTAGAAGCGCAGGCTCCGCCCGAGATCGGTAACGTTGATGTTGAAGTGGTCGAATCTGCCTTTGATTTCCATAATTGTCGTCGGTTTATCGCGCACAAAGTTACGCAAACTTTGTGAATTTTTCCGGAATTGTGTACCTTTGCACATCAAAAGAAAAAACAGATAAAAAGATAATCGTATGGGAAGAGCCTTTGAGTATCGCAAAGCGAGAAAACTGAAGCGCTGGGGACACATGGCCCGCACGTTCACCAAACTGGGTAAGGAGATCGAAATCGCCGTCAAGGCCGGAGGTTCCGACCCGTCGGGAAACACCCGCCTGCGCATTCTGATCCAGAACGCCAAGGCCGAGAACATGCCCAAGGAGAACATCGAGCGTGCCATCAAGCGTGCCACCGAGAAGGACGCCGCCGATTACAAGGAGGTCATCTACGAAGGATACGGCCCCCACGGCATCGCCTTCCTCGTGGAGACGGCCACCGACAACACGAACCGTACGGTTGCCAACATCCGCATGCACTTCAACAAGTGCGGCGGCACGCTGGGCAACAGCGGCTCGGTGGGCTTTCTCTTCGAGCACAAGTGCGTCTTCAAGTTCCGCCCCACCGCAGGAGCCGATCCCGAGGAGCTGGAGCTCGAGATGATCGACCTGGGAGTGGACGAGTTCTACCCCGAGGAGGACGGTATCACGGTATACGCTCCCTACGAGTCGTTCGGAGCCATCCAGAAGTGGCTCGACGACAAGGGCTTCGAGATCGTATCGGGTGAGTCGGTACGCATCCCGACCGACACGAAGGAGCTCGACGCCGAAGGCCGCGAGTCGGTCGAGAAGCTCGTCGAGCGACTCGAGGAGGACGACGACGTAACCAACGTCTACCACACGATGAAGGAGCCCGACGAGGAGTAATCCCGAGGGGAGTATATGCAAAAAGGACGTGCTTCGAGCACGTCCTTTTTTTATTCCATCCGGCGAAAGGGATCAGAAGGGATAACCCACGCCGAAGTTGAGCGCCGTATTCTTCCACTTGAAGTTGTGGATCCACCGCTCGCCCGCGGGATTGTTCGGGTTGTGCAGCTGGATACCCCAGTCGAGGCGCAGCACGGCGAACTTGATGTCGAAGCGCAGGCCCAGACCGGTATTGAATCCCAGCTGGTTGTAGAAACGGTCGAAACGGAAGACCGCGGCATCGGCATACTCCGTGGGATTCTGGCGGATGTACCAGATGTTGCCCAGGTCGAAGAACGTCGCGCCGTGGACGATGCCCCAGATCGGGAAGCGCAGCTCGAGGTTCGCCTCGAGCTTCACGTCGCCCGTCTGCACGGGAAACGAACTGTGCGGGTCGAGCACCGAGCCCTGGCCGAGGGTTCGGGGCGCCCAGCCGCGCATGCCGTTGCTGCCGCCGCAGTAGAACTGCCGGTCGAAAGGTACCGAGGAGGAGTTGCCGTAGGCCATCGCCACACCGCCGTAGAGGTGCCCTACGAGCGCCGTCTTCTCACCCAGCATGACCTTCCGGCTGACGCTCAGGTCCGTACGGAAATACTGCGCATAGGGTATTCCGAAGATCGTATAGTGTCCGTCTGCACGGGAGGGCGCGAAGAAGAGGTGCTCGACCCCGTCGATCAGGTTGCCTGCAGTCTCCAGATTGAAGCGGATGCTCGTGGCGTTGCCGTCGGGATTCCGGCGCTGGTTGTTGTAGCTGTACCCGAACGACAGGCCGCCGATGAACTGCGTGTTGAAGCTCTCGAGCAGGTAGCGGTTCGGTGTGAGCTCCTCGCCCTCCGAATCGGGGTTGTCCACCATGAGGAACGAGACGTCGAGATCCGTCACGTCGACCACGTTGATGTCCACGGGGCGCAGCGAGAAGGAGGAGTAGCTGTTGTTGGACCACAGGTAGGTGATGCCGGCACTCGACAGCGTGCGGCGGTAGTAGGGACGGTCCTGGAAGTTGATCGACAGCTCGACCTTCGTGCGGGGCTGGTTCACCGATTCGAAACGTCCGGCACGCCACGGCAGCAGGAAGCGCGGGAAGGTCAGCGAGGTGGTAACGCCAAACTCCGTTGCGCGCTTCTTCTTGGCGTCGGGCGCCTTCATGAACTCATAACCCGTCGTGAAGGAGATGTCGAAGGACTCGGCACCCCGGAAGATATTGCGGTTCTGATAGCCCACCGTGGCCTTCAGTCCGTAGAAACTCGAGGTTGTGCTCCCTTCGAGATCGATCTTGAAACTCTGCCGCAGGGTCGGCGTGCAGAGGATGTTGCAGGTCAGGGCTCCCTCGCGGAGGGGCGGCAGCGCCAGCGTATCGGCCGACGGATCCGCCGTGGCGGGCTGCCGCGCGGCGGGTGCCTGCTCCTCAAAGGAGATCCTCGCACTCTTGAAATACCCCAGCGACATCAGTTCGGAGTAGGTGCGGCTCACCTGCGAGGCGTTGTAGATGCAGCCCGGATCGAGCGGAATGGTCTGCCGCAGCACCGAGGGGCGGACATTGGGCCGGCCGTCGTAGACGATGTTCAGGCCCCGGTAGGAGAGCGTGTCGAGCCGCCGGAGCAGCGTCGTGTCCTGGCGCAGGGCCGTGGGATCGAAGTCCGGGAAGAGGTTGATCCGGTCGATGCGGTAGACCGTATTGTCATCCATGCGGGCGCGGCCCTGCTCGTCATACCCCGCCAGATTGCGCCGCACGACCATGCGCAGCTTCACCCGCCGGTCGCCCGCAAGCGTGTCGGCCCGGAAGACGATCTGATTGACCGAAAAGTTGTAGTATCCGCGGTCGCGGAGGTAGGCCGTGATGCGTTCGCGCTCGTCGTCGAGCACCGCCACGTCGAAGATATCCCCCCGGTGCAGCAGCGTTCCGGCCGTATCGGGAAGAATCAGCCGCGCAAGGGTGCTGTCGCGAAACACGTAGGCCACCGTATCGATGCGGTAGGGATCGCCCTGGAAGGTGCGGAAGGTTACCTTCGCCCGCCGGCGCCGCGAGACGGTGTCCACCTCGCATACGGCCCGCGACGAAAAGAAGCCCTTCGAGTCCATGTAGACCTTGAGATTGCGTATGCTCCGCGCCGTGAGCGACGGGTCGAAGAGCACGGGAGCCTCGCCGACACGGCGTTTCCAGTTGTTCCAGCCGTTCTCCTTCGCGGGGTTCGCCTGCCCGTAGAGCCAGACGTAGAAGTTGGTGCCCAGCAGCCGCTTGTTGGGGGTCTGCCGGACATATTTCCCGAGTTCCGAGGCGGTGATCCGCTCCTCGCGGGGCACCGAACGGTCCTCCTCGATGCGGACCTTCTGCAGGTAGTAGCTTCCCTCGGGCAGCTGCCGCGTAACGCTGCAGGCCGAGCCGGCAAGGCCCAGCACGACGGCTGCAACGATACGACAGATCTTCCGCACGGGATTCAGCGGTTTCAGTTGTTGTTGAAGAAGCCCTTCTCCTTAAGCAGCGCGAAGTAGGACTGCGAGATGGCCAGGTTGTCGCGCCGCACGTAGCGCCGCTCGGTGAAGATCCGCGCCAGGTTGGGCAGGCCGTTCTCCTCCAGAAGCCGCTTCGTCTCGGCCGACTCCTCCCGTTCGGCCCACAGCTCGTCGATCTCGGCGGCCGTGTAGTCCGTATACTTCTCGTAGTGGACCACCGCTTCGAGCGGCAGCCGGTCGGTCAGCACCGGCGACTCGTCGGGATAGCCCACGACGATCGTCGTCAGGGGGATCACCCCCTTCGGGAGTTCGAGGATCCGTGCAATCTCGGCGGCCGTGTAGATCGTCGTGCCGAGGATGCAGATGCCCAGTCCGTGCAGCTCGGCCTCGATGCAGAAGTTCTGCGCAGCCAGCAGGGCATCGGTCGAGGCGTTCAGGAACCAGGCGAAGTTGTCGTAGGCGGGCTCCGCCTCGCGCTGCTCGCACCACATCGAGAAGCGGTGCACGTCGGCGCAGACCGTAACCAGGCAGGGCGCCTCACGCACCATCGGCTGGTTGAAGTGGCACGGCGCCAGGCGTTCGCGCAACGCCTCCTCGCGCGTTACGACGAGCGAATAGAGCTGCATGTTGCCGCACGTCGAGGCCCGCGTCGCCGCTTCGAGACAGTCGCGCAAAGTCTCTGCGGGAATCGGGGTCGGACGGAACTTGCGAATCGAACGATGCTTGAAAAGCGCACTTTTCATGGAACGGATAGCTTTTAAAGTCAGTGTTGAACGGGTCGCGCCACGATCCCGAAGGGAGAGCGCGGATATTTTTCGCAAAATTAGCAAAACTTTTAGAAGTTTTACTATTTTTGTCCTCACATAACCACACCACCGAAGTGCTGACAGAGTTCGCCAAATACGAAGGGGCCGGCAACGACTTCATCCTGATCGACAACCGCGAGGGAGGCTTCACGCCCGATCCGCAACGGATCGCACGGCTCTGCGACCGACACTTCGGCATCGGGGCCGACGGGCTGATGACCCTTGCGCGCAGCACCGAGGAGGACTGCACGATGCGCTACTTCAATGCCGACGGTTCGGAAGGCGAGATGTGCGGCAACGGAGCCCGCTGCTTCGCCCTCTTTGCCGAGCACCTCGGCGTAGGCGGCGAGCACAAGTACTTCGCGGCAGCCGACGGCCTGCATACGGCGACCATCCGCCGCACGAAGGGGCTGGAGGGCCTCGTGGAGTTGAGCATGGGCGATGTCGGGCAGATCCGCAGCGGCGCGGGGTGGTGGTTCCTCAATACGGGAGTCCCCCACTACGTCGAATTTGTCGAGGAGCTCGACGCAGTCGATGTCTGCGGCCGCGGCCGCACGATCCGCTACGACACGGCGCGTTTTCCGCAGGGCACGAACGTCAATTTCGTCCGCATCACGGGCGAGGGACGCATCTCCGTGCGCACCTACGAGCGGGGCGTCGAGGCCGAGACGCTCGCCTGCGGCACGGGAGCCACGGCGGCAGCCATCATTACGAACTTCGCCTTCCAGCCCGCAACGACCCGTTATGAAATCTCCGTTCCCGGAGGCGTGCTTTCGGTACGCTTTTCGCGGGAACCCCATACGGAACACTACACGAACATCCGCCTCACGGGCCCGGCGCGGCGCGTTTTCGAGGGGAGGTTCGAAACCGAAAATTTCTAACCAACCACCAACAATCCGTTTTTTTCATCCATGAAAACACCGAAGGGAGTTCGCGACCCGCATTCGGACGAACTCCGCAAAGCCAAACGCCTCGAACCGATGCGCAAAAGCGGCAAGGACCGGCATGCACTCTACAGCACCCTGCACGACGAGGAGGACGAGGAGTACACCTACACCCGCCGGGAATCGGCACTCGATTACCTCGACGATGACGACGAGCAGTAAAAGTCCATCCATAGCATGACCGAAAAATTCATCATGGCAGGGCCCACGGCCCTGCACGTCTGCGACTCGGAGCAGGGCGAGCGGTGCATCGTACTGCTCCACGGCTACCTCGAGTCGCTTCTCGTTTGGGATGATTTCGTCCCGCTGCTCTACAAACAGCTCCGTGTCGTAACACTCGACCTCCCGGGGCACGGCATCTCGGTCGTTACGGGCGAATGCCATACGATGGAGTTCCTCGCCGACACGGTGGCCGAAGGCCTCAAGGCGCTGGGCATCCAGCGCTGCACGCTCGTCGGCCACTCGATGGGCGGCTACGTGGCGCTGGCCTTCTGCGAACGCCATCCCGACATGCTCGACGGCCTGGTGCTGTTGAGCTCGACGCCCAATCCCGATACGGAGGAGAAGGCCGAGAACCGACGCCGCGAGATCGCCCTCGTACGGGCCGGAAAGAAGGAGATGCTCGCCCGCGTGGCGCCGGCGGCGGGATTTGCCGAGGAGAACCGCACCCGGATGGCGGATGCAATCGAAGATCTCACCGAGCAGGTCTTCGTAACCGAGGAGGAGGGCATCGTCGCCCTGCTCAACGGCATGATCGCCCGCAAGGATCAGAACGAGATGCTGCGCCGGACGAAGGTTCCGGTGCTCTTCATTCTCGGGCGCAAGGACAACTACATCCCCGTGGAGGCGGCCGAGAAGATGGTGGCCGACCATCCCGAGGCGCGCGTTGTCTGGCTCGAACACTCGGGGCACATGGGATTCCTCGAAGAGCCGGAAGCCACAGCCAAGGCGCTGCTCGACTTTGTCGCCCAGACCGGGAGCAAGGCTTAAGGAGGGATCAACCACGCCCCGGACCGCGGGGAGGGTTGAAAACCGACAGGACAAAACTCCGGAACCGCACGGTTCCGGAGTTTTTCGTACCATACAGCGAGTCGCGCAGGGCGCAGACCGCAGACCTCAAGTCGCAGTCGCAAGTCGCAGTCGCAAGTCGCAGTCTGCAAGCCGCAGGTCGCAGGTCGCAAGTCGAAAGCTGCAAGACACAGGCCGCAAGCCGCAAGTCGCAGGTCGCAAGTCGAAAGCTGCAAGACGCAGGCCGCAGTCCGCAGGCACCCGTAAACGCAGACTGCTTTCCAGGTTTCCCGAACGCATGCAAAAAGGGGTTGGCCGACACGTCCAAGAGGCCAAGAGACCGCGGCATATCCGACAGCCGAGACACGGCGGAGCACCTGCCGCCGGTCGGGCAGACAGGTACAGACAGCCATAGGGCCGGCAGACCTACAGGCACAAAAAAAGGTCAGATCTTGAGATCTGACCTTGAAGAGGCGGCTACCTACTCTCCCACGGGAAAACCGCAGTACCATCGGCGTGAGTGAGCTTAACTTCTCTGTTCGGAATGGGAAGAGGTGGAACCTCACTGCTATAACCACCTAAAAGA
>DXDG01000027.1 GCA_019115605.1 Candidatus Alistipes faecigallinarum
TTAAAAAGTCTTTCCCGAATCTGATACCGCATAAAATACAGTATATCAATGGTTATATTTGCACTTGTTTAGCTCTTTTTTTCATTTAGGCCTTTATTCGACTTCCCGAATATCATATATTGCAGTTCCACGATTCTATTTCAAAGCGACATATTCAAGAGAACATTAACACAATACGGTTCCGTATTGGTGAGCTTAAGAAAAAACATGTGCATTTCCTCCTGTCCAATTGCAGCTTCGTAGTTATTGCACTATATGATATTTCTGAAGCCTTCCAGTTCTTTGACTCTCAGAATGCCAGAGGAAAAGAACTGGAGCCACATGACCTACTTAAAGCGTATCACTTGAGAGAGATTCCTCAATTATCAAATACAGATCTCCAAAATATCACTAAATGGGAAAAAATGGATACGCCATATCTAGCGTCTCTTTTTTTGATACTCTTTCGTATAAAACGATGGATAGAAGCCAAGAATGGGAGATTCTTCACATCAAATTCAATAGACACGTTCAAGGGATACAGCATCAATCAATCACAACTTCCATATCAAAAGATTTTCCTTATGGCCGACTATTATGTACAGATTTATAACAATGACATATCTCGTCGACTAGATAGACAACACATGGAATATCCTCATCAGATAGACCAAACTACTATCAATGGTTCCTTATTCTTTGACATGATTGGATATTACTCACAAAAGCTTAAAGATTTGCCAGATTTAGTTAAAGAATACTCAAATAAGATCGGAACTGAATTAGATTCCTATCCGGAACGTCTTAGAGATGGTGACAAATTCACCAGAATGCTATTCGATGCAGCACTCTTGTTCTATTACGACAAATTCGGTACTGAAGGTATTGACAAAGCGATCACAAAGATTTTCTTGTGGTCATACACTATGAGACTTACTCATGATTCCGTGAAAAGGACGACAATGGATAATTATGCTCGAGAAGAGAATAGTGCTTTCAGAATAATACATAGTGCAACAAAGCCTCAGGACTTGCTGAATTGGAAATTGCCTATCATCAAAGCGAATTCAGTCAAGCAGAAAGGCATGGCATCTATTCGGAACATCTTTATAAATCTTCATCAAATTGAATCCGAACAATGAGTACTTCTAAACCAGACATGCTGAGCATTAAGGATCTGCTCAGTAATGATAAATATATTATACCAATGTACCAACGCAATTATGCATGGGAAGAAAGTCATTTGAAACAATTGGTGCAAGATGTATGGGATAGCATTGATTCAGAGCGCCATTATTATATTGGCACTTTAGTAGTTCATATCAGGAAAGATGGAATGTTTGAGACTATTGATGGACAACAGCGCCTCACTACTTTGAACATCATGATGTGTGCTCTAAAGAATGAAGTTTCCGATAATGCTTCTCTCTTCGATTGGTTTAGAGGAGTGAATATAGAATATGAGTTCCGAGAAAGATCTTCGAAGACACTCACTGCACTTTATCTTCATGACAGCATAGCAGAGCTGAACGACTCATCTATTGAGGCTATGTATGATGTCGTAAAAAGGACTATTGATAGCATTGTTCCGAAGAACGATCTCGATAAGTTCCTGAATTTCTTTTTTAACCAAGTAATGATAACCAGAGTTGTCTTACCTGAAGATACTGATCTGAATCATTACTTTGAGATTATGAATAGTCGCGGAGAACAGCTTGAAAAACCAGAGATTCTTAAAGCTAGAATAATGCGTCTATCCGAACAAAACAAATGCAAATGTTGGCTTATTGGCCTTATCTGGGATGCCTGCTCGGATATGGATAGTCATGTTCAGATGAATTTCTCTTCTGATTTACGTGATGCAATATTCGGGGAGAAATGGGACGAATGCAATTGGACAGATCTAAATGACCTAATTGTCAGAACACAACATATCCACAGATCTCAGACTCTCGAAGACTATTCAATAATAGATGTGCTGAATATGCCTCAAAACCCAACAAGGGAAAGATCTGACAATGAAAACGAAGATAGATTCTCATCTGTGGTGAACTTTGCGAACTTCTTGCTACAAGTTCTTCGTGTCATCAAGACGCAGGATATTCCTCTTGACGATAAACGCCTCATTGACATATTCACAGAAAAAAAAGTCACAGAAGACTTGGCTGAAGCTGATGCTTTTATATCTGAGATGTTGCGTTTGCGTTTCCTTTTTGACAGATTCATCATCAAAAGAGATTTCTATGAGGATCGCGAGAATGGTAAACTGTCCGTGAGATACCTGAAACATGAAAAGGATACTGAATATAGTTACAACCTCACCATTGATGATATAACAAGCAAACGTATCATGATGGTAGAATCAATGTTCCATGTATCATTACCCAGCCAAAACTACAAGCATTGGTTATGTGCTGCGCTATACTATTTATATAATAATCGTGACGGCAAAGGGCTCGTTGAATATATGGAGGGACTTGGAAAGGCGTATATGCTTGGCCGATTTTTGGCTAAAGATATTACAGCAGATTCGTTTTACTATGATCTCATATTCCAAAAAGGCGGAAAATACCATGGGAGCATACCTAGCAATCTCACTATCCCTACATTTACAGAGCATATAGACTTCTTCATATTCAATTATATTGACTATTGCCTTTGGAAAGAAGGCGAATGCCCTGATTTTGAATTCACATCGAGAAGTTCAATAGAACACTTCTATCCACAACATCCAATGGACAACTTTCCTACAATGGATGATGAGCATCTACATAACATAGGGAATCTCTGCCTTATAAGTGCAAGTAAAAACTCAAAACTGAGTAATTATCAACCTTTAGCCAAAACAGAGCATTATCATAAAGGCAAAATAGACAGCATCAAACAAAAAATCATGATGGAAATTACAATCAATAACAACCATGGTGGACTAAAGAGATTGAAACACATGCCCAATACATACAAAAGGTTCTTCTAAAAAATTTCCAATCTTAGAATCTTAATGCCATAAGGACGAAAGTAACACCGGGACACAACGTTTTCGGTGTTATTTTATATTCTTCACACCTATACAGAATGACCTGATCGGTTTTGTGTCAATTGTTGTTTTTTCTATAGTTCAACATATGATATGCGAACATTGCTGTTTAACTTTACTTTGTGACGCGTTGGAAAATCCTTCAATTCAAAAATAAATCTTCAAACAAAAGACCTATTGTCAGAGATTAAGAGGGTTAATTCTCACGGATGTACCCCTCTTGATCATAAGCCTTTCGCTCACGATGGATTAAATCTATCAATTGCTGCAACTCAGGCACGTCGGATTTAATACTCTTAAATCGGTTATACTGTTCATCGTATCTCTTTCTGGAGCCCGATTTCAGGCGCGATTCCACATCGTCCGGGATCAAATACGAAGAACGCTCTTTTCCCAAATACTGCTGAAAATCAACCAGGAATATATTTATCCCGGCCAGATCAAAATCGCCAAAATGCAGATAATGATTCGGGATAGCGCATAGCCATCTCCTTAGATCCGTGGATTGCGGATATCGGGAGACAAAGAGCACGCGGGTTGAGAGGTCGTGCGCCCGAAGATATTGTTCAAAGAATACTCGTTGCTGACGAATCATCCGGAAGTTCTCCATATTCTCGACACCAATCACCACCACATCCTCCGGAATTGTAAAACGCTCCCAATCGGCGACAAAGAGGAAGCTTCCCTCCTGCGGGTTTACCACGAAAGGCTTCCCGTCAAGAAGACACGCAATCGGTTCATAACTGTTCACCGGGAACCCCGGGCAGGAACGAACCATAACGAGTTTGGAGTTCCCGGTTTCCGCAGCCATTGAGGCACGGGAATTCGGTTGATCCACTTCGAGGATTCGATAGCTTTCATCCCGGTCTATGAGAAACCGTTTAAGAGCCTCCGGGTCACGAGCCCGATACGATTTTCTTGAGCCGCGTGACAGAACCAATAGCAGGCCTTCCGCCAGCAGCTCATCAAGCAGCCGGCTGTTTAGCTTCGAACCTGCAACTTGTTCACCCGCCAACAATGCCTGTATAGATGCATTTATCGCCATATCATCCGATTAATTGATTCGTTGCAACAATTTCTCAACCCTCGTCTTCACGCCATGTTTACTGAGGAGGTATGTATAGCGATAGTCGTAAGGATTATACGACGTAGGTGAGCTGTTGATAAGATAGATATTGCGTGAGTTGGCGAACTGCAGAATCCCCTTTATATTGTTGGGATGCAAGCGCCCTATCTCATCCATCATGCAGTGGACGATGAAGTCACCACTCTTTTTGGCCGCCTTTTTCTTAAAAACATTGATGAGCATGATATTGACCATCGCCTTCACAAGAATATCCGTACCATCCGATCCGACGTTATTGATACGTTCCACCCAGCCCGTGTCGTTGTCATTCTCTTTGACACGGAACTGCAGCCGGAAAGCATCTCCCAAGGATACCGTCGCACGATTGGGCTCGTTCTGCAACTGATGCGACAGACTCTTCAGATAATCGACGACCTTACGGTTCACTTCATCCTGGTTATTGTCCGAGAAAAGATTCAGTTCGCCAATGGAGTGCGCATTATCCCTCGTATAATCGTGAATAGAGATCAACAACTGCATGAGCTTGTCGCTCGATGCATCGGCCCGGAGTTCAATGCTCTTGATAACTCCGGCAAAATTCTTCTCGACGAAATCCCGGTTGATATCCTGTATCACACCATCCACATCTGCCCTTCGCTTCATGAGTGACCCAATCTCGGCCGAAATACGCCCCATGATGTCTTTGTAATGCTCGCTCGTCCGTCGGCGGAACTCCTCGATTTTGTTATTGTCCATGAAGTCCTGCAGATCGACCGCAATTTGCATGTAGTCAGCATCCGTCACCGGCATTGTGTTGAAGTGGAAAGCATTCTGAGGCTTGAAGTTCCGATTGAAGCTGACAACAACGGATCTCAATTTCTCGATTGATTCCCGTTTTTGATTGACAACTCCCCGCAATTGGCTCAAGAGCTGCTGACAATCCTGCTGCGTCTTCATCGTCTTCTCATATGAGAGATAAGTATCCGGCACCAGATGCTCATTATCAAGCATCTGATGATAACGCTCCAGTCCCTCTCGCCTATGCTCCAGCTCCTTGAGGAGTTTTTTCTGACTCTCGTCCAGCTCCGCGCACCGCCTCAAAATACGCTCCCGTTTGTCATCATAGTGCTGCCGGATCGAGGAGAGCTGCCGCTCAATAGCTTTCATGCTCTCTTTGATTTCCGGTTCCACGGCAAAGAGATTTTTTTCGGCATCCCGATATTTGATAACAATCGGTCGTTCTTTATCAATCCTTCTTAACAGGCCCTGCAAATCTTCCAGCTCCTTACGATATTGTTCAAGCAGATGCGTGTCAACGCCTTTTCCGGCAAGCTCCTCGTTCTGCTGTTCGTCTAGGTGCTTCTTCTGATCGGCAAACTCCTGATTGCGCGCGGCAGCCTCCACGTTTTGTGACGCTTTGAAGGCACGTAACTCCGCGTCAAGAGCTTTGGAAGCCTTGTCGAATGCCGAATCAAGGTCCTTCAACTCTTTCTTGTTCTTCAGCTCATTCTTCTCACGGGCCTCTTTCTCCGATTGCACCTTCAAAACAGCGTCATTGCAAGCACGTTGACGGACTTCGGTCTCCCGAGCAATCTCTTCCTGTTCCTCCATCTCCAGTTTATGCCGCTGGATTTGCAATTCCTGACGTTTGCCGGGGATCTGTTCCTCCTCCACCTTCAATAAGGTTGCACTTTGACGAAGAGGATTAATCAACGCAGCATATTTTTTACGGAGTTTTCCTATTTCATCCTCATGCGTAGCAAGCAATTGTGCCAACTGGTGCTCTAACTGCTGCACCTGTTCTTCCAACCGCGTCTTCTCCGCCCTGTACTCGTCGGGGGTACGATGGACCGAGTCGATATTATCCAGGTTTAACTGAATGCCGAACAGCCCATCGCTGGCACCGAACAGCCGAGGCTCAAGCCCCTCAGCGTATAAAACCCGTTCCTCATCAACGACCTTACCAATCGTATTCTCCCAGCCTTCCGTATTTTCACAAAGCCACTTGTAAAGAGAGCCGTCCAGGTGAGCAAGCAAGCCATCAATTCTTGCAACTTGTTCGCGGATTTTGGAACGATCCACCTCAAGATGTTCCTGCTCACGTTGAAAGGTCTGCTTTACGTCCGCTTCTTGCATCTTGTATTCGGCGGCGAGCTGCTCAATCTGACTTTTCACCGCACGCTGCTGGGCGGAATTCTCGCTCTCCTTCAGGTTCAATTGCAGGAGTTGTTCATCCACCTGCTTGATTGCATCAGCCATAGGATGCCACTGACGAAGCTCCCGCAGCGCAGCTTCTGCCCGACTCTGGTCTGCCAGCAACATTTGCCACCGTTCGTCCGAGTCATGCCTCCAGCTATTGAAAACCTCCATGACCCGGTTTCGTTTTTGGGTGCGGTCCTCATCCAGCTTAGCGCGCTGCTGCTGAAGTTCGGCCTGCTTGTTATAATATGCCTCTTTCTGGGAGTTCTCAAATGCTTGTCGGGCATTCTCCAGATTTCCTTTTAATACTTTGTATTTCTCCTCTATCGATGCATGGGTTCTCAATAAACCATCCAACAACGTCTGTTTATCCGTCGTCTCCTGTCGGATAGCAGTCTCCCGGTCAGCAAGAGCGAGGATCGGGCCAATACCCAGTGCCTCAAACTCTTTTCTCGCCTTCGCTATATCCGCCAATTTACCCTTTTTGGCTCCGAGATCCTGATTGAGCTGGGCTTTCTCCTTGTCGTAGTCTGCCGTCAATTCCCGCTCCCGGTTCCGTTCTTTTTCAATGTTGCTCTTTACCTCCTTCGCTTTTTCTTCCAGAAGCGGAATCTGTTGTTCACTAAATGCTACCGCTTCATTCAGCATATGCCACACGTCCAGCAATTGCTGATCGAGCGCGATAATCTTGCGCCCCTGGTCTGCAATTTTCATCGCTTGCTGACGCACGGGGAAACTACCATCACGGGACTGACGGAACCAGCAGTCGATCTCATCATACTCTCGCTCGAAATCCGTAACAAGTCTTCTGTAGGTCTGCAAGTCAATCGGCAGATCCTCCTCTATCATGGATTGTATCAAGGTGTTCTTCACAAAGTCGGCATCCAGCTTCGTATTCAGAAAAACATTCTGGATGCTTCGTGGAATATTCTGATAATGCGAACTCTGCACCAGGGCATAACGTGCGTATTTGGAATCGCGGGTATTGCCGAAGATAATATCCTTAAACATGGCACCGGATTCGATTCTTGCGGAGACAGCCACATTCTTGTCGATGCGTTCCCGAATCCGAATCCAGTCACTCAACACCTGCTTGTCCTCGGTAATCAGCCATTCCCGCTTATACGGGGCATCAATAAACCGCCACGAAGCATGTCCCTGGTAGCGACCGACAAGTATCGTATATGCGCCATTCTCACGCATCACCTCATAAAGTATATACGAGTTCGACTGGCGGAAATAGAATTCATCAAACGGCTTCTGTCCCTGCTGAATGCCCAAACGATGTTTGTCGGCATTGTAGAAAAACAAGAGCGCTCTCAACACGGTGCTTTTACCCACACCCTGCGTTCCTGTAAAATGCACATTTCCGTCTACAGCGATCTCTGCATAGGGGATATTCGCGCTATTTATAAAAATGACTTTATTCAGGTACTTCATCTTCGTTTGCAATTTGAATGATGTCCACCAACTCCTCTACATAGCGGAATGCCGAAGTGACCTTATAGGTTTCGTCAAGCTCATTGACACACTCCGCAAAGCCCATACTCTGCATCTCCTGAAGCAGCTTGTTCACAATCTCGACAAGAGACCCCGCACCGTATTTCTTGAAGAGATGGTTCGCCTTCTCCTTCATCTCGATATCCAGGCTGATCTGTTCCATCAGATGGCTTTTACGGAACTGATACCCGGCCGTAAAGGACTGGTTATAACACTTCAGAAAGTCCAGATAATCCAGCCATTTGGAGAAGCTGTCCAACTTCTGCTCAATGGACTGTTTGCTCTCTCCTATTCGGGAAAAATAGAAGTAACCATTCCCCGCTTCGAGTTGCAGCCCAATCTCCCGAAAATAATCCGTGTAATCCTCCAGGTTCTCCTCTATATCCTCATACAGATGGCGGATAGAGGCGTCGATGCTGTCGACCGAGAGGAATTCGCCCCGGCTTAAACGCTCGTATATTCTTTGGGTATTATTTCGCATAAATGATCGGATATTCAATATTTTGGTAGATGGCATATTCTCCGGTCATCCGGCATTCATCAGGATGCAGGATAACCAATTGACAGAAGATTGCGGCGTATTCCTCAATATTATGTTTTACCTTATAGTCGTATCTCAAGATGAAATCGAACAGATTATAGCTTGATGCCAGGAACGCATTCCATATTTCGGCAAGATTCACCTCTTTCAACAGTTGAACATGGTCCTGCAAATCATCATCCGTCAAAGGCTCGGCTGCCGTTCTTGCCGTTTTCTGGATTCCATTACGCTCGGCGACGCGCTTCAGCAGCTTGATAATCTGATCGTTTCCTCGCAACATCTCCAGGGAGAGGCGGATCCGGCTGTATTGACGGGACTCCATCCAAACCGGATTCCGCTCTTCCAGCACCTTCGAGAGGTTCGTTTCACTCTTGATAAGCAGTTGATCTTGCAAATATTTCAGCTTCCGGATCTTTCTGTAGAGCTCATTCTGCTGGTCTATCTGATTGATGTAAGAGATAATCTGCCGGTCAATCTCCATCAGCGCATGGTAGGCCTCAACAAAATCATGCTTCACATCGCTACAGGTCTTGGCCATGTGCGGGTCATTGGCCATGATGAAAAAAGCATGCTCATTATCCATCAACTTTTCACACTCGCGTATCATGGCGCGAATGCTATGACTCTTCTCGTCCAGATTTTGCAGTTTCTTCTTTTTGATGACATAATTCGGCTCCTGCTTATAGGCATGGTCCATATTACGCTTCAAATCCACCACATTTTTCAAGGTTCTGAAGCCGGTCTTCTTGAGAAGCTGCCGGACATTATCCTGATATCCCGCTTTACGGCTGGGATTGGTCTCCTGCAGAAAATAGCCGATATTCTCCTTCAACGTATTGATACACTCCTGTACACTCAGCACGCTGATCTCCTCGTTGACATTCAGTACCTCCTCGAAAAAGTTCAGGTAGTCACTCTCAATCTCTACCATGTTGCCAGCTTCCACCAGCACGCCATAGTCAATCAACTTCCGCAGCCTGGCTTCATTCCCTCCGACAAGGTCAATAGCAAGTGCGACCGGGAACCTCATGAGTTTCCGTTTCTCAAACATCTCACTGAGCAACCCATGCTCACGTGAGAGCGTTTTGGTCAACTCCTCTATGCTCCTAAAATGTGTCAGGACATCCATATATCTACAACTCTGAGATTGACTCTATATTTACTTTCACTATTGCGTATTTGACCGGCGTATAAATCTCTGAAAAGACCGATTTTTCGGAGACCATCCCAATGATCGCCTTTTCGCCCAAGGAGAGGCCTCGATCACACAAAGCCACGTTCCATAATATTGCTCTAATGCAATTTACTATTTTTTATTCTAATAGCAATCTATATTGCGCAAAATATATCATATAGAAGCTCCCAACAGAATAAAAAAGTCGGGCCCCGATTTTCGGAACCCGACTACCCTATCCACAAAGTGTGACGGCTACTTCTTCTTGCGATACCCGCACTTCGGACATACACCCTCCTCGTTGAGTGCAACGCCGCACAGCGGGCAGCGGTCGATGTCGTTCTTGGTCACGAACTCCGCCGAAGCCGCATTCACACCGCTCGTGAAGGTGATCTTGGCGATGTTGAGCTTATCCTTCAGCAGGTCGTAGACAATCTTGATCATCCCCTCAACCGTCAGCGTCTCCTTCGTGACTACCAGGCGGCAATCGGGATAGACCGTGGCCAGCTCCGTCTTGAAGGCCGGGCCCTTCATCTTGTTCTGCGGGTGTCCGTTGCGGATGCCCTGCTTCTCGTAGACGTCCAGAACGGCCGGCAGCAGCGGATCATCCTCGCGCAGAACCAGCGCATGGTCGAAATTCCGGAGCACGTCCCACGCTACCTTCTGAATCTCGTTGCAGGGGTAAACCATGTTCACGCCCGCCTCGATGCTATCCTCCACCTCGATGGTCAACTTTCCCGTGTGGCCGTGGAGATACTGAGCCTCTCCTTGAAAACCGTAGAAACGGTGTACATACTGCAGATCGAATGTTGTGATACTTCTCATAACAAATTGCGGTTTTAAGTTAGACATTCTTTTTCAGTGTTACCTGTACCTGTACTTTACCGATCTCCTCCGTCAGGATGATAGGTAAACGACAAACAATTTGCCAATCAGAAAAATTGGCATCAATTTTCATAAACAAAGCGAGAATTCGAAATATTTTCCTAACTTTGGATTCAAGAGCAAATAGATTCCACGATGGCTTTCAAGGTTTTCACGCTGCTGATAAACGGACTGGTCCCTGTTATTTCGGCTTGGTTCATCATGAACTCGCACCCGGAAACAGCGGTTATCAAACCGTGGCCAATCGTTTGGACATTGCTCGGGGTCAACGTGCTTTTCATTCTGATCGCCTGGAAACACCTCGGATATACACGCCGGCAACGAGAAACGGAAGCCTTGATGTTAATCGTCAATGCATTCGTCCCTTTGGCAACGTACAACTGGCTGTTTCCTGCCGAAACGCAGTTTTCGTTTCCCATGCAAATTCTGCTGTACTGCTCCATGCAGGTTGTGTGGATTGTCTCGATTGAGATTGCACCGGATTGGGTCGGACGCATCCGACAACGCAAAGCCGAGGAGCGAGCCTTGTCGGGCAAACAGCACTTTGAATCCAGAGAGGAGGTTCTGAAAAAGCACCAAAACAAGGCTTAAAAAAAGATCTCGTTCTTCCCGGATGAATCCCCGGTTCGGAGCGGGAAATGAACCTCCAAAATTCGGACTCCGAACCCGGGTTTTACATTTTTCCGAGAATATCGGACCTCAGAAATGAAGCGTCAAACAAGGTTTTGCCGCCTCTATGCAACGTGTCCTTTTATGGCATCTATTGACATTACAACCAACAGAAAATTATCGGGTTACAATCCTTTCGCAGACAACGACAAGAGACAGGCCGGTTCTGATTGCAGGCCGGCTGACTTGCAACCGACCCGCATGCGCAACGGGCATAGAAGAAGCTCCGGGCATAGAAAAAGCTCCGGGCAAAGACAGGTGAGCCCGACAGGGGAAGGATCTTCAGACAGAAAAAGCACAGCCGGACAGGAAGACTCGACCGGGAAGGAGACCTTCTTCTACCGCGAAAAAACCGGAGAGTGCGCAAAGACCGAGAGAGCCGAAACAGGCCCGGAGAAGACGGAAAAAACCGGGAAAGACCGGGAAGACCGGTATCGGTCCCGGTCAAAGTTCGTTCTTCAGCAGTTCGGCCACGACACCCTGATACTGCCGTTCAAGCTCCATACGGGTCTGCAGATTGCGATAGATGCCGTCTGCCTCCACATAGTAGTCGATCACGGAGATCTCGCCGCTCTCAACAGCCTTGCGCAGCAGATCGAGCGTGTGGTACATCAACTCCACGTCGTAGGCCTCGACGGTCTTGCCCAGCATCTGCAGTTCATGGATCCTTGCACGTACACGGGTCTCCGTCTGCAAACGGGTATTTTCCAGCTGCAACTGCATGCCGGCATGTTGTGCCCGCGCCATCCGCACCTTTCTGCGACTTGAAAACAGCGGGAAGGTAGCTCCAACCAGAAATCCGTTTCTGGCCTCCTTGAGTTCCGTATTCCGCCGGTAACCGACCGCCAGCTTCGGAATCCAGTTCTGACGGCTCACCTTGACCTCCTGGGCGGCTGCAAGTTCGGAAGCGCGGGCCGTGCGCAGGTCATAGTCCGAGGCTACGGCCCGGGCATATAGCGCCTCACAGTCCGCAACCGACGGCTCCGCCCCGTACTCCACCGGTTCACCCGTCAGCGGGACATTCCCGTTGAGAGCCAGCAGCTCCTGCAGAATCGTCTGCCGGGCCGTTTCGGCCTGGGCCGTCTCCGTGCGTATGTTCATGCGGTCCATTTTGATCTTGTTCACCTCAAGCTGGGTCGCATCGCCCGCCTCAAGTTTCCGGGTGAACAGAGTCAGCAGCTCCCCGGCATTTTTCCGCCGCAACTCCAGCAGCGAGAGAAGGCGGTTCTGGTACACCAGATCCAGACAGCGGTTTTTCGCCTCAAGCAGGATGTCGCGGCGGGAGGCCTGGTATTGCAGGTCCAATACCTCCTCCTGCAGTTTGCCCGCCCTGTGCCGGGCGACATACAGGGTGGGAAAGTCGAATCCCTGGGAGACGACCAGCTCCGAACTGGCCATGCCGTCGTTTCCCTTCACGTAAAACGGGCTGTACTCCACCGACGGATCCTCCAGCGTATTGCGCCCGCGAATCTCCAGTTCGGAGACTTCGTTGCCGCGGCGGATGGCCTGCAGCTCCTTGTTGTTCTGCTCAACCTGCTGCAGGATGCTCTCGATATCCTGCGCCCTTGCACAGACGAACAGGCCCGAGACGAGTACGGTAAGAACTATTTTTTTCATGGTATGCATAGCTTTTGTACCGGCCCGCCGGCGGGTCGCGGCCCGCCGGCAGAGTCGATTTATGATTCGCGGAGACGCTCCTTTCCGGTCCTGCTCCGGCGGTTCAACCATTCGTACATGATCGGGATGATGAAGGCATTCAGGAAGGTCGACGTCAGCAGACCGCCCAGAATGACCTTGGCCATCGGACTCTGGATCTCGTTGCCCGGAAGATCACCCCGCAGTGCCAGCGGAATAAGCGCCAGGGCGGAGGTCAGCGCCGTCATCAGAATGGGATTCAGCCGATCGAGCGATCCCGTGAGGATGCTCTCCCGCAGAGAATGACCCTCTTCGCGCAGCTGATTGTAGCGATTGATGAGCAACATGCCGTTTCGCGTGGCGATGCCGAACAGGGAGATGAATCCGATGATGGCCGGGATGCTGACCTCTCCGGAGGTCAGCAGCAGGGCAAAGACGCCGCCGATAAGTGCCAGGGGCAGATTCAGCAGAATCACGCCGCTTTCGAGGGCATTGCGGAACTGCATGTAGAGCAGCAGGAAAATCACCACGATGCTCAACAGGGAGGTGAGCAGCAGAATGCGGCTCGCGTTTTGTTCGCTCTCGAACTGTCCGCCATATTCGACGTGATATCCTTCGGGAAGGGTGATCTGCTCCTCGATACGCTGCCGGATGTCATTGACCACACTTCGCAGATCGCGGCCGCTCGTGTTGGCCGAAATGACGATCTTGCGTTTGACATTCTCGCGGTTGATGGTATTCGGACCCGTCGAGGAGACGACGTCCGCCACCTCCGCAAGCGGCACTTTCCGTCCGTCGGGACAATCCAGAATCAGATCGCGGATACGCTCCGCCCGACCCCGGTTCCTTTCATCGGCACGCACCACCAGATTGAAGCTCTTGCCGTCGGTGTAGACCTGCGAAACGATCTCGCCCGCCATGTTGACCGAGACAAACCGGTTGAAATCGGAGAGCGGAATGCCGTAACGGGCCAGCATCTCGCGCCGGGGAATAATCTTCAGCTCGGGGCGTTCGATCTGCTGCTCGACATTCAGATCCGCAATGCCGTTCACCGTACGGATCACCTCCTTGATCCGGTTGCCGAGTGTGAACATCCGGTTCAGGTCGTCTCCGAAAAGCTTGATGGCGATACTGGCCTGCGTACCGCTCAACATGGCGTCAATACGGTGACTGATCGGCTGACCGATCTCGATATTCGCCCCGACGATCGTCGACAGCTTCCGCCGTACCTCGTCGAGCAGCTCCGCATGCGAACGCCCGTCGAGCTCAAAAGGCGCCTCGATCTCGGAGACGTTCACACCCAGAGCGTGCTCGTCGAGCTCGGCGCGTCCGGTTTTCCGGGCCACGGTTCTGATCTCCGGGATCGAGAGCAGCAGCTCCTCCGCCTGCCGTCCGATCCGGTCGGACTCCTCGAGCGAGATGCCGGGAAGCGAGCTGACGTTGATCGTGAACGATCCCTCGTTGAAGGAGGGCAGGAAGCTGTGGCCCAGCGTAAAGAAGAGTCCCAAGGCCACGATGAACAGCGCCAGGGTGCATCCCACGACAGTCTTCTTGTGCGCCAGAGCCCGTTCCAGCGCATTCCGGTAGTGTCTCTTCAGCCATACGGCCACAAAAGCCTCCCGGGGAACACCACCCCGGCCGACCTTCTCCCCGAGCAGATAGCTGCAGAGCACCGGCGTCAGGGTGAGGGCCACGACCGTAGAGGCAAACAGCGCCACGATGAAGGCGATGCCCAGCGGAATGAGCATACGTCCCTCCATGCCGCTCAGGAAGAAGAGCGGCAGGAAGCTCACGACGATGATCAGCGTGGAGTTCAGAATCGGCATGCGCACCTCGCGCGAGGCATTGAAAACGACCTCCAGAAGGGGCTTGCGCTGTCCGGAAGGCAGCATCCGGTTTTCGCGCAGATGCTTCCAGACATTCTCCACGTCGACGATGGCGTCGTCGACAAGCGATCCGATGGCAATGGCCAGGCCGCCCAGGCTCATCGTGTTGATGCTCAAACCCAGGTAATGGAGCACCAGCAGCGACACCAGCAGGGAGAGCGGCAGGGTCACGAGCGAAATCACGGTCGTCCGCACATTGGCGAGGAAGAGGAAGAGTACGAGAACCACGAAAATGGCCCCTTCATAGAGCGAACTCTTCACGTTCTCGATCGAACTGTCGATGAAGCGGGACTGGCGGAAAATGTCGGTCGAGACGTGGACATCGGCCGGAAGATTGCGCTGCACATCCTTCAAAGCGGCCTCCAGGCGCCCGGTCAGTTCGATCGTTCCGGTATTGGGCTGTTTGGTTACGGTCAGGAGCACGGCGGGTTTCCCCCGCTCCGAGGCAACGCCCAGACGGGGCTGCTGCGCCCCGATCTTCACCTCTGCGATGTCGCCGAGCGTGACGGGTACTCCGTCCCGGGTCTTGATCGCAGCCGCAGCGATCCGGGCAACGTCGTCCGTCGAGACGACTCCGCGGACAATGTACTCGTTGCCGTATTCGTAGATTACGCCGCCGTTCGTATTCTGGTTCATCCGTTCGGTCGCAGCGAGCACCTCGGAGAGTCCGACCCCGAAATGCTTCATCTTCTCGGGATGGAGCAGAATCTGGTACTCCTTGATGTCGCCGCCGAGCACGGCAACCTGTGCCACACCGCCCGTGGAGAGCAGGCGCGGACGGATAGTCCAGTCGGCAATCGTGCGCAGTTCGAGCATCGAGGTGCTGTCGGCCGTGAGACCGACGATCAGCACCTCGCCCAGAATCGAGGACTGGGGCCCCAGCGTCGGCTGCCCCACGTTGTCGGGGAGCTTGTCGCTGACCGTAGCCAGTTTCTCGGAAACGATCTGACGCGCCAGATAGATGTCCGTGTCCCAGTCGAATTCCACCCATACGACCGAAAATCCCGTCGTCGAGGAGGAGCGTACGCGGCGCACGTGGGTGGCGCCGTTGACCGCCGTCTCGATCGGGAAGGTAACCAGCTGCTCGACCTCCTCGGCAGCCATGCCGTTGGCCTCGGTCATCACCACCACCGTAGGGGCATTCAGATCCGGAAAGACGTCCACCTCGGCACGCGATGCCGTATAGACACCCGCAAAGACCAGTACGACGGCCGCAACGAGAACCAGCAGACGGTTCTGCAGCGAAAATCGGATAATTCTGTTCAACATGGCGGCGACGGATTAGTGGTTGTGGGTATGGGCCGGAATCACGTTGCCGGCCGAAGCCAGTTTGACATGGATGGCACCCTGCGTAACAACCCGCTCGCCGCCTTGCAGCCCCTTCAGGATCTCCACCCGTTCGGCATTGGATTCACCCAGCTGCACCTCCTGCCTGCGATAGCACGCCTCGTCAAGCTGCACGTAGACGAAACAGACACCCTGCTCCTCCGTAATGGCGGACAGGGGCAGGCTGATAACCCCGTGCCGCTCTCCGGCAAGCAGGTACACCTCGGCAAACGCACCCGGAAGCATCTCTTCGCCGGCATCCAGTTCGAAGGTTACGGGTACATATCCCGATGCATCGGCCGAACTCCTGCCATATGCCAGCAGACGTCCGCCCATCTGCTCCGTGTCGTAGACCCGATCCGTATACGAGGGTTTGAATTTGGCGGATACAACCTGTCCGAGCGAAGGGTAATACCGCTCGGGAACATCAACCCTCAGAAAGAGCCGCGAATGGCGGGCCAGGCGGGCCAGGGGCTCTCCGACGGAGACATAGTCCCCGTTTTTGACCAGGCAGGCAGTCATGCGCCCCCCGGCGGGAGCAGCTACGACAACCCCCTTCCCGGTTCTGGACCGCGCAACCGCCTCGTAGGCGATTTTGGCCGTTTCGTAACTGCTGCGGGCCGCATTGAACTCCTTCTCGGAGACAATGCGGTCCCGAACCAGATCCCGGGCGCGTTCATACTCCTTTTTTGCCGTTTCATACGCAACGGCGGCACGTTCCGCCGGATCACCGTCCTGCAGATTGGCCGAGGAGATGGTAAAAAGAGCCTCGCCCGCACCGATGGCGCTGCCCTCCACGAGCGGCCGCCGAAGGGAAACAACACCCGGAGCCGGAGCCACCACTGACGTCTCGTCGCCGGTCGAGGGGAGAATGACGCCGCCGGCAGGTATGACGCTGCGGAAGTCTCCCGCAGCAACCATCTCCACCACAACACCCGCCGCACGGGCCTTGTCGGCGCTCAACACGATCTCGTCCGCATGTGCCGGCTCCGGCTCGTGCTGTTCTCCGGTCTGATGATCCGCATGCGCGTCATGGCCGTCATGCCCGGCAGTTCCGTGACACGAGACCGCAAACAGCGCACAAAATACACCCATAAGGATAGTTATTTGCTTCATGATCTGGTATTTGAGTTTGAAGGGTTATTTTTCGCACGACAAAAATAACAAGAAAAACATGCAATCGGGTTGCAAAAACAACATCGCGGTGAGTCCGGCGGCTGAGCCTCCCCCGAAACGGACGACAGGGCGCGGCTGCCGGCGGAAGGCCAGATCCGGCCCCGAAGGGGAAACATAATCTCCCCGAAGCGGCCGAACTTCGTACAAAAATGCTATCTTTGCAGCGGAAAAACCTGCAAACACCATGAACGCCATCACTCGTACCGATTTCACCTTTGAAGGTCAGAAAAGCAAATATGTGGGAAAAGTCCGCGACGTATACGACATCGACGACAAATACCTCGTCATGGTCGTAACCGACCGGATCTCGGCCTTTGATGTTGTCCTGCCCGAAGGCATCCCCTACAAGGGCCAGGTTCTCAACCAGATTGCCGCCAAGTTCCTCGATGCCACGGCAGACATCCTTCCCAACTGGAAGCTGGCCGTGCCCGATCCGATGGTTACCGTCGGCCGCAAATGCGAGCCGTACAAGGTGGAGATGGTCATCCGCGGCTACCTCTCGGGCCACGCCTGGAGAGAATACAAGGCAGGCAAACGGACCATCTGCGGCGTGGAGATGCCCGAAGGAATGGTCGAAAACCAGCGATTCCCCGAGCCGATCATCACCCCGACCTCGAAGGCCGCCGAAGGACACGACGAGGACATTTCGAAGGAGGAGATCATCGCATCGGGTCTGGTAAGCCGCGAAGAGTATGAACAGCTCGAACGATACACGCGGGCCATCTATCAGCGGGGCAGCGAAATCGCCGCCAGGATGGGCCTGATTCTCGTGGACACGAAATACGAGTTCGGCAAGAAGGACGGCGTCATCTACCTTATGGATGAGATCCACACGCCCGACTCGTCGCGCTACTTCTATGCCGAGGGTTACGAGGAGCGGCTCGCCAGAGGGGAGCGGCAAAAGCAGCTTTCGAAGGAGTTTGTCCGGGAGTGGCTCATGGCCAATGGCTTCCAGGGGCAGGCCGGGCAGCAGGTTCCCGAAATGACGCCCCAGATCGTCGCCGGCATCACCGACCGCTATGTCGAGCTCTACGAGCAGATCACCGGCGAGCGCTTCGTCAAGGCCGAGGCGGCCGATACGCAGGCCATTCTGCAGCGCATCGAGAAGAACGTTACGGAGTGCCTGAAGAGCCTCAAGTAGCACATTGCGCCCCGTGCGGGGGTGGCACATGAAAACCAGCAAGGCGGATCGCATAACGATCCGCCTTTTTTTCGTCCGCCCGGCATGTTTCACCGCAAGCCCGCGGGCCGGACCGGCAGCAACACAACGGGCAGCGCAACATACCCACAAAAAAACGACTCACGTTTCAGTAAGTCGTTTTTGCTGATGTTGTGGGAGCTGAGGGATTCGAACCCCCGACCCTCTGCTTGTAAGGCAGACGCTCTGAACCAGCTGAGCTAAGCTCCCTTGGTGCTGTTTGCGGGTGCAAATATAGGACAAATAAATCATTGCCGCAAGCCCCGAAAGCATTTTCCGGAATCTTTTTTCGCCGGATACCCGTACGGGTTACGCGTCGGCTTACACAATCCGATAAAATAAAACAGTGTCTGTTAAACAACAGGTGGATTGGGCGAACATGTCATTCAAGCATTAAAAAAGAGGGGCAATTATTCACAGCACTTAGTATTGTCAGTTCTTATGAAATTTATTATATTTGATATTTAATATCCGACTTTATCAAAAGTCCTAATATCCAAAATCCATTTGGCAATAGTCTTCAAGAAGCTATTAAATATTATTAATAACAGCATATGAAATTTGGCATAAGAAAACCTTCGCTAAAAAAAAGTTTTTCAGCTCGAACTTCAAGTTTATTTACTAGAACAATAAAGCGAGCACTGATCCCGGGATATGGGAAAAAAGGGATCGGATGGTTAACAAACCCGAAAAAAGCTCTATATAATAGAGTATATAACTCATTAACCATTGGATTGCCAGATGTCTTAAAGATAGATTCTCACACAAAGCAACCCCAGAAAAACTCATCTATGACGGTAACGGATCAATCTCTCACGCTTACGCGAGTGAAAGGTTTGAAACAATGTGAGGAAATATTACAATTTACAACTCAATATGCATTGGACGAATCATTAAATCCCAGTATTTTAAACGCAATCAGTAAAATTCATGGTCGGATAAATAGATACATAGACAAGAGCAGTATCTACCAAGATGATATATATCAATATATTACCAAAGAAATAGACGCTCTGCGACAAACAGCAAAAAGAGACAGCACAAAATATGAATGTTGCATTATACTAGATATAATAGAACTTTTACAAATAGGAACAGATCCTAATCTAATCATTGATTCTATCAAATCAAAATATCCAGCATGGCAAACACCTATTAAAGATACTAAAAACCCCGTATCAAAACATATCTCTATTCCTAAAGAGCTCCAAAATAATCCAGATGCAAAATTTGAATCTGCAATACAAAAAGAAATAATATATGAGTTAGCAGGACTGGTAATAAAAGATATTAAATCAATAAAATTCATGAATGCCTGGATAAAAATATTATCCCACACAGAAAGATATTCTAATCGCCAAATAAATCTATTCGATTATTTACATTATGTTTTGACCGCCAGTATCAATCAAGTAAAAAAAGAAACAACCAAGGAGGAATACAGAGAAGCTTGCAAAATCATTCACATACTCAACCAAAATCAAGATAATTCCGTAGAAAAAATATTTGATATCTTAAAATATTACTATCAATAATATTTAATAGAACTATTCTCCCGAGTTGCAGCAAACATAAATTTCGCCAAAAGGATCTTTTCGTCCAACAACGATCCGGCTGGAAAGAGAATTTTGTTCTTCTGAATTTGGGAGGGAATGCCCCGCTCCCGATTCGACGAGGCTCCAAAACGTCCTATTCGCACTTTTAGAGCACCCGCCATAGAATCATAACAGACAGATTACATGTGATTTACATCTACTATCGCGCTTTTTGCTTTCGGGAGAGGCCGGTGATGACACCTGAAAAATGCGCACAAAAAAACGACTCACGTTTCCGTAAGTCGTTTTTGATGAAGTTGTGGGAGCTGAGGGATTCGAACCCCCGACCCTCTGCTTGTAAGGCAGACGCTCTGAACCAGCTGAGCTAAGCTCCCCTAAAAATGGCTCGGGACTGCAAAGGTAACTCTTTTTTTCAAACTCCAAAATCTCCGAAGCGATTTTCTCGTTCTCCATCGGCCGTTTGCAGGCGTTTTCGAAAGAACCTTACGCAACCCTCGCGCATCTGCGCCTGAACAAGGACTTGAACCTAGGACCCCATGATTAACAGTCATGTGCTCTAACCAACTGAGCTATTCAGGCTTTTCGAACCCGGTGTTATCCGTTTTCGGTGTGCAAATATACAGCAAAAATTCATTCCCGCAAAATTATTGCGCGTTTTTTTGCGAAAAAATGTACCTTTGCATACACACGAATAGCGATATGAAGAATCCGAGCATTGCAATAGCCTTTATCCTCTGCATGTTATGCACGACGGGCGCTTCGGCCCAGCAGCAGCTCTCCTTCGAGCCCGCCGTCTGGGACTTCGGCTCGATCAAGGAGACCGACGGTCCCGTGAGCCACACCTTCACGGGTCGGAACACCACGGACCGCCCGCTGGTCATACTCGACGTTACGACCACCTGCGGCTGCACCGTGCCCAGCTTCTCGCGCAAGCCCGTACTTCCGGGGGCCGAGACGCAGATCACGGCGACCTACGATCCGGCGGACCGCCCCGGCTCCTTCGACCGGGAGCTGTGGGTCTACTCTTCGGACCGCAAGCGCATCGCGACGCTCACGATCCGGGGCAGCGTCATACCGCGCAAGAAGAACGTCGAGGAGCTCTATCCCGTGGATGCGGGCGGCGGACTGCGTCTCACCTCCACCACGTGCGTCTTCACCTATGTATATCCCGGCATCCGCGCACAATCGGCCGTCAGCTGCATCAACACCTCGGACCGGGCGATCACCGTCGAGCTGCGTCCCGATCCCGGGATCCGGAGCGGGCTGCTGCAGACCGAGAGTCCGAAACGGCTCGAAGCCGGCATGCACGGCCAGATCAACCTCTCGTACCTCATTCCGGCGGAGTCGCCCCGCTACGGCACCCTGCGCGACGCCCTGGAGCTGTTCGTCGACGGGAAGAGCCGCGGCGTGGTGATCGTGGCGCACGGCATCGGTGCGGACAACCCCGCCGACATGCCCAAAGGACGGGCGCCCCGCAGCGAGGTTTCGGAAAATGTCGTGAAATTCGGCACCATCAGGTCCGGAGCTCCGATACAGACACGCACCCTTACGCTCACGAATTCCGGAAACGAGGAGCTGATCGTCCGGGCCGTGGAGTGCGGCAAGGCGCTCTCCTGCTCGCTTGAAGCGGGGACGAAGATTCCCGCCGGCGGCTCCCGCGAGGTCGAGGTGCTCTTCGATCCCAGCGGACCCGGATACGGGGCCCGCAGCAGCTTCCTGCTGCTCATCACCAACGACCCCCTGCGGCCGATGCGCCGCATCCGCACCACGGCGGTCATCGAAGATTGAGAAGACAAACAGAAACGATACGAAAACCCATGTACCCCATTCTTGAAAAGAGGGCTTTGGCCGAGAATATCTGGCTGATGAAGATCCTCGCTCCCCGCGTGGCCCGTGCGGCCCGCCCCGGACAGTTCGTCATCGTCCGCGCCGACGAGCACGGCGAACGCATTCCGCTCACCATCTCGGACTACGACGCCGCGCAGGGCAGCGTTACGATCGTCATCCAGACGATCGGCGCCTCGACGCACAAGATCTGCGCGCTCGACGCCGGCGAGGCCCTTGCCGATTTCGCAGGCCCGCTGGGACGGCCCTCGGCCTTTGTCGCCGAGCCGCTCGAAGAGCTGCGCAACAAGCGTTTTATCTTCATCGCCGGAGGTGTCGGCACCGCCCCAATCTATCCGCAGGTGAAGTGGTTGCACGAGCACGGCGTCGAGGCCGACGTCATCATCGGTGCCAAGACGCGCGACATGCTGATCTACACGGAGCCGATGCGCGCCGTGGCCGGGAAGCTGTACATCGCGACGGACGACGGATCGGAGGGTTTCCACGGAGTGGTAACCCAACTGCTCGAACAGCTGATCGCCGCGGGGAACCGCTACGACGAGTGTGTGGCCATCGGACCGATGGTCATGATGAAGTTCGTGGCCCTCACCACCAGGAAATATGCCCTGAAGACCACCGTGTCGCTCAACACGCTGATGGTAGACGGCACGGGCATGTGCGGCGCCTGCCGCGTCACGGTGGGCGGCAAGACCCGCTTCACCTGTGTCGAAGGGCCCGAGTTCGACGGCCATGAGGTCGATTTCGACGAGGCGATGCGCCGTCAGGGCATGTACCGCACGCAGGAGCAGCGCGCCGCGGCCATCGAGACCGAACGCGAGGCCGGACACGTATGTAGAATCGGATTGGACAAATAGATCATGGCAAACAAGATACCGCGCGTGCCGGTGCGCGAACAGGATCCGGCACTCCGGGCCACCAACTTCGAGGAGGTGTGCTACGGATACAACACCGAGGAGGCCGTTCTCGAGGCTTCGCGATGCCTCCACTGCAAGAAACCCCGCTGCGTCGAGGCCTGCCCCGTGGGGATTTCGATTCCCGAATTCATCGCCGCCCTGCACGAGGGCCGCTTCGCCGATGCGGCGGCGGTCATCGCACGCGACAGCTCGCTGCCCTCGATCTGCGGCCGCGTATGCCCGCAGGAGACCCAGTGCGAAGGCTCCTGCATCCTCGGCATCAAGGGCGAGGCCGTGGCCATCGGAAAGCTCGAGCGCTTCGTCGGCGACTGGAAGCTCGAACATGCGGACCAGATGCCCGCAACGGAGCTTCCGGCCCGCAACGGACACAAGGTGGCCGTCATCGGCAGCGGCCCGGCAGGCCTGGCCTGCGCAAGCGACCTGGCCAAGGCCGGCTACGAGGTTACGATCTTCGAGGCGCTGCACAAGGTCGGCGGCGTGCTGGTTTACGGCATTCCGGAGTTCCGCCTTCCGAAGGAGCGGATCGTCGCCCGCGAGATCGACGAGGTGAAGCGCCTCGGCGTGCGGATCGAAACCGACGTGGTCGTCGGACGCACCGTAACGATCGACTCGCTGATGGATGACGAGGGCTACGAGGCGGTTTTCATCGGCTCGGGAGCCGGACTGCCGCGTTTCATGGGCATTCCGGGTGAGAATCTCAACGGCGTGGTCTCGGCCAACGAGTTCCTCACGCGCACGAACCTCATGCACGCCTACGACAGCAGCTACGATACGCCGATCTATGTCGGGAAGCGTGTTGCGGTGGTCGGCGGCGGCAATGTCGCCATGGATGCCGTGCGCACGGCCAGGCGGCTGGGCGCCGAGGCGACGATCATCTACCGCCGCTCGGAGAAAGAGCTCCCGGCACGCGCCGAGGAGGTGCACCACGCCCGCGAGGAGGGCATCCGCTTCCGGATGCTCACCAATCCGGTCGAGGTGCTCGGCGACGAGCGCGGCTGGGTCCGCGGCCTGCGCTGCGTGGAGATGGAGCTTGGCGAACCGGACGAGAGCGGCCGCCGATCGCCGATCGTGAAGCCCGGATCGGAGTTCGACCTGGCATGCGACGTGGTCATCATGGCGCTCGGCACCTCGCCCAATCCGCTCATCGCCTCGACGACCGAAGGACTGGAGACCAACCGCCGGGGCTGCATCACGGCCGACGCCGACGGTGCCACCACGCGTCCGGGCGTCTTCGCCGGCGGCGACGCCGTAACGGGTGCCGCCACGGTGATCCTCGCCATGGGGGCAGGCCGCACCGCCGCCCGGGCCATCGATGCCTACCTGAAAGAAAAAAACAACGAATAGACACCACGACATGAAACGCTATCTCACCGCAGCACTGCTCCTGCTGCTGGCCATCCCGGCCGCAGCACAGAGCGTCCGGGATTCGGTGGCCCTGGCCACGGCCCGCTGGCAGACGACGCCGCTCGGCGACGGCGCCGAGGCCCGCACGACGCAGGTCGAGCTTTTCGGCGCCCCGCAGCACCTCGCACTGGTCATCTACCCCGCACGCGCATTCACGACCCGCGTGGTGCAGGTCGAAGGACGCGGCCGCATCCCGAGCCGCATCGGACAGGAGGCCGGGGCCGAAGCGGCGATCAACGGCAGCTACTTCAACATGCGGGAGGTCGAGCCGATCACCTTCACCCTCTCCGACGGGGAGGTCGTAAACCGCGGCAGGATGCACAACTCCCCGCTCTCGAACGGCGTTGTGGCCGCCCGCGGCCGCAAGGGAAACCGCGTCGAGGTCTTTCCCTGCGACTCCACGGACTACGCACGCATCGCCCGCCGCTACCGGCAGGCTCTTGTCGCCGGGCCGATGCTCGTCCATGAAGGACGCGAGCAACGCTACGACACCGAAGATGTGATCTTCACGCGGCGCCACCCCCGCACGGTGGTCGGCACGCGCCCCGACGGACGGGTTGTGCTGCTGGTCATCGACGGACGCTTTCCGGAGCAGGCCGCCGGGACGACCGTCGCCGAGACGGCCTACATCGCCCGGCAGCTGGGCCTGACCGAGGCGCTGAACCTCGACGGCGGCGGCTCCTCGTCGCTCTGGACCCGGCAGGAGGGGGTTCTGAACCACCCCACCGACAACCGCCGCTACGACCACGAAGGCGAACGCTCCGTGCCGAACGGCATTGTCGTCCTCAAACGATAAGTCCCAGTCGACAAAGGCCCCGCACGACGCATGAAAAACCCCGGACCGCACCTGGCGATCCGGGGTTTTATCTCTCTCCCGAAAACAGCGTTTTCATCTATCCGCGTCCGGCAAGCACCTTTTCGACCGCGGCGACAATCTGCACGGGCGGCACGGCGGCCATGCAGCGGTAATCCCCGTAGCGGCACGGACGGTTGCCGAAGACCGAACAGGGCCGGCACTCCATATCGGCCTGCAGGACATGGTCCATCGAGCTTCCGTAGCCGAGGAATCCCAGTCCGGGATGCGTCGCGCCCCAGACCGATACGACGGGCGTTGCCACGAGCGAGGCCAGGTGCATGACCAGCGAATCCATCGACACGACACAGTCCAGATGGGAGATCAGATCCATCTCGCCGGCCAGCCGCACCTTGCCGTAAAGGGCCGTAACGTTGGCATGGGCGCGCTCCATCTCCCGGGCGAACTCCGCCTCGGCGCCTCCGCCGCTGTGGATGAAAACCCGCTCGCAGCGCGCTGCCAGCAGGCCTACGGCCTCACGCGCCTGCGCCTCGGGATAGGTCTTGCCGCGCTGGGCCGAGAAGGGCGCGAAGCCGATCCACCGCCCCGCCTTCGGTCCGAAGGGGTTGGGACGCGGAACAGGCTGCGCCGGCCGGGGATCCTCAAATTCAAATCCGAGCTGCCGGAAGACGTCGCAGTAACGCAGCACGGTATGCCGCAGGGGCTCCATGCCGCGGCCGCCGCAGCGGATAAACGCCCGCTTTTCGCCGCGACCCTTGCGGATCCCGGCGACGCGAATGCCCCGAAGCCGCATCGAGAGTCCGAAGGTCTTCGAGCGCAGCGTTCCGTGGACATCCGCCACGGCATCCACGCCGAGACGCCGCGCCTCGGCGGCCAGGCGCCAGATGCCCCGCAGCGAATGGTGGGCCCCCTTCACGTCGGCGGTCAGGAACTCGACGTCGAGGCCCGCAAAGAAGGGTTGGAAGAGCGCCTGCGTGGCGATCGTTACGCGCAGCGAAGGATAGGCCTCCTTCAGAGCGCGCACGGCATGCGCCAACATCGCGACGTCGCCCATGGCCGACGTGCGGAAAACGAGCAGGTGCCGGGGAAGGTCGCCCCTATTTTTTCGAGGCATAGAGCACGGGGTTCAACGACGGGTCGTTGTACATCTTCATCTGCTTGTAGGTCTTCATGTACTTGCGGCCCGCCTCGATATCCTCGATCAGCTCCTCGATGGCCCGCGAGAGGTCCTTCTGCTGCGTGAGCAGCACCTCCAGCTTGCGCGCGCAGGCCTCGCGGTGCGCCGCATCCACATCCCCGCGATGCGCCTCGACGGACATGTGGTAGATCTTCAGCGCCAGAATCGACAGGCGGTCGATGGCCCACGCCGGGGTTTCGGTATTGAGCCGCGCATCGGCCGCAGGCCGCACGTCGCGGTATTTTTCAAGCAGGTAGGAGTCGATATACTCGACCATGTCGGTGCGGTCCTGGTTCGAGCGGTCGATGCGGCGCTTGATCTTCAGCGCCTCGACCGGATCGATCTGCGGATCGCGGATGATATCCTCGAGATGCCACTGTACCGTGTCGATCCAGTTCTTCGCATAGAGCAGGTGGTCGATCGTTCCCGGCTCGAAGGGATTCTCTTCGGGATGGTCCACATCGTCCCAGCGGTGGTAGTCCTCGATGGCGCGGGTAAAGATCCGGTTGGCATTTTCGGTAAACATGGTTCGGCTGCTTTATATTAAATTGTTATTTTCGGCGGAATATTATATCTTTGTCCTCAAACTTTAAACAAAGTTAATGAATATTTCGAGAATTGCAATATCCCTCGCGGGAATCCTGCTTTTCGGGTATTGCGGCACCCTCCGCGCCCAGGTTCGGCAGACCCGCGAAGAGTATATCGACCGCTACAAGCACATCGCCGTCGAGCAGATGGAGCGCTACGGCATCCCGGCCAGCATCACCATGGCCCAGGGTATCCTCGAATCGGACTCGGGCAACAGCCTGCTGGCCCTGCGCTCGAACAACCACTTCGGCATCAAGTGCAAGAGCAACTGGCGCGGCGAAAGGGTCTACCACGACGACGACGCCAAGGGAGAGTGCTTCCGCGCCTACCCCACGGTCGAAGCCTCCTATTACGACCACGCCGAGTTCCTCGATTCGCAGCCGCGCTACGACTCGCTGTTCGCCTACGCCTCGGACGACTACAAAAGCTGGGCCCGGGGTCTGAAGGCCGCGGGATATGCCACGGCACCGGACTATGCGCAGCGCCTGGTGCGCATCATCGAGGAGAACCAGCTCTACCTGCTCGACCGGCAGGACGGCGAGCGTCTCTATGCCCAGCGCTACGGCCTCGAACGCGATCCCGAGGAGTGGTTCTCGTCGCAGAGCAGCGTGGAGACGCCCGCCGTCTCCACGGCCATCGACCCGGACAACTACCGCGTTACGATCAACGCCCACGAGGGGTACAACGTCTACGTTACGAACGGCGTGCACTACATCCTGGCCAAGGAGAAGGATTCGTTCGAGAACATCGGCAGCAAGTTCCGCATCTCGGCGGGCAACCTGCGCCGCTTCAACGACCTGAAGGACAAGAAGGCCCAGCCGCTGCCCGGCGAGGTGGTCTACATCGAGCGCAAGAAGAAGCGCTGGGAGGGCAATGCCCGCCACCACATCTGCCGCGAGGGCGAGACGGCCTACTCCGTGGCACAGTCGTACGGCATCCGCATGCGCTCGATCGAACGGCTCAACGACCTGAAGAAAAACCAGACGCTCGAAAAGGGGCGTCAGATACGCATTCAATAACACCCACCTATGGAAACAGTTCCCCTGCGGAAGCGCATCCTCGATACGATCGTCCGCAAATCCTCCCTCAAACAAAAGGTCTTCGACAATACG
The DNA here is from genome assembly GCA_019115605.1 of Candidatus Alistipes faecigallinarum. Lineage (GTDB taxonomy): Bacteria > Bacteroidota > Bacteroidia > Bacteroidales > Rikenellaceae > Alistipes > Alistipes faecigallinarum. Next base: position 27,682 of record DXDG01000027.1, read on the forward strand.
TTCTGGGCGTTCAACCTGCTGAAGGAGACGCTGCTGGAGATGGCTTCGGAGATGGACGACGATCTGGACGGAAAGCTCGACCGCAGAGTCCGCATCGAATACCGCGACCGCGGCAAGTTCGAAGCCCAGCTGCAGGTGGCCAACGACCTGCTGATCTTCCAGATGCATACCGACGTCTTCGAGTTCGACGCCAACCACCTGGTCTGGCAGACCCCCTACGTGCAGGCCGACCGCGAGAACTCCTACTGCGGCGTCGTGAACATCTACAACTTCCTCTCCGACTCGTTCAAGTTCAACCGCAACGCCGACGAGGGATACCTCATCGGACGGATCTTCATCAACCGCGAGCGGCGCTACTTCGTCGAAGGAAAGCATCAGAGCTCGATGCGGGCCATGGAGTTCGGACGCGCGGAGATCGACCGCGACGCACTGGTTGCGATTCTCGAATCGGCCATCGCCTTCTCGCTCGACTTCGACCTACTGATGCCCCCCTACGAGGACAACAAGCGCGTTACGGTGGACCAGTTCAACACGAAGATGGACAACTCGAAGTTCGTAACGGGCAAACGCCTCGGCTACGACTTCGACGTCGAGGATATCTGACCGCCCGGAGCGGGAAGAACCCATGCGGCCGGCAGTGCATGCCGGCCGCGCAAAACAATACGAATCATGATGAATATCCAAGCAACCCTCCTGGCTGCCGCCCTTTTCTGTGCGGCAGGCGTCCAGGCCCAAAACGAATACGCCGAGATCGCCCGGCTCAACTCACTCAACGAACGCGTCTACGGCATCCGCTCGATGGCCGACGGCGAGCACTACACCGTGCGCGAGGGAAACGACATCCGCCGGTATGCCTATGCCACGGCCGGCGAAGGGGTTTCGCTGCTCCCGACCCCCGCGCCGAACCTCGTCATCACCGACTACGGCTTCTCGCCCGACGAGCGGATGATCCTCATCGCTTCGGGGCGCCATCCGATCTACCGCCACTCCTACACCACGCAGTACCAGCTGGTGGCCGACGGCCGGGTGCAGCCCGTGCTGACCGAAGCCGAGGCACCGCGCGACGCCTCGTTCTCGCCCGACGGCAGCCGCATCGTCTATTCGGACCGCAATGACCTCTATGTCTACGACATCCAGAGCCGCAAGACGCGCCGGCTGACCGACGACGGAGCCTGGAACTCGGTCATCAACGGCACGACCGACTGGGTCTATGAGGAGGAGTTCGGCACGACGCGCGCCTATGCCTTCTCGCCCGACGGCACGCAGCTCGCCTTCCTGCGCTTCGATGAATCGGAGGTGCCGCTCATGGAGATGATGCGCTTTGACGGCAAGCTCTACAACACGGCCTACTCGTTCAAATACCCCAAGGCCGGGGAGAAGAACTCCGTCGTGGAGTTGTGGGTCGCCGACCTGGCGAGCGGCGCCAAACGCCGCATCGACACGGGCGGCGAGACCGACCAGTATATTCCCCGCATCGGCTACACGCCCGACGGACGGCTGTGGTACTACCGCCTCAACCGACGCCAGAACACCTTCGAAGTGGTGCTCTGCGAGCCGCACGGTGCCCAGCGCGTGATCTACGAGGAGCGCTCGCAGCAGTATGTCGAGCGGGTGGACGACGCGACGATCACCTTCGTGGACAAGGACCGCTTTCTGGTCCGCCAGGAGAGCCACACGGGATACATGCACCTCTATCTCTACAGCATCCGCCGCGGATTCCTCGCCCAGGTAACCAAGGGCCCGTGGGAGGTAACCGCCGTTGTCGGCACAGACGGCAAGCGGGTCTGGTACCTCTCGACGGAGACCTCGCCCCTGCGCCGCAACCTCTACAGCGTGCGGCTCGACGGCAAGGAGAAGCGCCGTCTGACGACCGGCGAAGGCTACTATACGGTGGCCCCGAGCCGCGGCATGAAGTACTGCATCACGACCTTCTCGAACGCCACGACGCCCAACCGCGTGGAGATCTGCGACGGCGAGGGCACGCCGGTCCGCACGCTGGCCGACAGCCGCGCCCTGCGCGAGGAGCTCGCCGCCACGCGGCGCCCCGTCAAGGAGTTCTTCACCTTCACGACCGAACGCGGCGACACGCTCAACGCCTACATCGTAAAGCCGCGCGACTTCGACCCCTCGAAACGTTATCCCGTGCTGCTGACGCAGTACTCGGGACCCGGCTCGCAGCAGGTTGCCGACCGCTGGTCGCTCGACTGGGAGGATGCGCTGGTTGACAAGGGATACATCGTGGTCTCGGCCGACGGCCGCGGCACGGGCTTCCGCGGCGAGCGCTTCAAGAAGCAGACCTACGGACGCCTCGGAGCCCTGGAGGTCGAGGACCAGCTCTCGCTGGCCCGCCACATGGCCGCCCAGCCCTGGATCGACCCGGCACGCATCGGCATCTACGGATGGTCATACGGCGGTTTCATGGCCACGAGCTGCGCCCTGAAGGGGCTCGGGCTCTTCCGCATGGCCATTGCCGTGGCACCCGTAACGTCGTGGCGCTACTACGACACGATCTACACCGAGATCTACAACAACCTGCCGCAATACAACGCCGCGGGATACGACGAAAATTCGCCGATCCACTTCGCACGCATGCTCGACGACGGGAAGACGCGCCTGCTGCTGATCCACGGCACGGCGGACGACAACGTGCACTTCCAGAATACGATCGAGATGGCCCGGGCGCTCAACCGCGCCGGCAAGCAGTACGACATGATGATCTATCCGGACCAGAACCACTCGATGATGCCCGACGACACGCACAACGTCCGCCAGAAGATGATCGACTACACGCTCGAACACCTCTGATGGGCCTCTACCGCAAGGAGATCATGACGCCCTGCGGGCCGCTGACCCTCCTGTGCGACGGGAGGGCCCTCACGGCCGTCCGCTTCGGCCGCGAGGCGGACGGAGCGGCAACGGCCAAGACGGCGCAGGCAGGGGCGGAGATGTTTGAGAAGGTGATGCCGACACAGCAGACACAAGAGGCACGGGCCGCACAGGAGATACTGGAGCAGGCCGCGCGCGAGATCGGCGAATATTTCGAAGGCAAACGCCGCGCATTCGCCGTCCCGACGGCCGCCGCGGGAACTCCGTTCCAGCAGGCGGTCTGGAACGCATTGAAAGAGATTCCCTACGGCGAGACACGCACCTACGGCGAGATTGCCCGGCGGATCGGGCATCCGCGGGCCTCACGGGCCGTCGGGCAGGCCAACAACCGCAACCCGCTGCCCATCGTGGTTCCGTGCCACCGCGTCATCGGGACTTCGGGAGCCCTGACCGGCTATGCCGGAGGGCTCGCCGTCAAGGTGCGGCTGCTGGAGCTGGAGCGCACACCTCGTAGGCGTTCTTGTTCCGCACCGGAAAGCGGGTCCAGTCGTTGAAGTTGAACCGGCGGCGGATCCACCGCGGATAGGGATTCCATTCGAGTTTGCGCAGAGCAAGTCCGGAGTGTTCGGCATACTCCGCATCCCCCGAAAGGATCACTACCTGCCGCCCGGAGGCCGCCAGTTCACGGGCCGTCTGTTCGAGCTGCTGCGGGGAGTCCGCATGCTGCAGGCGGAAGTTGCGGGGCATGTAGAAACGCGTATCCACCATGCAGCGCCTCTTGACCAGCTGCAGGAAGGAGTAGAGATTCCAGTCGCCCACGCAGTCCAGCGCCACGACCTCCCTCTTCCCTTCGCAATAGGAGTCAATCATCCGATAGAAGGTCGTATTTTCCCGTCCCTTGCCGAAGATATAGATACAGGCGCAGAGATTCACAACAGCGACCACCCCCACCGTCCAGCGCCAGCCCCGTCCCGCAAAGAGCCGCTGCGGAAGGGCCCCGGCAAACGACAGCAGCAGGTAGGGGGCAAAGAAGAGCACCGGGAAGAAGAAGCGCAGCTCCTTGTGCCCGAGCAGGAAGTGCACGAAGATAAAGGGCAGGAGCATCCACGTCACGGGATTTTTCGGCCGCCGCACGAAGAACCAGCCCGCCGCCACAAGCATCAGGGCCCCAAAGAGGTAACCTCCCTCGCACAACGCCTCGGTAAAGTAGAACCACCAGGGAGAGACGCCGAATTCATCCATGTGCGCCTCAAGAATATTCTCCCGGAGGTAGTTGTACGGCACCAGCGTCCACTCGCCATAGAGCCACCGGTCGGTCAGCATGCCGGCGGCCAGTGCCAGCAGCACGCCCGGCACCATCCCCGCGAAGAGGCGCCCGCGACGGTGGTAGCAGAGCAGCCAGAGACCGTATCCGGCCAGGGCGAATCCCGCCTGATAGCGCACGGCGAAGGTCAGGCCGGCCAGCAGGCCGAGAAGGATGCCGGTGCGGAACTCCGCGGTGGGTGTTTCGTGCCGCAGCCGCAGAGTCCGGGCCGCAAGGAGCACCAGCAGATTCCCGGCAGCCATCTCGGCCGTAAAGTGGACATGCAGGTAGGCCTCGACGCAGAGGAAAAATCCGACATAGAGGAACCACCGCCGGCGCCAGGCCGTACCCAGCTCGTCATAGACCGCCCGGAAAAGCGCGCAGAGTGCAACAATCGAGAAGGCAGCGCTCATGAGTTGCAGCAGCGCAACCAGCGTAAAGGGCGAGTAGAGCCCCACGGCCAGAAGACCGCGCCCCAGCACCCAGGCGATGAAGGGTTGCAGCCCCGGGCGCATCATGGAGTGATACTCCCACGGCAGGTAGTCGGTCGACTCGGCCCCGAAGAGCTTCAGATGGGTGTACTCAAGGATCTGAAAATGCTCGTCGGGGTGGTAGAAGCCGCGGCTCAGGAGGGCGAACAGGAGCGTAAAGAGAGCTCCAACCAGAATGATCCGGCCATACGTTCGCCGCTCCCCGGAACAATTCGGTGAAGGGAAAAGGGATTTCGTCTCTTTCGAATGTTTCATAGGGCGGCAAAGATAAGGCAAAAGCCGCGAATCCCGTACAAATACCCGAATTTCGGGACACAAGATCGGGAAAATCGGACCTTTCGGCACAAAAAACGGCGGCGCGGAAGATATCTCCGCGCCGCCGTTTCATCGGCTGCAGCGCCGTCAGAGCCCGAAGGCAAAGGCGTTGATTCCGTCGTAGACGGCACTCACCACACCCAGCAGCAGCACGCCCGCCAGGCAGCAGACAAGGCTGATGCGCACGCCGCGCTCGCTGCGGAAGGCCGGGATCGGCTGCTCCGAGGGGTTGATATACATCGCCTTGACGATCAGCAGGTAGTAATAGAGCGAGATGACCGTATTGAGCAGGGCGATGAAGACCAGCAGGTGGAAACCGCTGCGGAAGGCCGCCGCGAAGACGAAGAACTTCGAGAAGAAGCCCGCAAAGGGCGGGATGCCCGCCAGCGAGAAGAGCGCCAGGGTCATGACCACCGTCAGACGGGGATTCGTACGGTAGAGCCCGTTGTAATCCTCGATGCAGACCTTGCCGCTGTGCTGCTCGATGGAGGCGATCACGCCGAAGGCCGCCAGGTTGGCCGCCAGATAGACCAGCACGTAGAAGACCAGCGAGGTCATGCCGAAGGCGCTGCCGCCGATGACGGCCAGCATGATGTATCCGGCCTGCGAGATCGACGAGAAGGCGAAGAAGCGCTTGAGGTTCTTCTGCCGGATGGCAAAGAGGTTTGCCACCGTGATGCTCAACACCGTAACGGTATAGAGCACCGTCTGCCACGAGGCAATCATCGGGCCGAAGACCTTCACAAGGATCGTCATGAGCGTGAAGGCCGCCGCTCCCTTCGAAACCACCGAGAGGTAGGCCGTAACGGCCGTAGGAGCCCCCTGGTAGGTGTCGGCCGTCCAGAGGTGGAACGGCACGAGCGAGATCTTGAAGGCCAGGCCCGCGAAGAAGAAGACCAGCGCCATGACCTCCAGCGGAGAGCCATTGAGGCGCTGCGCCACATCGTCGAAGTAGAGCGTGCCGGTCGTGCCGTAGAGGAACGAGATGCCGTAGAGCATCAGTCCGCTGGCAAACAGTGCGCAGAGAATGTATTTGGCGCCCGCCTCGGCCGAATGGCCCTTGTACTTGTCGAAGGCCACCAGGCAGGCCATCGGCACCGAGGCCAGCTCAAGGCCGAGGAAGAACATCAGGAAGTTGCCCGCGCCGATCATGAAGAACATGCCAAGCAGCGTCGAGAGCGTGAGGATGTAGAACTCGCCCTGCTTGTGGTGCGTATCCTCGCGGCGCAGCCACGGCGTGGCCTGCAGGCAGACAAGCAGCGTGCCGACCGTGAGGATGCTCTTGACGATGCCGTGCATCGCCTCATAGCGGAACATGCCGCCGAAGAGCTGTCCCGAGCCGTGCGGCAGGATGTTCACCAGCAGCTGCACGAGCAGCAGCCCGGCGACGAGTGCCGGAAACTGCCGGCGGGCACGCTCCCCGGCGAAGAGGTCGAACAGAAAGATCAGGACGATCACCGCGATGAGCGTGATCTCGGCCTGCATGTACGGAAACAGATTCGTATAGTCCATAGCCGGTTAATTCATAAGTTGCGTAATGACCGTGCCGACACCGCCGCGCACCAGATCGCTCACCCAGAGGGGAGCCAGGCCCATGCCCGCCACGGCGACGATCAGACAGATGACCGAAAGACGCTCGTCCCACGTGGCGTCCGAGAGCTTCAGATGCTCGGGATTCGTGCACGTCCCGTAGAGGATGCGGCCCACGACGCGCAGGATGTAGACCGCCGTGATGACGATCGACGTGCAGGCGATGATCGTTACGACGCGGTGGAACGTATCGGCGTGCATGAAGGCGCCGTTGAAGATCGTCATCTCGGCCACGAAGCCGCTCAGGCCCGGAAGGCCGAGGTTCGCCAGACCGGCGATGACATAACCCACGGCCAGGAAGGGCATGATCTTCATCAGACCGCTCAACTGGCGGACATCGCGCGTGTGGGTGCGTCCGTAGATCATGCCGATCAGCGCGAAGAAGAGCGCCGTCATCAGGCCGTGGCTCAACATCTGCAGCACGGCGCCCGTGGCGGCCGTTTCGTTCATCATCAGCAGGGCGAAGAGCACCAGTCCGCAGTGCGACACGGAGGAATAGGCGTTGATGTACTTCAGGTCGGTCTGCACGCAGGCCGAGAGGGCGCCGTAGACCACCGAGATGGTCGTCAGCACGATGAAGATCCAGCTCAGCTCGTGTGCCGCATCGGGCAGCAGGAACATCGCCACGCGGAAGCATCCGTAGCCGCCGAGCTTCATCAGCACGCCGGCGTGGAGCATCGAGACGGCCGTCGGGGCCGAAGCGTGGCCGTCGGGGCTCCAGGTGTGGAACGGGAAGAGGGCGCCCAGCACGCCGAAGCCGATGAAGACGAGCGGGAACCAGATCCGCTGCTCGGCGAGGGGGATGTTGTGCAGCGCGGCGATCTCAAGCAGGTTCATCGTCCGGGCTCCCGAGCCGAAGTAGATGCCCAGGATGCCGATCAGCAGGAAGGCCGAGCCGCCCATGAGCATCAGCGTCAGCTTCATGGCCGAATACTCCTTGCGGCCGCTGCCCCAGACGCCGATCAGCAGGTACATCGGGATGAGCGCCACCTCGTAGAAGAGGAACATCGTGAAGAGGTCCACCGAGATGAAGAACCCGAAGACCCCGACGCTCAGCAGACAGAACCAGAGGAAGTACTCCTTGACGTCGTTTTTAAGCTGCCACGAGGCGAAGGTGCCCGTGAAGACGATGATGGCCGAGAGCAGCAGCATCGCCACCGAGATTCCGTCCACGCCGACGGCAAAGTGGATGTTGAGCGGCGCATACCACATGTGGCTCGCCGTAAAGAGCATGGCCGCCGTCTCACCCGCCTCCCGAAGGGCGAGGAACCGGAAGAGGAGCACCACGGCCAGCAGCAGCAGCAAGGAGGAGCCCGCGACCATCACGGCATGGATCTGCCGTGTCGAGCGGGAGACCCAGAGTCCCAGCATCATCAACAGCGGGATGAGGGGAAACAGGAACAAGATATTCATAGTACCGTCGAATTAACAGATGATGAGAACGAGAATCGTCAGCCCCAGGGCGCCGCACAGCATCCAGATGCAGTAGCGCTGGACGCTGCCGCTCTGTATCCTGCGGATGGCATAGGCCGTGCCCTGCGTGGCCGTGGCCAGCAGGTTCATCGCCCCGTCGACGACATGGCGGTCGAACCAGGCGATCGGCGTCGAGATGCAGGCGAAGATCACGCGGTGGGTGATGAACTGATAGACCTCGTCGATATAGAAACGGTGGTAGGCCGCGCGGTGCAGGCCGCTGAAGGTCTCGGCCAGGCGGTCGGCCACGGGCTGCTTCTCCCGGGCATACATCCACGTTGCCAGCGCGATGCCCGCGACGGCGACGCAGAGGCTCACGGCGGCTACCGATCCGTCGATATGGATCGTGTAGGCCTCGCCGTTGCTCGAAATGCCCCGGCCGAAGGGAATCCAGCCCGCCACGAGCGTGGCGGCAGCCAGGATGAGCAGCGGCAGGGTCATCGTCCACGGCGCCTCATGGGGCGTATGCGCAGCGTGGAGTTCGCGGTTCTCGCGACCCCAGAAGATGTTGTAGTAGAGGCGGAACATGTAGAAGGCCGTAAGTCCCGCGATGGCGGTCATCACCCACCCCATGACGGGGCTGAAGGCGAAGCAGGCCGTGAGAATCTCGTCCTTGGAGAAGAAGCCACTCAGGGGCCAGATGCCCGCGATGGCGAGGCACGCCACGAGGAACGTCGCATGCGTCAGAGGCATGTAACGCCGCAGGCCGCCCATGGCCGACATCTCGTTCGAGTGCACGGCATGGATGATCGCGCCGGCGCCGAGGAAGAGCAGCGCCTTGAACAGGGCGTGCGTGAAGAGGTGGAACATCGAGGCCATGTAGCCCAGTCCGCCCGCATGGGGGTCCGTCGAGGTGCAGACGCCCAGCGAGACGATCATGAAGCCGATCTGCGAGATGGTGCTGAAGGCCAGCACGCGCTTGATGTCGCTCTGCACGCAGGCCACCACGGCGGCGTAGAGCGCCGTAAAGGCGCCGATGTAGGCCGTCCAGTGCAGCACCTCGGGGGCATAGCCGACAAAGAGCGGGAACATGCGCGCCACCAGATAGACACCCGCCACGACCATCGTCGCGGCATGGATCAGCGCCGAGACGGGCGTCGGGCCCTCCATGGCGTCGGGCAGCCAGATGTGCAGCGGGAACATGGCGCTCTTGCCCGCGCCGCCGATGAACATCAGCCCCAGGGCCAGCGGGATCATGCCGCCCGCGGCGACGAGCAGCTTCGCGTCGGGCGTGAAGGAGAACGTGCCGGCGTAGTAGCCGTAGAAGAGGATGCCGACGAGGAAGCCCAGGTCGGCGAAGCGCGTTACGATGAAGGCCTTCTTCGAGGCGGCGATCGCCTCCTTCTTCGTGTAGTAGAAGCCGATCAGCAGGTAGGAGCTGACACCCACCAGCTCCCAGAAGAGGTACATCTGGAAGATGTTCGTGGCGACGACCAGCCCCATCATGCTCATCGTGAACAGCGACAGGAAGGCGTAGTAGCGCTGGAAGCCCCGCTCGCCCTTCATGTAGCCGAACGAGTAGATGTGGACCATGAGCGAGACGGTCGAGATCACGACGAGCATCATCACCGAGATCGGGTCGAGCAGGATGCCCAGGTCGATGTGCAGCGTCGCGGAGATCGGCAGCCAGACGCCGTTCCACGGCACAAGGGTCGGATAGAGCCCCGCGGCATCGCGTCCCACGGCAAAGAAGTATTCGAAGGCCGTGCAGTAGCTCACCGCGGCCACGACGGCCACGACGGCCGTTCCGATGACACCCGCCACCACGGGCCGGAGCTTCATGCCGGCAAGGCCCAGCACGAGGAAGCTCACGAACGGCAGCAGGAGTATGAGAATCGTATATTCCATAAGCGACGTTGGATTTGCCCTACCACTTCATCTCGCGCAGGTTGCGGACCTGGATGTTGCGGAGGTTGCGGTAGATGTTGATGATGATGGCGATGGCCACGGCCGTCTCCGCGGCGCTGACTCCGATGGCGAACAGCGCGAAGAAGAACCCCTCGAGCTCTCCGGGGAAGAGGAAGCGGTTGAAGACAACGAAGTTGATATCGACCGAATTGAGGATCAGCTCGACGGAGATCAGCATCGCCAGCAGGTTGCGGCGCGTAACGAATCCGTAGATTCCGACGAACATCATGATCGTGGAGACGATCAGGTAATATTCCATGCGTATCATAGCGGCACTGTTTTTTTAACGTTTGCGGGCGATCAGGATGCCTCCGACGATGCAGGCCAGCAACAGCAGGCTGATCACCTCGAAGGGAAGCACATAGCCGAACTTCCCGCTACTCATGAGCGCGTGTCCGATCGTGCGGACGGACAGCTCGCCATGTTCGAAGTGCGACGGCAGGAAGTCGTGGCGCAGCGTGATGTAGAGGCAGACGCCCAGTCCGAGGCAGGTGGCGATCAGTCCGGCGACGAGCTTGTAGCCCTTCAGGTGCTTGGCCATGTCGCCCTCGCTCGAAGTGAGCAGGATCGAGAAGACGTAGAGCACCGTGATGCCGCCGGCGTAGATGAGCAGTTGCACGGCCCCGAGGAACGAGTAGTTGAGCTGGAAATAGATGCCCGCCGTGCCGAAGAGCACGAAGAGCAGGTAGGTCGCCGCACGCAGGATGCGGCGCGTCGTTACGGCCAGTACGGCGTTCACCGTCGTGAAGAGCGCCAGCACGGCAAAGACGATCGTTTCGAGTGTGATCTCCATGGCTTACTGTTTATTCAGGACTTTGACCAGTTTTTCACGCGTGTAGACCGCATGCTCGAACTCCGTGGAGAAACGGATGGCGTCGTGCGGGCAGGCGTTCACGCACAGGTGGCAGAACATGCAGGAGCCCAGGTCATACTCGTAACGCACCAGGCGCCGTTTGGGCTTGCCCGTCTCGGGGTCCGTGACGGTTTCGGTAACCAGATGGATCGTACCGTTCGGACAGGCCATCTGGCAGAGCCCGCAGGCGATGCAGCGGTTCCGTCCCTCGGCGTCGTGGGGCATCGTGAGCGTACCGCAGAAGCGGTCGTACATCTTCAGCGTTGCGCGGTTCTCGGGATACTGCTCCGTAACCTTCGGCGTGAAGAACTCCCGGCCGGTAACCTTCATGCCCGTGAGCAGGGATCCCAGTCCGTGAAAAAGGCCTTTGATATAATTCGACATGATCAGAAATGCAGTTTGAAGACGACGACAATGACCATCAGCAGCAGGTTCACCAGGCCGATGGGCACCAGGTATTTCCATTCGAGCGTCAGGATCTGGTCCACACGCAGACGCGGGAAGGTCCACTTGATCCACATGAGCAGCCCCACGACGAAGAAGGCCTTGCCGAAGAACCACACGAAGCCCGGGATCCAGTCCATCACGGCATTGAAGCCCTCCCAGCCCGGGATGTGCAGAGGCATCCATCCGCCGAGGAAGATCGTCGCGGCGACGCCCGAGACGATGAACAGATTGACAAACTCGGCGACGTAGAACAGGCCGAAGTGCATGCCCGAATACTCGGTATGGTAGCCCGCCGTGAGCTCCGACTCGGCCTCCGGGAGGTCGAACGGACCGCGGTTCACCTCGGCGTTGCCGGCAATCAGGTAGATGACGAAGGCTACGAGCGCCGGGAGGTGCCCCTTGAAGAGGAACCAGCCGTCGGCCTGCCGCTCGACGATCTCCGAGAACTGCATCGTATCGGTCAGCACGACGATCGTCAGGATCGAGAGGCTGATCGACAGCTCGTAGGAGATCATCTGCGCGCCGCTTCGCATGGCGCCGATGAGCGAGAACTTGTTGTTCGAGCTCCAGCCGGCCAGCAGGATGCCCACCACGCCGATCGACGAGGCGGCCATCATGAAGAAGACGCCGACGTTGAAGTCGAGCACCTCCATGCCGCGGTTGAAGGGCAGGCAGGCGAACGAGAGCAGCGAGGCCAGGATGACGATGTAGGGGGCCAGGTTGTAGAGGAACTTGTCCGCATGGCGGATGGTAACGATCTCCTTGGTGAGCATCTTGAAGACGTCACCGAAGACCTGCAGCGTGCCCCACGGGCCCACACGCACGGGCCCCAGACGACACTGGAAGGCCGCACAGACCTTGCGCTCCATGAAGATCATCACGATGGCGATCATTGCGTAGAGCAGCATCAGGCAGCCGCCGATCACGACGCACTCGATGAAGGTTGCCACGCCGAGCGGCAGAAACGAGATCAGCAGCCCGTGGATCCATTCGGTTATGATACTGAAATCAAACATACTTCCGGGTTTTGCGTTTAACGGTCAATATCGGGTACGACGTAATCGACCGTGCCGCCGATGGCGATCAGGTCGGCGATCTTCGCACCCTGTGCGATGGTCTCCATGCACGAGACGAGCGGCAGGCCCGTCGAGCGGAACTTCATGCGGTAGGGCGACTTGTCGCCGCGGCTCTCGATGAAGACGCCGAACTCGCCGCGGCTTCCCTCGACGGCGGCGTAGTAGCTGCCCTCGGGGATGCGGATCACGGGTTTCATCTTCTCCTGCCACGGTCCCTCGGGGATGTTGTCGATCAGCTGCTCGATGATGCGCAGGCTCTGCTCGATCTCGCGCATGCGGACCATGTAGCGGGCCATGCAGTCGCCCTCGATGAAGAGCACCTCGTCGAAATCGACCTTGCCGTACATGGCGTAGGGATGGCGCTTGCGCACATCGCAGGCCCAGCCCGAGGCACGTCCCGTGCCGCCCGTGGCACCGAACGAGATGGCATCCTCGCGCGTGAGGACACCCGTGCCCTCGAGACGCTGCCGGGCGATGACGTTGCCCGTGAAGACTTCGTGGTACTCGCGCAGCGTCGGGCGCAGGTAGGCGATCAGCTCCTTGACCTTGTGCACGAACTCGGGGTGGATGTCCGCCTGCACGCCGCCGATCGTGTTATAGGTCTGGATCAGGCGGCCGCCGGTGGTCTGCTCGAGGATGTCGAGCACCTTCTCGCGGTCGCGGAAGCCGTAGAAGAAGGCCGTCAGTGCCCCCATATCCATGCAGAGGCACGAGAAGAAGAGCAAGTGCGAGTCGATGCGCTGCAGCTCGTCCATGATCGTGCGGATGTACTGCACGCGCTCCGAGACCTCGACACCCATCGCCCGCTCGATGCACATGCAGAGGGCATGGCGGTTCTGTGAGGCCCCAAGGTAGTCGAGACGGTCCGTGAGGGCGAGCGTCTGCGGATAGGTCAGTCCCTCGCAGATCTTCTCAATGCCGCGGTGGATATAGCCGCAGTGCACGTCCAGCTTGCGGATGATCTCACCCTCGAGCGAGACGCGGAAACGCAGCACGCCGTGCGTTGCGGGGTGCTGGGGGCCGATGTTGATCACATATTCGTCCTCCTCGAAAATCGGGCGGCGGTGGCGGATGAAGCTGCCGTCGGGGGTCAGCTCGAAACTGTCGGCCGTATCGCGCGCCACCTCGTTGCTCATGCGCAGCGGGTTGAGCGACGGGTCGTAGTCCTTGCGCAGGGGGTAGCCCACCCAGTCGTCGCGCAGGTACAGCCGCCGCATGTCGGGATGGTTCAGGAAGCGGATGCCGAAGTAGTCGTACGCCTCGCGCTCGTTGAACTCGGCGGCGCGCCACAGGTCGCAGACCGTGGGCAGCACGGGATTCTCCCGGTCCGCAGTCTGCGTCCGCAGGACGACATTCTCGCCCGTGCGGGTCGCCTCGAGGTGGTAGACCACACCGAGCCCCTCCTCGCCCCAGTCCATGCCCGTGAGGCTGCGCAGGAAGTCGAATCCCTCGGCCTTCAGGAGCTCGGCCAGCGGATGCAGCCGCTCCGCCGGCACGGCAAACATCCCGTCGCCGGCATCGTTCCACACGGCCGCGGGTTCCCAGGCCGTGATCTTCTCTTTCAGGGTCGCATTCATTGTTTATCCTCTCTTTCGACGTTCAACTCGTTCTTCTCGGCCGTAAGGTCGCGCTTGAGCAGCTCCTCGTATTCCTTCTTGCTGATCTGACGGTTCACGCCTCCGAAGAAGCGCTGCAGGCGGACCTTGCGCTGGAGTTGCATCAAGCCGTAGAGCATCGCCTCGGGACGCGGCGGGCAGCCCGGGATGTAGACATCCACGGGAAGGATCTTGTCGACGCCCTGCACCACATGGTAGGACTTCTTGAAGGGTCCGCCGCTGATGGCGCAGCCGCCCACGGCGATCACATACTTCGGATCGGCCATCTGGTCGTAGAGTCGCTTGAGCACCGGGGCCATCTTGTGGGTGATCGTGCCGGCGACCATGATGAAGTCGGCCTGACGCGGGGAGGCGCGGGCGACTTCAAACCCGAAGCGGGCAAAATCGTAGCGCGCGGCACCCACGGCCATGAATTCGATGCCGCAGCAGCTCGTGGCGAAGGTCAGCGGCCAGAGGCTGTTGCTCCGGCCCCACTCGATCAGCCGGTCGAGGCACCCGACAATGACATTCGTACCGTTCTTGCGCAGCTCCTGCGCCATCTGTTCGAGATATTCGTTGTCGTTGAAATCCTCGTATTTCATCGACTTGATTTCCGGCATCCTTATTTCCATTCCAAAGCTCCTTTCCGCCAGGCATAGGCCAGGCCCAAAATCAATATCAGCAGGAAGAAGAGAATGCTCACCAGACCGTACATGCCCAGCTCCTGCACTACGACGGCCCACGAGAAGAGAAAGACGGTCTCGACGTCGAACATCAGAAAGAGGATGGCAAACAGGTAGTAACCCACCTTGAACTGCATCCACGAACGTCCGCGCGTGGGAATACCGCACTCGTAGGCCTCGCCCTTCTGCGGGTTGTACGAACGGGGCGAAATGGCCCGGGCGATTCCCAGAGCCAGCGCCACCAGCGCCATGGCCGTAACGATGACGACCACCAACAACGTAAAATACATATATGAAATGCTTTACCGATTGACACCATGGAGAGATCCGCACGGCATGCGGATCCGATGCGTTCCGACGAAAAAGGCCCGCGGAAAGGCCGCGGCGGCTATATGAGGATATGCTCCAGCGAAAAGACGTAGTAATCCACCGTCGGGGCCGGGATCTTCGCCCGGTAGATCCGCACCTGCAGCGACGCCACAAAGTCGGGGTCGACGTCGGAGCGCAGATCGGCATTGAGGCGGACCGGGAGCTTCACACCCGGCGCCGGTTCGGAAAGACCGGCAAACTCACCTCCGTTGCAGACCGTGGCGAAGCAGAAGCGGGCCGGCGAGGGCATGCCGGTATCCTGCCGTTCGCTCAAGGTCGTACCGGCGCCGGCCCGCCCGGGCTGCCGGTCCATCGACGGCACGCCGCTCAACAGAACGAGGAGCGATACGAACAACAGGTATTGAATACGGATCAACATGCGGTGAATCACCATTTCGCGCCGCAAAAATACACTCTTTCGATGAAAAAAACACATTTTCGGGGTTAAAAAATAGCTTTTCCCCTGCGACAACGGCCCTTTTCCGAGGGCTGACGGCCGGACGATGCCACGACAGGGGCGGCATTCGGGAGCTATTGGCGCCGGATAACGGATTTCAACCCGAAACGGGTCGCAACTTCCGATTTTTTTCGTAAATTTGACAATGACAGAAAAACCATAACCTAAAAACGCCATGAGCATGAAACTTCCCTATTGTGAGCCCTACAAGATCAAGATGACCGAAGCGATCCGCACCTCGACGCGCGCCGAGCGCGAAGCCTGGATCCGCGAAGCACACTACAACCTCTTCAAGCTGCGCTCGGACCAGGTGGCGATCGACCTGCTGACCGACTCGGGAACGGGTTCGATGTCCGACCGCCAGTGGGCGGCGATGATGACCGGCGACGAGAGCTACGCGGGCGCCTCGTCCTACTTCCGCCTCAAGGCGATCGTCGAGCGGTTCTTCGGCATGCCCTACTTCCTGCCCACGCACCAGGGCCGTGCCGCCGAGAACGTCATCTTCTCGGCCCTGCTCCACGAGGGGGATATCGTCCCGGGCAACTCCCACTTCGACACCACGAAGGGACACATCGAGTTCCGCCGCTGCCACGCCGTGGACTGCACGATCGACGCCGCGGCCGACACGCAGCTCGACATTCCGTTCAAGGGCGAGATGGATCCCGCGAAGCTCGAGAAGGTGCTGCGCGAGAATCCCCGCGAGAAGGTGCCGTGCGTCGTGCTGACCATCACGAACAACACGGCCGGAGGACAGCCCGTATCGATGCGCAACATCCGCCAGACGGCCGAGGTGTGCCGCCGCTACGGCGTGCCCCTGCTCATCGACTCGGCCCGCTTTGCCGAAAACGCCTACTTCATCAAGACGCGAGAGGAGGGCTATGCCGACCGTTCGATCAAGGAGATCGTCCGCGAGATCTACCAGTATGCCGACATCATGACCATCTCGGCCAAGAAGGACGGCGTGGTGAACATGGGCGGCTTCGTGGCCATGCGCTCCGAGGAGCTCTTCACGCGGGCAATGTCCTTCTGCATCATGTACGAGGGATATGTTACCTACGGCGGCATGTCGGGACGCGACATGGACGCCCTGGCCGTAGGTCTGGACGAGAATACGGAGTTCGAACAGCTCGACGCCCGGATCCGCCAGGTGAAGCTGCTGGGCGACCTGCTCGACGAGTACGGCGTGCCCTACCAGCGGCCGGCCGGAGGCCATGCGATCTTCATCGACGCCAAGCGGGTGCTGCCCAACCTCCCCAGGGAGCAGTTCATCGCCCAGACACTGGCCGTGGAACTCTACCTCGAGGCGGGCATCCGCGGCGTGGAGATCGGCTCGATCCTCGCGGACCGCGACCCCGAGACGCACGAGAACCGCTACCCCGCCCTCGAGCTGCTGCGTCTGGCCATCCCGCGCCGCGTCTACACCGACAACCACATCCGGGTGATCGCCGCCGCCTGCCGCAACATCTACGAGCGGCGCCACGAAATCACCTCCGGCTTCCGCATCACCTTCGAGGCTCCGATCCTGCGCCACTTCACCGTGGAGCTGGAGCGGATCTGATCCCTGCCGCAGGTTCCAAATACAACGCGGGGAGGGGTGTTGCGACACCCCTCCCCGCTTGTCTTGACAGCCCCCGCGGCTAAAGCAGCGTCTCGAGGATCTGCACGGCATTGAGCGCCGCGCCCTTGCGGATCTGGTCGCTCACGCACCAGAACGTCAGGCCGCGCTCCGAGGTCAGATCCCGGCGGATACGGCCCACATAGACGGGATCCTTGCCGGCGGCGAAGAGCGGCATGGGATAGACCTTCTCCGCGGGATTGTCCATGAGCACCACGCCCGGCGCCTTCGCGAAGGCCTCGCGGGCCTCGGCCACCGAGACCTCACGCTCCGTTTCGAGCCATACGCTCTCCGAATGGGCCCGCATGACGGGTACGCGCACGCAGGTTGCCGAAACACGGACGTCGGAGTGCATGATCTTGCGCGTCTCGTTGAACATCTTCATCTCCTCCTTCGTATAGTCGTTCTCGGTGAAGATGTCGATATGCGGAATGACGTTGTAGGCGAGCTGGAAGGCGAACTTCTCGACCGTGGGCTCCTCTCCGGCGCCCAGCTGGGCATACTGGCGCACCAGCTCGTCCATGGCCGCCGCACCGGCACCGCTGGCCGACTGGTAGGTCGCCACATGCACGCGCTCGATATGCGAGAGCTGCTCGATGGCGTTCAGCGCCACGACCATCTGGATCGTCGTGCAGTTGGGGTTGGCGATGATCCGCCGCGGCGCCTTTTTCGCGTCCCCGGGATTGACCTCCGGAACCATCAGAGGCACATCCTCCTCCATGCGGAAGGCACTCGAGTTGTCGATCATCACGGCGCCGTGGCGCGTGATCGTCCCGGCGAATTCACGCGACGTGCCGGCCCCGGCCGACGTGAGGGCGAAATCCACGCCCCGGAAATCGTCGTTATGCTGCAGGAGTTTTACGGTCAGCTCCTCCCCGCGGAACCGGTAGGTGCGTCCCGCGCTGCGCGGCGAGCCGAAGAGCAACAGCTCGTCGATCGGCAGCGGCCGCTCTTCGAGAATCTTCAGAAACTCCTGTCCCACGGCGCCGCTGGCGCCCACGATAGCGATTTTCATAGTTCTATTCTGCTGTATTTAATGAATTGTCAATCGAAAAAGGCGTCATCTTCGGCAATACCCGTCTCCGAGGCGCGTTCGTCCCGGTCCGCAGGTTCGTCGCAGTTGTAGTCGGGCATGAGTGTCGGGCGCACGAACCGATCCTCGCGGCTGATGCCCAGGCGGGGATCGCCGTAGACCGACTTCATGTACTCGCCGACGATCGGCAGGGCCATCACGCTGCCCTCGCCGCCCGAGATGCGGTGCACGGACTGGTCCTCACCGCCGACCCAGGCGCTCGTAACGAGCTTCGGGGCCACGCAGACGAACCACGCGTCGCGGTTCTTGTTCGAGGTGCCCGTCTTGCCGCCCATCTCCACGCCGTCGAAGCCGAACTGCCAGCGCATACGCCCCGCCGTACCCGAATTGACGACCCCTTCGAGCATCGTGAGCATCGTGTAGGCCGTACGTTCGCTGACGGCATCCTGCGACTGGGGAATAAAGCTGGCGATGAGGTTGCCCTGACGGTCCTCGATGCGCGTCACGAAGATCGGATCGGTGTGCACGCCCTCGTTGGCAAAGGTCGAGAAGGCGCTCGCCAGCTCGTAGACGTTCGACTCCGACGAGCCGAGGCACAGCGCCGGCACGGGATCGATGAAGCTGCGGATACCCATGTTGTGGATGAAGTCCGCGACGGCCGCCGGCTGCTTGGCCTGCTTCATGATCCAGGCCGAGTAGTTGTTGCGGCTGCGCGCCAGGCCCCACTTGAGCGGATGAAGCACCCCGTCGTACTCGACCTTGCCGGCCTCCTTCGGCGACCAGGCCGTGCCGTTGGCCGTCTCGATCGTTACGGGCAGGTTCGGGACCATCGTGCAGGGGGTCATGCCCAGGTGGTCGATGGCAAAGGTGTAGACGAAGGGCTTGATCGTCGAACCGATCTGGCGCTTGCCCTGCTTGGCCATGTCGTACTTGAAGTAACGGAAGTTCGGGCCGCCCACGTAGGCCTTCACATAGCCCGTGCGGGGATCCATCGATACGAGCGCCGCACGCATGATGCCCTTGTGGTGGAGAATCGAGTCGCGCGGGGTCATCACCGTGTCGCGCTCGCCCTTGAAGGTAAAGACCTTCATCGGACAGGGCTTGTCGAACGACGCCTCGATCTCCCTGGCGCTGTATCCGGCATTTTTCATCTCACGGTAACGGTCCGAATAGCGGATCGCCTGGCGCATGATCCGCTGCCGCTCCTCGGGCGTGGCATCCACGAAGATGCTCTTCGTCCACCGGTACTGCTGGTTCATGGCCGGCTGGATGACCTTTTCGAGCTGCCTCTGCACGGCCTGCTCGGCATAGGCCTGCATCCGCGAGTTGATCGTCGTGTAGATCTTCAGTCCGTCGCGGTAGATGTTGTAGGGCGTGCCGTCGGCCTTGCGGTTCTTGTGGCACCAGCCGTAGATCGGATTGTTCTCGTACTCCTTGACCGCCTCGTTGTAGTCCCACTCGGTATAGAACTGGTTGCGGCGCGGCTTCTCGGCGTTCATCACCAGACGGAGCATCTCGCGGAAGTAGGTTGCCGTGCCGGCGTTGTGCGAGACGGGATTGTAGTTGAGAACGATCGGCAGCGCCGAGATCGAGTCGCACGCCTTGCGGCTCAACGCCCCGGCCTTGGCCATGCGCGAAAGGACCAGGTTGCGGCGCGCCACGGCGTTGTCGTAGTTCCGCAGCGGCGAGTAGCGCGTCGGCGCGTTCACCACGCCCACGAGCACTGCGGCCTCCTGCACGTTCAGTTCGTCGGGCTCCTTGTTGAAGAACGTATGCGCCGCCGACTTGATACCGTAGGCGTTCGAACCGTACTCGACCGTATTGAGGTACATGGCGGCGATCTCCTCCTTCGTGTAGTTGTATTCGAGCTTGAGGGCCGTGATCCACTCCTTGAATTTCGAGGTTACGAGCTTTGCCGTACGGGCGATGCGGCCGCGGTGGCGCGCCGTGTCGCGCGGGAAGAGGTTCTTGGCCAGCTGCTGCGTGATCGTCGAGCCGCCGCCCTGCGAGGTGTTCTGCAGCAGCAGGGTCTTCACCGCCACACGCGCCAGCGAGGGGATGTCGATACCCGAATGGCTCCGGAAGCGGACATCCTCCGTCGCGACGAGCGCCGCGATGATGGGCGGCACCTCATGACCGTCAAGCCGGATATGGAGCGTCGAATCCGACGGAAAAAGGTCGGCATACTGCACATAGGAGCGGTTCTGCACGAAGAAGGTGCCCAACACCTTGCCGTCCTCGGAGTAGATCTCCGTGGCGAGGTTGCTGCGCGGGTTCTCCAGCTCCTCGAACGAGGGGATGCGGCCGAAGAGTCCCGCAGCGGTGAGCAGCAGCATGACGGCCACCAGCGCGAAGGGTGCGAAGGCCACATACCAGATCCATCTTATCGTCTTCGGGCCGATGCCCGGTCTTTTCGGTTGCGACATAGGATTGTGATTTTCGGCAAAGGTACGAAAAAAATCAGAACGGAAGCCCCACGGCGGCGGCAATCCACACCCCGCCGCTCGAAGGGCGGTAGCACGAGAGCTTGAGGGTCGAGGTCGCCGATGCGGGCATGCGGAAAAGGTTGAAGTCAAAGAGCAGATCGCCGCCCACCGCTCCGATGCGCCGCCACTCCATGCCCGTCCCCGCCGGACGGCGGAACTGGGCGTAATCGCCGCCGATGTTCAGGCGGATGCGCTTGACGTAGAGAATCGACGGAATGCCCCCCTCGGGATAGCACAGCGGCAGCTGGTAGTCGAACGACAGGGCCGTATAGCTGTTCGAGACGATCTCCGAGGAGGTGAACCCGTGGGGAATGAGCTGCGTGGACTTGTAGCTCAACGGCGCATAGCCCGCCGGGAACTTGTAGCCGCCGACCGAAGTCTGGAAGGTCGCTTCGAGCAGGATCGAATGGTGGCGCGCGACGCCCGGCAGATAGCTCCGGCCGTAGAACGAGATGAGGTTGCTGAAGTCGGCGTTGAGCGGATCGAACGTGTAGGAGGCGTTCAGCAGATAGCCCCAGCGGGGGGCGAAATCGCGGTGCGCAAGACGCACCTGGTCCGAGAATCCGGCGCCGAACGAGAGTTTGTGCAGACCCTCGTTGAACCCGACGTGCTCGATATTGTGGATGTTGCCCTCCTCCCACTCGATCTTGTTCAGGTCGGCGACCATGCCGTTCGAATAGCTCCAGCCGGCCGAAAGCGACAGCTGCCGCGTATGGTAGCCCCGCTGGAAGACGAGCGGCAACGTCGTGGTAAGACCCACGGAGTAGTATTTATCGGGTGCGGGATGCGACTGGTAGAGGGGGTTTCCCGTCTCGGGATCGTACGAAACGAGCGAATAGAAGATCTGGTTGCCGCCGTACGAGGCGTCCAGGTCGAAGCGCAGGCCCAGGCCGAAGTAGCGCACGCCGAGATTCAGCAGCGAGCCCTCGCGGTGATTCCACCCGTAGGAGGCGTAGGCCTCGACGCTCGACAGCAGGTTCTGCGACATGAGCGTGAAACCGGCATTGACGTCGATGGCGCGCTCGTCCGAAATAGAGAAGGGGTCGAAGGCCAGCGGCATCCAGCTGTGCACATTCACCAGGTTGGGCACCTTCCGGTAACGCTTCTCCCGGAAATGCTCCCGCTGCACGGCGGCTTCCTGCGCTGTGAAGCGCACCGTATCGAGGTTGGGGACCTCCCAGCGCCGCCGCGGCGGATTGACCAGATCGACCGGAAGCGAGGCGTGCGCCACGGGAATGCGGAGGCTGTCCGAGGGCTGGTGCGTTATGCGGTAGCCCAGCCGGTCGTAGGTCGTCATCAGCAGCTCCCGGCCGGCCGGCGCGGGGTCGAACGATCCATATTCGGAGACCGAGAGGCGGAACTCCCGCCGGGCGACGAGGTCGTAGCCGTGCACCTCGTCCTTGCCCGAGGCGATCGAGCCGTAGTAGAGCATGCCGCCGCCGGCCCGCAGATCCGACAGGGTGATGTAGGCCCCCTGCGTGACGGGGTGCAGCCCCTCGACATCGATCCGCGCGATCCACATGCCCGAATCGTCCGTCAGGAGCACATACCACGCCCGCGTCAGGTCGTCCCAGGCCAGTCCGTGGACCTCCTTGCCGGCGGGAACCGCATAGCGGGCTTCGGACGCATCGTCACGCTGCTCGATGACCGTATAGCGGCCGTCGGGAGCATATTCGACCCACCCCAGCGCCTCGGGCGTCGCCGTGGCGTAGAGCGTCTTGAAGTGCCTCGGCACCGTCCGGGGGCGCCCGTCGGCAAGATCCATGACACACAGACGCGAATTGACCCGCTGCTCAAAGAGCAACGACCGCCGGTACTCGGTCCACCAGACCCGTCCGCGGCTCATCGTCGGCCGCGTCGAGATCAGACCCGTGCGGCAGATCTCCTCCTCGCGGCCCGTGCGGCGGTCGATCCGCACGAAGCGCGACGTGCGGTCCAGGTCGCTCTTCACGGCCAGCACGGCCGTATCGCCCAGCGCCAGGGGCCACTCGTAGGTCGTATGGTTCCCGGCAGGCAGCGGCGTGAGCGTCGCGCCGCTGTCGCCCGTGCGGGGCAGCGAGTCCCAGAAGCGCTGCAGATGGTCGAACGTCTCGCGGAAGAGCCGGTTCACGCTCGTATCGTAATATTTGCGCAGGCCGAAATGCGTCGTCAGAATCACATAGGGATTGCGGACGCTGTAGTGCACGACCTTGTCCCAGATGTTCTCGCCGTAACGGTTGTAGGCATAGGTGCAGAGCTGATAGCCCAGCTCGTAGTGGTCGGGGATGTAGTCGCGGTAGGAGCCGCAGAACCACTTGTCCGTATTGCGGCGGTCGCGCGTATTGCGGCGGTTGCGCCCGACGCGCCCCATGGCGCGATAACCCATCGTGAAGGAGGGCTGCAGGCCGCGTCCGTAGGAGGACATCATCGTCTCGGACATCACCGCATCCCCTTCGAGAGCCCACAGCGGCATGAAGAGCAGTCCGACGGTCGAGCCCTGCTCGCCCGTCAGGTAGCTCAACACGCGGATCAGCCCCCGGTTGAGATTGTTGTACTGCACGGCGTGGCGGTATTCGTGGGCCACGAGCTGCTTGTACCACGGCATCGAATAGGAGTCGACGGCCGGCGAAGTGAGAAACTCCACGCGCTTGGGAAGGTACATGACCAGACCGTTCGACTGGAAGTTCTCAGGATGCATCACGAAGGGGATGCGCATCGGCCCGTAGCGGAATCCGCAGCCGATCGAGGGCTGCACCGTGCGGATGTAGAAGAGCGTGCGCGCAGCCAGCGAGGCGGCCGTGTCGGGATAGATCATCCGCACGTCGGGCGTGCGGATCGTGGACCACTTCATCGGAGCGTCCGCACCCCAGGTATAGTACTGCGCCGCGGCGCGCTGCAGCCCGCCCGCCAGACACGCCGTCAGCAGCACGGCGAGCAACCAGCCCCTTTTCAACCTGCGCGTCTCCACCCTACGATCCCGCTTTCTTGCAGCCGTAACCGGCCTTGGTGAGTATCTCGACGACGCGGTCGCGGTGGTCGCCCTGGATGAGGATCTCCCCCTCCTTCGCGGCGCCGCCGACGCCGCAGCGCGTCTTGAGCAGACGCGCCAGCTCCGCAAGATCCGCCTCACGTCCGACAAAGCCCCGCACGATCGTTACGACCTTGCCCGCCCGCTGTCTGCGGTCGAGCCACACGCGCAGCTGCTGCCGCGCCGCAGGCAGCGTTTCGGGCTCCTCGGGTTCGTCGGTCCGGTACTCGAAATCGGGATTGGTCGAGTAGACCATGCCCAAGCGTGATTTCCAATCGTTGTCCGCCATGGTATCGTTGTTCGAAAAGTAGGAGTTAAACGCCGATTCGGCGCCGTTATTTTGTGCAAAAATACGAAAATATTTATCTTTGTTCTATCATGGCAGCCAAGATTCGCGAAAAACTCCGCCGCCTCAACCCCTTCGGACGGCCGTCGTCGAAAGCAGACGAACTCCCCGAGCCCCTGCCGGCCAATCCCGACCAGCGGCTCGTGCGGGTCTACGTCGAGGGCTACGAGGATGTGGCCTTCTGGCGCGGCATCTTCGACCACTTCCAGAATCCCTGGCTGCGTTTCGAGATCTCGGTGCCAGACCGCGGCGACCTTCCGAAGGGCAAGAAGGTGCTGCTGGGCAATATCCCCCGCTCGTCGGAAGAGCTGCTGCTGTGCGTCGATTCGGACTTCGACTACCTCTTCGCCGGGCGCACCGAACAATCGAAGGAGGTCCTCGGGGCGAAATACATGTTCCACACCTACGCCTACGCCACCGAGAACTACCTCTGCTACGCCCCCTCGCTGCACAACGTCTGCGTGAAGGCCACCAAGAACGACACGCACATCTTCGACTTCGTGCGCTTCATGCACGAATACTCCTGCACGATCTACCCGCTCTTCCTCTGGTACGCCTTCTCGGCGCAGCGCTCGACGGAGAACGTCTTCACGCTTGCCGACTTCAGGCAGTCGGTGCGCATCGGCTACCTCGACCTCGAGGAGAACGGCGACCGCACGATCGCCTGGCTGCGGCGCAACGTCGAGAAGCGCGAACAACTGCTGCGCCAGCGCAACGCGAAGATGATCGAACCGATGCGCGAATTCGAGGAGCAGCTCCGCGCGCGCGGGCTGAAGCCCGAGAACACCTATCTCTTCATGCACGGCCATACGCTCATGGACAACGTGGTGATGGTGCTGCTCAACACCGTCTGCGAGAAGCTCCGCGAGATGTCCATCGCCCGCATCACGGCCTCCGAAAAGCGGGGTGTGGCCCTCAAGAACGAGATGTCGAACTACACCAACTCGCTGCGGTCGATCCGCGACGTGCTGCTCGACAACGAGAACTACACCACCTGTCCGCTCTACCGGCGGCTCCAGCGCGACATCGAACGCTACATCTCCCGCACCCTGCTCGACATGTGCCGCCGGGGAGAGATCCGCGACCAGTCGGTCGTTTCGATCCTCCACCACCTGCGGCAGAGACAGTAATTTTCGCCGGCACGGGACACGCCGGCATCCCGACCGGAAATGGGCAGGCGGACAGACGAGGGAAGCTGCCCGGAAGCGACGGAACGCAAACCGGAGCACACACGACCATCCGAACAACAAAAAGGGACGGAACCCTGTCAAAGGTTCCGTCCCCGTTTTTTGCGGCGGCCGCTGCAGCCGGAATCCCCCTTGCCGGACAGGCGGCCACGGCCGGCCTATTCGGC
This sequence comes from Candidatus Alistipes faecigallinarum, assembly GCA_019115605.1. GTDB lineage: Bacteria > Bacteroidota > Bacteroidia > Bacteroidales > Rikenellaceae > Alistipes > Alistipes faecigallinarum. Next base: position 52,909 of record DXDG01000027.1, read on the forward strand.
TGCCGGGAGGTAGATCACCTCACCCAGCGAGGGGTTGTCGTTCTTGTGGAAGATCACCGTCTCGATGTTGGCGGCATCCTGCGTGGCCACGCCCCAGGTGTTGCCCTGCGCATAGACCGTCATGGGCGAGTTGTTGTAGAGGTCGTAGAGCACGCCGCCGTTGCCGTTGTCGGAAAGGACGTTGCCGCCCGGGTTGTGCTCCTCGCCCGAAGCCGTGTTGCCCATGTTCACCTCGGGACCCTTGCCGCTCGAAGGATTGCCGATCACCGTGATGCCCCACAGATGGCCCTTGATCGTATTGCCCTGCATGTAGACCTTCTGGCCGCCGGCGGAGTTGTAGATGCTCACGCCGCTGCCGCCGTTCATCGGGTTCGAGTCCCACTTGTTGTCGATCAGCTCGTTGCCGATGATACGCACGTCCATCGGGCCGTTGGTGGTGATGCCGTAGCGGCAGTCGCTCACCTTGTTGTTCTCGATGAGCACCTTGTTCGCACCGCCGAGACCCAGCATGTTGGCCACGGCGATACCGCCGTTCATGGTTACCTCGCCCGGACCGATCACCGTGTTGCCCGTGATCTCGAGCTGTCCGTCACCGGGAACCGTCACGTTGATCTGCGGACGGTTGCGCGTGTTGTTGGAGTTCTTGTAGAGGTAGTTGTCGCGGAAGATGAGTGCGGAGGCGATGTTCGCACCGCCCGAAATCGACGGCATGCCGTTCTCACGGAACTCGCACTCCTCGACCGTGGTCAGGCCGCTGCCGCCGAGGTTGATCGACGAATAGCTGCTCCGCACGCCCGTGAAGAGACACTTCTCGATCGTAAGGTCGGCCGTGCCGTAGTAACGGATCGGGCAGTTGTCGATCTCCATGTTGCAGATCTTGCCGCCGCCCTTCACGTCGCCCGTGAGGTAGAGCGGTTTGGGAGTCGACTCGGCATCGACGGGCTGGATGCGCGCCTTGGTCGCGGGGCAGAGGTCAACCATGCCCTCGACCCGCAGCTCCACGCCGTCGGCGAGGCTCACCACGTCGCCGTCGGCGATCGTGAGCACGTCGGCCTCGTCGATCGTCATGCTGGCCGAGACGGTATAGACTCCCTCGCTGCCCGTAACGCCCGAACCGGGCAGTGCGGCCAGGTCGGCAAAGCTGTAGGTGCGGCCCTCACCGTCGGTGGTGAAGCGGTCGGTTACCTCAAAGGCAACATCGCAGCGAAGCTTGCCGTAGGTACCCGTCACCGTAGCCTCACCGACCTCGACGGCCGTTACCACGCCCTGCTGATCCACCGACACGACGGCCGAATTGGAGGAGCTCCACACCAGAGGCGGCAGATAGGCATCCTCCGGCTCGACCTTGACGATGAGCGTCAGGGTCTGGCCCTTGACCAGGCGGTTCTGCGGAACCTCGATCTCCAGCGACGTCGGTTCGATCGGAGCCTGCTGCACGACGGTTATCACCGCCTCGGCCTTGCCGTCGACCGTGCGGACCGTTACCGCCGCGCTGCGCTCGGCATCGTAGTTGGCCTCGGAGGGGGTCAGCGTAAGGGTTGCCGTGCCGGCCTCGCCCTCAAGGGGCGATACGCTCACCCAGCTGCCGGCGGGAACCTCGACCGTCCAGGCGCGGTTGGTGCTGAAGCTTACCTCGCGGGGCTCCAGATCATTGTACGTGAAGGTGACGGTTGAACCGGCAGCATCGATTTCGACGCGGGCGGGTTCAGCGGGGTCGTCATCGGAACAGGCGACCGTGAGGAGCGGCAGTACCAGTGCCACTACTCCCCAGAGTTTCAAATAACCTAACCTTTTCATAATAATTATAAGGATTTAATTTGATGGGGGATCAAATGGGGGCTTTGTGAACAGGGAATCAGCTGCATCGGCGGACGATGCGCACGGTGGCCTGCGTGGCCTGCCGGATGAAGACCTGCCGTCCGATGGCATAGCGCCGCCACAGCTCGGGCGTATAGCCCCGGATGGTCAGCAGCTCCATGCGGTCGGTCTTCATCACGTCGAAACCCGCCTGGCGCAACGCGCCGACCGCCTCGTCGATATGCCACGAATTGTCGACGCAGAGGCTCAGATTGACCGCCGAATTGTGGATCAGATTGGCCTTGATGCGGAAGCGTTCGAGCAGCGAGAAGATCGTGGCGAACTTCTCCTCGAGCACGAACGAGAAGTCGCGCGAGCGGATCGTCAGCAGCACCTGGTCCTTCTTCAGGATCAGGATCGGCACGTCCACGGGCGCCGACATGCCGCGGATCACCGTGCCCGGCTTGCGCTTGTCGCCGAAAGGCCGCACATAGAGCGGAATGTTCTTGTTCTGCAGCGGCTTGATCGTCTTCGGGTGGATGATCTGCGCACCGCTGTAGGCCAGCTCGATCGTATCGAGGTAGTTCAGCTCGGCGATCTGCACGGCATCGGGGAAGATCTTCGGATCGGCATTCAGAATGCCGTCCACATCCTTCCACACCGACATCGACTCGGCATCGAGGATATTGGCCACCACGGCGGCCGAGTAGTCCGAGCCCTCGCGGCCGAGCGTCGTCGTCGTGCCGTCGGGCGCTCCGCCGATGAAGCCCTGCCCCACGAAGATCGTCTCCGGGCAGCCGGCCAGCGCCTCCCTGAGCCGCGGCGCCGAGGCCTCGATATCAACGCCGGCATCCTTGTGGCGCTGCTCGGTGAGGAAGCAGCGGCGCATGTCGATCCAGCGGTTCGGAACCCCGGCGTAGTTGAGGTATTCGGAGATGATCGTCGTCGAGACCAGCTCGCCGTAGGCGACAATGCGGTCGTACCACAGCTCCGCGTCGCAGGCCGCATAGCCCTCGCCCCCGGCAACCTGCTCCAGCTCGCCGAAGAGCCGCTCGACCGCGTCGAGCCGTTTGGGACCGCGCCACAGGTCGTCGATGATCGCCGCATGGTACTCGCGCAGGGCGGCGATTTCGGCCCGCGCCTCTTCGGGGGCCTGACGCTGCACGGCCGCAAAGACCCGTTCGAGGGCATTCGTCGTCTTGCCCATCGCCGAGACGATGATGAAGAGGTGCTGCTCCTCGTCGATGATTTTGCGCAGGTTTCTCACGCCGTCGGCATTCCGCACCGAGGCACCGCCGAATTTATAGACTTTCATAGATCGGACTTCGTTTGCTTGTTTTCGTGTATTACTTGCCGGCTACTCCGCCTCCGCAACGGGACGGTAGGGCACGCCGATATTCTGGAAAAGGAACGCATACATGTCGGTCGCCTCGTCGATGCGCTTCGAGGTGGGCTTGCCGGCGCCGTGGCCCGCCTTCGACTCGATGCGGATCAGCACCGGGGCATCGCCCCCCTGGCAATGCTGCAGCTGCGCGGCGAACTTGAACGAGTGGGCCGGAACGACGCGGTCGTCGTGGTCGGCCGTCATCACGAGCGTTGCGGGATACTTCTCGCCCTCCCTGAGGTTGTGCAGCGGGGAGTACTTGTAAATGTAGCCGAACTGCTCCTCATCCTCCGAGGTGCCGTACTCCACGGCCCAGCCCCAGCCGATCGTGAACTTGTGGTAGCGCAGCATGTCCAGCACGCCGACCTGCGGCAGGCAGACGGCAAAAAGATCGGGACGCTGCACCTCGCAGGCGCCGACCAGCAGTCCGCCGTTCGAGCCGCCGTTGATCGCCAGCCGCTCCTTCGAGGTATATTTTTCGGCAATCAGGTACTCGGCCGCCGCGATGAAGTCGTCGAAGACGTTCTGTTTGTTCTCCAGCATGCCCGCCCGATGCCACGCCTCGCCGTACTCCAGGCCGCCGCGCAGGTTGGCCACGCAGTAGATGCCGCCCTGCTCGACGAACATCAGCGCCGCGGGGCTGAATCCGGGGGTCAGGCTGATCTGGAAGCCTCCGTAGCCGTAGAGCAGGCAGGGGTTCTTGCCGTCGAGCTTCATATCCTTGCGGCGGGTGATGAACATCGGCACCCGCGTACCGTCCTTCGAGGGGTAGAAGACCTGCTCGGTGATGAAGAGCGACGGGTCGAAACGCACCTCGGGCGCCTTGTAGAGCGTCGAGGCGCCCGTAGCGATGTCGTAGCGGTAGATCGTTGCGGGCGAGGTGTAGTTCGTCAGCGTATAATAGAGCTGCGTATCCTCCTTCTCGCCGTCGAAGCCTCCGACGGTGCCGATGGCCGGCAGCGCCACCTCGCGAACGAGCTTTCCGTCGTAGTCGTACTGGGCGATCTGGCTCTGCGCATCCTTGAGATACTGCGCAAACAGGTAGCCGCCGGCCGTGCCGACCCCTTCGAGCAGGTTCTGCCCGTGTTCGGGGATCACCACCTCGTCCTTCGAGGGATTGTTCAGGTCGATGCGCCGCAGCGCGTAGTTCGAGGCGTCGCGGTTGGTTACGTAGTAGAGCCATCCGTCGCGGACCGTTACCACGCCGTAGTCGGCGTCGAAGCCCGGCAGCAGCGTCCGGAAACGCTTCTCCGTGCTCTTCCGGAAGAGCACCTCCGTGCCGGAGGTTCCGTCCGAGGCCAGGACGAAGAGCCACTCGCCGTCCTCGCTCGGCCAGGCCCAGAAGTAACGCAGCGGATGGGCCGGGTCCTCATAGACGAGCCGGTCGGCCGACTGCGGCGTGCCGATGCGGTGGTAACAGATCTTCTGATACTGGTTCTGCTCGGAGTAGACGCCTCCCTTCGGTGCGTCATAGGCACTGTAATAGAACCCTTCGGAGTCGGGGGCCCACTGCGCCCCGGAGTTCTTCACCCAGTTGATGCGGTCTTCGGTCAGCTGTCCCGTGGCGGTGTCCATCACGCGGATCTCGACCCAGTCCGAGCCCGATGCCGCGGCGGCATAGGCCAGGTAGCGGCCGTCCTTCGAGAAGGAGGCGGCGGCCAGGGCCACCGTACCGTCCTCGGAGAGGGTGTTGGGATCGAGGAAGACCTCGCCCGCCTCACCGGGCGTCTTCGTGCGGTAGAGGACCGACTGGTTCTGCAGTCCGTCGTTATAGTAGTAGTACCACCAGTCGCCGTGCTTGGCGGGAGCACCCTCCTTGGGGTAGTTCCACAGCTCGGTGAGGCGCTCGCGGATCGCATCGCGGAAGGGGATCTGCGCGAGGTAGTCCTCCGTTACGGCATTCTCGGCCGCAACCCACGCGGCCGTGGCCTCCGAGCGGTCGTCCTCGAGCCAGCGGTAGGGATCGGCGACCTCGGTGCCGAAATAGTTCTCCACGACCTCGCCGCGCTCGGTCTCGGGATAAGGTTGAAGTTTGATCTGCTTCATGGTATTGCAACTTGCCAGCACCGCGGCCGCACCCAGCAGCACGATGCCTCTACTCGATAGGAAATGTTTCATAGCGCGACTTTAGAGGATGATGTGGCAAAGTTAAAAAAAATCGCAGAAATTCCGTACCTTTGACCGCGACAAGCTCTCCGCGGTGGGAAAAAGGGGTTCCGAAACCCCGGGCAACCCGGCGGAGGCGCCACAAAAACCGGAAAAAACATGTACGAAGAACTCAAGACAATAATCGAAAAGGCATGGGAGGAGCGCTCCCTGCTGCAGCAGGCCCCGACGCAGGAGGCCGTGCGCGAAGTGATCGAACTCGTGGACAAGGGCCGGCTGCGCACGGCCGAGCCGCTCGACGCCGAAAAGAGCGAGTGGCGCGTGAACGAATGGGTCAAGAAGGCCGTGATCCTCTACTTCCCGATGCAGCCCATGCGCCGCATGGAGGCCGGGGAGCTCGAGTGGTACGACAAGATGGAGCTCAAGCACGGCTACGAGGAGCTGGGCGTGCGCGTCGTGCCCCACGCCGTGGCACGCTACGGCGCCTACATCGCCCCCGGGGCGATCCTCATGCCCTCGTATGTCAATATCGGCGCCTACGTCGATACGGGTACGATGGTCGATACGTGGGCCACGGTAGGCTCGTGCGCGCAGATCGGACGGCATGTCCACCTCTCGGGCGGCGTGGGCATCGGCGGCGTGCTGGAGCCCGTGCAGGCCGCACCGGTCATCATCGAGGACCACTGTTTCATCGGCTCGCGCTCGATCGTCGTCGAGGGGGCGCACGTCTGTCGCGAGGCGGTGCTCGGATCGAACACCGTGATCACCGGCTCGACGCACATCATCGACGTTACGGGATCGGAACCGGTAACCTACAAGGGTTACGTCCCGCCCCGCGCGGTGGTCGTACCGGGAAGCTACCGCAAGCAGTTCCCCGCGGGCGAATACAGCGTCTCGTGCGCGCTGATCATCGGACGCCGCAAGGAGTCCACCGACAAGAAAACCTCGCTGAACGACGCCCTGCGCGATTTCGGCGTCTCGGCATAACGGCTTTCAGGCATGATTTACCGCATCGAAGAGACCACCTCGACCAACGACGACGCCAAGCGGCCCGAGTACGGCCACGACGACATCATCTGGGCCGAGCGGCAGACCGCCGGCCGCGGACAGCGCGGCCACACCTGGATCAGCCGCGCGGAGGAGAGCCTCACCTTCTCGCACATCCTCACGCCGACGTTCCTGCCCGTCGTCGAGCAGTTCCGCCTCGTCGAACTGGTGGCGCTGGCCCTGACGGACAGTTTCGACGAGTTCGGCATCGACACGCGCATCAAGTGGACGAACGACATCTACGTCGGCGACCGCAAGATGGTCGGCATCCTCATCGAACACAGCTACTCGGGACCGACGCTCGCCCGCACGATCCTCGGCACGGGCATCAACGTCAACCAGACGGAGTTCGACCCCGCGCTGCCCAACCCGATCTCGATGGCCCAGGCCGCCGGGCGGCGGTTCGACCGGGAGGATGTGCTCGAAACCTACCGCCGCCACGCCGCACGCCGCTACGCGCAGCTCGAACGGGGCGAATACGCCGCGCTCGAAGAGGAGTACCGCCGGCGGATGTACCGCCTGGGCGAGCGGCACCCGTTCCGCCTGGCCGACGGCACGCTCCTTGAGGCCGTGATCGAAGGGGTGCGCCCCACGGGCGAGCTGCTGCTGCGCCACGACGACGGGACGCTCCGCGGCTACCTCTTCCGCGAGGTGGAGTTCGTCATCGCGGGCCGCGACCGCTGAACGGCGCGGCCGCCGCATGCCGCCGCCGGAAAAAAGTGCCGGAAAGTGTTGTCCATGCGGAAATAACGACTATCTTTGCATTACGAAATCATAAAAACGCAAATACCATGAACGTACCTGCCAATCTGAAATACTCGAACGACCACGAGTGGTGCCGTGTCGAGGGAGACGTAGCCGTTATCGGCATCACCGACTTTGCCCAGAGCCAGCTGGGCGACATCGTCTTCGTGGACGTGCCGACCGTCGGCGAGACGCTCGCCGCAGGCGAGGTCTTCGGATCGATCGAGGCCGTGAAGACCGTCAGCGACGCCTTCCTGCCGGTCGGCGGCGAGGTGGTGGAGTTCAACGAGGCCGTGGATGCCGACCCCTCCATCGTCAACAAGGATGCCTACGGCGAGGGCTGGCTCGTCAAGGTCCGCATGAGCGATCCCGCGGAGTACGACGCCCTGCTCACGCCCGAGCAGTATACCGAGCTGATCGGATAATCCGAACCCGGTCCCGTCAATGACAAGACAGCCTGCCGCAAAGCAGGCTGTCTTTCGTTTCCGGAGCGGCCAGCTTCGCCCGGGACCGGAAGCGCACCGGATGCCGGGCACAAAAAACCGGGACCGCCGCAACGGCCCCGGAGTCGGAAAGGAGTCCCGTCGAAACGGCTCCCCGTATGTCATGCGGCTCGCGAAGGTGCCTGCCGGTGCATCAGATGCTGATGTCGAGGATCTCGAAGTGAATCGTGCCGGCCGGAACCTCGACATCCACGCGATCGCCCTTCTTGTGGCCGAGCAGCGCCTTGGCGATCGGCGTACCGATGGCCAGCTTGCCCTCGCGCAGGTTGGCCTCGTGTTCGGCGACGATCGTATAGACCATCTGCTTGTTGGTATTGTGGTTGAGCAACGTAACCTTGCTCAGGATCTGCACCTTGCTCTTGTCGATCTTCGACTCGTCGATGACCCGTGCATTGGCGATCGTATCCTCGAGCTTGGCGATACGCATCTCCAGCAGACCCTGCGCCTCGCGGGCAGCGTCGTACTCCGCGTTCTCCGAAAGGTCGCCCTTGTCGCGCGCTTCAGCGATCGCCGCCGAAATCGCCGGACGCTCGACGGAACGCATGTGGTCGAGCTCGTCCTTGAGCTTCTTGTAACCCTCCGCTGTCAGATAAATAGTCTCTTTTGCCATAAAAAAACATAAAAAATAAAGAATCCTGACCCGCGAAGATCAGAACCCTGTTGCTTTGTACAAGCAAAGATACGAAGCAAATTCCATATTTCCAAATCTTTTTCGGGTTTTCCGCAACCTCCTGCGGACAACGCTCCGAAGCGGCCGGAGCAGCCCCTTTCAGCGCTTCCCGCCCGGCACGCCGTCCGGCCGCGACCCGACTGCGGACTTCGCAACGGAAAGGCCGCGGCCGAAGGCAATAATTTTTTTTTTGCAAATCGTTAATTTATGCGTAACTTTGCGCGATAAAGCGCCGTAAAAGATTCATCGATGAAGCAGAAATTCGTATATGCCGTATGCGGGACGGTTGTGGCCGTCTTCCTTGTCGGATGTTCCGGCATCAGCGCCCTGCTCAAAAGCGGACAGCCCGAACTGATCTACAGCAAGGCGCTGGAGTACTACAAGATCGGCAAGTGGCAGCGCGCCTCGACCCTCTTCGAGGGGGTGCAGCCTTACTACACAGGCACCGCGCGCGAAGACAGCATCTCGTTCTACAACGCATACTGCAAGTTCAAGAACCGCGACTATGATGCGGCATCGACCCTGCTTGACGAATTCCGCCGCAAGTTCGGCCGCAGCGCCTTCATCGAGGATGCCGAAGGCATGTATGCCCTCTGCTACTACTACCTCGCACCGGGGCCCACGCGCGACCAGACGATGACCGGACAGGCCATCATGGCCATCAACGAGTTCATCGCCCGCTACCCGCAGAGCGAACAGATCGAGAACTTCCGGAAGATCAACGAGGAGCTCAACGGCCGCCTGCACGAAAAGGCCTACCTGAACGCCTACACCTACTACAAGATCGGACGCTACAAATCCGCCATCGTCGCATTGAAAAATGCCCTGAAACAGTATCCCGACACCGAACACCGCGAGGAGATGATGTATCTGATCGTCGATTCGAGCTACCGTCTGGCAAGCAACTCGGTCGTCGAGAAACAGACGGACCGCTACCTGGACATGCTCGACTCCTATCTCTCGTTCCGCGAGGAGTTCCCCGAGTCGAAATACCTCAAGGAGCTCGAACGCATGGCCCAGCACGCCCGCGACTACCTGGATCGCAACAACAAGGACAACAACGAAGAATAGAGATGGAAATCAAGAAGAACATCCCCAACAACACCATCACGCGCAAGCTGGTGGATCTGGACAAGGAGACCGGCAACATCTACGAGAGCGTGAACATCATCGCGCGCCGTGCCAACCAGATTGCCACGGAACTCAAGACCGAGCTCAACCGCAAGCTCGCCGATTTCTCGTCGCCCACGGATACGATGGAGGAGACCTTCGAAAACCGGGAGCAGATCGAGATCTCGCGCTACTACGAGCGGCTGCCCAAACCGGTGATCATCGCCACCGAGGAGTTCCTCGACCACGAACTGCTCTACAAGGAGGGCAAGGACGGCGAGCTGAAGGAGATCTAACCGACGACAATACGATGGCTTCCGACGTTACGGCCCTTCCGCTCGAAGGACGCCGCATCCTGCTGGGCATCACGGGTAGCATAGCAGCCTACAAGGCGGCTGTGCTTTGTCGTTTATTGAAGTGTGCCGGCGCCGAGGTCCGGGTGGTGATGACCCCCCTGGCCAAGCAGTTCATCACGCCGTTGACGATGGCCACGCTCTCGAAAAATCCCATTCTGGTGGAGTTCTTCGATCCGGAAAACGGTGCGTGGAACTCGCACGTTGCCCTGGGCGAGTGGGCCGACTGCTACCTGATCGCCCCCGCCACGGCCAACACGCTGGCCAAGATGGCCGCGGGCGTCGCCGACAACCTGCTGCTGACGACCTACCTCTCGGCACGCTGCCCGGTGGTCGTGGCCCCGGCCATGGACCTCGACATGTATGCCCACGAGGCGACGCAGCAGAACCTCCGCACGCTCCGCTCGCGCGGCGTGGAGATCATCGAGCCCGCAGAGGGCGAGCTGGCGAGCGGTCTGCGGGGCAAGGGCCGCATGTCCGAACCCGAGCAGACCACGGCCTTCGTGGCGGAGCTGCTCGACGAAAAAAAAAAGAGCCTCGCCGGTAAACGGATGATCGTTACGGCCGGGGCGACGATCGAGGCCATCGACCCCGTGCGGTTCATCTCGAACCATTCGTCGGGCAAGATGGGCTACGCCATCGCCGGGGAGCTGGCGGCACGCGGCGCCGAGGTTACCCTCATCACGGGCCGCACAGCCCTCTCCACACCGCGGGGTGTCCGCCGCGTGGATGTCCTCTCCGCCGCGGAGATGTATGCGGAGGCGGTCCGGGCCTATGCGGAGGCCGACGGCGGGGTGATGTGTGCCGCCGTGGCGGACTACACGCCCGCGGAGGTTGCACAGACCAAGATCAGGAAACACGACGGCGAGATGACCCTCACCCTGCGCCGCACGCAGGATATCGCCGCCGAACTGGGCCGCCAAAAGGGCGACCGCCTGCTCGTGGGCTTCGCCCTCGAAACCGACGACGAGGAGGCGCATGCCGAGGAGAAGCTCCGCAGGAAGAACTTCGACTTCATCGTACTCAACTCGCTGCGCTATGCGGGCGCGGGCTTCCGCGGCGACACGAACAAGGTAACGTTCATCGACCGCGCGGGCCGCGAGGAGCTGCCCCTGCTCTCCAAGCGCGAGGTCGCCCGGCGCATTGCCGACAAAATCGAAACCTTTCTGAAATAATTCCACCATGTTACGCCGTCTGTCGGTCGAAAATTACGCGCTCATCGACAAGCTCGAAATGGAGCTGGATCCCCACCTGAACATCATCACGGGTGAGACGGGCGCCGGCAAGTCAATCCTGCTGGGAGCTCTCGGGCTGCTGCTGGGCGGCAAAAACGACGGCGCGGCCATGAAGGACGCGGCGCGCAACTGCACCGTCGAGGGAACCTTCCGCCTGGCGGGGCTCGGTCTGGAGCCCTTCTTCGAGGAGAACGACCTCGACTATGCCGACGAGACGACCCTCACGCGCATCATCTCCCCCGCGGGCAAGAGCCGCATGTTCGTGAACGACGTTCCCGTGTCGCTGGCGCAGATGCGCGAGCTGGGGAGCCGCCTGGTGGACATCCATTCACAGCATCAGAACCTGATCCTCTCCTCGGAGGAGTTCCGCACGACGGCCATCGACACCGTGGCCGGCAACGGCGCGCTGCTCGAACGCTACGCGGCGCACTATGCCCGCTTCACGGAGCTGCAGCGCGAGGTTGCCGCCCTGCGCGAGGCGGCCGAGAAGGGGCGGCGCGACGAGGAGTGGCTGCGCTTTCAGGTCGAGGAGCTCTCGGCGGCCAACCTCCGCGCGGGCGAGCAAGCCGAAATCGAGGAGGAGCTCGCGGTGCTGGAGCACGCCGACCGCATCGGCGAGACGCTCACCGCGCTGCGCAACGCCCTCGATGCCGACGAAACGGGCATCCTCGTCCAGCTCAAGGAGGCCGAAAACGCCCTCATGCACATCGGCGCCCACTACCCTGCGGCCGAAGAGTATGCCGCACGGCTGCGCTCGACACTCGAGGAGCTGAAGGATATCGATGCTTCGGTTACGGCCGAAAGCGAGCGCATCGACACCGATCCCGAACGGCTGGCCAAACTCTCGGCACGACTTGACGCGCTGATTGCCCTCCAGCAGAAATACCGCGTCGCGGACGAGCAGGAGCTCATCGCGCTACGCGACCGCTCGGCCGCACAGCTCGCCGCCATCGTCCACGGCGACGAACGCATCGCCGAGGCCGAGGCGGCCCTTGCCGAGGCGGCCCGGCAGGCACAGGCCTCGGCCGACAAGCTTCATGCAGCCCGCACGAAGGCCGCCAAGGGATTTGCCGGGCGGATCCTTGCCACTCTCGCACGGCTGGGCATGCCCGAAACCCGTTTCGAGGTGGAGATCGAAACCACCGGAACGCTCACCCGCACGGGCGGCGACAGCGTCCGTTTCCTCTTCACGGCCAACCGCGACCGCACGCCGCAACCCGTCGAGCGGATCGCCTCGGGCGGTGAGCTCTCGCGTGTCATGCTCGCCCTGAAGGCGCTGCTGGCCGAACGCATGCAGCTCCCGACGATCCTATTCGACGAGATCGACACGGGCGTTTCGGGACGCATCGCCGACGCCATGGGCGAGATCATCGCCGCACTCTCCGCCACGATGCAGGTTGTGGACATCACCCACCTGCCGCAGGTCGCCTCGAAGGGCGCCGCCCATTTCGTGGTCTACAAACGCGACGGGCACACCTCGATCACCCGCCTGACGGACGACGAGCGCATCACCGAGATCGCCAAGATGCTCTCCGGCTCGGAGATCACCGACGCAGCCATCGCCCAGGCCCGCATCCTGCTGGGCCGCACGAAGGAGCCGGCAGCAACCGCCTCCAAGCAGACATCCGGCTCCGGCACGCTCTTCTGAAGCGCCGCAGCCGCCACCATCCGTCATCAATCCATGGATCAGATTCTGCAACTTGCCGCCGAAAACCGGCAGCGTGCCCTCCGCCTCATCGAAGAGCTGCAGCTTTTCGAAGCGTGGCGCTCGGCAGGGGCCACGCCCCATCCGGTGGGGTCGCTCCGCTCGGGGCTGCTGATGAAACACCTCGACATCGACCTGCACGTCTACTCTCCGGCGCCGCTCCGCATCGAGGAGAGCTTCGCGGCCGTGGCCCGCATCGCCCGCCACCCCGGAGTCCGGGCGGTCGAATACGCCAACCGGCTCGACGCCGAGGACAACTGTCTCGAATGGCATGTGCAGTATGCGGACAAGCGGGGAGCGCTCTGGCAGATCGACATGATCCACCCCCCGGAAGGATCCCCTTGGGAGGGTTATTTCGAACGCGTAGCCGACCGCATCGCCGCTGCGCTGACCGACGAGACGCGCCGTGCCATCCTGCAGTTGAAATACGAGACGCCCGACACGGAACGGATCCCCGGCATTGCCTACTGCATGGCCGTGCTGCGCGACGGCGTCCGCACCTACGGGGAGTTCTCGGCCTGGCGCAAGAGACACCCCCTGACGGGAATTGTCGAATGGATGCCCTGACGGACCGCACCTGCGGTTCGTTTTTTTTGTGCCGTTTTACGTCTTTTTCCACGATCCGGCGTCCTATTATCGGACGCGCATTCAAAAAAGACCCTTTTGAACCCATGATGAAAAGAACAGACACGCCCCAACCCAACCGGATTGCCGAGGCGGTTACCGCCTACCACGCGGAGCTCTACCGCTTCGCTGCCCTGAGGACCGGTTCCCGAAGCGATGCCGAAGACATCGTGCAGGAGGCCTTTCTGAAGCTGCTGACCGCCTCGGGCGAGATCATCCATCCCAGAGCCTATCTCTACCGCTGCGTGGCCAATGCCTGCTGCGATCTGAAACGCCGCCGCACGTTCCACGAACCGTTGAGACCCGACCAGCCCCAGGAGGACCCCGACCCCGCACTGCGCGAGGAGGCCGAACGGCTCGCCGCACGGCTCGACCGCATCCCGCCGGAACAGGCCGAGGTCATCCGCCTGCACACCTTCGCTTCGCTGCGCTTTACGGAGATCGCCGAGGTCCTCGACATCCCCGTTACCACCGTCAAATCGAGGTTCCAGTACGGAATCGAGAAGTTGAGAAACTGGTTGTAACCCGAAAAAACAACTGCCATGAACTGCCAAGAATTCCATAAGATGATTCCCGACCTGCTTGCCGGCACGCTCTCCCCGGAAGAACTTACCACCGCCCGCGAGCACCTCACCTCCTGTCCCGCATGCGCCGAGGCTCTCCGCACGGCCCGGGAAACCCTCCGAAGCGTAACCCCGCGTTTCGAGCCCTCCGTTCCCGAAGGGTTGGAAGCCCGCCTGCTCGATGCGGTTCACCGCCGGGCAACCGTCTCGAAGACCCCCGAGCGCCACCCGCGCCGCCGGCTTGTCGGCCTCCTTTCGGGCGTCGTATCGGCCGCCGCCGTGGTCATCGTGGTCCTCACGTTCGGCCTCAACACGCCGGCCCGCGCCGCCCGCAACCGCCTCACGCAGGCCATCGCCTCGATGGAGGGTCTCCGCAGCATCCGCATCGAACTGCGCATCCGCACCTCCGAACAGGAAAACTTCGACTACATCGACCCGCATCGGGAGTTCGTACCTCACACGTTGGAGGCCATCTACAAGCCGCAACTCCTCTGGCGCGTCGAGAAACCCGGTCGCAAGGCCCTTTACGACGGAGAGCACACCTACCTCTGGTTCGACTCGCTGAACGACGGTCTGATCCAGCCCTATGCGCCCGACGCAATCGGGATGCTCAACCTGCTGATCGACCCGAGCCAGCTGCTCGAACTCGAAAGGCAGCTCACCCGGGCACATACCGGCGCCCGTTACGAACTGCGCCGTGAGGCGGAGGTTCTCTACCTGACGGTCATCAGTCCGGCGCAGGGCGATTTCAGCCAAAGCGACCATGAGCGCAACACCTCCATCATCGAGAGCAACACCCGCCGCGAGTATCGTTTCGATGCACTGAACGGGCGCCTGCTCGGAGCCCGCGTAATCTTCCTCGACGGCGGTCGGGAGCGGACGCTGCTCGCAATCGACCGCATCGAATACGACGCCCCGCTCGATACTGCCACCCTCACCGTCCTTCCCGAAGGAATCAACTGGACGGATCAGACTCGCAACACCCCTTCACCCCGCCTGACCGGTATCGACGCGAAGGAGGCGGCCCGGCTGATCCTCGCGGCCTTTGCCACCTGGGACAACGAGATTCTCGACGAGGCGCTCCGCAGCTATGGGGCCCACGCCCGGAAGCTGCTCCAGAGCCGCTACGCCGGAGCCACGGTGGAGCGCCTCTCCGAACCCGTCCGCTCGGGCAAATACCCCGGATGGTTCATCCCCTGCACGCTGCGGATGGGAGACGGAAGCCGCGAAAGGATCCGCCTGGCCCTGCGCAACGACAACTCCGCAGGAAGTTGGGTCGTCGACGGCGGTCTCTGATCCGTGCCGCCCGCAACGGGCACAAAAAAACCGGGGCACTCGAAAACGAGTGTCCCGGTTTTCATTTATCTGTCTGCTGTCGGCTGACAGCGGCCGATCATTACATCATGCCGCCCATACCGCCGGCCGGCATGGCCGGAGCGGGCTGCTCGGACTTCTTCTCGGCCAGCACGCACTCCGTCGTCAGGAACATCGAGGCGATCGATGCGGCGTTCTCCAGTGCAACACGCGATACCTTCGTCGGGTCGATGATACCGGCCTGGAAGAGATCCTCGTACTTGTCGTCGCGGGCGTTGTAACCGAAGGCACCCTTGCCCTCGCGCACCTTGTTGACAACCACCGAGCCCTCGCCGCCGGCGTTGGCCACGATCTGACGCAGCGGCTCCTCGATCGCACGCTTGACGATCTGGATACCCGTCGTCTGATCCTCGTTCTCGCCCTTCATACCTTCGAGAGCCGCGGTAGCACGGATGTAGGCGACACCGCCACCCGGAACGATACCCTCCTCGACGGCGGCACGCGTTGCGGCGAGTGCATCGTCCACGCGGTCCTTCTTCTCCTTCATCTCGACCTCCGTAGCGGCGCCGACGTAGAGCACGGCCACACCGCCCGAGAGCTTGGCCAGACGCTCCTGGAGCTTCTCCTTGTCGTAATCCGACGTAGCCTTCTCGATCGAGGCACGGATCTGGGCCACACGGGCTGCAATGGCCTCCTTCTGACCGGCACCGTCGACGATCGTCGTGTTCTCCTTGTTGAGCGTAACCTTGTCGGCCGAACCCAGCATGTCGAGCGTCGTATCCTCGATCTTCATGCCCTTGTCCGTCGAGATGACCGTAGCACCCGTCAGGATGGCGATATCCTCAAGCATCTCCTTGCGGCGGTCTCCGAAGCCCGGAGCCTTGCAGGCGGCGATCTTCAGCGTGCCGCGCAGCTTGTTGACCACGAGGGCCGACAGCGCCTCACCGTCGACATCCTCGGCAATGATGAGTAGCGAACGTCCGCTCTGGGCCACCGGCTCCAGAACGCCCATGAGCTCCTTCATCGTCGAGATCTTCTTGTCCGTAAGCAGGATGTACGGCTTCTCGAGCTGTGCCTCCATCTTCTCGGGATCGGTGATGAAGTAGGCCGAGATGTAACCGCGGTCGAACTGCATGCCCTCGACCACCTCGACATGCGTCTCGGTGCCCTTGGCCTCCTCGACGGTGATCACGCCCTCGTTGTTGACCTTGGCCATCGCCTCGGCGATCAGCTTGCCGATGTTTGCGTCGTTGTTGGCCGAAATGGTGGCTACCTGCTCGATCTTCGAGAAGTCGGAGCCGACCTCCTGGCTCTGCTTGCGCAGCGAATCAACGACCGTCGCGACAGCCTTGTCGATACCGCGCTTGAGGTCCATCGGGTTGGCACCGGCCGTAACGTTCTTCAGACCCACGCCGATGATCGACTGGGCAAGCACCGTAGCGGTCGTCGTACCGTCGCCGGCGTCGTCGTTCGTCTTCGAGGCGACCTCCTTGACCATCTGGGCGCCCATGTTGGCGAAAGCGTCGTCGAGCTCCACCTCCTTGGCCACCGTAACACCGTCCTTGGTGATCTGCGGAGCACCGAACTTCTTATCGATAATCACGTTGCGGCCCTTGGGACCCAGCGTTACCTTTACTGCGTTCGACAGCGCATCGACACCCTCCTTCAGGAGCTCGCGCGCCTCGACATTGTATTTGATATCCTTTGCCATGGTTGTTCGAAATTTTTAAACGTTACTTTATCCAATGATCGCCAGGATGTCCTGCTGCTTCATGATCAGGTAGCTCTCGCCCTCGATCTGAATCTCCTGTCCGGCATACTTGCCGTAGAGAACCTGGTCGCCGACCTTGACCTCCATCTTCACCTCCGAGGTGCCGGGGCCTACGGCCACTACCTTGCCTGCCAGCGGTTTCTCCTTGGCCGTGTCGGGGATAATCAATCCTCCGGCTGTCTTCTCCTCCGCGGGATTCGGGAGAATCAGCACGCGGTCCGATAACGGTTTTACGTTCATAGCTCTGTGTTTTTATAAGTTATTATTGTCTTGTTTGATTGCTTTCGCACTCCTCCTACCATCAAGAGCTGTGCCAACCGCCTTTTGACAGACGCGGCATGACAAACAAGCAGGAGCGCCTGCCAAAATGACACGGCGGCGAATTCATGCGGATTTTTCGCTGATTTTTTTTGCACGGACCGAAAAAGTGTATTACATTTGCACTCCGAAAGACCGCCAGACGGTCAGATGGTGGATGTAGCTCAGTTGGTTAGAGCGTCGGATTGTGGTTCCGAAGGCCGAGGGTTCGAGCCCCTTCTTCCACCCCGAAAGCCGGACACGAAGTCCGGCTTTTTTCGTCTCCATGCACCAACCGCCTGGTATCCAACGGTCTTTTGCACAATCGCGCGTCCGACGGCATCCGGCGCAGGAATACCTTGGAAAATAAAAAACACGCCGTCAAGGGCGACGTATCCGTTTTTTACTAACTTTAGGGGAAAATCGGCGGGTTTCAGCCTCCGGGGCCGCAGCCCGCGAGAAAAACCAACAAACCAACCCTACTCACTCAACACAACGTACCATGAAACGGAATCTACGCTCCCTGCTGCTGCTCCCGTTCCTGGCAGCCGCCGCGATGCTGGCATCGTGCAGCTCCTCGGACGAGGACGTGGAGACGCCGCCGCCCGGCGGTGAAGAGTCACCCCCGACCCTCACGATCCAGTCGCCCGACGACGGCGACAACCCCACGAAGGTGGGGATCGGCCAGGGCCGCTATTCGAAGTCCTACGACATCGTTACGACCGGCAGCTGGCGCATCGAGAAGTCGGAGTCGGGCGACTGGCTCACCATCTCGCCCGCATCGGGCAAGGGCAACACCTCGGTAGCCTTTACGGCCGAAGCCAACGAATCGACCTCGGAGAAGGAGGCCGAAGTCAATTTCTACCTCGAGGAGGAGCTCGTCCACACCATGACCGTCATCCAGGCGGGCAGCACCCCCTATCTGACCGTCTCGCCCACCCAGGTTGCCACGCTGCCCGTCGAGGGCGGCGATGTCGAGCTGACCGTCGAGACGAACACCTCCGGGTGGGAATACGCCATTACGGGCAGCAGCTCGTGGCTCACGGAGAAGTCGCGCGAGGAGAACAAACTCGTCCTCACGGCTCCGGTGAACGAGGGTGCGGCCAAGCTGGAGGCTACCGTCACGATCTCGTCGAAGGATGACCCGACCCTCAAGCAGGAGATTGCCGTGGCGCAGTACAGCCTGACAGCCGACCTGCTCGACGTGGAGTTCCACAACGACGGGACGGCCACGGACCTCTCGCCGATGCACAACCAGGTGGAATATGTCCCCGGATCGGCGCTGATGACCTACCACAGCGAGAGCTATGACCGGTACATCGCCCACTTCAACCAGACCCCCGGCACCAACATGTCGTCGAGTTATTATAAGGTAGACTATTCGGCCAACTCGGCGTTCCAGAATGCACTCTCCGACGGACATACGCTGGAGGCGCTCGTCATGTTCGACGCCGAGAGCGACGGTTCGAAGGAGATCAAGCCCTTCAGCTCGATGCAGTCGGGCGGCACGGGATTCCTCATCACCACCACCGCGCAGGGCAACTGCCTCACCTTCCTGCCCCATGTCGGAGGCTCCTACCGATGGGCCAAGAGCAACATCACGCCCGTACGCGGCAGATACTACCATCTGGTCGGCGTCTACGACAAGGAGGCCCAGAAGGCCCGCATCTATGTCGACGGCGAACTGAAGAACGAGGTCGACGCCACGGGCAACCTGACGCTGGCCGGCTCCGGCGCCCGCTGGTTCTGCATCGGCGGCGACGCGGCATCCTCCTACGGCGAGGCTTCCTGGAAGGGAGACATCGTCCTGGCGCGCATCTACGATGCTCCGCTGTCGGACGGCTCGGTGGCGATGCTCTGGGACAAGGTCAAGGACCGCCAGCCGCAGGGCGGCACCATCCAGATCTCGGATCTCTTCTTCCTCTCCACGGCCAACGTGCAGGCCGGTTCGGTCTACAAGGTCTTCGGCACGGGATTCCAGAGCGGCGACGTCGTGCGTCTCGAATCCACGAGCGACGAGAACCGCACCTATACCTGCGACTGCACGGTGGGCTCCGGATCGATCAGCATCACCATTCCCGGCGGATTCATCTCGGGGACCTACCGCATGGTGCTCCAGCGGGGCGAAGTCCTCTACCCGCTCGGACTGGTCGAGCTGACCCTCTCGGACAACCCCACGTCGTTCGAGAACCTGCCCGAGGTGGTTGCCCACCGCGGCTACCACACCACGAACGGAGCCGCCGAGAACTCGATGGAGTCCTTCCGGGCCGCCATTGAACTGGGCGTCTACGGTTCGGAGGCCGACTTCTACATCACCACCGACGGCGTCGTTGTCTCGAACCACGACCCCACGATCAAGAACAGCGCCGGGCAGACCCTCACCATCGCCAACTCGACCTACGATCAGATCAAGGATATCGTCCTCTCGAACGGCGAGAAGGTCGCCACCTTCGACGACTACCTCGACATCCTGGCCACCAGCTCGAAGACGAAGCTCGTCATCGAGATCAAGGACCAGGGCGACGCCACGAAGAACGAACGCATCGTCGATGCCATTGTCGAGGAGCTCCAGAACCGACAGATGGTCGGCAAGATCGATCTGATCTCGTTCAACTATACGGTCTGCCAGCGCTTCGCCAAGGCCCTTCCGAGCGTTACGGTCGGCTACCTCTCCGGCGACAAGGCCCCGAGTACGATCGACCCGGCCATCAAGTGCATCGACTACAACTACGGCACGCTGCGCAGCAATCCGGCATGGATCCAGCAGGCGCACGACCTGGGCATGAAGGTGAACGTCTGGACGGTCAATTCGACCACCGACATGCTCGACTTCATCGCACAGGGCGTGGACTACATCACCACGGACTACCCCGTAACCCTCAAGGAGATGCTTGAGAAGCTCTCCGAATAAGGGCCGCACCCCGCAAAACGAACACGGACCGGTTTTTCCGGTCCGTGTTTTTTGCCTGTCGGCAGCGTGGCGGGCATCGAAAGGGCGACAAGACCTGCGAAAAGGCCCGGGCCGCGGCCAGACAGCGACAAAAAAAACGCCCTGCCACCATCGGGTGGCAGGGCGCCTTTTCATGCAACGGCAGGTATTACTTGCGGTAAACCTTCTTGTAGCCGTAGATAGCCTCGTCGCCGAGCTCCTCCTCGATACGGAGCAGCTGGTTGTACTTGGCCATACGGTCCGAACGCGACATCGAACCGGTCTTGATCTGACCCGAGTTCGTAGCCACGGCGATGTCGGCGATCGTCGAATCCTCGGTCTCGCCCGAGCGGTGCGACGTTACGGTCGTGTAGCCGGCGCGGTGAGCCATCTCGATGGCATCGAGCGTCTCGGTGAGCGAACCGATCTGGTTTACCTTGATGAGGATCGAGTTGGCGCAGCCCATCTCGATACCCTTCTTCAGGAACTCGACGTTCGTTACGAAGAGGTCGTCGCCGACGAGCTGGCACTTGTCGCCGAGCTCGGCCGTCAGCAGCTGCCAGCCTTCCCAGTCGTTCTCCGACATACCGTCCTCGATCGAGTCGATGGGGTACTTGGCAACCAGGCCCTTCAGGTACTCGACCTGCTCCTTCGAGGTGCGCTTTGCGCCCTTCTCACCCTCGAAGATCGTGTAGTCGTACACGCCGTCCTTGTAGAACTCCGACGAAGCGCAGTCCATACCGATCATCACGTCCTTTCCGGGAACGTAGCCGGCCTTCTCGATGGCCTTGATGATCGAATCCAGCGCATCCTCCGTGCCGTTGAGTGCGGGAGCAAAGCCGCCCTCGTCGCCTACGGCCGTCGAGAGACCGCGCTCGTGGAGCACCTTCTTCAGGTTGTGGAACACCTCGGCACCCATGCGGACACCCTCCTTGAGCGACGGAGCGCCTACGGGACGGATCATGAACTCCTGGAATGCGATCGGGGCATCCGAGTGCGAACCGCCGTTGATGATGTTCATCATCGGAACGGGCAGCGTCTTGGCATTCGCACCGCCGATGTAGCGGTACAGCGGCATGCCGAAGTAGTCGGCAGCGGTGCGGGCCACGGCCAGCGATACGCCGAGGATGGCGTTGGCGCCGAGCTTCGACTTGGTCTTCGTGCCGTCGAGGGCGATCATCGCCTTGTCGATGCCCACCTGGTCGGCCACGTTCATGCCGATGATGGCCGGAGCGATCACCTCATTGACGTTCTTCACGGCGTTCAGCACGCCCTTGCCCAGGTAACGGCTCTTGTCGCCGTCGCGGAGCTCGAGGGCCTCGTTCTCACCCGTCGATGCGCCGCTCGGAACGGCTGCACGACCGAAAGCACCGGAAACGGTGCGAACTTCGACCTCAACGGTCGGATTGCCTCGCGAGTCGAGGATCTCCCTTGCGTGAATCTCAACAATCTGCATAGTTGTAATAATTTGAGTATATGGTTTTTAAAGCTTGCAAATCTTTTTGCACGGCAAAGTTACAAAATAATTGTGAAAAGCGAATTTCTTCGCTGTTATTTTTTTCACGGTCGCCACGCGGTCCGGTTTCGGGATTCGGACAAAAATCGTATCTTTGCCCCGCAGCCATGCACAACATACGACCAAAGACCTCCGACACATGAGAAAAGTACTCTCTTTTTCCCTCTTCCTGATGCTGGGGCTTGTCGCATCCCAGCTGCTTCCCGGGGCGCTCGGCGCCGCCTACGGAAGCTTCAAGGCCACGGCCGACATTCTGCTGTACATCTGCCTCGGGTTCATCATGATCAACGTGGGCCGCGAGTTCGAGATCGACAAGAGCCGCTGGCGCTCCTACACGGCCGACTACTTCATCGCCATGGCCACGGCGGCCCTGCCCTGGCTGCTCATCGTCCTCTATTATATCTTCGTGCTGCTCCCCTCCGCGCTGTGGACGGATCCGGCGGCCTGGAAGGAGAACCTCCTCTTGAGCCGGTTTGCGGCCCCGACCTCCGCGGGTATCCTCTTCACGATGCTCGCGGCGCTGAAGCTCAAGGAGAGCTGGATCTACCGCAAGATCCAGGTGCTGGCCATCTTCGATGACCTGGACACCATCCTGCTGATGATCCCCCTGCAGATCCTCATGATCGGCCTGCGCTGGCAGATGTTCGCCATCGTCGCCATCGTCGTCGTGCTGCTGGCCGTCGGCTGGCGCTGGCAGGCCACCTGGGACGTACGCCAGGACTGGAAACGGATCCTGGGCCTCTCGATCGTCGTTTGCACGCTGACGCAGGCGGTCTACCTCATCACGAAACACTGGTACGGCGCCGAGAACAGCATCCACATCGAGGTGCTTCTCCCGGCCTTCGTCGTGGGCATGCTCATGCGCCACCGCCATATCGACACGCGCGTCGAACAGCGCGTCGCAACGGGCGTCTCGTTCCTCTTCATGCTGCTCGTCGGCATGAGCATGCCGCTCGTAACGGGCGCCGAGGCCGACACGGCGGCAAGCGCCGCATCCGTTACCGCCTCGCAGCCGATGATGCCGTGGGGCATCCTGCTGCTGCACGTGGTGGCCGTCTCGTTCCTCTCGAACCTCGGGAAGCTCGTGCCGCTCTTCTTCTACCGCGACCGGAAGCTGAGCGAGCGGCTCGCCCTCTCGGTGGGCATGTTCACCCGCGGCGAGGTGGGAGCCGGTGTGATCTTCATCGCCCTGGGCTACAACCTCGGGGGCCCGGCGCTCATCATCTCGGTACTCACGCTGGTGCTGAACCTCATCCTTACGGGCGGCTTCGTCGTCTGGGTCAAGCAGCTGGCCCTGAAGAGCTACGCGCCGGAGGATCGCGAAACGGCAAAAGCATGAAACGGCTGACGATACTCCTCTTTCTGCTGCTTGCCGTCGGCACAACGCTCCGCGGGCAGGAGCGCGAAAAGAACCTCCTGTCGATCCGCGGCGGACTGACCGTTGCCCACCTGCGGGCGACGCTCGACAACCTTTCGGGCATCACCGCTACCCGCGCGGGTTACCATATAGAGGTGGCCGACGAGGTGCTGCTCCACCGACGGCTGCCCCTCTACATCGAGACGGGGATTGGCTTCACGAGCGGCGGCGGAAGCTACGACCGGCTGGCCCTGCGCCCGATGTATTTCCGCATCCCCCTGCTGCTCAACGCCCGCATCCGCCTCGCCCGCCAATGGAGCCTGCTGGCCTCGGCGGGCGGCTGGTATGCCGTGGGTCTCGGCGGCAAGATCCGCAGCAGCACGGAGTGGTACGATCTGTTCGGAGAGAAGGGGGCCCTGCGCCGCGCGGACGCCGGCGTAAGGATGAGCCTCGGCATCGAGTGGCGCAGGCTGCTGCTGCGCGCCGGCTACGACCTGGGGTGCCGCAACATCCTCAAACGGGACTACACCCTGCCGTCGGACCCCGACGGCGACCTGTCGGCCCTGCGCTTCAACACGCTGCGCAGCCGCAACCTCTTCATCGGCATCGGATACCGGTTCTGAAACCTCCGGCTGCAACACAAAAAGGAGCCTCCCCTTGACCGGGGAGGCTTCTGCTGTTTCTTCGGGCCCTTTTCCGGAACCGGCCGCCGCAGACGGCAGCTACCGGATCAGCACCGACGAGTCGCCGTAGCTCAAAAAGCGGAAGTCGTGCGCGAGGGCGTAGTCGTAGATTTCGCGCCACGCCTCGCCGACATAGGCCGAGACGAGCAGCAGCAGCGTCGATTTGGGCTGGTGGAAATTCGTAACGATATGCTCCACGATGCGGAACTCGTAGCCCAGCGGGGTGATCATGATCTGCGTCGAGGCTTTCAGGCACTCCCGATCGTGCGTCTGCATGTAGGCGAGCAGCGTTTCAAGCGCCTCGCATCCCGTAAACTCCTTCGGAATGTCGTACAGCTCCCACTGTCCGATCACCCGCTCCGTCGCGGGATCGCCCGCCGTGCGGATGCGCCACGCCAGCGCCGTGAGCGACTCGAGCGTTCTGACCGAGGTCGTGCCCACGGCCGTGATGTGTCCCCAGCGCGCAAGCAGGTGCGCCACCGTCTCCCGCCGCACCTCGAAGTGCTCGGTGTGCATGGAGTGTTTCGCCGCGTCGTCGTCCTTGACCGGGAGGAACGTACCGGCCCCGACGTGGAGCGTAACCTCCTCGAATTCGAAGCCGCGGCCGCGCATCGACTCGATCAGTTCGGGCGTGAAGTGCAGGCCCGCCGTGGGAGCCGCCACCGAACCCTCGAATTTCGAGTAGACGGTCTGGTAGCGCGTGTTGTCGATCTCCTCGCTCTCGCGGTTCAGATAAGGCGGGATGGGGATGCGCCCGAGGTGTTCGAGCAGCTGCCCGAAGGTCTTGTCGGCCGACCACTCGAAGCGCACGATGCACTCGCGGCCGTGATCCTCCACGAGCCACGCCCGCAGGTATTCGGCCCGGCCGTCCAGTTCGAAACGGATCTCCACATACCCCTCCTTCCACTTCTTGCGGTTGCCCACGATGCACGACCATGCGCAGGAGCCCTTCACGGCGAAAGCCCGCTCGTAGTCGGCCGGGTCGTGCGGCTCAAGGCAGAAGACCTCGATGCGCGCCCCCGAAGGCTTGTGCATGATGATGCGGGCGCGGATCACCTTCGTGTTGTTGAAGACGAGCAGTTCGCCCGCAGGCAGCACCTCGCCCAGGTCGGCGAAGTGCCGTTCCGAGATCTCCCCGCCGCGCCAGACGAGCAGTTTCGAGGCACTCCGCTCGGCAAGCGGGAATTTGGCGATCCGCCCGTCGGGCAGGTCGTAGTCGAAACGGTTGATGTCGATATGTCGCTCCATTTTGCCGGAAATTGTGCGGCAAAGTTACTATTTTTTGTAACTTTGCGGCGCTTAAAGGTCAGAAAACAATGAAAACCGACTTTCTGGTTATCGGTTCCGGCGCGGCGGGTCTGTCGTTCGCGCTGAAGGCCGCCGCCCACGGACACGTTACGATCGTTACCAAGGGGCGGATCGAAGAGTGCAACACCAACTATGCCCAGGGAGGCATCTGCTCGGTAACCTACTCCCCCGACTCGTTCGAGAAGCACATCCACGACACGCTGGTCTGCGGCGCCGGGAAGTGCGACCGCGAAGCCGTGGAGCTGGTCGTGCGCCGCGCACCCGAACTGATCCGCGACCTCATCGCCTGGGGCACGCGTTTCGACAAGACCCCCGACGGGCGGTTTGAACTCAACCGCGAGGGCGGCCACACCGAGCACCGTATCCTCCACCACGAGGATCTCACGGGCGCCGAGATCGAACGGGCCCTCGTCGAGTCGGTCCGCAAGCACCCGAACATCACGGTGCTCGAACACCACTTCGCCGTGGACCTGCTCACGCAGCACCACCTGGGCGAATTCGTAACCCGCCATACGCGGGGCCTGACCTGCTTCGGCGCCTATGTGCTCAACGAGCAGACCAACGAGATCGAGACGATGCTCGCCCGCTTTACGATCGTCGCCACGGGCGGCTGCGGGAACATCTACTCCTCGACCTCCAACCCGGTGGTCGCCACCGGCGACGGCATCGCCATGTGCCACCGCGCAAAGGCCATCACCGAGAACATGGAGTTCATCCAGTTCCACCCCACGACGCTCTACAACCCCGGCGAGAAACCCAACTTCCTCATCACGGAGGCCATGCGCGGCTTCGGCGCCATCCTGCGCCTGCAGTCGGGCGAGGAGTTCATGGACAAGTACCACCCGATGAAGTCGCTCGCACCGCGCGACGTCGTGGCCCGCGCCATCTACCGGGAGATGACCCGCCGCGGCGAGGATTTCGTCTACCTCGACGTAACGCACAAGGACCCCGACGCCATCCGGAGCCACTTCCCCAACATCTACGAGAAGTGCCTCTCGATCAGCATCGACATCACCAAACAGTGGATTCCCGTAACGCCCGCGGCGCACTACTGCTGCGGCGGCGTGCGGGTCGATACCAACGGAGAGACCTCCATCAAGCGGCTCTACGCCCTGGGCGAAACCTCCTGCACGGGACTGCACGGCGCGAACCGCCTGGCGTCGAACTCGCTCATCGAGGCGGTCGTCTACGCCGACCAGGCCGCCCGCCACACCGCTTCGCTCATCGACAGGGTCGATTTCCAGGAGGGTATTCCCGACTGGGACTTCGAGGGCACGCAGCATACCGAGGAGATGCTCATGCTCATCCAGTCGAAGCGCGAGGTGCAGCAGATCATGTCCAACTACGTGGGCATCGTACGCTCGAACCTCTCGCTCAAGCGCGCCATGCGGCGCCTGTCGATCCTCTTCGAGGAGACCGAGGAGCTCTACAACCAGACCAAACCCAACCGCGAGATGTGCGAACTGCGCAACATGATCGCCGTGGCCTACCTGGTCATCAAGCAGGGCCGCGAGATCAAGGAGTCGGTGGGCTGCCACTACAATATGGATTACCCGAAAGCCTGATACATGACCCTGCAGGAAGAGATCACACGCCGACGGACCTTTGCCGTCATCGCCCACCCCGACGCGGGCAAAACCACCCTTACCGAGAAACTGCTCCTCTTCGGCGGCGCCATCCACGTTGCCGGAGCCGTCAAGAGCAACAAGATCAAGAAGGGAGCCACCTCCGACTTCATGGAGATCGAACGCCAGCGAGGCATCTCGGTGGCCACCTCCGTGATGGGCTTCGAGTACGAGGGCCGCAAGATCAACATTCTCGACACGCCGGGCCACGAAGACTTCGCCGAAGATACCTACCGCACGCTGACGGCCGTCGATTCGGTCATCATCGTCATCGACGGCGCGAAGGGTGTCGAGGCCCAGACGCGCAAGCTCATGGAGGTCTGCCGCATGCGCTCGACGCCGGTGATCGTCTTCATCAACAAGCTGGACCGCCCCTCGAAGGAGCCCTTCGACCTCCTGGACGAGGTCGAGAAGGAGCTGCACATCCGCGTGCGGCCGCTGGCCTTCCCCATCTCGAACGGCCCGACGTTCAAGGGGGTCTACAACCTCTACGAGAAGCAGCTCTCGCTCTTCACCTCCGACGAAAAGCTCACGGCCGACGCCTCGACGGTCGAGATCACGGACCTCGCCTCCGCGGAGCTCGACGAGCGCATCGGCACGCAATACGCCGACCAGCTGCGGCAGGATGTCGAGCTGATCGAGGGGGTCTACGATCCCTTTGACCGCGACGCCTACCTGCGCGGCGAGCTCGCCCCGGTCTTCTTCGGATCGGCAGTGAACAACTTCGGCGTGCGCGAGCTGCTCGAATGCTTCATCCGCATCGCCCCCTCGCCGCGCCCGGCACCCACCGAGACCCGCATCGTGGAGCCTGCGGAGCCGAAGATGACCGGCTTCGTCTTCAAGATCCACGCCAACATGGATCCCAACCACCGCGACCGCATCGCCTTCCTGAAGATCTGCTCGGGGACGTTCGAACGCAACAAGAACTACCTCCACGTCCGCAGCGGCAAGCAGATGAAGTTCTCCTCGCCGACGGCCTTCATGGCCGAGAAGAAGTCGGTGATCGACTTCGCCTATCCGGGCGATATCGTGGGTCTGCACGACACGGGCAACTTCAAGATCGGCGACACCTTCACCGAGGGCGAGAAGCTCAAGTTCACGGGCATCCCGTCGTTCGCGCCCGAGCAGTTCCGCTATATCGAAAATGCCGACCCGCTGAAGTTCAAGCAGCTGGCCAAGGGCATCGACCAGCTCATGGACGAAGGCGTCGCACAGCTCTTCACCTCGTCGCTCAACGGCCGCAAGATCATCGGCACGGTGGGCGCCCTGCAGTTCGAGGTGATCCAGTACCGCCTCGAGCACGAATACAACGCCTCGTGCCGCTGGGAGCCCATCTCGATCTACAAGGCCTGCTGGATCGAGAGCGACAACGCCGCACAGCTGGCCGACTTCAAGCGCCGCAAGCACACCAACATGGCCGTGGACAAGCACGGCCGCGACGTCTTCCTGGCCGACACGAGCTACGCGCTGGCGCTGGCCCAGGAGAATTTCAAGGAGATCCGCTTCCACTTCACCTCGGAGTTCTGATCCGGGCTGCGGAAGGGACGATTTCAGAAACCGAACGACATGAGACCCATGCTTGAGGAGGGGGCCGGATTCCCCAACCGTCTGCTCTATACGCTGGCCGTCATCGCCGGAGTCTCCGTGGCCAACCTCTACTACAACCAGCCGCTGCTGGAGATGATCCGTGCGGATCTCGGCACCACGGCCCTCGCGGCCAACCACATCGCCCTCTTTTCGCAGTGCGGCTATGCCCTGGGGCTGCTCTTCCTCATCCCGATGGCCGACCTCTACAGCCGCCGCAGGATCCTGCTCATCGACTTCACGCTGCTGATCTTGGCCCTGCTGGCCACGGCCGTAGCCCCCGACATCCGCACCGTGCACCTCTGTTCGCTCGTCATCGGCGTTTGCTCCGTGGTGCCGCAGTTCTTCATTCCCCTTGCGGCCCAGTACTCGCGCCCCGAGGAGAAAAACCGCAACGTGGGAATCATCCTCTCGGGCCTGCTCTCGGGAATCCTCGCCTCACGGGTCGTCAGCGGCGCCGTCGGCGAGTGGCTCGGATGGCGCGAAATGTACCACATCGCCGCCGCGATGCTCCTCGCAGCCCTTGTCGTGCTGCGCATCCTGCCCGACGCCCGGCCCAACTTCTCGGGGAGCTACGGCGCGCTGATGCGCTCGCTGCTGACGCTTCTGGGAAGATATCCGCAACTGCGGCTCCACACCCTGCGCGCCGCCTTCGCCTTCGGGTCGTTCCTCTGCTTCTGGGCAGCGCTCGCCTTCAAGATGGCGCAGGCACCCTTCTACGCCGGCAGCGACATCGTCGGGCTGCTCGGTCTGTGCGGCATCGCCGGGGCCCTGACGGCCACCGTCGCCGGGAAATACATCGCACGGCTGGGTATCTTCCGCTTCAACTGCCTCGGTGCCCTGATGCAGCTGGCCGCCTGGGGAATGTTCCTCTTCGGCGCGGACCACTACCTGCCGATCATCGTCGGCATCCTGCTGCTCGACATCGGCATGCAGTGCATCCAACTGAGCAACCAGGCCACGCTTTTCGAACTCTGCCCCTCGGCCTCGAACCGCATCAACACGATCTTCATGAGCGGCTACTTCCTCGGCGGCGCCTTCGGCACGCTGCTCTCGGGCGCGGCCTGGGAGGTCGCAGGCTGGCCGGGCGTCGCAGGCGCCGGAGCCCTGCTGACCGCCGCCTCGCTCGTTATCACGCTTTGGACAAGACGATAGCCCGAGGCTGCCGTCCAGACATACAACCTCCCAAGCGACGAATGCGGAACCGGCTTCAACACCCCGACACAACCACGAACAAACCCGATCATACCATGATGAAGAGACTATGTACAGGAGCCGTCATGATGGCGGCCATCTTCCTCTCGTCGTGCAAATACGACGACAGCAACCTGTGGAGCAGCGTGCAG
The DNA here is from genome assembly GCA_019115605.1 of Candidatus Alistipes faecigallinarum. Classification (GTDB taxonomy): domain Bacteria; phylum Bacteroidota; class Bacteroidia; order Bacteroidales; family Rikenellaceae; genus Alistipes; species Alistipes faecigallinarum. Next base: position 82,480 of record DXDG01000027.1, read on the forward strand.
GGGCTGGAAGAACGCATCGCCCGGCTGGAAGAGCTCTGCAAGCAGATGAACACCAACATCACCTCCCTGCAAACCCTTGTTGAGGCGCTCCAGGAGCAGGATTACATCACCGCCGTCATACCGGTCGACAAGGACGGCGCAACGATCGGCTACACGATCACCTTCACCCAGAGCAATCCGATTACCATCTACCACGGCGAGGACGGAAAGCCCGGTGCGGACGGGAAACCCGGCGAGGATGGCTCCACGCCGGTCATCGGCGTCAGACAGGATACCGACGGCGTCTACTACTGGACCCTTGACGGCGACTGGCTGACGGATGCCTCCGGCGAACGGATCCGGGCCGAAGGCAGCAAAGGAGAGACGGGCGGAGAGGGGAAACCCGGGAAGGACGGCACCACCCCGCAGCTGAAGATCGAGAACGACTATTGGTACATCTCCTACGACAACGGGGACTCCTGGACACAGCTCGGCAAGGCAACGGGCGAAAAGGGAGATCCGGGAGAACCGGGAGAATCCAGCGGCATCTTCCGGAAGGTGGAGGAGACCGATCACGCAGTCATCTTTACCTTGAACGACGGCAGTACGATTACGATCCCGAAGGCCGCAGCCTCCGAAGAGCTGGAGATCACCTTCGGCAATGCCGGACCTTTCCGGGCCCAGGAGGGCGAGACCTACGAAATCGCATATACGATTCTCGGAGCGGACGAGGCGACGCAGATCGAAGTCGTGGCGCAGAACTATTACCGAGCCTCCGTCGTACCGGCCGACTACCGGTCCGGCAAGATCATCGTCCGCACACCGACGGCCGATCTCGAAACCAGCCGCGTCCTGGTCTTCGTCACCCGAGGCACGGAAACCATCATGCGCATCATCCGCTTCGAGGCGGCATAACGGACACGACCGACTTCAGGACCACGGAACGAAGAGCGCGGCAAACCCCCACTGCCCCGTTCCGCATGCGGGCAGAGCGTACAAGCGGGCTTTCCCCTCGTTCGGGCAATGATCGCCAGCAACAGGGGCGGAAGCACCTCTTGTCGCCGCTTTTCGTGTTCCATTTATGTTCCACGGCTGCGGCGAAGGGCTGATGCAAAAACGAAAAAGGCTCGACAATCAGTTGATTGTCAAGCCTTTTCTTCAGTCGGGGTGACTGGATTCGAACCAGCGACCACACGCCCCCCAGACGTGTACTCTAACCGGACTGAGCTACGCCCCGATTCCGCCCGCAGAAGCCTGTTAGCTTCCGTTTGGGACTGCAAATATAGTACATTTTTCAAAAAAAACATATTTTCTCCCGTTTTTTTCTACTTTTGTGAGGATATTTCGTCGCCCGACAGCTGCATACGAAGCGGAGGCAGAACTCGGACATACAGGTAACACGCCGTATGTCAGCAAGATGTGAGAAAGTTACGCCCTTCCGCGGCACAGGGGCCGAGCGAAGATCCGACACACACATATATTGACAGATGTCCCGAACCGCCCTGATATTTTCGCTGCTCACGCTGCTCCTTGCCGTGCTGTTCGTCGCGGATCTTGCCGTGGGCTCGGTCGCCATCGCTCCCGCAGAGGTGTGGAATGCCCTGACGGGCGGTGCCTGCGATCCCGCGACGCGGGACATCATCCTCAAGATCCGCCTGCTGAAGGCCATCACGGCACTCGCCGCAGGCGCGGCACTCGCCGCCAGCGGTCTCGAGATGCAGACCCTCTTCCGCAACCCGCTGGCCGGTCCCTATGTGCTGGGCGTCAGCTCGGGCGCCTCGCTCGGCGTCGCCCTCTTCCTGCTGGGGGCTCCGCTGCTGGGTATCGGCGGGAGTTCCTTCCTCCAGTCGCTCGGCATCGTCGGTGCCGCATGGCTCGGCGCCGCCCTCGTACTGGCGGCAATCCTGGCCATCAGCCGCCGCATCAAGGATATCATGGTCATCTTGATCCTCGGCATGATGTTCGGATCGGGGGTCAGCGCGATCGTCGAGATCCTCCAGTACCTCTCCGACGAGGCCGCGCTCAAGACCTTCGTGATCTGGACCATGGGATCGCTCGGCGAAGTGACGGGCGACCGGCTCACGCTGATGCTTCCCGTGCTTCTCGCCGGCTTCGTACTGGCCGTGGCGGTCATCAAACCGCTCAACCTGCTGCTGCTCGGCGAGAACTACGCCCGCACGATGGGTCTCAACGTCCAGCGGACCCGCCTGCGGATCTTCCTCTCCACGGTCCTGCTCGCAGGAACCGTTACGGCCTTCTGCGGTCCCGTGGGCTTCATCGGGCTCGCCGTGCCGCACCTGGCGCGCATGATCTTCGCCTCGGCCGACCACCGGATCCTCGTCCCGGGATCGATGATGGCGGGAGCCGCGCTGCTGCTCGTCTGCGACCTCGTGTCCAAGAGCCTCGCCCTGCCGATCAACACCATCACGGCCCTGATGGGCATTCCCGTGGTCATCTACGTCGTAACCCGCAACCGCAACCTTTTCCGATGAGTATCTCGCTCCGACATATCACCCTGGCCTATGGCCGCCGCACGCTGCTCGAAGAGGTCTGCGCGGAGTTTGCGCCCCGGAGCCTCACGGCCCTGATCGGCCGCAACGGTACCGGAAAGAGCACCCTGCTGCGGGCCATCGCGGGGCTGAATCCCGCCGCGAAGGGCGACGTATGCCTCTGCGGCCGTCCGCTTGCGGAGCTGGCGCCGCAGCAGCGCGCCGCAACCGTCAGCTTCGTTACGACCGAACGGGTGCGGATCGCCAACCTCGCCTGCGAGGATGTCGTGGCGCTGGGACGCGCTCCCTACACGAACTGGATCGGGCGGCTGCGTGAGGAGGACCGGCAGATCGTGCACCGCGCGCTGGAGCAGGTCGGCATGGGCGCCTTCGCCCGCAAGACGATGGACCGCATGTCCGACGGCGAGTGCCAGCGCGTGATGATCGCCCGGGCCCTGGCGCAGGACACCCCCGTGATCCTGCTCGACGAACCCACGGCCTTCCTCGACCTTCCGAACCGCTACGAACTGGCCATACTGCTGCGCAGACTGGCGCACGAGGAGCGCAAATGCATCCTCTTCTCGACGCACGACCTCGATATCGCCCTCTCGCTCTGCGACGCCGTGGCGCTCATCGACACGCCGCAGCTGCACCTGCTCCCGGCCGACGAGATGGTCCGGAGCGGATGGATCGAACGGCTCTTTGCCGGAGAGAACGCCTGCTTCGACGCGGCGACCCGCACGGTGCGTCTGCGCTGATTGCGCGCAAGATACCCGGGCGGCCCTTTCGGCGAAAAATCAATTTTTTCACCATATTTTTTGCACAACTCACTTTTTTGCTTACCTTTGCACCGCTAAAGCGTCTCCCTCCGCGGATTCGCGATAGTGGTAGAGGCCCATTCGTCTATCGGTTAGGACGCAAGATTTTCATTCTTGAAAGAGCAGTTCGATTCTGCTATGGGCTACACGAGGGGTGCCGACGAGCGGCGCACGTTCCGCAAAAAGGGATGGAGGCGAGATCGGAAGGCATCCGACGGGTAATTAATACAAGGAGCGGGCCCGGAGGCCTATCCGCAGGCAGCCACAGCTGTTTCACCACGACAAACTGAAAAGTAAAAAATAAACTTACAACGAATTATGGCAAACCATAAGTCTTCGAAGAAACGGATCCGTCAGACGGTGACCAAGCGTGCTCACAACCGCCTGTACCACAAGACGGCGCGCAACGCCGTGAAGGCCCTGCGTGCAACGACCGAGAAGAGCGCCGCCGAAGCGCTGCTTCCGAAAGTAACGGCCATGCTCGACAAGCTGGCCAAGCACAACATCATGCACAAGAACAAGGCCGCCAACCTCAAGAGCGCCATCCAGCTGCATGTAAACGCCTTGTAGGAATTTCCGACGGACACGTCAAAAAAAGCTGCTCGAAATCGAGCAGCTTTTTTGTTGTCGGGACCCTCCCGTTTATTTGAGTCCGTCGATCACGGCGGCAATCCGGTCGAAGACCTCGTCCATCGTGCCGACACCGTTTACCGCGGCATACTTCTGCTGTGCGGTGTAGTAGTCCGCCACGACGGCCGTCTGCCTGTGGTAAACCGCCAGACGCTCGCGGATCACCTCCTCCGAAGCATCGTCGGCACGGCCCGAATCCTTGCCGCGCAGCAACAGGCGCTTGACGAGCTCCTCCTCGGGAACATGCAGGTCCACCATGATATCGACCTTCAGCCCCTCCTTCTCCAGGATGCGGTCGAACTCCTCGGCCTGCACCGTCGTGCGGGGGAAACCGTCGAAGATGCATCCCTTGGCATCCTTGTGCGCGGCCACGTAGTTGGCAATCATGCCGATCACGATCGCATCGGGAGCCAGCTTGCCCTCCTTGATGTACTGCTCCATGCTGCGGCCCAGCTCCGTGCCGCGGCGGATCTCGTCGCGGATCACCTCGCCCGTCGAGACGTGGTCGATGCCGTAATGCTCCTTCAGACGCTGTGCCTGCGTACCTTTGCCGCAGCCCGGAGCACCGAATAAGACGATGTTTATCATTTTCGTATCCGTTTTTGTGATTGAACGGACAAAATTACGCTTATTTTTGAGAAACGGCAAAGATTCGTTAGTTTTGTCGAAAATTCGACACCATGGAGTCCAAGAAACGCACCGAAATCTCCACGCTCGGGCAGTTCGGCCTCATCGAACGCCTCACGCGCGACTTTACACCCCGTAACGACTCGACCCGCCAGGGCGTCGGCGACGACGCAGCGGTTCTCACGCCGCCGGCCGGCGAGGAGCTGCTCTGCACGACCGACACCCTCTTCGAGGGGGTCGATTTCGACCTCACCTACTTCCCGCTCAAGCACCTCGGGTACAAGGCCGTAACGGCCGCGTTGAGCGACATCGCCGCCATGAACGCCACCCCCTCGCAGCTGCTCGTCTCGCTGGGCGTCTCGGCCAAGCTGCCCGTCGAGGCGCTCGACGACCTCTACGAAGGGATCCGTTTCGCCTGCCGGGAGCAGGAGATCGACCTCGTGGGCGGCGACACACGCGCCTCGATGACCGGGCTGACGATTACCGCAACGGCACTCGGACACGCCCCCCGGGAGCGGATTACCTACCGCCGGGGCGCGAAGCTCCACGATCTGATCTGCATCACGGGCAACCTCGGGGCCGCCTACATGGGGCTGCGGCTGCTCGAACGCGAGAAGCGCGTGCTGGCCGACGTGGCACAGCCCGAGCCCCAGTTCAAGGGATACGAGTACCTGCTCGAAAAGTACCTCAAGCCGCGCCCCCGCACCGACATCATCGACCTGCTGGTCCAGGAAAAGATCCAGCCCACGGCGATGATCGACCTCACGGACGGACTCGCTAGCGACCTGATGCAGCTCTGCAAGGCTTCGGGCTGCGGCGCCCGCATCTACCTCGAACGCATTCCCATCGCGCGGCAGACCACGGCCCTCGCCGAAGAGATGCACGCCGACCCCGTCGTGGCCGCGCTGAACGGCGGCGAGGATTACGAGCTGCTCTTCACCGTGCCGCTGGCCCTGCAGGAGCAGGTCATGCGCCTCGGCGTGGTGGATGTCATCGGACACATTACCGAAGCGTCGAAGGGCTGCTACCTCGTAACGCCCGACGGTGCCGAGATCAAGCTGAAGGCACAGGGATTTCCGGAACAATAGACCCCGTCAGCGGCGTCCGCCCCCGAAGACCACCCCGACGGTCATCATGAGATGATTGTTCGCCCGCTCGGTCCACACATAGCCGAGCGTCAGACGCAGGTGGCTCCAGCACTCCACACCGATGCGGGGCATGGCCCCGAAACGGGAAGACCACTCGGCAGCGTCGCCAACCGGCATGTCGGCCTTGGGACCGACAAACACGACACCGAGCCCCGCACCGAAGAAACACTCCACGCGCCGGGCCACTGCCATGTTGTAATCGACGACCCCCATCATCCGGAACGAGTTGTAGAATCTGGCGGTGCAGCTTGCCCGGGGCTCCCGCCAATAGAACGAGCCGAAGAAATGCAGGCCCACGTCAAGCGGCGTGCGCCGCAGGTTGTAACGGTATTCGGTGCCGCCGCAGAAGCCCATACACATGTTGGACTGGTCCGCCAGCCGGGTATAGCCGAAGGTCGCGCCCCAGGCCATCTCGGCCTCGAAACGCCGCACGTTCCGACGCAACTCCGGCGTGGAAACCGCCGTCTCCTCCGGGCCGTTGCCGGGCTCCTGCGCCCACGCCCCGCACCACAGTCCGAGCGCCGCAAACAGACACAGCCATCCTTTTTTCATACCGCCTGCATTTTACAAACGGAACAAAAATAGAAAAAAAGGCCGAACAGCCACAGGATGAGCGAAAAATCCGGCGCAAATTTTTCATTTTCCGATTTATTGCCTATCTTTGCGGTCCCGAAATGGGATTAACCAACTAATTTAAAGGTATCATGAACAATTACGAAACCGTTTTCATTGTCACGCCGGTCCTCTCGGATGCCCAGGTGCAGGAGGTCGCTGACAAATTCCAGGGTGTCATCACCGAAAACGGCGGTCAGATTGTGAACAAGGAGTCGTGGGGCCTCAAGAAGCTCGCCTACCCCATTCAGAAGAAGACCACCGGTTTCTACTTCCTCATGGAATTCACGGGTGAGGGCTCGCTCATCAACACGCTCGAGACGCAGTACCGCCGCGACGAGCGCATCATCCGTTTCTTAACTTTCAAGCAGGACAAGTACGCCGTAGAGTACTCGGAGAAACGTCGTGCAAAACTTTCTAACAAGCAGGAGGAGTAAACCATGGCACAGGAGAACAAAGCACAGTCGGAGATCCGTTACCTCAACCCCGTATCGGTAGACGTCAAGAAGAAGAAGTACTGCCGTTTCAAGAAGCTCGGCATCAAATATGTCGATTACAAGGACGGCGAGTTCCTCAAGAAGTTCCTCAACGAGCAGGGCAAGATTCTGCCCCGCCGCCTGACGGGAACCTCGCAGAAGTTCCAGAAGAAGGTGGCCCAGGCCGTAAAGCGCGCCCGTCATCTGGCCATTCTGCCCTTCGTAACCGATTGCATGAAATAATTAACAGGGAGGACAAACCATGGAAGTAATTCTGATCAAAGATATCGAGAATCTGGGCTACGCCAACGACATCGTGAACGTGAAGCCCGGTTACGCCAACAACTACCTGATCCCGCAGGGCTATGCGAAGGCCGCTACGGCTTCCGCCAAGAAGGTCCTCGCCGAGAACCTCCGCCAGCGCGCTCACAAGGACGCCAAGATTCTGGCCGATGCCCAGGCTCTGGCCGAGACGATCTCGAACCTGACGCTGTCGCTCGCCGTGAAGGCCGAGGAGGGCAAGCTCTTCGGTACGGTTACGGCCAACGACCTCGCCGAGGCCCTCGCCGCCAAAGGCATTACCGTGGATCGCAAGCAGATCTCGGTGGACGCCATCAAGACCGTCGGCGAATACGAGGCTACGGCCCGCCTGCACAAGGAGGTCAAGGCTACGATCAAGTTCTCGGTAGTCGCTGCCGACGCCGAATAATCCGGGGGGGGCTGGAGTCCCGCAGTAAGAGGGACGGCAAGGTCAAAATCCCGCTGCAAGAGAGACGGCAAGTCAGAGCCTCACGGCAAAAGGGACGGCAAGTTAAAATCCCGCAGCAAAAGGGACGGCAAGTCAGAACCTCACACCGGGGCCGCAAGTCAGAACCTCGCAGCAAGCACCGGGGGCGCAATCCGAGTCCGCAAGCATAAGAGAAAAGAGTTTTCCTCAAAAGGAAAACTCTTTTTTTGTGCCCGGCGCCGATCAATGGGGATTGGCGGCGGGCGGCTCCGTGTGCCGCGGCTGGATGGTATAGGACTTCAGCACCATGCCCACGCCGAGGAAGATTACCAGCGCGAAAAGCACCGTATCGAGATGCAGCTTGTCGAGTTCCATCCAGACCGACAGGAGAATCGCCAGCACGGGCTGGAGGTAGGTGTAGATGCTTGACACGGTGGCCGGCACGCTCTTCAAATTGAGCATCAGGTTGGGCAGATAGGTGGGTACCGTCAGCACAAAGAGCGTCGGCAGCAGCGCATGCTCGGCAATGGCCCGGAAATCGGTCTGCAGGATCGGGCCGATGCCCAGCGGCAGCGCCATGACGGCCGCCACGCAGTAGAGCCAGCGCAGCACGGTGAAGATGCTGTACCTGGAGATCAGCCGCTTGAACCACACCATGTAGAACGATGTGGTGCAGGCCGTGAGGAAGACCAGCAGATTTCCCGCCAGCTGTGAATGGGCATGCGAGGAGGATCCGCCCGTCAGCACCACGGCCACGGCACCCGCCATACCCAGCACCAGTCCCGCGAGTTTCAGCCGCGTGAAGCGGTCCATGCCCAGCAGGACGGAGAGAAGCAGCACCAGCAGCGGCACGATCGTGTCGATGATCGACCCGTCGATGGGCGACGTCTTCGAGAGGCCGTACATGAGGAAGAGTTTGCGCAGCACGCCGATCAGCAGTGCCGCCCCCACGAGTTTGCGAATATCGGCCCGTGCGACCCGCTCGGGCTTCTGCCACAGCAGCGGCACAAGCGAAAAGAGCGCCGTCACGACAAGCGACGCCGAGATCATCGCCATCGGATGGACATACCGCGGCAGCACGATGTTATAGAACGGAAAGTCCATCGCCCATACCACGTTGCAGACCAGCAGTGCCAAATGGGATTTCCAGTTGTTCATGCGAGAGCGGTTTCCCGGCAGAGAGGCAAAAACAGTGCCGCACACCCAAAACAGAGAGCCGCCGAATCACCCGATGCTCCTCCACGCTCACAACCCCGCTCATGCCGGGTACAAAAAGAACGAGGGGGCCGACCGATGTCGGCCCCCTCGTCTTCCGTTCCGGAGCAGAATTACTTCTCCTCCTCTTTCTTGGCGGCAGCCTCCATGGCGCTCTTCAGAGCAGCCAGGCCGGCGATGTCGCCGAGCGTCGTCTTCTCGACCGAAGCGTTGATCTTCTTCACGGTCGACTTCGTGGCGTCTGCGGCAGCACGCTTCTCGGCCTTCTCGGCAGCCACGGCCTCGCGACGCGCATCGTCGTAGGTGCGCAGGTGCGAAAGCGTGATGCGGCGGGAAGCCTTCGAGAACTCGATCACCTTGAAGTTGAGCTTGTCGCCCACCTTCGGCGTCGTGCCGTCCTCCTTGACGAGCTGGCGCGACGGGCAGAAGCCCTCGACATTCTCGCCCAGCGCTACGACGGCTCCCTTGTCGGTGAGCTCCGTAACCGTACCCTCGTGGATGCTGTCTACGGGGAACTGGGTCTCGAACGTATTCCAGGGATTCTCCTCAAGCTGCTTGTGGCCCAGCGAGAGGCGACGGTTCTCCTTGTCGATCTCGAGCACCACAACGTCGATGTCGGCACCTACCTGCGTGAACTCGCCCGGGTGCTTGATCTTCTTCGTCCAGCTCAGATCCGAGATGTGGATCAGGCCGTCGATACCCTCCTCGATCTCCACGAAGACACCGAAGTTGGTGAAGTTGCGGACCTTGGCCTTGCACTTCGTGCCGACGGGGTACTTCACCTCGATATTCTCCCACGGATCGGGCGTGAGCTGCTTGATGCCCAGCGACATCTTGCGCTCGTTGCGGTCGAGCGTCAGAATGACGGCCTCCACCTCGTCGCCGACCTTCAGGAACTCCTGGGCCGAACGCAGGTGCTGGCTCCACGACATCTCCGAAACGTGGATCAGACCCTCGACACCCGGAGCGATCTCGACGAACGCACCGTAGTCGGCCATGACAACCACGCGGCCCTTGACCTTGTCGCCGACCTTGAGGTTGGGATCCAGAGCCTCCCACGGATGCGGGGTAAGCTGCTTCAGACCCAGGGCGATACGCTTCTTCTGATCGTCGAAGTCGAGAATCACGACGCGGATCTTCTCGTCGAGCTTGACGATCTCCTCGGGATGGTTCACGCGGCCCCACGAGAGGTCCGTGATGTGGATCAGACCGTCCACACCGCCCAGGTCGACGAATACGCCGTAGGAGGTGATGTTCTTGACCGTACCCTCGAGGATCTGGCCCTTCTCGAGTTTCGACATGATGATCTGCTTCTGAGCCTCGAGCTCGGCCTCGATCAGCGCCTTGTGCGACACGACCACGTTGCGGTACTCCTGGTTGATCTTGACAACCTTGAACTCCATGGTCTTGTCCACATATACGTCGTAGTCACGGATGGGCTTCACGTCGATCTGCGAACCGGGGAGGAAGGCCTCGATGCCGAAGACATCGACGATCATGCCGCCCTTCGTGCGGCACTTGATGTAACCCTTGATCACTTCGTCCTTCTCCAGGGCCTCATTGACGCGGTCCCACGACTTGAGCTGGCGTGCCTTCTTGTGCGAGAGGGCCAGCTGACCGTTCTTGTCCTCGGCCGACTCAACATAGACCTCGATCTTGTCTCCGACCTTCAGATCGGGGTTGTAGCGGAACTCCGAAACGGGAATCACGCCTTCGCTCTTGTAGCCGATGTTCACGAAAACCTCGCGCTTGGTGATGGCCGTAACGGTACCCTCGACCACTTCGCCCACGGCAACGTTCGAGAGCGTCTTGTCATACGCCTCGGCGATCTGCTCCTTCGGCTGATCGTACACGCCCAGGTCGTTCTCAAAGGCGTTCCAGTCGAAATTCTCGTTTGCGACTACGTTCTTTACTTCATTTTCCATTGTGGAAACTGTTTGCGATACAATCGCTCGTTAAATGGTTAATAATTAAATGTTTACCCATCTATCACGCACATCTTGCGCGTAGATGGGAGTGCAAAGATAGCGTTTTTCCGCTGAAAATCAAAAATTTCAGCACTTTTTCACCCGCATCCTCCGGAAGAGGGAGAGCATACCGCCGCCACGCCGTCAGAGCCGCTCCGTCGCGGCACGGACAACCCGCTGCCGGGGGCGGTTGTCGGGCATGAGCGGATGTTGCGCATCGGTATCCTCCAGCTCCTCGAGCAGCGCATCGGCCACCCGCTCGCCGGTAACCGCCCCGTCCGAATACGACAGATCGCGGTAGTTGCGGAAGGCATAGTCGCTGATCGCCACGCGGTAGGAGCGGCCCTCGCGCAGAGCCGGGAAGCGCACGTCAAACGCACGGTCCTCACCGTCGGTGATGATCTCGTAGGGTGTTGTCGAGACAAGGTCGATGCGGTGCCCCTCGCGGGTCGATTCGTTGTACTTGGCCACGATCATGCGGCGCATCTGGGAGGGGGTCATGCGCATCACGGCGATGTGCGAGTCGAAGGGTTCCAGGTCGTAGATGCGGGCCGTGCCGACACCGCCCGCCGCCAGGGAGTCGAGGCGCACGCCGCCGATGTGGTAGAAGCCCACCTGGGCATCCTCCTCGTCGGCCACCGCGGCGGCCATCCAGTTGGCCAGCCCCCACTTGTCGGCCGTGTGCCCCAGCACGCCTACGGGCCGGTTGAGCACCGGATCGGCGTAAAAGCGCTCCACCTCCGTGCGGAAGGCCTCATCGGGGGCATAGCCGTCGAGCGGCACGAGGCGGTACTCCACCGACACCACCCGCTTGCCGCGCAGGCGGATCACCGTCGCCCCGACGTTGTGCAGGTCCTTGCCCGTCTGCGTGAGCAGCGTACCGTTCACCACCGTATCGCACACGACGTGCGTATGGCCGCCGATCACCACGTCGAAGAGCTGTGTCTTCGCGAGCAGCTCCCTGTCGCGGTCGTCGCCCATGTGCGAGAGCAGCACCAGCACGTCGACCTCGGGACGCAGCGCTTCGGCGGCGCGCACCGCCTCTTGCTGCGGATCGGGAAATCTGACCCCGACAAACGAGGATTCGTTGCCAGCCGGATGCCCCGGGCCCTCGTAGTTGGTGATCGCCCCCACGAAGCCGACCTTCACGCCGCCTCGCTCGATGACCGCCGCGGGCGCCAGGTGCGGGAAGGTGCAGGTGTCGCTCATGGCGTTGGCGCAGACGACCTCGAAGTCCATGCTGTCGATCATCCGGCCCAGGTAGGCCTGGCCGTAGTCGAACTCATGGTTGCCGAGTGTCGCCGCATCGTAGCCCAGGCGGTTCATCAGCGTAATGACCGGTCTACCCGGCACGGCGCACTTGTCCACGTAGGCATTGCCCGTCCAGCGGTCGCCGGCATCGACCAGCAGGGCGTCGGGCAGCGTGTCGCGGCACGCCGCAACGGCGGCGGCCAGCTGCGGAAAGCGCTGGATCTTGGCGTGCATGTCGTTCGTGGAGAGCAGGACGAGCGTCCGCTCGCGGGGGGCGCAGGAGGCCGTGCAGGCGACAACGGCAAGCAGCGTCAGGGGGAGCCATCTTTTCATCATGGGTTCTCGAATTAAGTTGTCAAAGTTACAAATTATTTCTACCTTTACCCTGCATTAAGCGCAAAAAACACCTTATGACCGATCCGATCCGCATCATCTGTGAGAACCTCGGCGGCGAGCTGGAGGTCCCGATGGGCACCACCCTGCTCCAGATCGCCGGGCAGATCACCCCGGGGCCCCGGCCGTTCCTGGCCGCCCTGGTGAACAACCGGCTCAAGGAGCTCAACTACAAGATATACACCCCCGTTACGATCCGCTTCGTGGACATCACCTCCTTCGAAGGCATCCGCGTCTACCAGCGCACCTCGTGGTTCCTGCTGCAGAAGGCCGTGCGCGACCTCTATCCGGGACGCACGCTCCACATCCGCCACTCGATGGGCCAGAACGGCTTCTACTGCGAGATCGACGGCATCGAGGCCTTCACGAAGGAGCAGACCGAGACCCTGAAACGGCACATGCGGGAGCTGGTCGATGAAGACCTTCCGATCCGCCGCACAAAGGCCCTTACGAGCGAGGTCCGCGCCCGCTACGCCGAAGAGGGTTTCACCGACAAGATCGCCCTGCTCGACTCCCGGCCGCGCCTCTACAGCGACCTCTACACGCTCGGCGACACGGCCGGATATTTCTACGGCTCGCTGGCCCCCTCGACGGGCTATATCCGCCATTTCGACCTGGAGCCCTATTACAACGGCTTCTACCTTGCCCTGCCGCTGCGCACCGACCCCGACCGGATCGTCCGCACGGTCCATCAGGAGAAGATGTTCGGCATCTTCCGCGAATACCAGTCGTGGGTCCGCATCATGGGGGTTCCGACCGTCGGCGACGTCAATGCGAAGGTCCTCGCCGGGGATGCCGGCGGCATGATCAAGCTCGCCGAGGCCTTCCACGAACGCAAGTTCGCCGAGGTGGCCGACGCCATCCTCCAGGCCAACCTCTCGCGCGGCACGCGCATGGTGCTGATCTCGGGCCCCTCGTCGAGCGGCAAGACCACCTCGGCCAAACGGCTGGGCATCCAGCTCGGCGTATTGGGACTCAACCCCGTGCTCATCTCTCTGGACGACTACTTCGTCGATCGCGAAAAGACCCCGAAGGATGCCAACGGCGAATACGACTACGAGGCGCTCGAAGCCATCGATCTGGAGCTCTTCAACGACCACCTCGGACGGCTGATGAAGGGCGAGAGCGTCGATATTCCCCGTTACGACTTCATTACCGGACGCCGCACCTGGCACAACGCCCCGCTGACGCTCGACGCCCGGTCGATCCTCATCATCGAGGGCATCCACGGCCTCAATCCGCGCCTGACGCCCGCCATCCCCGAGGAGCAGAAGTTCCGCATCTACATCTCGTGCTTCACCTCCGTGGCGATGGACAACCTCTCGCGCATCGCCACCACGGACAACCGTCTGCTGCGCCGCCTCACGCGCGACTATACGCAGCGGGGCGCCGATGCACAGGCAACGCTCTCGCGCTGGGCCTCCGTGCGCCGCGGCGAGGAGAAGCATATCTTCCCCTATCAGGAGCGCGCCGACGTGATGCTCAACTCGTCGCTCTTCTACGAGATCCCCGTGCTGCGGCCCTTCGCCGAGAAGATCCTCCGCGAGGTGCCCGACACGGTGCCCGAATTCAACGAGGCGCGCCGCATCCTGAAGTTCCTCGACAACTTCACTCCGATTCCGCCCGACGAGGTCCCGCCGACGTCGATCCTTCGCGAATTCATCGGCGGCAGCTCGTTCAAATACTGACCCGGACCCGACACCCCGACCATGAAACCGCCCCGCATTCTCGCCCTGGCCGCCGCGCTGCCCCTCGCCGCGCCGGGATCGGCACGGACACCGCAGCAGCCGGCCGCGGCTGCCGACACCCTGCCGCATCCGAACATCCTCCTCTTTCTGGTCGATGACATGGGCTGGCAGGACACCTCCGTACCCTTTTACGAGACCCGGACGCCGCTCAACGACCGCTACCGCACCCCCAACATGGAGCGGCTGGCCGCGCTGGGCGTGCGTTTCACGCAGGCCTACGCCTGCGCCGTTTCGTCGCCCTCGCGCTGCAGTCTGCTCTCGGGCATGAACGCCGCACGCCACCGCGTCACCAACTGGACGCTCGACTACGGGCGGCCGACCGACGACCCGAGCGACGTACTGCTCCTTCCGGAGTGGAACTGCAACGGCATCCAGCCCGACACGGTAACCTCGGCGCACAACACCCGTTGCGCCACCCCCGTAACGACGCTCCCGCAGCTGCTGCGCACACACGGATACTGGACGATTCACTGCGGCAAGGCGCATTTCGGCGCCAAGACCACCCCGGGGGCCGATCCCCGGGCGATGGGCTTCGACGTCAACATTGCCGGCGGAGCGAACGGCGCTCCCGGAAGCTACCTCGCCGAGCGCCATTTCGGAGAGGGATCGCCGCAGGAGGTGCGGGGGCTGGAGAAATACTACGACACGGACCTCTTTCTGACCGAGGTGCTGACCCGCGAGGCGATCGAGGCGCTCCGGGAGCCCATCGCCCGCCGCCAGCCCTTCTTCCTCTACATGGCCCACTATGCGGTGCATGTTCCCTACGAGGAGGACAAGCGCTTCACGGCCTCCTACCGGGGCAGTTACGACGCGCAGCTGGGCGCCACGCTCAACGAAAACGAGGTGCGCTACGCCGCACTGGTCGAGGGGATGGACCGCAGCCTGGGCGACCTGCTCGACTTTCTCGAAGCATCGCCCGAAACGGCCCGCAACACGATTATCCTCTTCATGTCGGACAACGGCGGGCAGGGACTCAACAACGCCCGCCAGGGGGTTGAGAACCGCGATCAGAACTACCCGGCCCGCGCCGGAAAGGGTTCGGCCTTCCTCGGCGGCGTGCGCGAACCGATGCTTGTCGTCTGGCCCGGCGTGGTGCAGGGCGGCACGACGTGCGAGCAGCGGGTGATGATCGAGGACTTCTTCCCGACGATTCTCGAAATGGCGGGGGTCGAAGCCTACCAAACGCGGCAGAGGGTCGACGGCGAGAGCTTCGTCCGCGCCCTGCGCAACCCCTCGGCACTCCGCGAGCGGCCGATCGTCTGGCACTTCCCGAATCTGTGGGGCGAGACGCAGGATCACGAAGAGGGCTACGGCGCCTACTCGGCCTACATGGAGGGGGACTACCACCTGATCTACACCTGGCAGACCGGGCAGCTGCGTCTCTACGACATCCGCCGCGACATCGGCGAGCAGCACGACCTGGCGGCGGCGGAGCCCGCGCGGGTGCGCCGCATGGCCCGCCGCCTTTCGGAGCGGCTGCGCGAAGCCGGGGCCCAGCGACCCGCGTTCCGCGCCACGAGACTCCCCTGCCCGTGGCCCGACGAGACGGCCGCGGCCGACCGATAAACCATGAAGCATACAGACAGTTAAACCCAAGAATATATGTTCGACAAATTTTCCGAACGCCACATCGGCGTCAGCAACCCCGCCGAGCTGCAGACCATGCTCGACGTGATCGGGGTCAAAACGGTCGAGGAGCTGATCTCGCAGGTCATTCCCCAGTCGATCCGCCTCAAGAAGCCGCTGGCTCTCCCCGAAAAGGGGATGAGCGAGTACGAATTTGCCGCCCACATCCGGCAGATCGCCTCGCACAACCGCATCTTCCGCTCGTTCATCGGCATGGGCTACTACCCCTGCGCCGTGCCGGCCGCCGTGGCGCGCAACGTCTTCGAGAATCCCGCGTGGTACACCTCCTACACGCCCTATCAGGCCGAGATCTCGCAGGGACGTCTTGAGGCGCTGCTCAACTTCCAGACGGCCGTGATCTCGCTCACGGGCATGGAGATCGGCAACTGCTCGCTGCTCGACGAGGGTACGGCGGCCGCCGAGGCGATGCTCATGATGTACGCGCTGCGCTCGCGCGAGGCCGTCAAGGAGGGCCGCAACCAGCTCTTCGTGGACCGCAACCTCTTCCCGCAGACGCTCGACGTGCTGCTCACGCGCAGCGAGCCCTTCGGCATCGAGCTCATCATCGACGAATACGACGAATACGAATTCACGGGCAAGGAGTTCGGCGCCATCGTCCAGTACCCGGCCGCCGACGGCGCGGTGCGCGACTACGCCGACTTCACCGCCGCGGCACACGCCCGGGGCGCCCTCGTTACGGCCGTCTGCGACCTGCTGTCGCTGGCCCTGCTCAAGGCACCGGGCGAGTGGGGCGCCGACATCGCCGTGGGCTCCACGCAGCGCCTGGGCATCCCGATGGGCTTCGGAGGCCCCGCAGCGGGTTACATGACCACGCGCGAAGCCTTCAAGCGCAACATGCCGGGCCGCATCATCGGCGTCTCGGTCGACCGGCTGGGCAACCGCGCCCTGCGCATGGCCCTCCAGATGCGCGAGCAGCACATCAAGCGCGAGCGCGCCACCTCGAACATCTGCACCGCCTCGGCCCTGATGGCCTCGATGACGGGCTTCTACTGCGTCTACAACGGCCCCGAGGGGCTGCTGCGCGCCGCACGCACGGCCCACCGCGCCGCCGTGACGGTGGCCCGCGCCCTGGAGGCGATGGACTACAGGCTTACCGCGCAGAACTTCTTCGACACGCTCGAGGTCGAGGCCGAAGCCGCCGTTGTGCAGTCGCTGGCCCTCGACGAGGGGATCAACTTCTACTACCCCTCGGAAGGCTCGGTGCGCCTGTCGTTCGACGAGGTTACGACCCCCGCGGAGATCGAGACCGTCATCGGCATCTTCAGCGCCGCGAAGGGCCGCAAGGCCAAGGCCGTGAAGGCCGCCGAGGAGGACACGATCCCCGCCGCGCTGCGCCGCCGCTCGGCCTTCCTCACCGAGCCGGTCTTCAACCGCTACCGCTCGGAGAGCGCCCTGATGCGCTACATCAAGGCCCTCGAGCTGCGCGACATCTCGCTGGCCAACTCGATGATCTCGCTCGGCTCGTGCACGATGAAGCTCAACGCCGCGGCGCTCATGCAGCCGCTCTCGCTGGCCGAGTTCCAGATGATGCACCCCTTCGCCCCCGCCGACCAGACGGAGGGCTACCGCGAGCTGATCACGGAGCTCGAAAAGGACCTCGCGACGATCACCGGACTGGCCGCCTGCTCGCTCCAGCCCAACTCGGGCGCCGCGGGCGAGTATTCGGGTCTGATGGTGATCCGCGCCTACCACCAGAGCCGCGGCCAGGGTTACCGCAACGTGGTGCTGATCCCCGCCTCGGCCCACGGCACGAACCCCGCGTCGGCCGCCATGGCCGGCATGAAGATCGTAACGGTGGCCTGCGACGCAAACGGCAACATCGACGTCGCAGATCTCGAAACGAAGGCCAAGGAGCACGCCTCGGAGCTGTGCGGACTGATGGTAACCTACCCCTCGACGCACGGCGTCTTCGAGAGCCGCATCCGCGAGATCGTCGATGCCGTGCACGACGCCGGCGGACAGGTCTACATGGACGGCGCGAACATGAACGCCCAGGTGGGCCTGACCAACCCGGGATACATCGGCGCCGACGTCTGCCACCTGAACCTCCACAAGACCTTCGCCATGCCGCACGGAGGCGGCGGCCCGGGTGTCGGCCCGATCTGCGTCGCCGAGCACCTCAAGGCCTTCCTCCCGACGCACCCGATCGTTCCAACGGGCGGCGAAGAGGGCATCACGGCCGTCGCATCGGCACCCTGGGGTTCGGCCCTGCTGCTTCCGATCACCTACGGATACATCAAGATGCTCGGCGAGGAGGGGCTGCGCCACGCCACCGAGATGGCCATCGTCAATGCCAACTACATGTCGTCGGCCCTCAAGTCGGAGTACCGCACCTACTACACGGGTGAGACGGGCCGCGTGGGCCATGAGATGATCCTCGACCTGACGCACTTCAAGAAGGAGTACAACATCGACTGCGGCGACATCGCCCACCGTCTGATGGACTACGGCTTCCACGCCCCGACGCTCTCGTTCCCCGTGCACGAGACGCTGATGGTCGAGCCCACGGAGTCCGAGCCCAAGGAGGAGATGGACCGCTTCATCGAGGCGCTCGTCAGCATCAAGCGCGAGTGCGAGGCCGCGGCGGCCGCCGGACAGAGCGAGAACGTCGTAACGAACGCCCCGCATACGGCCGTCGAGCTGGCGGGCGAGTGGCCGCACGCCTACACGCGCATGCAGGCCGCCTTCCCGCTCGAATGGGTGCGCCACGCCAAGTTCTTCCCCTACGTCTCGAAGATCGACAACGGCTACGGAGACCGCAACCTCTGCTGCCGCAACGACGCATAGCGCCCGCCCGAACGGAAAATGCCGGTGCGAAGAGCGCTTCGCCCGGCATTTTTCCCCGCAGCGGGGCACGGGATTTGACAATCCCGAAAATATGTCGTACATTTGGCCGGTTTTACCGGCTGTCGCCTGCCGAAGCACGGCGACGGCGGAGACCGCGGAACACGAACACGGAAATACCAAAATTCAACACATCGCATGAAAGTAGAAAAGAACAAGATGGTCGGCGTGGACTACAAGCTCACCGTCGATGGACAGATCGCGGACCAGTCGCGTCCGGGACAGCCCCTGGAATTCATCTTCGGCACGGGCATGCTGCTCCCGAAGTTCGAGGAGGCCATCGAGGGCAAGGAGCCCGGCGAGAAGGTCTCGTTCACGCTGGAGCCCAAGGACGGCTACGGCGAGCTGATCGCCGAGGCGATCGTCGATCTGCCGAAGCACATCTTCATGGTGGACGGCAAGCTCGCCGAGGATATCCTCTTCGTCGGCAGCCAGGTGCCGATGAGCGACTCCCAGGGCAACCGCATGATGGGCACGGTCAAGGAGGTCGGCGACGAGCACGTCAAGATGGACTTCAACCACCCGATGGCCGGCAAGACGCTCCACTTCGACGTCGAGGTCGTTTCGGTGCGCGACGTAACACCCGAGGACCTGCAGGGACACTGCTCCTGCGGTTCGTGCGGCGACGGTTGCGGCGACGGCTGCTGCGACGACCACGGACACGGACACGGGCACTGCGACTGCCACTAAACACACCGGCGGGCCTCCGGGTCCGAAGGACGTAACGACGCGGGACCTTCCTCGGGGACGGTCCCGCGTTCCCGTCGAAAGCCATGCGCACACTCCGCCAATACCTCTTCACGCTCACCGATCCCGAGGGTCTCACACGACGGCTCGGGGAGATTGTCCTGTGCCGTGATGCCGCGGGGCGGCCCGCATGCGCCGTCGGCAACTCGACGATCGTCTTCCGTGTGCGTCATGAAGGACGGCTGCGCGCCCTGCGCTGCTTTCTGCGGCCGATGCGCCACCTGCGGGAGATCTACGGCGAGTGCCTCTTCGAACGGGAGCTCTACCTCTACACCTCCCCCACGACGGGCGAATGGGTCGATGTCGTCCTCGACGAGTGGATCGAGGGCCGAACACTCCGCGAGGCGGTCCACCGCGCCGCTTCGGATGGCGACCGGGAGCAGCTGGCGGCACTGGCGGCGGCCTTCGACCGGCTGGCGCTTGCCATGGTCACGGACGACCGGGCCCACGGCGACCTGAAGCCCGAGAACCTGATCGTCGATCCCGCGGGCCGCCTCCATCCGATCGACCATGACGCAACGTTCCTTCCCGCCTTTGCCGGGGAGCCGAGTCCCGAGCTGGGCACCGCAGCCTACCAGCACCCGGCCCGCACGGCGGCCGACTTCGACGCCTCGCTGGACGACTACCCCGCGGCGCTGATCTCCACGGCGCTGCACGCCCTGGCCGAGGAGCCCGGACTCTACGCCCGCTACGGCGCGGGCGACGGACTGCTCTTCACCCCGTCGCAGATTCCGCACGAGACGCCCTACCGGGAGGTCGTGGCGCTTTTCGAACGGCGCGGAATGGCCGTCGCCTACCGGATCGCGCGGCTGCTCACCGCACCGACACTGCGCCTGTTCGGCCTCGAAGAGCTGCTCCGGGAGGCCGTGCGGCGGCAGAGGGCGGTAGAGCGGGCGGAGGAGCCCGACGAAGGCCCCGCACCCGAGCTGTTCGAACGCGGCGGACTGTGGGGCTACCGCACCCAAACCGAGTGCGTCATCGCACCGCTCTACGACAATGGCTTCGAATTTTCCGAAGGGCTGGCGGCCGTGCAGCTCGGAGGCACCTGGCACTTCATCGACCGCCGGGGCCGCACGCGCATCAGCTGCCCGGACTGCGAGACGGTCAAGCCCTTCCGCAACGGCCGCGCCCGGATCATCCGCCGCGGCATCCGTTCGGAAATAGATCCTGCGGGCCGCGAATTTGCCATTTAGGAGCAAATCGCTATATTTGCATATCCCTTTTGCAACTACGACCCGAAGAACATGTATACGCAAAGCATCACCCGCAACCACCGGACGGCCTTCTTCATCGCCATCGACTGCTCGGGCTCCATGTCCGAGCAGCTCCGCTTCCGCGGACGTACCGCAAGCAAGGCCGAAGCCGTGGCTTCGATCACCAACGGACTGCTTTTCGAACTGATCGAACGGGCTCGCCGCAACGATGGCGTACGCAATTACTACGATGTGGCCGTCCTCGGCTACTCGGGCGACGACGAGGTCCACTCCCTGCTCCCCGACGGCCGGGAGATGATCTCCATCACAGAGCTTGCCGCCGTCGAGCCGGCCATCCGCCGGGAGGTCGTCGAATGCCGGACCCCCGACGGCGGCATCGCCCTGCGTGAACTGCCCGTCCCGATCTGGGTCGAGCCGCATGCCGCGGGGCAGACGCCCATGTGCGAGGCACTGCGCCGCATCCGCGACCTGGCGGCTGCGTGGTGCGCCGAAGCGGCCCATGCCGCAAGTTTCCCGCCCATCGTCTTCAACATCACCGACGGCGAGGCAACCGACTGCGACGAGGAGGAGTTGCGCACGGTCTGCGACCAGATCAAGTCCCTCGGCACGGCCGACGGGAAGATCCTGCTGGTGAACATCCATATCACGGCGGGCGAGATGCCGCAAACGGCCTTCTTCCCCTCGGAGGAGGAGCCGCGCATCCCGAACCGCTATGCCGCACTGCTCTACGACTGTTCGAGCGTCATGCCCGCCGTTTTCGACGAGGCGATCCGCGCGGTGAAGGGGCCCGGCGCCCTGCCGCCCTTCCGGGGCGTGAGCTACAACGCCTCGGCCGACGAGTTGGTCGCCATGCTCAACATCGGCTCCATCAGCGTCAAAACCGAATAAGCCATGACCGCCACGCTGCAAACCTTCACACGGGCGCTGCTGACTCCCGACCTCTCGTTCCGCACACTCACCGACGCCCGGGCCGTATGCGGTGCGGACGGGCTGCCGCAGCTGATGCGCACGACGCGCTTCGCCGAGGCGGAGATCACCCACGACGGCCGGCGCTGGCTCCTCTTCCTGCCCCTCACGCCGGCGGCGCTTTACGGCGTCGAACGGATTGAATCGCGGCTGCGGAAGCTCCGCACGGACTTCCTGACCGAATACCGCATCCTGCCCGACGAACTGCTCTGGTACGACACTACGGGAAAACCCTGCCGCACGTCGCTTGTCATCGAGCCCCTGCCCGCCGGGCGCAGCTTCGACGAGGCGCTCGGCAGCGTCCCCGCCGAGGAGCTGCTCCGCGCTCTCGACACGCTGCAGCAGGCGCTCCGCGAGCTGCACTTCTCGCACAACAACCTCCGCGCGGAGAATCTCCGCTGGGCGGCGGGACGCTTCATCCCGATCCGCTACCACGACGCGCGTTTCGACACCCCGGGCCGCGACGACGAAGCCTTCGGGCAGTTGCGGGAACGGATTTTGCAGTGCACGGGAGGACCGCAGGTCTCGGACGCGGCAGCCGCCTACACGGCCCTGCGCCCGCTCGACGGACACCGCTGGACGAGCCATCTGTTCGAAGGGCTCGTCTGCGTCGAGGACGACGCGGGCTACGGCTATGTCGATGCGCAGAACCGCCGGGTCATCGCCCCGCAATTCCGCTGGGCCGGAGACTTCCACGAAGGGCGCGCCGAGGTGGAGACCGACACGGGCATGGGACTCATCGACAAGCAGGGTCGCTATATCATCCCTCCCGAATACGAAATCGTGGAGTACGACCCCGTGGAGAGCATCGTCCGCGTACGGCTGCACGGCCGCTGGGCCTTATACGACTACCTCGGACGGCGCCTTACGGAGTTCGGCGCCGTGGAACCGTAACGAAAACACAAAAAAACGACACATACCATGGAACACATCAAAGTACTGATCATCGGCAGCGGCCCCGCAGGATTCACGGCCGCCATCTATACGGCGCGCGCCAACCTGCAACCCGTACTCTACGAAGGCATCGAGCCGGGTGGACAGCTCACGACGACGACCGAGATCGAGAATTTCCCGGGCTATCCCGAAGGGGTGGACGGCAACCAGATGATGGCCGACCTGCGCCGTCAGGCCGAGCGTTTCGGCACCGACATCCGCTCGGGGCAGATTACGCGGATCGACCTTTCGAAGCGTCCGTTCCACGTTACGGTGGACGGCACGACGGAGCTGGAGGCCGAGGCGGTGATCGTCGCCACGGGAGCCTCGGCCAAGTACCTCGGGCTGCCCTCCGAGACGAAGTTCCGCGGACAGGGCGTCAGCGCCTGCGCCACCTGCGACGGCTTCTTCTACCGCAAGAAGGACGTGGCTGTCGTGGGCGGCGGCGATACGGCCTGCGAGGAGGCCACCTACCTCGCCTCGTTGTGCCGCAAGGTCTACATGATCGTCCGCAAGCCCTACCTGCGCGCCTCGAAGGCGATGCAGGAGCGCGTCTTCCGCACTGGAAACATCGAGGTGCTCTTCGAGCACAACACCGTCGAGGTGCTGGGCGACGACTCCGGCGTAACGGGCGCCCTGCTGCGCCGGACCGACGGGGAGGAGCGCACGATCGAGATCTCGGGCTTCTTCCTTGCGATCGGACACCATCCCAACACGGAGCTCTTCGCCGGACAGCTCGACCTCGACGCCGAAGGCTACATCCGCACCGAACCGGGCACCTCGAAGACCTCCATCGAGGGTCTCTTCGCCGCGGGCGACGTGAAGGACCCCCACTACCGCCAGGCCATCACCGCCGCCGGCTCGGGCTGCATCGCCGCCCTCGACTGCGAACGCTTCCTGCTGAAATAAATGACAAACCGAAAAAGCAACGCCATGAAACGCCTCCTGCTGATCCTGTGCGCCGCATGCGGCCTGTGTGCCTGCGCCGTGGAGACCACCTACATCGGCAAGACCTATCCCGCCACCGGGAATCCCGAGCTCTTCTTCAGCTGGAACGATGTGCCCGGGGAGTACGAGACGATGGGGCACATTACGGCCGCACCGCAGCTCTTCGGCAACCTGGAGGATGCGCAGAAGGCCATCGAAAAGCGCGCCCGCGAGAAGGGTGCCGACGCCGTGGTTTTCGAGGGGATCGGCCATACGGTTTCCGAGCCGACCTACACGACGACCGAGCGTGTCGAGCACCACGACGACGGCAGCAGCACCCGCACGGCCACGACCCAACGCAACGTTACGGTAACGAACCGGCTCGAAGCGACCTTCATCAAATACAGGAAATAGCTCCATGAGTTTTGCGGTAACCATCCTCGGCAGCTCCTCGGCCAAGCCCACGCCCGACCGGCATCCGTCGGCCCAGGCGGTGAACATCCACGAACAGTACTACCTCGTGGATGCGGGCGAAGGGGTGCAGCAGCAGCTCATCCGCTACGGGATCAATCCGCTCAAACTCCGCGCCGCGTTCATCTCGCACCTGCACGGGGATCATGTCTACGGGCTCTTCCCGCTCATCTCGACACTCGGGCTTTACGGACGCCGGACCCCGCTGGAGGTCTATGCCCCGGCCCCCTTCGGCGAGATCCTCGAATGCCACCTGCGCTACTTCGACACGGAGCTCCCCTACGAAGTCGTCTGGCACGAGGTGCGGACCACCGAACACGCGCTGCTCTACGAAAACCGCACGCTCGAAGTGTGGAGCATTCCGCTGCGCCACCGCGTGCCGTGCGCCGGATTCCTCTTCCGCGAGAAGGAGCCGCCGCTGAACGTCGACAAGTTCAAAATCGTGAAATACGGACTTTCGATCGCCCAGATCACCGCGGCCAAGCGCGGCGAGGCGGTGCGGCTCGACGACGGCACGCTCCTCGAAAACGGCGAACTGACCTACCGGCCCTACGCGCCGCGGTCGTACGCCTACCTCTCGGACACGAACTACTCGGCGAAGGCCGCCGGGCTGTGCCGGGGCGTTGATCTGATGTACCACGAGGCGACCTATGCGGCCGCCGAGCAACGCGCGGCCCGCGACCGCGGACACGCCACGACGGTCGATGCCGCCAAGGCGGCGCTCCGGGCCGGGGCGCGGCGCCTGGTCATCGGCCACTACTCGTCGCGCTACAGGGATGAGGCGCCGCTCGTCGAGGAGGCCCGCACGCTCTTTGCGGAGAGCTACGCCGCCCGCGAGGGCACCACCTTCACGATCGAAAAGAGACCATGACCCGATCCGACATTCAACTCGTACGCTCGTTGTCCGACAAGCGGGGACGCTCCGAACACGGGCTCTTCGTCGCCGAAGGCGCGAAGCTCATCGGCGAACTGCGCCGTTCGAATCTCCGCATCCGCAGGATCTTCGCCACCGAAGGGCTGTTCGAAGGTCCCGAGGTCGAATGCGTTACGGAGAAGGAGATGGAGCGGCTGTCGCTGCTCAAGACCCCCTCGAACTCGCTGGCAATCGTGGAGATCCCCCGCTACCGGCTCGATGCGGCACACGTCGGACAGCGTCTCACGCTGGCGCTCGACGACGTGCAGAACCCCGGAAACCTGGGGACGATCATCCGCCTGGCCGACTGGTTCGGCATCGGGGAGATCCTCTGCTCGCCCGCAACGGCCGACTGCTTCAACCCCAAGGTGGTGCAGGCGACCATGGGGGCCATCCTCCGCGTCAGGGTCCACTATGTGGAGCTCGCGCCGCTGCTCGCGCAGGCCGCAGCCCGCGGCGTGCCGGTCTACGGCACCTTCCTTGAGGGCGAAAACCTCTACGACGCGCAGCTCACCGACGGAGGGATCATCGTCATGGGCAACGAGGGGCGCGGCGTGCGGCCCGACGTGGCGCAGACGGTAACCCGCAAACTCTTCATCCCGCCCTTCCCGGCGGACCGCCGCGCCTCGGAGTCGCTCAACGTGGCAATGGCCACGGGCGTCGTCTGCGCCGAGTTCCGCCGCCGCGGCATCCGGTAACCCTCCCGAAAACAGCCCCGGCGGATACGGCTTCGGCTGCCGCCCGCAGGCTCCGAAGCCGTCGGGCACGCCGGCGCCGACGCCCTCTTCCGCGCGGGGTCCGATTTTTTCACGGAAAACCCCGCGCAACGCATTGCTTATTCTGAATATTTTATACCTTTGTGGGTTGAAACATACCTGTCTATGTCTGAACAGAAGCTCAAGATAGGCCTTACGCAAGGCGACCCGAACGGAATCGGCTGGGAAGTGCTCCTCAAGGCACTCGCCGATCCGCGCATGACGGAGCTCTTCACGCCCGTCGTCTACGGCTCGCCGAAAGCCGCGGCCTTCTACCGAAATACGCTCCGCGACACCGAAAACGTCGCCTTCAACCAGGTGGTCTCGGCCGCCGAAGCACGCCGCGGCAAGGTCAATCTCGTCGCCTGCGGCGAGGTGGCGGCCGTGGAGCCGGGGCATCCGACCCCCGAAGCGGGCCGTGCCGCCGTGGAGGCGCTGCGCGCCGCCGCGGCCGACCTTCAGGCCGGTGCGATCGACGCCGTGGTAACCGGCCCCTTCGACAAGGAGACCGTCCAGAGCGACGACTTCCGCTACACGGGCCACACCGAATTTTTCGGCGCCGAATTCGGGGGAACGCCCATGATGATCATGTGCAGCGAGATCCTCCGCGTAGGGCTCGTTACGAAGCATATTCCCGTGGCGGAGATCGCCCGCAGCATCACCCAAGAGCGGATCGTGGAGTCGATCGCCACGCTGCGCCGCTCGCTTGTCGAGGACTTCGGCATCGTCGAGCCGCGCATCGCCGTGATGGCCCTCAACCCCCACGCCGGCGACGGCGGCCTGCTGGGAAGCGAGGAGGAGGAGACGATCCGCCCGGCCATCGCCGAGGCCTTCGAAAAGGGAATGCTCGCCTTCGGGCCCTTTGCCGCCGACGGGCTCTTCGCCGGAGGGGCCTACGCCCGTTACGACGGCATCCTGGCCATGTACCACGACCAGGGGCTGGCCCCCTTCAAGAGCCTCTCGCCCGACGGCGTGAACTTCACCGCGGGGCTCTCGGCCGTGCGCACCTCGCCCGACCACGGCACCGCCTTCGACATCGCCGGAAAGGATCGTGCCGACGCGCAGTCGATGCGCAACGCCATCTATGCGGC
This sequence comes from Candidatus Alistipes faecigallinarum, assembly GCA_019115605.1. Lineage (GTDB taxonomy): Bacteria > Bacteroidota > Bacteroidia > Bacteroidales > Rikenellaceae > Alistipes > Alistipes faecigallinarum. Next base: position 109,068 of record DXDG01000027.1, read on the forward strand.
CATCGACATCGTGCAGCACCGCCGCGCCTGGGCCGAATGGACGCGCAACCCGCTGCAGAAGGCCGAGCGCGAGAAGTCGAACCGCGACGTCTCCGCCAGGGAGCTGCCGCACACCGAAAAGGAGGAGTAGCCGACAATACCGCGGCGGGGAACGAAGAAACCATGAATAAACCGGGCAAACCGGAGGCGTATTCCGTCTCGTAATTGTGGAAGCGCCGAAGGCCCCGAAAACTTAAATTTTATAAACTGTATGATCCAGATCACTTTTCCCGATGGCTCGGTAAAGGAGTATGCCAAAGGGACAACTGCCTACCAGATCGCGGAGAGCATCAGCCCTCGTTTAGCTGCTGACTCGCTGGCGGCCTCGGTAAACGGCGCAACGGTGGACATGATGCGTCCGATCGAAGAGAACGCATCGGTCAAGTTCTACAAATGGGACGACGACGAAGGCAAGCACGCCTTCTGGCACACCTCGTCGCACCTGCTGGCCGAGGCGCTCGAAGCCCTCTACCCGGGCATCAAGTTCGGCATCGGCCCCGCCATCGAAAACGGCTTCTACTACGACGTCGATTCGCCGACGCCGATCACCGAGGCCGACCTGCCGCGCATCGAACAGAAGATGCAGGAGCTCGCCCGCAACAAGGAGCCGCTCGTCCGCCGCGAGGTGCCCAAGGCCGAAGCCCTGAAGACCTTCACCGAGAAGGGCGACCAGTACAAGGTCGAACTCATCACGGACCTCGAGGACGGCACCATCTCCTTCTACACGAACGGTGCGTTCACGGACCTCTGCCGCGGACCGCACATTCCCAATACGGGCTACATCAAGGCCCTGAAGCTCACCTCCGTGGCCGGAGCCTACTGGCGCGGCAACGAGAAGAACAAGATGCTCACGCGCATCTACGGCATCTCGTTCCCCAAGAAGTCGATGCTCGACGACTACCTCAAGATGATGGAGGAGGCCAAGAAACGCGACCACCGCAAGCTGGGCAAGGATCTCGAACTGTTCACCTTCTCGCAGCGCGTAGGCCCCGGACTGCCGCTCTGGCTGCCGAAGGGCGCCGCCCTGCGCGACCGGCTGGAGCAGTTCCTGCGCAACGTCCAGAAGGAGTACGGATACCAGCAGGTCATCACCCCGCATATCGGCAACAAGGAGCTCTACGTTACCTCGGGACACTACGCCAAGTACGGCAAGGACTCCTTCCAGCCGATCCACACCCCGATCGAGGGCGAGGAGTACCTGCTCAAGCCGATGAACTGCCCGCACCACTGCGAGATCTACCGCTCGAAGCCCCGTTCGTATAAGGAGCTGCCGGTCCGTCTGGCCGAGTTCGGCACGGTCTACCGCTACGAGCAGTCGGGTGAGCTCCACGGACTGACGCGCGTGCGCGGCTTCACGCAGGACGACGCCCACATCTTCGTACGTCCCGACCAGCTGCTCGAGGAGTTCGAGCGCGTGATCGACATCGTGCTCTACATCTTCAAGACGCTGAAATTCGACAGCTATACGGCGCAGATCTCGCTGCGCGACCCGAACAACCGCGAGAAGTACATCGGTTCGGACGAGAACTGGGAGAAGGCCGAGTCGGCCATCATGCAGGCCGCCAAGGAGAAGGGCCTCAACACGGTCGTGGAGTACGGCGAAGCGGCCTTCTACGGCCCGAAGCTCGACTTCATGGTCAAGGACGCCATCGGCCGCAAGTGGCAGCTGGGAACCATCCAGGTGGACTACAATCTCCCGGAGCGTTTTGACCTGACCTACAAGGGCGCCGACGACAAGCTCCACCGCCCGATCATGATCCACCGCGCGCCGTTCGGCTCGATGGAGCGTTTCGTGGCCGTGCTGCTCGAGCACACCGGCGGCAAGTTCCCGCTGTGGCTCTCGCCCGAGCAGGTCGTGGTGCTTCCCATCTCGGAGAAGTTCAACGACTACGCCCACAAGGTCTCGGAGTACCTCAACGCCGGCGACGTCCGCTCGGAGGTCGATGACCGCAACGAGAAGATCGGCCGCAAGATCCGCGACAACGAACTCAAGCGCATCCCCTACCTGCTGATCGTCGGCGAGAAGGAGGAGGCCGAGGGTCTCGTCTCGGTACGCGCCCAGGGCGAAGGCGACAAGGGTCAGATGACCATGGAGGCCTTCCGCGATTTCCTCACGGGACTGGTCAAGCAGGAGGTCGAGGCCAACAAACTCAAGAAAGCGTAACCTTCGGGATGCGGGCCTCCCCCGCCGGGAGGTCCCGCATCCGGAGGTTTTCGAAGGGAGAAACTTTTCGAATCATTCACTAATACTTTACAACTATCGCAGCACCGAAACCATTCCCGCCGAGGCCGTTCAACCCCGGGAATAACAAACCGAAACAGGACAACCGCTTCGGGCGCAGACTGCCCGAGAAGGAGAACCCGCACCGCATCAACGAGCAGATCACCGCACCCGAGGTGCGCGTGGTGGGCGACAACGTGGAGCAGCCGCAGGTCATGCCGATCCGCGACGCCCTGCGCCTGGCTGACGAGCTGGAGCTCGACCTGATCGAGATCTCGCCCAAGGCCGATCCCCCCGTCTGCCGCATCGCGGACTACCAGAAGTTCCTGTACCAACAGAAGAAAAAGGCCAAAGAGCTGAAGGCCAACCAGGCGAAGGTTACCGTCAAGGAGATCCGCTTCGGACCCCAGACCGACGACCACGACTACAACTTCAAGCTCAAGCACGCCATGAACTTCCTCAAGGAGGGTTCGAAGGTCAAGGCCTACGTCTTCTTCCGCGGTCGCTCGATCGTCTTCAAGGAGCAGGGCGAGATCCTGCTGCTGCGCTTCGCCACCGACCTGGAGGAGGTGGCCAAGGTGGAGATGATGCCCAAACTCGACGGCAAGAAGATGAACATGATGCTGGCGCCCAAGGGCAAGAAGTAGAGTTTGCACATGCTGTGCATCCGGCCGCGGCCGGGTGCCGTACGACCGAAACGGCGGTTGCAGGGGAGACCCGATGCAGCCGCCGTTTCCTGTCTGCCGCGGAGTAATAAGCCGCAGGCGGGAGGTGCCGCGGAAAGGCGGCCTGGAGCCGGCGGGAACGCTGGCGGAGGGACCGGCAGAGAAACAGCCGGAAGGATAGTCGGGGGCGCTGGCGGAGGAACAGCCGGAGGCGCCGGCAGGAAGGGCCGCATCGCTACACCGGGGAAAAAGCCGCCGGAAATGTTGTTTCTGCCCGCCGTTTGTCGTATCTTTGTCCGTGATGACAGGCCCCGAAGCGATATTCGGAATCGACAACCGCACAACGTTCGAACGGCTGGCGCTGGAAGTTTTCCGACGCCAGGCCGCCGCATGCGCACCCTACCGCGAGTACCTCGCCCTGATCGGCGTCGATCCGCAGCAGGTACGGCATTCCGACGAAATACCCCACCTGCCCATCGAGCTCTTCAAGAGCCACGAGGTCTATTGCGGCGACCGGGAGCCCGAGGCGGTCTTCACGTCGAGCGCCACAACGGGCATGACCTCCTCGCGCCACGCGATGCAGTCGCTGGCCCTCTACGAGGCGGCTTTCCGCGGATCGTTCCGCACCTTCTACGGCGATCCGGCCCGCTGGAGCCTCTATGCGCTGCTGCCCAACTACCTGCGCCGCAAGGGTTCGTCGCTCGTCTACATGGCCGACCGGCTCATCTCGGACTGCGGCTCGGGCGGCTTCTACCTCGACGACTATGAGGCGCTGCTGCGCGACATGGCCGCCGACCCGAAGCCGAAGATCCTGCTGGGCGTCAGCTACGCGCTGTGGGACCTCGCCGAGCAATATGCCCCGAAACTGCGCAATACCGTCGTCATGGAGACCGGCGGCATGAAGGGATACCGCGAGGAGATTCCCAAGGAGGAGTTCCACCGTATCCTCTGCCGGGCCTTCGGCGTCGGGGAGATCCATTCGGAGTACGGCATGGCGGAGCTCACCTCGCAGGCCTATTCGCAGGGCGGGAACCGCTTCCGCTGCCCGGCCTGGATGCGCGTTGCGGCGCGCGACATCAACGACCCGTTCTGCACGCTGCCGGCTGAAAGCCGCGGCGGGCTGAACATCACCGACCTGGCCAACTGGTGGTCCTGCGCCTTCATCCAGACGGCCGACACGGGGCGCGTTGCCGCCGACGGATCGTTCGTGATCGAGGGACGCATCGACCGCTCGGACATCCGGGGCTGCAACCTGCTCGTACAGTAAAAATCCTATCGCATGAAAACCGTTGCGTTCGTTCCGATCCGGCTCAACAGCCAGCGCGTCGCAGGCAAGAACCTGCGGCTGCTGGGCGGCGAGCCGCTGATGTGCCATATTCTGAAGACCCTGACGGCGGTCCGCAGCATCGACGAGGTCTACGTCTACTGCAGCGACGAGAGCATCCGGGGCCTGCTGCCCGAGGGGGTGCGCTTTCTGCGGCGCAGCAAGGAGCTCGACCGTGACACGACCCTCGGCCGCGAGATTTACGACCGCTTTACGGCCGAGGTCGAGGCCGACCTCTACGTCCTGGCCCACGCCACCTCGCCCTTCATCCGTTCAGAGACCCTCGCCGAGGCGCTCGGCAAGGTGCACTCCGGCGAGTACGACTCGGCCTTCAGCGCCGAGCGCATCCAGACCTTCGCCTGGTACGAGGGGCATCCGCTGAACTACTCGCTGGACAACATACCCCGCACGCAGACCATCGAACCGGTCTATATCGAGACCAGCGCCTTCTTCATCTTCCCGCGGGCGCTCTGGTGCGAACGCCACCGCCGCATCGGCGACCGTCCCTGGATGGCCGTCGTGGACCGTATCGAGGGGATGGATATCGACTATCCGGAGGACTTCACCATGGCGGAGATCATCGCCGCCAGCCGCAACCTCCGCCGATAACGCCGGAAACGCCGGCAACGCCCGAATAGGAAAAGGGACGACCTTGTGCGAAGGCCGTCCCTTTTTTCTATCGGTCGGATAAGGCCGGATCACTCCCCGCGTCGCTCGTAGGCGTCGATCATCGACGAGCGCGTGCAGTTCACGATCCGTGCGCCGAGCCACCGGGCATAGTCGCGCAGCACCTCGTGGCCGCGGAACAGCTCGGCAACCTCCGCCAGGTAGGAGGCCATCGTATAGGGCACGGGCGGCACCTTCTGGCAGATGGGCTGCGGATCCCGCGTCGGCTCCCTGTCGTAATAGTGGCGGTCGCTGCGGCACAGCCGGTTGTCCGCATCCACACAGAGCCCTTCGAGCAGCGTGTGGTCCACGCCGTAGAGCTCAACGCAGCGGTAGCCCAGCAGCAGGCCGACGTATTCGCCGACCTGCACCACCGTGCCGAAGTTGGCGCTTCCCAGTCCGCGGCGGAAGAGGCGGAACTCCAGCGAGCGGAAGCCCCGGAACATCGTGGTATGGAAGGGCACGATGCGGATCAGGGGATTGGGCAGCGCGGCCCGGTAGTCGAAATGCTCGGGATTGTAGTACTGCACATAGAGCGTCATCGGCCATGCGACACGCGCCGCGAGCACGCGGTACAACTCCGCCACGCGTTCGCGGCAGGGGCTGTCGCGGAAGAACATCGGGTCCGAAAGGACGTAGTAGGCCGGGCGCAGGGAGGTGAAACGGTCGTCAAGCGCGAAGTAGTTGACTGCCATCAGGTCGCGCGGCGCCGCATCCTCCATCAGAACGGGAAGTTCACGGGCCAGCGAGGGGCCGTTGCCGAGGATCGCCAGCGTCGCGGCATCCGCCCCGGGAGTGCGGCCAGCGCGGCCCACATAGTTGCGGAAATTCTCCTTGACGGCCATCACGGCGAAGTAGAGCGCCGTCTCGAAGCTGTTGCGGGCAAAGCGGAGGATCTTCTCGGAGAGGGTCATGGAACGCGGTTTTATTTGCAAAAATAGCAAAAGATCGATATCTTCGCAAAAAACCGCAAGCCCATGTCCGAACCGGTCATCTCGGTCATCATACCCCTCTACAACAAGGAGCGCGAAATCGAGGGTACGCTCCGCTCCGTGCTGGCGCAGACCCGCCAACCGGATGAGATCATCGTCGTGGACGACGGATCGACCGACGGCAGCGCCGCGAAGGTCGAAGCCCTCCGCGCGCCGCTTGTGCGCCTCGTCCGGCAGCCGAATGCCGGGGAGTGCGCCGCCCGCAACCGCGCCATCGCCGAAGCCCGGGGCGAATATGTCGCGCTGTTAGACGCCGATGACGAGTGGGAGCCGGGATTCCTCGAAGAGATCGCCGCACTGATCGGCCGGTACCCCGGTTGCGGCCTCTACTGCACGGGCTTCCGCATCGTCAGTCACGACGGCATCTTCCCGGCCGAAGGGCCCGCGACACGGGGCGTCGTTGCGAACTTCTTCCGCGACTCGGCCCACTGCTACATCGCCATTCCCTCGGCGGCCTGCATCCCCCGCAAGGTTTTCGACGAGGTGGGCGGCTTTCCCGAGGGGATGAAGATCGCCGGCGACCTCTACATGTGGATCAAGATCGGCCGCCGCTACCGGGTCTGCTACTCTCCCGAGAAGCTCGTCCGCTACTCGAAGGTGGCCTCGAACCGCTCGGCATCGAGCTACACGCCCGAGCGGACCGCCTACTCGTTCGAGGCGCTCTACGACCCCGCGGCACCCGTCGAGGAGCGCGAATTCATCGCCCGCGCCGCGCTGGGCAAGGCCCTCATCCTCTCGGCCAAGGGCGACACGGAGGCCGCCGCGCGCGCCGTGCGCTGCTTCGGCTATACGAAAACCTACCGCCGCACGCTGCACAAGGTGCGCCTCTTGAACCGCCTGCCCGTCCGGTGGCGCGCGCCGCTGCTCGGTCTCTACAACGCCCTGGCGTGGCGCCTGGCCCGCAAGGGACTGTAAAACACTTCAACTTCCAGATCATGAAACCCTTTTTCCGGATGCTGCTCCCGACACTGCTGCTGCTGATTCCGACCATCGGGTGCGCCCAGGAGGACCGCACCGAGACCCTGCGTTCGGGCGGCATCGACCGCACCTACACGATCCATCTCCCCAAGGACCTGCCGCCCGAAGCGCCGCTCGTCATCGTCCTGCACGGCTACGGCGGTTCGGCCGACCCGGCGGCCTTCGGCATGAATCCGACGGCCGACCGCCACGGATTCGCCGTCTGCTACCCCCAGGGCGAACGCGACGGCCGCGGCACCAGCTGCTGGAACGTGGGATATCCCTTTCAGGCCGACATGCCAGTCGACGACATACGCTTCCTCGACGAGCTGATCGGCCACCTGCACCGGCGCTACGGTCTGAGCCGCCGCAACGTCTTCTGCACGGGGATGTCCAACGGCGGGGACATGTGCTACCTGCTCGCTTCGCGCCGCCCGGAGCTCTTTGCGGCCCTCGGACCCGTGGCGGGCTTCATGTCGGTCGAGATCCTGCGCCGCGACGACAACCCGCATCCCGTTCCGCTCTTCGAAATCCACGGCACGGAGGATCGCACTACCCGCTGGGAGGGCGATCTGGAGAACCGCGACGGCTGGGGCGCCTACCTTCCGATCCCGATGGCCGTCAGCTACTGGGCCGCAAAGAACAAATGCCTCCGGGAGCAGACCGACACGCTTCCCGCCGCGGCCGGCGGCCGCCGGGTCATCGCCCACCGCTACACCGGGGGAACCGACGGCCGCGAGGTGTGGCTCTACGAAACGGTCGGCGGCACGCACTCCTGGCACGACACGGGCGTTGACACCTGCGAGGAGCTGTGGCGCTTCTTCAGCCGCTACGTGCAGTGAGAATCCCCCGTCAAAACCGGCCGCCGAGAAGACAAAAAAAGGGTTCCGCTCCCCTGCCGGGGGCGGAACCCTTCATTTGCAACGCGACGGTCAGTTCTTGAAGACCAAGCCCTTGTCGTCGGCGTCGATCGAAATGGGCTTCGACCGGTCGACCTCGCCGGCCAGAATCCGCTTCGAAAGATCGTTCACCACATAGCGCTGGATCGTACGCTTGACGGGACGGGCTCCGTAGAGCGGGTCGAATCCCGCATTGGCAATCCACATCCGCGCCTTGTCGGTATATTCGAGCTTGATGCCGTTCTCGGCCAGCATCTTGCTGACGTGGCCCATCTGGATATCCACGATCCGCTCGATGTCCTTGTGCGTCAGCGGCTCGAACATCACGATCTCGTCGATACGGTTCAGGAACTCGGGCTTGAGCTGCTGCTTCAGAAGCTCGATCACCTCGTTGCGGGTCCGTTCGATGACCTCGGGCGAAAGACGCTTGCCGTCGAACGCCTCGGCGAAGTTCTCCTGAATGACCTGCGAACCCATGTTCGAGGTCATGATGATGATCGTGTTGCGGAAATCGACCGTACGACCCTTGTTGTCGGTCAGACGTCCGTCGTCGAGCACCTGCAGCAGGATGTTGAAGACGTCGGGGTGTGCCTTCTCGATTTCGTCGAGCAGCACGACCGAATAGGGCTTGCGGCGCACGGCCTCCGTGAGCTGGCCGCCCTCGTCGTATCCGACGTATCCCGGGGGCGCTCCGACCAGACGCGAGACGCTGTGCCGCTCCTGGTATTCGCTCATGTCGATACGCGTCATCATCGAATCGTCGTTGAAGAGGAACTCCGCGAGGGCCTTCGCCAGCTCGGTCTTGCCGACACCCGTCGTGCCGAGGAAGATGAACGAGCCGATCGGCTTGCGGGGATCGTTCAGACCCGCACGCGAACGGCGCACGGCATCCGAGATGGCCGCGATGGCCTGATCCTGGCCGACAACCCGCTTGTGCAGCTCCTCCTCCATGTGCAGAAGCTTCTCACGCTCCGAGGCGAGCATGCGCGTTACGGGAATGCCCGTCCAGCGCGATACCACCTCGGCGACATCCTGCGCATCGACTTCCTCCTTGATCATCGAACCGCCGGCCGAGGCGAGCTTGTACTCCTCCTGGAAGGCCGCGATCTGCTTCTCGGCCTCCTGGATCTTGCCGTAGCGGATCTCGGCAACCTTGCCGTAGTCGCCCTGACGCTCGGCCTGCTGGGCCTCGACCTTCAGCTGCTCGATCCGGTCCTTGTTGGTCTGGATCTTCTTCAGCAGGTCGCGCTGGCCCTGCCACTTGGCCCGCATCTCCGCATCCCTGGCCTTCAGCTCCTCGATCTCCTTCGTAAGCTGGTTGATGCGCTCCTCGTCCTTCTCGCGGCGGATCGCCTCGCGCTCGATCTCCAGCTGACGGATCTTACGGTCCAGCGTATCGATCTCCTCGGGCACGGAGTTCATCTCCAGACGCAGTCGCGACGCCGCCTCATCGACCAGGTCGATGGCCTTGTCGGGCAGGAACCGCGAGGTGATGTACCGCGACGAGAGCTCGACGGCGGCGATGATCGCCTCGTCCTTGATTCGCACCTGATGGTGGTTCTCGTAACGCTCCTTCAGACCGCGGAGGATCGAGATGGCGTCCTCCTGAGTCGGTTCGTCGACCATGACCTTCTGGAAACGGCGCTCAAGGGCCTTGTCCTGCTCGAAGTACTTCTGGAACTCGTCGAGCGTCGTGGCACCGATCGTCCGCAGCTCGCCGCGGGCCAGCGCCGGCTTCAGGATGTTGGCGGCATCCATCGCACCGGACGACTTGCCGGCGCCGACCAGCGTGTGGATCTCGTCGATGAAGAGCAGGATCTCACCCTCGCTCTGCACGACCTCCTGCACGACGGCCTTCAGACGCTCCTCAAACTCGCCCTGATACTTCGCACCGGCGATCAGCGCACCCATGTCGAGCGAGTAGATCACCTTCGACTTCAGGTTCTCGGGCACGTCGCCGTCGATGATCCTGCGGGCAATGCCCTCGGCGATGGCCGTCTTGCCGACACCCGGCTCACCGACCAGAATCGGGTTGTTCTTCGTACGCCGCGAAAGGATCTGCAGCA
>DXDG01000028.1 GCA_019115605.1 Candidatus Alistipes faecigallinarum
CGTCGTCGTTGCGCTTGATGGCCGTAGCCGTCAGGCCGCGCAGCGTGCCGCAGTCCTCCTCGTTGATGATGACGTCCTGCGCCACGTCGACCAGACGGCGCGTCAGGTAACCGGCATCGGCCGTCTTCAGGGCGGTATCGGCAAGACCCTTGCGGGCACCGTGCGTCGAGATGAAGTACTCGAGCACCGAAAGGCCCTCCTTGAAGTTCGAGAGGATCGGGTTCTCGATGACCTGCTGGCCACCCTCGACACCCGACTTCTGCGGCTTGGCCATCAGACCACGCATACCGCTCAACTGACGGATCTGCTCCTTGGAACCACGGGCTCCCGAGTCGAGCATCATGTAGACCGGATTGAAACCGTCGTCGTCCTTGACCAGCGTGTCGATCACGGCCTTCGTCAGCTTCGAGTTGATGTTCGTCCAGACGTCGATGATCTGGTTGTATCGCTCATTGTTGGTAATGAGACCCATGTTGTAGTCCTCCATGATGGCGTCGGCACGCTCGTAACCCTCCTGCACGAGCTTCTCCTTCTCCTCGGGGATGATCACCGCATCGAGGTTGAACAACAGACCGCCCTTGAAGGCCATGCGGTAACCCATGTCCTTGATGTCGTCGAGGAAGTTGGCCACCTTGTCGGCACCGGCCTTCTTCATCACCACGGCGATGATGTCACGCAGCGAGCGCTTCGTCAGCACCTCGTTGATGTAGCCCACCTCCTTGGGAACCACCTGGTTGAAGAGGATGCGGCCGATGGTCGTCTCCTTGAGCACGCGCACGGGGTTGCCCTGCTCGTCCAGGTCGTCGACCAGACACTTCACCACGGCGTGCAGGTCGGCACGCTTCTCGTTGTAGGCGATGATCGCCTCCTCGGGACCGTAGAAGACGTGTCCCTCACCCTTGACACCCTTGCGGGGCTTGGTGATGTAGTACAGACCGAGGACCATGTCCTGCGACGGCACGGTGATCGGCGCGCCGTTCGCGGGGTTGAGCACGTTGTGCGAACCGAGCATCAGCAACTGCGCCTCCAGGATGGCGGCATTGCCCAGCGGCAGGTGCACGGCCATCTGGTCACCGTCGAAGTCGGCGTTGAAGGCCGTACATGCCAGCGGGTGCAGCTGCATGGCCTTGCCCTCGATGAGCTTCGGCTGGAAGGCCTGGATACCCAGACGGTGCAGCGTCGGGGCGCGGTTCATCAGCACGGGGTGTCCCTTGATGACGTTCTCCAGAATGCCCCAGATCACGGGGTCCTTGCGGTCGATGATCTTCTTGGCCGACTTCACCGTCTTGACGATGCCGCGCTCGATGAGCTTGCGGATCACGAACGGCTTGTAGAGCTCGGCGGCCATGTCCTTCGGAATACCCATCTCGTGCATCTTCAGCTCGGGGCCGACGACGATGACCGAACGGGCCGAGTAGTCGACACGCTTACCGAGCAGGTTCTGACGGAAGCGGCCCTGCTTGCCCTTGAGCGAGTCCGAAAGCGACTTGAGCGGACGGTTCGACTCGTTCTTCACGGCGTTGGACTTGCGCGAGTTGTCGAACAGCGAGTCGACGGCCTCCTGCAGCATGCGCTTCTCGTTGCGCAGAATCACCTCCGGGGCCTTGATCTCGATCAGACGCTTCAGACGGTTGTTGCGGATGATGACACGACGGTAGAGGTCGTTCAAATCCGACGTGGCGAAACGTCCGCCATCCAGCGGCACCAGCGGGCGCAGCTCGGGCGGAATCACCGGAATGACGCTCAACACCATCCATTCGGGCTTGTTCTTGCCCTTCGAGGCGCGGAACGACTCGATGACGTTCAGGCACTTCAGCGCCTCGGACTTGCGCTGCTGCGAGGTCTCGGTCGAGGCCTTGTGGCGCAGGGCATAGGACATCGAGTCGAGGTCCACCTGCTTGAGCAGCGTATAGATCGCCTCGGCACCCATCTGGGCGACGAACTTGTTGGGATCCGTGTCGTCGAGCGACTGGTTGCCCTTCGGCAGAGCGTTCAGCACGTCGAGGTACTCCTTCTCCGAGAGGGTCTGCAGACGTTCGATACCCTGCTCCGAGGCGGCACCCGGATTGATGACGACGTAACGCTCGTAGTAGATGATCGCCTCGAGCTTCTTCGAGGGAATACCCAGCAGGTAACCGATCTTCGAAGGCAGCGAACGGAAATACCAGATGTGTACGACGGGCACCACCAGCGAGATGTGGCCCATGCGCTCGCGGCGCACCTTCTTCTCGGTAACCTCCACGCCGCAACGGTCGCAGACGATACCCTTGTAGCGGATGCGCTTGTACTTGCCGCAATGGCACTCGTAGTCCTTCACCGGACCGAAGATGCGCTCGCAGAACAGGCCGTCGCGCTCGGGCTTGTAGGTGCGGTAGTTAATGGTCTCGGGCTTGAGCACCTCGCCGCTCGACTGCGCCAGGATCTCCTCGGGGGAGGCCAGGCCGATCGAGATGCGGCTGTAACCATTATTGGGTTTATTGTCCTTGGTAATCGACATATTTATCTTGCGTTTTTCTTATCCACGTTAAATACACACACCTTACTCGAGCTTGACCGAGAGAGCCAGACCGCGCAGCTCGTGCAGCAGCACGTTCATGGCCTCGGGGATACCCGGCTTGGGCAGGTTCTCGCCCTTGACGATCGCCTCGTAGGCCTTGGCGCGGCCCATCACGTCGTCGGACTTGATCGTCAGGATCTCCTGCAGGATGTTGGCGGCGCCGAAGCCCTCGAGCGCCCAGACCTCCATCTCTCCGAAACGCTGACCGCCGAACTGCGCCTTACCGCCGAGCGGCTGCTGCGTGATGAGCGAGTAGGGACCGATCGAACGGGCATGCATCTTGTCGTCGATCATGTGGCCCAGCTTGAGCATGTAGGTAACACCCACGGTCGCCGGCTGGTCGAAGCGTTCGCCCGTACCGCCGTCGTAGAGGTAGGTGCGGCCGCTGTGCGGAAGACCCGCCTTGGCCGTGTATTCGTTGATCTCGTCGAGCGAGGCGCCGTCGAAGATCGGCGTGGCGAACTTCACGCCCAGCTCGCGGCCGGCCCAGCCGAGCACGGCCTCGTAGATCTGTCCGAGGTTCATTCGCGAAGGTACGCCCAGCGGGTTCAGACAGATGTCGACGATCGTTCCGTCCTCGAGGAACGGCATGTCCTCGTCGCGCACGATCTTCGCCACGATACCCTTGTTGCCGTGGCGTCCGGCCATCTTGTCGCCCACCTTCAGCTTGCGCTTCTTGGCGATATAGACCTTGGCCATCTGGATGACGCCCGTCTGCGGCAGCTCGTCGCCGTTGGTGATGTTGTACTTCTCACGCTTGATGGCGGCGTCGGCCTTCTTCCACTCGATCGTATAGTTGTTGATCGTGGCCTCGATGAGCGCATCGGTATGGGCGTCGCCCGTCCAGTTGCACGAACCGAGGTTCAGATAGCCCATCACCACGCCCGTCTTCTCGTCCGTGGACTTGCGGGCGATCTCCTCCAGCAGCTTCTGCGAGAACTTCGTGCCCGCGGGATAGAGTTCCACGCCGAAGTAGTCCGTGATGCCCGTCGTGGTCTTGCCCTGCAACAGCGTCCAGAGCTTCTCGACGAGCCGCTTGGTCAGCTCGGCAATCTCTCCGGCGAACTTCTCGTCGAGCTTGTCAAGCTGCGCCTTCTCGGCCGTCTTGCTCTTCTTGCCCTCCTTGTTCGCACGGCTGTAGAGCTTCGTGTCGATGACCACGCCGTGCAGCGAAGGCTGCGCCTTGAGCGAAGCGTCCTTCACGTCGCCGGCCTTGTCGCCGAAGATCGCACGCAGGAGCTTCTCCTCGGGCGAAGGATCGCTCTCACCCTTCGGGGTGATCTTGCCGATGAGGATATCCCCCGGGTGGATGTTGGCACCCACGCGGACGATACCGTTGGCATCGAGGTCCTTGGTGGCATCCTCCGAAACGTTCGGAATGTCGGACGTGAGCTCCTCGACACCGCGCTTCGTATCGCGCACCTCCATGATGTACTCGTCGACGTGCACCGACGTGAAGATGTCCTCACGCTGGATGCGCTCCGAGATCACGATGGCGTCCTCGAAGTTGTAACCCTTCCAGGGCATGTAGGCCACCTTCAGGTTACGGCCCAGGGCCAGCTCGCCGTTCTGCGTCGAGTAGCCCTCCGTGAGGATCTGCCCCTTGGTGACATGGTCGCCCGTGAGCACCGTAGGCTTGAGCGTAATGGAGGTATTCTGGTTCGTGCGGCGGTAGCGCGGCAGCATGTAGGTCGTAATCTCCGGAGCGAACGACACGAGAACCTCGTCCTCAGTGCGCTCGTAGCGGATCTGGATCTTCATGGCGTCGGCGAAGACCACCTCGCCGTCGCCCTCGGCGACGATCTGGATCCGGCTGTCCGAGATCATGTCCTTCTCGATGCCCGTGCCGACGATCGGGGCCTCGGTCGTAACCAGGGGCACGGCCTGGCGCATCATGTTCGAGCCCATCAGCGCGCGGTTGGCGTCGTCGTGCTCGAGGAACGGGATGAGGCTCGCGGCAATCGAGGCGATCTGGTTCGGAGCCACGTCCATGAGGTTCACCTCGCTGGCCGTAACGACGGGGAAGTCGGCACCCTGACGCGCCTTGATGCGGTCGGGCTGCAGGAAGTGGCCCTCGTCGTCGATCGGCATGTTCGACTGGGCGACGATCTTGCCCTCCTCCTCCTCGGCCGAGTAGTAGCGGATATGCGAGTTGTCCATGTCGATGACGCCGTTCTCCACCGTACGGTAGGGCGTCTCGATGAATCCCATGGGCGAAATCTTCGCATAGACGCACAGCGACGAGATCAGACCGATGTTCGGGCCTTCCGGCGACTCGATCGGGCAGAGACGTCCGTAGTGCGTATAGTGCACGTCGCGGACCTCGAATCCGGCGCGGTCACGCGACAGACCGCCGGGGCCGAGGGCCGACAGACGGCGCTTGTGGGTGATCTCGGCCAGCGGGTTGATCTGGTCCATGAACTGCGAGAGCTGCGAGGTGCCGAAGAAGGAGTTGATCACCGACGAGAGCGTCTTGGCGTTGATCAGGTCCACCGGCGTGAAGACCTCGTTGTCGCGCACGTTCATCCGCTCGCGGATCGTACGCGCCATGCGCACGAAGCCCACGGAGAACTGGTTCGAAAGCTGCTCGCCCACGGTGCGGACGCGACGGTTCGACAGGTGGTCGATATCGTCCACGTCGGCCTTCGAGTTGATCAGCTGGATCAGGTACTTGATGATGGCGATGATATCCTCGCGCGTCAGTGTGCGGATGGCCGGATCGATGTTCAGATCCAGCTTCTTGTTGATGCGGAAACGGCCGACATCGCCCAGGTCGTAGCGTTTGTCCGAGAAGAAGAGCTTCTCGATGACGTCGCGCGCCGTCGCCTCATCGGGCGGCTCCGAAGCGCGCAGCTGCCGGTAGATGTAGACCACGGCCTCCTTCTCGGAGTTGCAAGGGTCCTTCTGCAGCGTATTGTATATGATCGAGAAGTCGATGCCAGACTGGTTCTCCTTGTGCAGCAGGATCGTCTTGGCGCCGCTCTCGATAATCTGGTCGATATGTTCCTCCTCGAGGACCGTCTCGCGGTCCACGATCACGTTGTTGCGCTCGATGGATACCACCTCGCCCGTATCCTCGTCCACGAAGTCCTCGACCCACGTCGAAAGCACACGCGCCGCCAGCTTGCGGCCCACGGCCTTCTTCAGGTTGGCCTTCGTAACCTTCACCTCGTCGGCCAGGTCGAAGATCTCGAGAATCTGCTGGTCCGCCTCGTAACCGATGGCACGCAGCAGCGTGGTGACGGGCAGCTTTTTCTTACGGTCGATGTAGGCATACATCACGTTGTTGATGTCCGTAGCGAACTCTATCCACGAACCCTTGAAGGGGATGATACGCGCCGAATAGAGCTTGGTGCCGTTGGTGTGCATGCTCTGTCCGAAAAACACACCCGGCGAACGGTGCAGCTGCGATACGATGACACGCTCCGCACCGTTGATGACGAACGTTCCGCGTTCGGTCATGTAGGGAATCGTCCCGAAGTACACGTCCTGAACAACGACACCGAAATCCTCGTGTTCGTCGTCCGTGCAATAGAGCTTCAGCTTGGCCTTCAGCGGAACGCTGTACGTCAGTCCGCGCTCGAGGCACTCCTCGATCGAATAGCGCGGCGGGTCGATATAGTAGTCGATAAACTCCAGAACAAAGTTGTTCCGGGTATCGGTGATGGGGAAATTCTCCTGAAACACCTTGTAGAGGCCCTCGTTCTTGCGATTCTCGGCCGTGGTGTCCATCTGGAAAAAGTCCCGGAATGATTTGAGCTGTACCTCCAGCAGATCCGGATAGGGAACCCGGTTCTTGACTGTCGAAAAGCTGATTCTTTGTTGTGTTTTTGCTGTGGACATCGTAAAATCCGAATTAGTTGAAGTGTAATTGGGGCGGGGTTGCGCTTCCCAAAAAATGCGGGTCCTTATCCCGCCAATGCCCCCGTATGCAGGCACACAGGCCCCGGGAGCATTCTAATTCCAAAGAGTGGACACAGCTCCTGCTCGGCACTTCCAGTCTTTAGACCAAGAAAAGGCATAGAGCTTACACTGCGGTAAGCCCTATACCTGATCGTCCTGATGCAGCGTTAAGCAGCAATGCTACTTAAGCTCAACTTCTGCACCTGCCTCCTCGAGCTGGCCCTTGATCTGCTCGGCCTCCTCCTTGGAAACACCCTCCTTGACTGCCTTCGGAGCACCGTCCACGAGTGCCTTGGCATCGCCCAGCGAAAGGCCTGCAACCTCCTTGACTGCCTTGATGACCTGGAGCTTGGCCTGGCCAGCGCTCTTCAGGATCACGTCGAACGACGTCTTCTCGGCGGGAGCTGCCTCACCTGCGCCTGCAGCGGGAGCTGCTACGGCTACTGCGGCTGCGGCCGGCTCAATGCCATACTCCTCCTTGAGGATCTGTGCGAGTTCGTTAACCTCGGTCACCTTCAGGTTTACCAGTTCTTCAGCAAGTTTCTTTACGTCTGCCATAGTTGTAAGCTTATTAATTTGTTTTTAATTCTTGTTTGTGATTAGTTGTTTCTCGATTCGAGCGTCTTCACGAGGCCCGCAATCTTTTGACCTGCATTAGCCTGCAATGCAGAGATAACATTCTTCGCAGGAGACTGCAGCAGGGCGATGATGTCGCCGATGAGCTCCTCCTTCGACTTGATGTTGCACAGAGCGTCCAGCTGATTGTCGCCGACATAGACGCAGCCCTCGGCGAATGCCGCCTTCAGAACGGGCTTGTCCGACGTCTTGCGGAACTCCTTGATCAATACGGCAGGAGCCTTCGCAACGTTGGCGAACATGATCGAGGTAGGACCCTCCAATACTTTTACCAGATCAGCGTCGGCCTTCTCCACCTTCTCGAGCGCCTTCGTGAGCAGGGTGTTCTTTACAACCACCAACTTCACGTCGCTCTCGAAGCACTTGCGACGCAGCGCAGCGGTCTGTGCGGCGTTCAGCGCCTCGATGTCGGCGATATAGAAGTGAGGATAGGTCTGGAGCTGCTCGGCAAGACTGTTAATAACAACCAGTTTTTCTTCCTTTGTCATCTCTTTTGTCCTCCTTCTTATTTGGTTTCTACTGATTTGGGATCAATCTGCACTCCGGGACTCATGGTCGTCGAGAGATAGATACTCTTCACATAAGAACCTTTGGCAGCAGCCGGCTTCAACTTGATGATCGTGTTCAGGACCTCCTTGGCGTTCTCTACGATCTGCTCCGCAGTGAACGAGATCTTGCCGACATTGGTGTGAATGATACCGAACTTGTCGACCTTGAAGTCGATCTTACCGGCCTTCACCTCGCCGACAGCCTTGCCGACCTCCATCGTCACCGTACCCGTCTTGGGGTTCGGCATCAGGCCGCGCGGACCCAGAATACGGCCCAGCGCACCGACCTTGCCCATCACGTTCGGGGTGCAGATGATGACATCGACATCGGTCCAACCGCCCTTGATCTTCTCGACATACTCGTCGAGACCCACGAAATCGGCGCCTGCGGCTTTCGCCTCGGCCTCCTTTTCGGGCGAGCAGAGTACCAGAACACGAACCGTCTTGCCGGTTCCGTGCGGAAGTGTTACAACGCCGCGAACCATCTGGTTTGCCTTGCGGGGATCGACGCCCAGACGGACATCGACATCAACCGAGGCGTCGAATTTCGTGAACGTAATCTCCTTCAGAAGAGCGGCAGCCTCCGAGAGCTTGTAAGCCTTGCCGGCTTCCACCTTCGCGTAGGCGATCTTTTGATTTTTTGTCAGTTTACTCATCTTCTTCAGCGATTACATGTTAGGAAATTCACCGACCACGTTGAGACCCATACTGCGGGCCGTTCCGGCAACCATGCGCATGGCCGACTCCAGCGTAAAGCAGTTCATGTCGGACATCTTGTCCTTGGCGATGTCACGAACCTGTTCCCACGTTACCTGGCCTACCTTGTCACGGTTGGGCTGGGCAGAACCCTTCTGAACCTTAGCTGCTTCCTTGAGCTGTACGGCTACGGGCGGCTGTTTGACAACGAAGTCGAACGACTTGTCGCTGTAAACCGTAATGATGACCGGAAGAACTTTTCCCGCCTTGTCCTGCGTACGGGCATTGAACTGCTTGCAGAAGTCCATGATATTGACTCCCTTAGAACCCAATGCGGGACCAACCGGGGGCGAAGGATTGGCGGCACCACCTTTGATCTGCAATTTAATAAATGCAGCAACCTCTTTTGCCATAGTTTTCCTTTGGTTAATTATTCTTTTTCAACTTGTGTGAAACTCAACTCCATGGGAGTCTTGCGCCCGAATATCTTCACCGATACCGTGAGTTTCTTGCGCTCGTTATCGACGGCCTCGATGGTACCCTGGAAGCTTGAGAAAGGACCATCGGTAACCTTGACGGTTTCGCCGACGAAGAAGGGTATTT
Organism: Candidatus Alistipes faecigallinarum; assembly: GCA_019115605.1. Classification (GTDB taxonomy): domain Bacteria; phylum Bacteroidota; class Bacteroidia; order Bacteroidales; family Rikenellaceae; genus Alistipes; species Alistipes faecigallinarum. Next base: position 8,944 of record DXDG01000028.1, read on the forward strand.
CGTTCTCCTCCTCCATGGCGTTCATCTCGTCGACGCGGCCGAGGATACGCGCCACCTCCTGTGGACGAAGCGGCGTGGCAATCATCTTGCGGCTGTCCTCCTTGGTATCGCCGAGAAATCCCAGCACATTGGGAGTGTTACGAATAATCATGGGAATCTGCCCTACGAAAGCGGCCTCGACCAGCACATAACCGGGATAGGAGACCTTCTCTTTGGAGATCTTCTTGCCGTTGCGGATGGTATAGACCTTCTCGGTGGGGATCAGGACCTGGGATATGTAGTCTTCCAGATGGTTGTGACGAACCTCGGCCTCGATATACTCCTTGACCTTCGCCTCCTTGCCACCTATGGCACGGACCACATACCACTGTTTGGTAATCTCGCTCATCGCTTCGGGGAAGAATTAACGACCAAGATTTGCAAGCGTCTTATAGATGACGGCCATCAGGTTTTCGAAGCTGATATCCATGACCAGAACGATCAGCGCAAAGATGACAGAGGCCACCATCACGACGATCGTCGAGCTCTGGAGCTGCGGGAACGTGGGCCACGTCACCTTGTTTACAAGCTCGTTGTAGGATTCTTTAACGTAGTTGAACATATCGTGTGTCCTTTATTTCGAGCAGGAGCAGAGAGATTCGAACTCCCATCAACGGTTTTGGAGACCGCTATTCTACCCTTGAACTATGCTCCTAAAAAGAGGCGGTGCGGAACACCGCCTCGGAATCTGTTCCGGTCCGGATTACTTGAGAACCTTCAGGATCTGACCGGCACCTACCGTACGGCCACCCTCGCGGATTGCGAAACGCAGACCCTCGTTCAGGGCTACCGGGTAGATCAGCTTCACGGTGATGGTTACGTGGTCACCAGGCATTACCATGTCCACACCGGCGGGCAGGTGAACCTCACCCGTTACGTCCATCGTACGCAGATAGAACTGCGGGCGGTAGTTGTTGTGGAACGGCGTGTGGCGGCCACCCTCCTCCTTCTTCAGGATGTAGACCTCGGCCTCGAACTCGGTGTGCGGGGTGATCGAACCCGGCTTGGCAACGACCATACCACGCTTAACCTCCTTCTTGTCGATACCGCGGAGCAGCAGACCTACGTTGTCGCCGGCCTCGCCCTCGTCGAGCAGCTTGCGGAACATCTCCACGCCCGTGCAGGTCGACGTCAGCGTCTTCTCCTCCAGACCGATGATCTCAACGGGATCACCTACATGGATCACGCCGGTCTCGATACGGCCCGTAACCACGGTACCACGGCCGGTGATCGAGAACACGTCCTCGATAGGCATCAGGAAGGGCTTCTCGTTGTCACGCTGCGGCAGCGGAATATAGTTATCTACGGCATCCATGAGCTCCATGATCTTCTCCTCCCACTTCGGCTCGCCATTGAGGGCGCCGAGGGCCGAACCACGGATTACGGGGGCGTTGTCGCCGTCGTAGTCGTACTTCGAGAGCAGCTCGCGAACCTCCATCTCGACCAGGTCGAGCATCTCGGGATCGTCCACCATGTCGCACTTGTTCAGGAAAACGACGATCTTCGGCACGTTCACCTGACGGGCGAGCAGCACATGCTCGTTGGTCTGGGGCATCGGACCGTCGGTAGCGGCTACGACCAGGATGGCACCGTCCATCTGAGCGGCACCCGTTACCATGTTCTTCACATAGTCGGCGTGTCCCGGGCAGTCCACATGAGCATAGTGACGGTTGGCCGTCTGGTACTCAACGTGGGCGGTGTTGATCGTGATACCACGCTCCTTCTCCTCGGGGGCGTTGTCGATCGAGTCGAACGAACGCAGCTCCGAAAGACCCTGCTTTGCCAGAACGGTCGTGATAGCGGCGGTAAGGGTGGTCTTACCGTGGTCAACGTGACCGATGGTACCGATGTTCACATGCGGTTTCGAACGGTCGAATTTTTCTTTTGCCATAGTATTAAGTATTTAAAGTATTGTTAAAAATTGCTTTAAAGTTTTAAAATCCATTCCGCAGAACAAGCGGGCGACACAAACGCTCCGTCCCTGCGGCCCGGAGAGATCTGCATCACACGCTGCTGCGTTTAGAGCGGAAGACGAGGCTCAAACTCGCGACCCTTAGCTTGGAAGGCTAATGCTCTATCAACTGAGCTACTTCCGCAAAATATTGCCTTTCAGAGTTCACCCTACCGCCGCCCGCCGCCTTGGCGGCACGCTTCGGTTCTTGCAACCCCGACAGGCATCTTGAGTGGGAAGTGATGGATTCGAACCACCGAAGGCGTACGCCAGCAGATTTACAGTCTGCCCCATTTGGCCACTCTGGTAACTTCCCGTATTTTGCACCTCCCGGACTTCGCATCCGGTGAGGTTCCGTGTTTCGCCGTGCCGCCCGAAAGCCCTCGTCGAGGAGTTCCGTTCCGTCTGCGCACCGGCTGTTGCGAGCCGATGGGGGGATTCGAACCCACGACCAGCTGATTACAAATCAGCTGCTCTGGCCAACTGAGCTACATCGGCAGATTCCACCGTTTTGGATTGCAAAAGTAGGCATAAAAAATTTATCAGCCAAATAAAACCCGATAAATTTTTCACTTTTTCACTCTTCTCAAAGAACCTCGCTCCGATCCGCTGCGGACAGAAGCGAAACCGGGTGCAAAGATAGGAAAAGTTTCGAATAACACAACGGTTTGCCTCAAAAATATCACATCCTCCGCCCCGAACCCGGACCTTTCGGACCGAAGCCTTCCGAAAAAGGAGAACGCCGCGGATCCATACCATATATATATTAGAGACGGACCGGCTACTTGTAGCTTACGATCAGCACCTTCGAGGATTCCCAGAACCGCACCGGATCGACAATCCACAGCGAAACGACCCGCTTGTCGGCATCGGTTACCAGTTCGTAGGATCCTTCGGGATGGTTCGTAACGACGGTTACCTTGCGATGGCCCACGGGAATCTCGGAGAGCAGCCGCGAATCGGCCTGCGTAAAACTCTCCAGGGAGCCGTGCTCGCCGACGGTCAGCGTGCGTCCGATAAAGCCCTGCTTGTTGATGATCTGCGCATCGCACAACTCCTTTTCGGAACCGACGATATAGTAGACCGTATTGAGCCGGTTCTCCAGTTCGAGATTGCGGCCGCTCAACTGCTCCACCTCGGCGCTCTGCTCGGCAACGGTCTCCGTCAGCTCGGCCACCCGGGTATCCTTGAGCGACAGCTCGTCGCGCAGCTGCTCGATCTCGCTCTGCCGTTCGGCGAGCTGTCCGTTCAGATCGGCAATCATCTTCTCCAGCCCTTCGATCCGCAGATTCGCCTTGCGCAGCTGCGCCGCGGTATGGCGCAGCGAGTTGATCTTTTCGCGGTTCTCGGCCAGCAGCCGACCGATGGCATCGATATCGTTGTTGATCTCCTCCACGGGACGGCGGGTCCCCTCCTCCTCGGAGACGGTGATCAGATTCTCCCGGGACTTGATCCGGGCCAGATTCTCCGAAATGGCGTTGATATCCGCAAATACGGCATTGATCAGGGAATCCTTGGCCGCTACAACCTGTTCCAGCGAATCGCGCTGCCGGTCGGACTCGACTGCCAGCTGCTGGGTGCGTCCGTTTCCGCAGGAGGGCAGCAGAAGCACGCAGGCAACGGCCGCCACACTCAATAAAGCAAGCGATCTGTTCATATACACAGCTTTTTAGGTTTTCTTCTCACGCCGCAAATATATGCATAAAAACAATAGCGTGTACCGCGAGATGCACAAATCGCACACCCGGCAGGAGAACCGCCCCCGTCATTTTTCGGACTCCACGAAGCATCGGGGCGTAGCAATTGCGTAAAATTTAACAACTATTCCTCCATATTGGCTGAATCAATTACAAACAGACATAAAAATGCCCGAAACAAATACAACATGTAACAGAATTATCGGATATTTTTTATACAATAAAACATATATCCAACAAATTAAAACACGCAACAAGCTATCTCTCTAAAATATTTTAAAATTAATCCGTCTTTCGCGCATATCAGGGGGCTTTTTTTGCTACTTTTGCGATCGAACGATTCATTCAACCACTTAAACCCTCAAGCTCATGAAAAAAGTGTTTCTCTTTCTCTCCTCGCTGTTGTTTCTGGCGGGATGCAGTTACGACGACAGCGAACTGCAGCAGAGAATCGACGATCTGGACGAAAAGCTTGCGGCGCTTGCGGAACGGGTCGACAACCTGAACTCCGAACTCACAAGCCTGCAGGAACTCATCGACGGAAAGCGCTTCATCTCCGACGTTACGGTCGAAGAGGACGGCAGCTACACGCTCACGCTGGTTACCTCCACAGGGGCGGTCTCGACGATCCGCATCACCAACGGAGAGGACGGCCACTCCCCGAAGATCGGCATCAAACAGGATTCCGACGGCAAATACTACTGGACCCTCGACGGCGAATATATCCTCGACGACAACAACGGGAAACTCCCCGTGGCAGGCGAGGACGGCACAACGCCGCAGTTCAAGATCGAACAGGGCTACTGGTATGTCTCCTACGACAAGGGCGCCAGCTGGCAGGAGTGCGGCAAGGCCGCAGCCGATGCCGAACCGGCACTGTTCAAGTCCGTAACCACGAGCGAGGACGGCAAGCTGGTCTATATCACCCTGCAGGACGGCACCGTGCTGACCTTCGAGCTCTACGTCCAGTTCGGCATCGCCTTCGAGACGACGACGGGTGCCCTTCAGGTCGGCGGGAGCGTCTCGGTTCCCTTCACGCTTACCGGAGCCGACGAGAACACGCAGGTCGAGGCCATCGCCAACAACGACTGGAAGGCCGAAGTACGCCTCGACGAGGAGCGCCTCTCGGGCACGGTCGAGATCACGGCTCCGGCCGACAGTTCGACGGGCAAGGTCATCGTTCTGGCCAATGACGGCGGCGACCGCACGCTCATGCGCACGCTGACCTTCGTGGCCGGCGTGCTCAACATCTCGACCTCGTCGGTCGAGGCGACGGCGGGAGGCGGCCAGGTATCGGTCGAGGTCGAGACCGACATGGATTACGAGGTCGTGATTCCCGAGGAGGCACAAAGCTGGGTCTCCGTCATCGACACACGAAGTGATCTGCGTCAGGAAATGCTGAATTTCAAGGTGGAGGCCAACACGCAGGCTGCTCCGCGGCAGACGCTGGTCGAGCTGCAGACGAACGGCGCCACGCTTGAGACGATCCTGATCTTCCAGGAGGGCGAATACGACCCCGCAACGATGGTGCTCCGGGTCGAGGCTGCCCCCTACACGGGCACGAACGCCAAATATTCGAACATGGTCTACCTGCCGCTCTACGGCGCCGTGAACGTCACGGTGAACTGGGGCGACGGCAGCAGCGAAACGGTCGAGAAGAGCATCTCGACGGCGGCCAGCATGGTTTCACACACCTACGAGACCGCAGGAACCTACTTCGTTACCGTCAACGGATCCGCGGCACAGATCAACGGCCGCCTGACCCCCAAGGCCGTGCAGCCCGCCATCACGCAGCTCATCCAGTGGGGCGACCTGAAGCCCACCTCCCTGCAGTCGGCCTTCAGCGGCAACACCTCGCTGACGAGCGTGCCCCTGCCGCCCGACGGAGCCTTCGCGGCGGTTACGACCGTCGAGGACATGTTCGTGAACTGCACGGCACTGACTTCGGTTCCCGAGACGCTGCTTGCACAGGCCACCGAACTGACCGATATCACCACAATGTTCGAGGGATGCACCTCGCTCGAGAGCATTCCCGAAAACTTCTTCGAGAAGAACACCAAGGTTACCGAGGCTTCGGGACTCTTCACCGAGTGTACGAAGCTCACGACCGTACCGGCCGGGATCCTCGCCCCGATGACCGCTCTGGAGGACGTATCGAGTCTGTTCAAGAACTGTACGTCGCTGACCTCCGTACCGGCCGGGCTCCTCGACAACCAGCCCGCCGTCACCACGCTGGCCTCATTCTTCTACGGCTGCTCGGCGCTGACCTCCGTACCGGCCGGAATCTTCGACAAGCAGACGGCCGTTACCACGGTCTCCTCGTGCTTCTACGGCTGCTCGGCGCTGCGGGAGCTGCCCGACGGACTCTTCGACAAGCAGACCGGCACCACGAACATCTCGTCGCTCTTCAAGGGCTGCAGCTCGCTCGTCTCGGTACCCTCCGGGCTCTTCGACAGCTTCTCGAAGGCAACCAACATGGCCAACCTCTTCAGCGGCTGCGCCTCGCTGAAGAGCCTGCCCGCGGATCTCTTTGCGAAACTGACGGCCGTAACGCAGGCCGGATACCTCTATGAAGGCTGCACGGGTCTGACCCAGTTCCCGTCGCTGAAGAACTGCACGGCGCTCAAGACGGTCAATGCCCTGTGGAAGGACTGCTCGACGCTGGTCAGCGCCCCGGACGACTACTTCCCCGAGAGCGTCAAGAGCGGCACGACGCTGGCCTATCTGTTCCAGAACTGCTCGGCCCTGGAGAATGTCCCGGCGGGTCTGTTCCGCAACTTCGAGAGTGTTACGATCATCACGCAGATGTTCGAGAACTGCACCTCGCTCCGGTCGCTTCCGGTAGAGATGTTCGACAACATGCGCAAGATCACCACCGCGACGAGCGCCTTCAACGGCTGCTCGGCCTTCACGGGCGAATCGCCCTACACGATGGTCGAGGGTGAGAAGGTTCACCTCTACGAACGAAGCACCGCAAACGGCTTCTCCGCGGTTACGAAGTACACCGACTGCTTCGAGGGCTGCACGCAGATGGCCGACTATGCGAACATTCCCCAGGCCTGGGGCGGCATCAGCGACGGTACAAAGGCCAAACCGACCCTCACGTTGAGCATGGCGCCCCAGGCAGGCGCCGAATACTACCGCTTCGACATCACGATCCGCGGCACGGAGGTCAAGCAGAGCAAATTTGTCCTCGGAACGACGGAGATCGTCCAAAAGCGTCTCGCGGAGTTCGACGGCGACTACGAACGCCTCTGCAACCGCTACGGCACCACGTTCAACAGTTCGGTCGTTTCGAAGATCAACTCCGAGACGGGACATCAGGTCTCCTCGGGCGATCTGGAGGCCGACACCGACTACACGCTTGTCGTTCTGGCCAGCAACGCCCACGGCACGACGATCGCAACCTATGAGAGCCGGACGGCGGAGGTGCCCGCCGGTGATGCCGACTTCGAGCGCTACATCGGCACTTGGACCGTAACCTCCACCTCGGCCGAGAAGAGCGGCGCCCCGCAGACCTTCACCATCCAGATCGAGCCCTACCGGGTCAACGAGAGCTTCCGCGTCTCGGGCTGGGGCATCACCACGATGGGCAACGCCGACACGGCGCCCTTCCTGATGGACTATGCCGACGGCAAGGTCTCGATCTCGACGAAGGATTACTACGGCATGGTCGGTCTCTACTACGTCTACCTGAAGTACCGCTTCTACGATCCCGAAGAGGAGTCCTACTTCGTATGGACGACGGACAGCTCCCTGGCGACGGGCGAGTACGAATCCGACGGTTCGATCACGATCGAGTGCGGCAAGTTCACCAACCCCGCGAACGGCAAGGAGTACACGGTCAGCGGCATGGACTACTTCCTCTACTCGGGCGGCGGATTCTACGAAAGCATGGATCTCTTCAAGCCGGACTACCTGACGAGCGACTACAGCATCGGCCCCTACAGGCTGACCCGCGCTTCGGGAACCCGCGCCGTGCAGCAGACCCGCACGTCGGAGGGCTTCATCCAGCTGGAGCAGGCACCACGGGCACGCGTCATGACGCAGCCGGGCGCAAGCCGCGTAAACCGCGAATAGCCGGCAACGGAACACGCCCCCGCGGCGTGTTTCCGGAGACGATGAAGGGAGGCTGCCCCGCAGGGCAGCCTCCCTTTCGCATGCAGGCCTCACGGCCCGCAACCGGTCCTCGTGCGCCCGTCGCGTCCTTCGGTCCCGCATCGGCGCGGCGCTCCGTGCCGTTTTCCGGCTCCACCCCATCCCGTCCCGCGCACACGACAAAAAGCAAACGGGCCGCACCCTCGGTGCAGCCCGTTCAGCCTTGTCGCGCGGAAGCCTCTTACTTCGCAGCGTTCTTCTTGTCGTAGCGCTTTGCGTATCGGCTCATAAACTTATCGACGCGACCAGCGGTGTCAACCAACTTCATCTTACCGGTGTAGAACGGGTGCGACGTGTTGGAAATTTCCATCTTATACACGGGATAGGTTTCGCCGTTCACCTCGATGGTCTCTTTTGTCGAAACGGCGGACCGACACAAAAACACATGGTCGTTGGACATGTCCTTGAACGCTACCAAACGATAATTTTCCGGATGAATACCCTTTTTCATGTTCGTGTTTTTGTATTAAATGATTGCTTAAGCGGGACAAAGGTACGAATTTATTCGCAACAAACAAGTATCCGCGCTATTTTTTTCATTTTTCGCCCGTTCCGGACCGCCGTTCACCCTCTTCGGGAGCTGCGGCGGATCCCCGCGGGGCCTCCAAAAAAGCAGCCTCCGATTGCGAAATCGAAATAGTTTTCGTATCTTTGCGCCACGTCGCCGGAGCCTGCTCCGCGACAGGCCGGGGACCCATAGCTCAGTTGGTCAGAGCAGCGGACTCATAATCCGAAGGTCGTGGGATCATGCCCCTCTGGGTCCACCACCGACGACGGTCGCACCTCTGGCGACCGTCGTTTTTTTACCGGCATCCGGGAAAAAGTTTCCCGCACCCGGCGGCGGGCTTTCGGCAAAAAACGTTATCTTTGCAACCAATAGACTGATCATCCTTTAAACCGACCCATTATGGAATTCGAAGGCACCGTTTACAGAATAATGCCCGTTACGAAGGGCACCTCGGCACGCGGCGAGTGGCAGCGCCAGGACGTCGTGTTCGAAATGAACGACGGATCATTCACGCGCAAGATCTGCGTCACGTTCTTCAACAAGCCCGACGACGTGGCCCGGCTGCGCGAAGGGGCAACCTACCAGGTCTCGGTCAACATCGAGTCGCGCGAGTACAACGGACGCTGGTACACCGACATCCGCGCCTGGCGCATCCAGCCCAAGCAGCAGGAGGCTCCGGCCCCCGCGCCGATGCCCGAAATGCCGCCCCTGGGCGCCGAGCCGGCCTACACCGCAGCACCTGCCGCCGAAGCGGACGACCTCCCCTTCTGACAGGCGGACGGGGCCCCGGATGCGGCTCCGACAAGACCGACAAAAAGACCGGGCCGACAGCTGTCGGCCCAGTCTTTTTCATAACGCCGCCGGACAAAAAAGCCGGATGGGCACCTTGCCCATCCGGCTTTTACACCTTTGCGGTCCGAACTACTTCGTTGCGGCAGCAGGCTCGGCAGCGGGAGCCTCGGCCGTAGCCGTCGAATCGGCAGCGGGAGCCGGCTCCGCGTAGGGCTCGACGTCAACCAGCTCGACCTCGAACTCGAGGGCCTCGTTGGGGCCGATCGCAGCACCGCGGCCCGTAGGTCCGTAAGCCAGGCTGGCCGGGATCCACAGCATGATCTTGCCGCCCTTGCCCACAAGCTGCAGACCCTCGGCCCATCCGGGGATCACACCGTTGAGCGGGAACTCGGCCGGTTTGTCCTCGTTGTAGGTATCGGGGAACTGCTGCTTGAGCATCTCCTGCTGATCCTCCGGACGATCGGCGAAGTGCGTGGCGTCAAATACGCGGCCCGTACGCGTGCGGCCCGTGTAGTGCACCTTGACCACGTCGCGCTTGTCGGCAGCCTTCACCGTCATGTCGCCGGCCTCGATCACCTTGTAGAGCAGGCCCGACTCGGTCTTCTGCACACCCGACTTCTTCTCGATCTTGCTCAGCCACTTGGTCGAGGCCTCCTCGTTCTGCATGGGCAGCGTAACGAGGTAATAGTGCTGCAGATAGCTGTTCGTTGCCTTCTGGTCCATGCGGGCGTTGTTCTCGAAGACGTTCTGGAGAGCCTCGCCGACCCATACGATGTGAAGCGGCAGGCTGGCCTTCGTCACGGCATAACCGATGTCGTTACCCAGCGCGTAGGATACGCTGTCGCGCTCCTCCTCGGTGAGGAACATGGCCGGATCAGCCACGGGATACTCCACCTTGGTCGTATCGCCCGAAGCCAGACGGATGCTGTCGGCCTCGGCGCGCTGCTTCATGATGGCCTGCATGCGCTCGCCGCGCTTGTTCATGAAATATTCGCGCAGAATCTCGACGGCCTCGTCGTGCTTCATGGCGGACTTGCCCGAAGCCGTCTCCACAAGACCCTCGCGCATCCGGCTCGGATCGAGGGGAATCTCCTTCATCTGGAACGAAAGGCCGTAGCCGATGTTGGCACCCACGGCATACGACAGCGAGTCGAATTTCGAGAGGCTGCCCATCTGGATGCCCTCCTGATTGCCTCCCTTGCAGGAGACAAGCGCTGCGGCACCCGCAAGCACCGCTGCAAAAATGATCTTTTTCATGGTTTTGAGTTTATGCATTTGAATCTGTGTTCGGGTTAAAATCGTTCAAAAGCTAAATTTGCGCAAAGATAAGAAATATTCGCAACAAATGTGTTCATTATCGGCGCATTTTATTGCGACGCGACCATTCGCCGTATTTGGCCAGGTCGACCAGTTCGATTTCATAATGCAGCGTCGCATTGGGAGCGATGCCCAGCGACTTGTCGCCCTCGGCGCCATAGGCTGCCGCCGCGGGGATCCAGGCGTCGATGCGGCCGCCCTTGCCGATGAGCTTCACGCTCTCGCGCACGCCCCGCTGCAGCCGGCCCATCAGCTCGCGGATCGTATCCCCCCGTTCATAGGAGGAGTAGAGCTGCCTGCCGTCGACCGTACGGATCACGTAGCGCAGCGCCACGCTGTCCCGCTCGGAAACGGGAACGCGCTCCTGGTCGCCGACCTCGGTTACCGTGTAGGTAACGCCCGAGCCCGTGCGGGCATACGAACGGTTCGACTTGGCCATGTCGGCCAAGAACTGCTCCTCGTAGGCGCGGGCCTTCTCGGGAAGCATGTAATTGACATAGGCCAGGTAGAAGGTGCGCGCCTCCTCGTCCGTCAGGCGGGTCTTGCCGCGGAAGACATCGCGGATCCCCTCGCAGACGGCCTCGACACGAATCGTCGAGTCCATGCGCTGGAGGTTGCGGCCGATATTCATGCCGATCACATAGGCCACCGAATCGGTATCGACGGCAAGTTTCACGCTTCCGCCCGACTTTTTCGAGCAGGATCCGGCCCACAGCAGCAGCATCAGAACCGGAGCTATCAGTAACTTCTTCATCATTATTTTGTCGCGTTCTTTTTCTTTCCGAAGATCAGGATAAGCAGCGATCCGAAGATGGCGGCGGCCGACGAGCCCATGAGGATGGCGATCTTGCCGCGGTCGATCATCGCCACGTCGGTGAAGGCCAGCGAATCGACGAACAGCGCCATCGTGAATCCGATACCTCCCAGACAGGCCACGGCAAAGAGCATCCGCCACGAAGCCCCCTCGGGCATCACGGCAAAGCGGGTCCGCACGGCGATCCAGCTGGCGAGGAAGATTCCCAGCGGCTTGCCGACGAGCAGTCCGAAGAAGACACCCATGCCGACGGCACCCGCCTCGGGCGTTGCATGGAAGATGTTGAGATACTCCGTCGAGGAGATCTCGACACCGGCATTGGCCAGGGCAAAGATCGGCATGACGAGGAACGTAACGTAGGGTGCAAGCGCATGCTCCAGGCGGTCGCTCATCCCCACCGACTCTGTGGCAAGAGCCCGCACCCGGCGCAGGCACCCCTGCTGTTCGGCATCCGGAAAGTCTTCTCCCGACGTTTCGATCCGGTCGAAATCGGACTTGAGGGCGCGCATCTTCTGCACGAAATACTCCCGGCTGTAACGCGGCTCCATCGGGATGAGCATGGCCATCGCCACACCGGAGATCGTCGAATGGACGCCCGAGTAATAGAACAGGCCCCACACCACGACAGCCGGGATCAGGTAGAAGATCATGCGTTTTTCACCGAGCCGGTTCATGACATAGATGCCGACCATAATCAACAGCGCAAGCAACAAACAACCCGCGTGAACCTCGCCGCCGTAAAAGAGGGCGATAACCAGAATGGCCCCCAGGTCGTCGGCGATAGCCAGTGCCATCAGAAAGACCCGCAGCGATACCGGAATCCGGGTCTCCAGCATCGTCAGGATACCGACCGCAAAGGCGATATCCGTAGCCGTCGGGATTCCCCAGCCCGAAGCGGCCGGCGTCCCGTAGTTGAAACAGGTATAGATAATGGCCGGGGCCAGCATACCGCCTGCTGCGGCCACGACGGGAAGGATTGCCTTCCGCCAGGTAGAGAGTTGCCCGCGCACGACCTCGCGCTTGATTTCGAGGCCCACGGAGAAGAAGAAGATGACCATCAGCCCGTCGTTGATGAACTTCTCGACGGTCATGCCGCTCGGAAAAGCCCAGTTGATACCGCCGCCGGGCGAGTGTACCAGCAGCGAGAGTTCGGTTTCGAGCAGATGGTGGTAATAAAACTTCGTAAAGGGGAGATTGGCAAGAAGCATGGCCACAACCACACACGTCAATAACACCACACCCCCGGCCCACGGAGCCCGCATAAATGCGCGGATCCGAAGCACAGCCCTGTGTGTCAGGCTGATCCAACTGAATTTCGATAATGAAAGCATCTCTATTTTTCTTCCAAGACGATATTTCTGTTCTTTGATGATGCAAGCGTCTGTCCGCAGAGTTTCCACAGCATGCGCGCCCCGGCAATGGCGTCGATCCGCTCCTCGGCAACGGGAGCCACCTCCACCAGGTCAAAGCCGATGATGCGCCGTCCCGAACGGGCCAGCACGACAAGCAGCCACACCGCCTCGTTGAAGGTCAGGCCGCCCGAAACGGGCGTACCGGTATGGGGACAGTTCTCACAGGTCAGTCCGTCGATGTCGAAGCTGACGTAGACCTCCCCGGGAAGCGTCGCGACGATCTTCCGGCAGAGGGCGTCCCACGTCTCACCGCGGAACCGGGCCTCGGCAAGCGCAAAGTCGTCGAACGAGGCGATACGCTCCGATGCGGCAGCCAGCGCTGCCTCCCCCTCGCTGAAGTCGCGCACGCCGACCTGGGCGATCCGCACGACCTGCGGCACGTCGCGCAGGACGTTGTACATGATCGAGGCGTGCGAAAACTCAAACCCCTCGTAAGCCTCGCGCAGGTCGCAGTGGGCGTCGATATGCAGGATGCCGAAGCGTTCGTGGCGCGCCCCGAGGGCCCGGATCAGTCCGAAGGGGGTCGAGTGGTCGCCGCCGACAAGCCCCACCGTCTTCCCGGCATCGAGCCAGCGGGCCGCCTGCTGCTCGATATTGGCGTTCATCGCCGCACACCCCTCGTTCACGCGGCGGAGCTTGCGCGCGACGTAGTCGTCGTCGGGCGAGCCGCCCCCCTCGAGGTGGTCGATCACCCGCGCGGCATCGGCCCGCAGGCGCTGCGACTCCTCCTGGAGCGTGTAGTCCACGTCGGCCGTGGCAATGCCCCGGCGCCAGAGGCCGGGAGCCAGCGGATCGTAAAAGTCGAGCTGCGTCGAGGCCTCGATGATTGCATCGGGGGCGTAGGCCGCACCGGCTCCGTAGGAGACCGTCACGTCCCACGGTGCCGAGATGAGGACCACTTCGGCCGCCTCGGGGTCGAACGGCATGCCGAAATAGGCGCCGTTGGCCACGCCGACGCCATCGGGATCAAAGGTTCTGTTTTCCATAGCGCACATTTCGGTGCAAAGATACAAAAAATCTGCAAAACACCTCTCCGAATCGCGCGGGCGGAACGCCCGGGTATCACACCCCCTCTACGGGAGCGTCTCCACGCTGCCGCATGCGGGCGGGAAACAGGCTCCGGGATACCGGCACGGGCCGTTCGGCCGTCCGGCGGACACCGCAGGGGGCCGGCTCCCGCTTCTCCGATTTTCGCCATATTTGAACCCCATTTGAATAGGCGAGCATCAGCCTGGAACAGGCGCGTATCCGATCAGAGCAGCCCGAAAACACGGCATCCATTTGCCCCGGCACGCATCATTCACTATATTTGCCGGGTCCAAAACGTCCGAAAACAGCATGAAAATCATCGCCGACAGCGCCATTCCCTTCCTGGAAGGGGTTCTGGAACCTTATGCCGAGGTACGGTACCTCCCCGGCAAGTCGATTACGGCGGCCGACGTCCGCGACGCCGACGCCCTGATCATCCGCACCCGCACGCGATGCGACGCCACGCTGCTCGAAGGCTCCCGCGTGCGGCTCATCGCCACGGCGACCATCGGATTCGACCATATCGACCTCGCCTGGTGCGCCGCCCGCGGCATCCACGTCGCCACAGCCGCCGGCTGCAATGCCCGCGGTGTGCTGCAGTGGATCGGCGCCGTGCTCGTCCATCTCTCGCGCACGCAGGGCTGGAAGCCGGCCGACAGGACGCTCGGCGTCGTAGGCGTGGGCCATGTCGGATCGCTCGTGCGGCAATATGCCGAGGCGTGGGGTTTCCGCGTGCTGGCGTGCGACCCGCCGCGCGAGGAGCGCGAACACGGCGGCTTCCTGCCGCTCGGGAAGGTGGCCCGCGAAGCCGACCTGCTCACCTTCCACACGCCGCTCGACGCCTCGACCCGCCACATGGCCGATGCCGCCCTTTTCCGGAAGATGAAACCCGGTGCCACAGTCATCAACTCCTCGCGCGGCGAGGTCATGGACGGCGAAGCCCTCGCGGCAAGCGGCCTGCAATGGGTGCTCGACGTCTGGGAGCACGAGCCGCAGATCGACGCCCGCCTGCTCGACCGGGCGCTGCTCGCAACGCCCCACATCGCCGGATACTCCCAGCAGGGCAAGGCCAACGCCACGGCCATGACGGTGGCGACGCTGAGCCGCCTCTTCGACCTGCCGCTCGAGGGGTGGTATCCGCCGCAGGTCGCCCCCTGCACGCCACGTCCCATATCGTGGGAGGAGCTCTGCGCTACGATCGGCGAAGCCTATGACATCGAAGCCGAAAGCCGCCTTTTGAAGTCCCGGCCCGGGGATTTCGAGGCGCTGCGCGACCATTATGCCTATCGGAAGGAATATTTTTAGGACAAATCCGCAGATTTTTCGTACTTTTGTCCGGATGTATCTGATGCCATGTACCGGAAACTCATAGAACCCCTGCTCTTCTCGCTCACCATCGAACGGGCCCATCGGATTGTCCTGCTGCTGTTGCGCGTCATGGGGCTGATTCCCGGAGGCCGCTGGCTGCTGCACCGCTGTTATGGCGTGTCGCACCCGGTGCTCGAAAGGGAGGTCTTCGGAATCCGCTTTCCCAACCCCATAGGGCTTGCCGCAGGATTCGACCGCAACGGCGAGGCGGTCCGGGAATTCGGAGCCCTGGGTTTCGGATTCGTGGAGATCGGCACCGTAACGCCGCGCCCCCAGGAGGGCAATCCGCGGCCGCGGGTCTTCCGCCTGCCGAAAGACCATGCCATCGTCAATCGTATCGGTATCGCCAACCGGGGGCTCGACGCCACGGTACGCTACCTGCGCCGCGGGCACGAAGGCGTGATCCTGGGATGCAACATCGGCAAGAATACCGACACCCCCGCCGCACAGGCTCCGGCCGACTACCTCAAGCTCTTCCGCAGCCTCTACCAGTATGCCGACTTCTTCACCGTCAATATCAGCTGCGACAACGCCTGCCACGACGCCAAGACCTATACGAAGGAGTATCTGCTCGAGATCCTCAACCCGCTGTTCGACTTCCGCCGCGGGCAGAGCGACTACCGGCCCGTCATGCTCAAGATCTCGCCGGACCTCACCGACCGCGAGATCGACACCGTCACGGAGGTGCTGACCTCTTCACCGCTCGACGGCATCGTCGCCACGAACGGCACCCACGACTGCCGCCGCGGGCTGCATACAAGCCGTGCGGGGCTCGACAAGATCGGCAGCGGCCGCCTGAGCGGAGCTCCCCTGACACAACGCGCCGTGGAGATCGTGCGGCGCATCCACACCCTCTCGGGCGGCAACTACCCCATCATCGGTTCGGGCGGCATGATGACCCCCGACGATGTGCTGGCCATGCTCGATGCCGGTGCGGACCTCATCCAGCTCTACACGGGATACATATACAACGGCCCGGGATTCGTCCGCTCGATCTGCGAGGCCCTGATCGCCGACGCAAACCGGAAGGCCCGACAGACCGGCCAGGAATCCCCGGCGGCCGAAGAGGCTCCCGAAACCCCCGCCGCCCCGGAAACGGAGCCGTCCGACGCCCCGCCCGCCGACGGAGCTCCATCCGCCGCACCCGCAGCCGACACTCCGGCAGCCGACGCTCCGGCTTCGCGGCCATGATCCGCCCGGCGCTTCCCGCCGAAGGCTCCAAAACACTGAAACAGACATGAAAGCAACCATCCTTACGATCGGAGACGAGATTCTGATCGGTCAGATCGTGGATACGAACTCCGTATCCATTGCCAAGCACCTCAACTCGGCGGGCATCGTCGTCCGCGAAAAGATCTCCATCGGCGACGACCGCGCGCAGATTCTCGACACCGTTGCGCGGGCCCTGCGCGAGACGGAGGTTACCGTCATCACCGGAGGCCTCGGCCCCACGAAGGACGACATCACGAAGAAGACCCTCGCGGAGCTCTTCCACAGCGGCATGTACCGCGACGAGCGGGTCGCCGCACACGTCGAGCGGATGCTCGCGGCACGCGGCATCGACTACAACGAGCTGAACCGCTCGCAGGCCCTCGTGCCCGACGCCTGCACGGTGCTCTTCAACGCCCACGGCACGGCCCCCGGCATGTGGTTCGAGCGCGACGGACATGTCGTCGTCTCGCTGCCGGGCGTCCCCTACGAGATGGAGCACCTGATGCAGGACGAGGTGATGCCGCGGCTGAAGGCGCACTTCTCCCTGCGGCAGATCGTCCACCGGACGCTGATTACGGCCGGGCTGCCCGAGTCGATGCTCGCCAAGCGGATCGAGGCGTGGGAGAATGCCCTGCCGCCCTACCTGAAGCTGGCCTACCTGCCCAATCCGGGCGCCGTGCGGCTGCGCCTGTCGGCCTACGAGGTCGAGGGCGAGAGCGTCGCCCGCGAGATCGAGCGGCAGTTCGAGGCGCTACGCCGGCTGATCCCCCACAACGTCATCGGCTACGAGACGGCCACGATGCAGGAGCTCGTGCACCGCATCCTCACCGAACGCGGCAAGACCCTCGCCACGGCCGAGAGCTGCACGGGCGGGGCAATCGCCTCGCGCTTCACGGCCATGCCCGGCGCCTCGGCCTACTTCCGCTGCGGCGTGGTGTCGTACAGCAACGAGTCGAAAGCGGCCCTGCTCGGTGTCGATCCCGCGACGATCGCCCGCGTGGGCGCCGTCAGCGAGGAGGTGGCCCGCCAGATGGC
This sequence comes from Candidatus Alistipes faecigallinarum, assembly GCA_019115605.1. Lineage (GTDB taxonomy): Bacteria > Bacteroidota > Bacteroidia > Bacteroidales > Rikenellaceae > Alistipes > Alistipes faecigallinarum. Next base: position 26,276 of record DXDG01000028.1, read on the forward strand.
CGAAGGGGTGCGGCGCGTGGCCGGCGCCGACTATGCCATCGCCACGACCGGCATCGCGGGTCCCTCGGGAGGCTCGGCCGAGAAGCCCGTCGGCACGGTATGGATCGCCGTGGCAACCCCCGAGGGAACCGAGGCCGTCTGCAGACAGTGCGGAACGGACCGCGGGCAGGTCATCGACCGCGCCTCGGCCTTCGCCATCGCAATGCTCCGCGATGCGCTGGAGCCTGCCGGAAGGTAGCCTTTCAAAAAGGCGGCGATCGGGTCCCCGGCGCGGCACGACGGCACCCTGCGGCCTCCGCAAAGAGGTCCCGGATCAAAAAAACGGGCGCTTGCTTTGCTAATTGCCGAAAAGGTTGTATATTTGCACTCCCTTAAAAGGGTTTACATCAAAACAATTGCACGAAAAATGAAAATTTGCGAAATCACAGGCAAGGTGGCGATCGTGGGAAACAACGTTTCGCACTCGCACCACAAGACCAAGCGCAAATTCAGTCCCAATCTGAAAACCAAGCGTTTCTGGTCTGAGCAGGAGGGTCGCTGGATTACCCTGAAGGTATCGGCCTCCGGCATGAAAACTATCAACAAGAAGGGTCTCGCAGTCGCTCTGCGCGAAGCTGCCGCGCCCAAAAGCGTGTACTAAAAACAAGTAACCAATGGCAAAGAAAGGCAACAGAGTTCAGGTCATCCTCGAGTGCACCGAACAGAAAGAGAGCGGCGTTGCGGGAATGTCCCGTTACATCACGACCAAGAACAAGAAGAACACGCCCGAGCGTCTGGAGCGCAAGAAGTACAATCCCTTCCTCAAGCGGGTTACCGTTCACCGTGAAATCAAATAGTTAGAGAAGCACTATGGCAAAGAAAGTAGTCGCAACACTGAAAACCGGCACGGGTAAGCAGTTTACCAAGTGCATCAAGATGGTCAAGTCGGAGAAGACCGGTGCCTACATGTTCAAGGAGGGCGTCATTCCCAACGACCAGGTAAAGGAGTTCTTCGAAGAGAAGAAATAGGCGTATTTTAAGAGACCACTCTTAAATACAAAGGGCATTCCCGCGGGAGTGCCCTTTGTGTATTTGACCCGGGAAACCGGCCCGGAATCCGCGATTTTTTCGTATTTTTATCCGGGAATCCGAAACCGCTCCATGGAGAAGAAAAAGATAGCCTTTATCATCATCCGCTACGGCGTCGCGGTGAACGGCGGTGCCGAAGCACACTGCCGCATGCTCGCCGAACGGCTCATCCCCTTCTACGACGTCGAGGTGCTGACGACCACCACGCGCATCTTCGGCGACCCCGAGACGGATTTTGCCGAAGGGGAAAGCGTCGAGAACGGCGTGACGGTCCGCCGCTTCCGCCCCCACCCGATCGACGGGGAGCGGCACCGCCAGCTCGGGAGACAGTGCCGCACGGCCCTCAGGGTCCGCCGCCACCTGGACCAGCTCCATCTGCTGGGCGCGGTCTCCTCGCTCCATCCCGTATGGCGGATGAGCACGGAGGCCGAAAGGCGCTTCTTCCTCTCGCAGCCCGACCACACCCCCGCGATGCTGCGCTTCATCGAGCAGTACCAGGAGGAGTACGCCGCCCTGCTCTTCATGAACTTCTACTTCAGCCAGACGGTGCTGGGCAGCGTGATCGCCCCGCAGAAGACGATTCTCATCCCGCTGGTCCATCCCGACAAGAACCTCTATTGGGCCCTCAATGCCCCGATGTTCACCCGCGTGCGCCACATCGCCTTCAACACCGAAGCCGAACGGCACGCCGCCCGCCGGATCTTCGGCACGTCGCTGGCCCCGAACAGTCTTGTCGGCTGCGGCATCGAGCAGACGACGGCCGCCGACTGGGATCAGGTCCGGGCCCGCTACCATCTTCCGGAGCGCTATGTCCTCTATCTGGGGCGCGTTACACCCTCGAAACTCAACGACCTCATCCCCTGTTTCCTCGACTACTGCCGCCGCTACGGCAGCGACACGAAACTGGTGCTCACGGGAGGCATCGACCCGCAGGCGGGCGAAGAGACCCACCCGGAGATCCTCCGCACGGGGTTTGTCTGCGACGCCGAGAAGGCGGCGATCATCCGCCACGCAACGGTCATGGTGAACCCCTCGCACCTGGAGAGCCTCTCGCTACTGATGCTCGAAGCGATGAACAGCCGTATCCCGGTCCTCGTGAACGGCCGCAGCCGCGTGATGAAGGAGCACTGCCGGCTAAGCGGCGCCGCACTCTGGTACGACAACAAGCGGGAGTTTCTCCGACACCTCCACCGGCTGCTCACCGACGAAGCGTTTCGCACGGAGCTGGGGTCACGGGGCCCGGCCTACGTCCGGGAGCATTACGCCTGGGAGCGCATCATCCCCGCACTGCGGCATCTGATCGAGGCGATCTGACGGCCTCACGGGCAGACTGCCCACTCTTCGCCCCCCTGCCGGCAAAAACAACGGCGCGACATCCCTCCGGGGAGATCGCGCCGCTTTTTTTCATGCAAACGCCGGTTCAGAAGGCATGCACGGCCCGCACGAGGAACTTGCCGTACTTCTGGATCTCGACGACATAGGGAGGCTCGATGTTCATGTGCGACGTATAGGCATTGCGCTCGTTGGCCTCCGTCGAGGAGAAGTAGTTTACCAGACGGTCCATCCGCTTGCCGCCGGCCGCCTTGAGGCGTTCGTTGAAGAACTTCTGCGCCTTGCGGTTGTATGCCGCCCGGGAGCCGCCGTTGTAGTTGTGGCCGATGTTGAGCAGCTCGTCGATCGAGGGCAGGTACCACCCTTCGCCCTTCTCGCGGCACCACTTGAAGGCGGGGAAGTCGTCCCACGAAAGGCCGTTGGCGGCGATGTACTCCTCGACGATGCGCATGTTCACCCGGCCGTCGCCGCGGTCCGTGGCGCCGACCACCCGCAGGTCGGGTTTGCGGAACCCGCTCCACGGAAGATAGATCTCGTCGAGCGAGAGGGCCAGTCCGTGCATGCCGTCCTCGGAAACCATGCAGACGATGCCGCGCACGCCGTCCGCCTCGTACAGGTCCCCGATCTCATACCGTCTGGCCGTCGGTGCGGCCTCCGCAGACCGGGCGGCCGGTGCAACCTCTGCCGGCACGGCATAGCGCTCCGTTTCGCCGTTGGCGTAGCGGATGTAGGCGAGATCCTTGACCGGCACGATATAGGTCGGGCCCTCGGGATAGGAGTATTTCTTGTAACGGACGGCCTCCGTCGAAATCTCGAGCACGTTGGCCTCGACCTTCGTGGAGTCTCTGCGGACGATCAGGTCCTGGGCCGAAGCCGTCATCGCGCCGCACAGGGCGGCAAGCAGCAGAAGAAGCGTTTTTCTCATCATCTCAAAATCTATTCTGAAAATCCGGACCCGGCGTCCGCCCATGCGGCCGGGAGTCTCCCGGCGGGCGAACGCAGGACTTACAATACGACAAATGTAACGCTTTTTTTGAAACTTTCTTGCTATCTTTGTCCCATAAAAAGAGAGACACATGGGATTTTTCGATCTATTCAAGAAGAAGCAGGATACGCCCGCCGACAGGGAGCAGGCCCCGCAGCGCCAGCAGGAGCTCGACGCCGGGCTCGAAAAGACCAAGACGGGGCTCTTCTCGAAGCTGGCCCGCGCCGTTGCCGGACGTTCGACGATCGACTCGTCGGTGCTCGACGACCTCGAGGAGGTGCTCATCTCCTCGGACGTGGGTGTCGAGACGACCGTGAAGATCATCCGCCGCATCGAGGAGCGCGTGGCCCGCGACAAGTACATGAACGCCTCGGAACTCCAGTCGATCCTCCGCGAGGAGGTCTCGGCCCTCCTGGAGGAGGCGCACGGCTCGGCAGAGCACTTCGGCCTCGACGCCACCGAAGGCGAGCCCTATGTCGTGATGGTCGTGGGCGTGAACGGCGCCGGCAAGACCACGACGATCGGCAAGCTCGCCGCACAGCTCACGAAGGCGGGCCGCAAGGTGTGGATCGGCGCCGCCGACACGTTCCGCGCCGCGGCCATCGACCAGCTCCAGGTGTGGGCCGACCGCGCCGGGGCGACGATGATCCATCAGCAGATGGGCTCGGACCCCGCATCGGTAGCCTTCGACACGCTCACCTCGGCCAAGGCCAACGGCGCCGACGTGGTGCTTATCGACACGGCCGGCCGCCTGCACAACAAGGTGAACCTGATGAACGAGCTGACGAAGATCCGCAACGTCATGTCGAAGGTGATCCCCGGAGCGCCGCACGAGGTGATGCTCGTACTCGACGGCTCCACGGGGCAGAACGCCTTCGAGCAGGCCCGGCAGTTCACGCAGGCCACGCAGGTAACCTCGCTGGCGATCACCAAGCTCGACGGCACGGCCAAGGGCGGCGTGGTGATCGGCATCAGCGACCAGTTTCACATTCCGGTGCGTTACATAGGTATCGGCGAGGGGATCGACCAGCTGCGCATCTTCGACCGCCGCGAATTCGTCCATGCACTCTTCGGCGATGCGAAAGATTAACGTCATCACCCTCGGCTGTTCGAAGAACACCGTGGATTCCGAGCACCTGATGGCCCGCCTGGCCGCCGCGGGCTATACCGTCGTTTTCGACAGCGACCGCACGGACGCCAAGACCGTGGTCATCAACACCTGCGGCTTCATCGGCGACGCCAAGCAGGAGTCCATCGACATGATCCTGCGTGCGGCGGCCGCCAAGCGCGCCGGAAAGATCGAGCATCTGTTCGTCATCGGCTGCCTCTCGGAGCGCTATGCCGACGAGCTGCGTACCGAAATTCCCGAGGTGGACGACTACTTCGGCGCCCGCACCTGGGAGGGCATCATCCGCGCCCTGGGGGCCTCGGAGGATCCCGCACTGGAGACCGAGCGTCTGCTGACCACCCCGCGCCACTACGCCTACCTGAAGATCTCCGAGGGCTGCAACTGGAAGTGCGGCTACTGCGCCATCCCGCTGATCCGCGGGCCGCACGTCTCGGTTCCGATGGAGGAGCTCGAGGCCGAAGCCCGGAAACTCGCCGCCGAGGGCGTGCGCGAGCTGATCGTCATCGCCCAGGATACGACCTACTACGGCATCGACCTCTACGGGCGCCGCATGCTCGGCGAGCTGCTGCGCCGCCTCTGCCGCATCGAGGGGATCGCGTGGATCCGCCTCCACTACGCCTACCCGGCGGCCTTCCCCGACGACGTGATCGAGGTGATGGCTTCCGAACCCAAGATCTGCAAATACCTCGACATCCCCTTCCAGCATATCTCCGACGCCCAGCTTGCGGCCATGCACCGCCGCCACACGAAGGCCGAGGCGATGGAGTTGATCCGCCGTCTGCGCGGGGCAATTCCCGACCTGGCGCTGCGCACGACCCTGCTGGTGGGCTATTCGGGCGAGACGGAGGCCGACTTTACGGAGCTGCTCGACTTTGTCCGCGAGGTGCGTTTCGACCGCCTCGGGGTCTTCGCCTACTCCGAGGAGGAGGGAACCTATTCGGCCCGCGAACTGCACGACGACATACCCGAGGCCGTCAAGCAGGAGCGCGTCGAGCGGATCATGGCCCTGCAGAACGGCATCTCGCTCGACAACAACCGCCGCCGCGTGGGGCGCACCGAACAGGTGCTGATCGACTCGCGGCAGGGCGACTTCTACGTCGGCCGCACGCAGTACGACTCGCCCGAGGTCGATCAGGAGATTCTCATCCCGGCCGACGAACGGCGCCTGCTGCGCGGGCACTTCTACGACGTACGGATCACCTCGGCCGCCGACTACGACCTCTACGGAACGGTCGTGGCAAAACCCCGCACGGGGCATCGGTAGGAGCGTCGCACGGCACCACACGGAAATGGGGCAAAAGCAACTCTTTGCCTCATTTTTTTGTTTTTTACCGATCCTTTTCGTACCTTTGAGTGGTTAACAGGAACTTCTCCCGAGGAGCATGGCCGACAAAAGCGTGATAACGAACCTCGAAACCCGTGTAGGGCGACTGATCGAAGAACATCGGCGGCTCTGCGGGCTCTGCTCCGAGCTGACCCGGGAGCGGGATACGCTGCGGGCCGAGAAGCGCTCGCTTGAGGAGCGCATCCGCGAACTGGATGCCCAGGTGGGACGCATGCAGCTGGCCGAAGGTCTTGCGGGAGGAGGTACGAACCGTGAAAAGGCGCGGGCACGCGTAAACCGTCTTATGCGGGAGGTGGACAAGTGCATCGCGCTCGTGGGACAGTCGCAGACCGATTCCGCAGCCCCCAGAAAGGGAAAGGCCGAATAGACACCGCGCAGCGACAAACCCGAGCACGGGTCCGAAGCGAAGGATACAAAGGCAGCCGGCGCAAAAGGCCCGACTCCTGAAGACGAAGAGGGCACAGAAGAACGCAGGAGGGGCAGGAGGGCGCAGGAAGGCGCAAGAGGGCACGGGAAGGACGCAAGAGGACGCAGGACAAAGAAGAGGAAGGCAGAATAAACGAACGACGAAACAATGGCAAAACAGGCGATAACGCTCAAGATAGCCGGAAAGAGCTATCCGTTCCAGATCGAGAGCGGCAAAGAGGAGATGTACCGTCTGGCCGAGCGCGAAGTGAACAACTACCTCGCCCTGATCAAGCAACAGAATATCCGCAACTGGACCGATCAGGACTACTTGTCGATGACCGCCCTGAAATTCGCCATCGCCAATGTCGGGATGCGGCAAAGCCGCGAACTCGACAGCGAAGATCTCCGCAGGCTCGAAGCGATCGGCAACGAGATCGACGCCTGCCTGAACGACCCGACCCGCTGACCGCCGGGCAAAGAGTGGAGGCCACCGCCGGGAGAAGAGCGAAGACCGCCGGACAAAGAGTGGAGACCACCGCCGGGTGAAGCCGAAGGGCGGAAGAGCGGCGGAAGATACGGAGCGAGAAAAGGGCCCGTCGGCCGGAAAGACCGGCGCCGCCCGCATACAAAAGAGAAGGTTCTTTTACATATTATAAAGGATAAATCTACCCGCATAGATTCCTTAAAGCTTTGCGAAACTGAACACTTATTACATTGGGGCAACTTGCGATGCTTCAAAATCAGGCCTTACTACCCTTCGGGGGAGTGCGCTGCGGCGCACCGTTGGAAGATTGCGATTCTCGGAGCCCCCACATATGACAATCTTGCAGATTCGTCAAACGAGAGTAAGGAATCCTATGCGGTTTTTTTGTAAAACCATTGAAAACCCCATAATAAAAACAAAAAGCAACGAACGATGAATACCATCATTTTGACTGCCTGCATCTCCGCGGTGGTCGCCGTTGCGGTCTATGCGGTCGTTACGAACCTCATAGCCAAGACGTCGATCCGCAAGCGCCGCGAAGCCGCCCTCAAGGAGGCCGAAGCCGAAGGGGAGATGATCAAGAAGGAGCGTATCCTCCAGGCAAAGGAGAAGTTCATACAGCTCAAGAGCGAATACGACCGCCAGGTCAATGAACGGAACCAGAAGATCGCCCAGAGCGAACAGCGGGCCAAGCAGATCGAACAGAACCTCCAGAACAAGGAGCGCGACCTGGAGGGCCGCATCCGCGAAAACGACCGGCTCAAGGATCAGCTGCAGAACCAGCTGCAGATCCTCGAACACAAGAAGGAGGAGGTCGACCAGATGCAGCGCGAGCAGAACCTCCGCCTCGAACAGATCTCGGGCATGAGCTCCGAGGAGGCGAAGAACATCCTGGTCGAGAACATGAAGGCCGAGGCGAAGACCGAAGCCGCCGCCTACATCAACGAGACGATCGAGGAGGCGAAGATGACCGCCTCGAAGGAGGCCAAGCGAATCATCGTGGCCTCGATCCAGCGCGTAGCGACCGAGACGGCCATCGAGAATGCCGTGACGGTCTTCAACATCGAGAGCGACGAGGTCAAGGGCCGCATCATCGGCCGCGAGGGCCGCAACATCCGCGCCCTGGAGGCTGCCACGGGCATCGAGATCATCGTCGACGACACCCCCGAGGCGATTATCCTCTCGGGCTTCGATCCCGTGCGCCGCGAAATTGCCCGCCTGGCCCTGCACCAGCTCGTAACCGACGGACGCATCCACCCGGCACGCATCGAGGAGGTCGTGGCCAAGGTCCAGAAGCAGATCGAGGAGGAGATCGTCGAGGTCGGCAAGCGTACGGCCATCGACCTGGGTATCCACGGTCTGCATCCCGAGATGATCCGCCTGATCGGCAAGATGAAATACCGCTCCTCCTATGGCCAGAACCTCCTCCAGCACGCCCGTGAAACGGCGAACCTCGCAGGCATCATGGCCGCCGAGCTGGGGCTGAATCCCAAGGTGGCACGCCGCGCCGGCCTGCTGCACGATATCGGCAAGGTGCCCGACGACGAGCCCGAACTGCCGCACGCAATCATCGGCATGAAGCTCGCCGAGAAGTACAAGGAGAAGCCCGAAGTCTGCAACGCCATCGGCGCCCACCACGACGAGGTGGAGATGACCTCGCTCATCGCGCCGATCATCCAGGTCTGCGACGCCATCTC
>DXDG01000006.1 GCA_019115605.1 Candidatus Alistipes faecigallinarum
AAACGCCCTAATGAGCTATGGCTTTTTGTTTCCCAAAAGCCTGCGGTGGTGTCAGCGGTGATGTTGGCGGACATTGGTTGCTTTTTCTTTTCGCCAGCGACATCGGCTTTCCCTTGTCGGTCGGCAGGACAGAAGTCCGTCCGGCCTGCCTGCGGAGGGCGATATTCACCTCCGTTGCTTTCCCGGCGGACTTGTTGAGGGGTGAAAATCCGATGAATTGATGACTGGATAGTATAATACACTGATAACTAATAAAATACAATTTCATCAGCGTTTCATCAAACCGCTTGCCAAAAGAAAAGCGATGAGCGGCGTTGTGCTGCCTTTCTCTTTTCATCAGCCCAATCCTTTTGTTGAGCGTTTGATGAGAATGTAAGTCGCTATCATTCTTTATGTTTATATATGCTTTCATCATTTCATCAAAATATCAGAGTGTTTCCAACTGTTCCTTACTTACCGTATAGTAGCGTCCAATCCTCCTTACGGGTGAGTAACGGCACTCGCGGTTGTAGTCGTATTGGTAGGTGGTGTAGGAAAGCGAATTGGATGCAGGAGCCAGCTTCCAACACTCCTGCACCACTTTCCGAACCTGTGACTTCTCCACCTTGACTTGTGAGCAGACAAGCAACGGGATGATGTCATTGAGGCAAAAAGAAACAGACTCAACATTCACGCTTGCCATGATGTCGAGCAACAGTTCTCCCATCTCTATCTCCAAACGGTTACGGTTGCTTCGAATAATCTTCCGCAGGGCATCCGTCTCCAGCAGCTTCGGATTGAACCACATACGGCTTTCCTTCTTGGTGGATGGCTGTCTGTGTTGCAGGAAATGGAGAAAAGCGGGTATCTCCGCTTTCAGTTTTTGCAGGAAGTCGGTATCGTCATTCCGTAATGGAACAATCTTCCGCACCCAATAGCGTGTCTCTCCTGCGTCGATGATGACGGGCAGGTGCTCGTTGTTGGAGCAAAGCACGAACTTGGCGAAAAATCCTATCTCGTCACGGTCCTTGCCTTTCGCCTCCACCTTGTAGGATAGTGTGGTGCTGAGGTTCTTCAACCGCTCGCTGTCCTCACGGCGGTTGAGCAGCACCTCGTCCACCATGATGAGCAGCTTGCCAGACCAATCTGAATTGAACTGGCTGCGGAAGTCCTCGTTGGTGTTGAACGTCACGTTGTTTTGGAACACGGCTTTCAGGAAGTTCAGGAACGTGCTTTTGCCCGTGTTCCGTTCTTCGGACACGAGCAGCAGGATGGGCAGTTTCTGAACGGGGTAAAGGTAGAGCAGTTGCAGGTAGTCCATGCCCAACTCGTACTGTTCGCCGAAGATGTGTTCCACCAGCGAGCGGATGCAGGGGAAATCGCCCTGCACGGGAACATGGCTTATCGGCTCGTAGAGGTTGAGGAACTTGCCGACTATGGGCTTGTAGCCCACATGGTCGGGTACGGTGCAGAAGCCATCATACTTCGGTATGCCCGCCATGTAGTCCTTGCCGTAGTCCTGCCGCAGGGTCTCGGAGTTCCATGCGATGCGCTTCCTCACATAGCCGCCGTCGATTCGGGGCTGGTTCACAATCTTGTAGAGCGTTGTGCCTACACGGATAAATTCTTCTTTCTTTTCCATATCTCAAATACAGTTTTTAGTGCCGCCGACACCTTGTCGGCAGGCGGATTGAACATGGGTGCAAAGCTACGGCAGGACGGCTAAAACCTTGATAAGTAAAACTATGCAGAACGGCGCAAAAGAAACTGACAGACAAGAAAATACAGCATAATAGGAAATATCAGTTATCCAAAGGCGAAAAGAAAAAGCCCGAAGAAGCGGAAAATGGTACTTCTTCGGGCAGACTTGGATTGTGTGAGTGCATGGGCGTAGTGACACGCAACCGCACTCGCTAACACTTACACGATATGCTGTTACCTAACGAAAGCCAAAGCATTTGTCTGTCTTTTCGCAAGCACAGCCTTTCCAACAGGGCATTGCACACCCTTGCTGCATTTGGCGTATTGATGCGGAAAGCGAGTGCCACGACCATTGGCAAGGCATACGCTTCCGCATAATAACCGTTAGGCAACCTGATGAGCCTTTCCACTTCGCAAGGTTGCAATACTCCACTTTTGTACACGGCTCGGATGGCGGCACGGAGTGTCGGGGCGATTACATCAAACAGCGTTACCAACTCCATTTCGCTCATCCACACGTTGGCGGCATCGGACGGCACGGCAATCCTGCCGCACACGTCCATCGTGATAGTTGTCCGTTTCATATCCCTGCCACCTTGATGTTGCCGAATGACTTGCTCAACTTATCGCCCAGCATCGTGAGGTCGTTATCCAGCTTCTCCACGGTTATCTTCGCATAGATTTGGGTCGTTTCGATGTTCGTATGTCCCAAAATGCGGCTTACGCTCTCTATCGGCATACCCTTGCAGAGAGCCAGGGTTGCGAATCCATGACGTGAGCAATGGAAGCTGATGTCCTTATTCACGCCGCATTCCCGTATAATCTTCTTCAACGGCTTGCAGATTGACCAATAGTTCAGATTGGGGAATACGAAGTCGTTTTCTTGGAACGGTCGGTAACGCTCGATTATCTGCAAGGGGATGTCCAGCAGCTTTACTTGGAAAGGTACGCCCGTCTTGTGACGCTTGGAGATAATCCATTTCTCGCCGTTCACCTCCACGATTCGGTCGTTGGTCAGTTCCTTGATGTCCACGAAAGAAAGGGCGGTGAAACTCGCAAACACGAACAAGTCACGGATATATGCCAGTTTCGGATCTGAGAACTCGTGCGTCATTACCGCCTTCAACTCATCCTCCGTCAGAAACTCACGCTCCTTGACATTCGGGCTGATGTGGAATTGCGCAAACGGGTTTCTCGGTATCAGTCCGTTGAAGTGCGCACGCATCACCACGCCTTTCAGCCACATGCACTTTTCCCATATCGTGCCGTTGCGTAATCCCGCTTCCGTGGCGAGATAGACCGCAAACTCCTTGATGAAGTCGGGCGTAAGTTCCAGCATCGACATGTCGCTGCGCTTGTAGAACGACTTGATGAATGCCGCCACATAGTTCCTTGCCACTACCCTTGACTGATAGGTCGCCATTTTCCTGTCCTTGCCGACACGTTTCTTGAACACCTCGTTCTCACGGTCGAAGGCTTTGAGCAGCGTTTCATACTCGCCGCCGATGCCTTGATAGGCGTTGCGCACCATTTCTGCCGTCACAAACGCCTTACGGTCGGATATGCGCTGGTAGTGCTTGATGATTTGCGCCTTGATGTTGTCAAGCGCAAGGTTCGTTTCCCTTGCCTCCAAACTCTTGCCCTTGGCACGGTTGCCCTTTGCGTCCCAAAGCTCCTTTGCGATGCTCCGTTTGCAACTGAACTGCGCCACCGTTCCGTTGATTGTAACCCGTCCCATGATGGGGACAATTCCATTCTTCTCCTTGCTGCCGTTCGTATAGAACAGCACGCGAAATGTGCTCCTTGTCATACTCGTCCTTTTTTGGTTGCAAAACTATAAATCAACGAGTTAAACCTTGACAAGCAAACCTATGCAGAACGGCGTAAACGGGACGAAAAGTGTTAAATCTGCATTTCTGACGGGTAACGAATAGGAAACCGTTCTATTTCTCTAATCCGCTTTGGAACGCTTTTCAGCCCTCAGCCCTATTTCCGTAATTTTCTCCTAACTGCTTAAATCTCAATTCCTATTGCGTTAATCTGCTGATTTTGTTCGATTATTCCAGCGATATTTCGTATATTTGCCCGTATTTTTACGCGTTTGCAATGAAAAATATCCGCAACTTCTGCATCATAGCCCATATCGACCACGGTAAATCGACCCTCGCGGACCGTCTGCTGGAGAAGACCAATACGCTGAACCAGCGCGAAATGCAGTCGCAGGTGCTCGACGACATGGACCTCGAGCGCGAAAAGGGCATCACCATCAAGAGCCACGCCATACAGATGGAGTACACGGCCCGCGACGGCGAGCGCTACACGCTCAACCTGATCGACACCCCGGGACACGTCGATTTCTCGTACGAGGTATCGCGTGCCATCGCCTCGTGCGAAGGGGCGCTGCTCGTGGTCGATGCCACGCAGGGCATTCAGGCACAGACCATCTCGAACCTCTACCTGGCCGTCGGGCATGATCTGGAGATCGTCCCCGTGCTGAACAAGATCGACATGGATTCGGCCATGATCGACGAGGTGAAGGATCAGGTGATCGACCTGATCGGCTGCAGGGAGGAGGATATTCTCCTCGCCTCGGGAAAGACGGGACAGGGCGTCGAGGAGCTGCTCGAAGCGATCGTTACGCGCATCCCCGCGCCGAAGGGCGACGACAACGCCCCGCTGCAGGCCCTGATCTTCGACTCGGTGTTCAACTCCTTCCGGGGCATCATCGCCTATTACCGCGTCTTCAATGGCACGCTCCGCAAGGGCGAGCACGTCAAGTTCTTCAATACCGGAAGCGAATACGACGCCGACGAGGTGGGCGTGCTGAAACTCAAGATGCAGCCCCGCGACGAGATCCGCGCCGGAGACGTGGGGTATATCTGCTCGGGCATCAAGACCTCCTCGGACGTGAAGGTCGGCGACACGATCACCTCGGTGGCCAACCCCGCACAGGAGGCCATCGCCGGCTTCGAGGATGTGAAGCCCATGGTCTTTGCCGGTGTCTATCCCGTCGAGGCGGACCAGTACGAGGATCTGCGCGCCTCGCTCGAAAAGCTGCAGCTCAACGACGCCTCACTGACGTTCGAACCCGAGAGCTCGCTGGCCCTCGGATTCGGATTCCGCTGCGGATTCCTCGGACTGCTCCACATGGAGATCATCCAGGAGCGCCTTTACCGCGAATTCGACATGGACGTCATCACCACCGTGCCGAACGTCTCCTACCGCGTTACGACCACGCAGGGCGAGGTCGTCGAGGTGCACAACCCCTCGGGACTTCCCGAAATCACGAAGATCGCCAAGATCGAGGAGCCCTACATCCTGGCGCAGATCATCACCAAGTCGGAGTTTCTGGGCAACGTCATCAAGCTCTGCATCGACAAGCGCGGCGTGATGAAAAACCAGACCTTCATCACACAGGACCGCGTGGAGGTGAACTTCGACATGCCCCTCTCGGAGATCGTCTTCGATTTCTACGACAAGCTGAAGAGCATCTCGAAGGGCTACGCCTCGTTCGACTACCACCGCACAGGATTCCAGCTCTCGAAACTCGTGAAGCTCGATATCCTGCTCAACGGCGAACCGGTCGATGCCCTCTCGTCGCTCACCTATACGGACCACGCCTACGACTTCGGACGCAAGATGTGCGAGAAGCTCAAGGAGCTCATCCCGCGCCAGCAGTTCGACATCGCCATCCAGGCCGCCGTGGGCGCCAAGATCATCGCCCGCGAGACGGTGAAGGCCGTGCGCAAGGACGTTACGGCCAAGTGCTACGGCGGCGACATCTCGCGCAAGCGCAAGCTGCTCGAAAAGCAGAAGAAGGGCAAGAAGCGCATGCGTCAGATCGGAAACGTCGAGGTGCCGCAGTCGGCCTTCCTCGCCGTGCTGAAAATGGATTGAGCCGAACCTAACCCCCGCACCCATGAAAAGAACCATCATCGACCTGTTCGAGGAGTCCGTGGCCCGCTACAGCGCCAAGACCTTCCTGCTCGAAAAACGACACCGGAAATTCGAGCCCACGACCTATGCCGAGACCCGCGAACAGGCCCTCGAAGTCGGAGCCGGCCTCACGACCCTCGGAATCCGCCCCGGAGACAAGGTGGCGATCCTCTCCGAAGGCTGCAACGCCTGGATCATCTCCGAGCTGGGACTCTTCTACGCCGGAGCCATCAGCGTACCCCTCTCGGTGAAACTCGAAGAGTCGAACGACCTGCTCTTCCGCCTGCGCCACGCCGAGGTCAAGGCGCTTTTCGTCTCGAAATACCAGCTGCCGAAGATCCGTCGCATCCGGCACGAACTGCCGCAGGTCGAACACATCATCGTCTTCGGGCACCTGCCTCTCGAAGCGGGGGAGACCGCCTTCGGCACCCTCAAGCGGCTGGGCCGCGAATACCTGGCCAAAAACCGCGAGGAGTTCCTCCGCATCGGACAAGCGATCCGCAATGAGGATTACGCAACGATCACCTATACCTCGGGAACGACGGCCGACCCGAAGGGTGTCGTGCTCACGCACCGCAACTATACAGCCAATGTCGAGCAGTCGCTCTCGCGCATCGACATCCCGCCGTACTACCGCACGCTCATCATCCTGCCGCTGGACCACTGTTTCGCCCATGTCGTGGGGTTCTACATCATGATCGCCTGCGGCGCCTCGGTAGCGACCGTGCAGATCGGGGCCACCCCCATGGAGACGCTCAAGAACATCCCGCAGAACATCCGCGAGGTGCAGCCGCACTTCCTGCTGTCGGTACCGGCACTGGCCAAGAATTTCCGCAAGAACATCGAAAGTTCGATACGCGCCAAGGGTCGCTTCACCGAGCGTTTGTTCCACCTGGCGCTCCGCACGGCCTACGCCTACAACCGGGACGGATACAGCAAGGGACGCGGCTGGCGCATCATGCTGGCTCCGGCCGTGGGCATCTTCGACGCGCTGCTCTTCCGCAAGGTCCGCGAAGCCTTCGGCGGCTGCATGGAGTTCTTCGTCGGCGGCGGAGCCCTGCTCGATACGGAGCTCCAGCGCTTCTTCTACGCCATCGGCATTCCGATGTTCCAGGGATACGGTCTCTCGGAAGCGACGCCCGTCATCTCGACCAACTCGCCCAAATACCACTGGCACCGTTTCGGCTCCTCGGGCAAGATCCTCATCCCGCTTGACCTGAAGATCCTCGACGAGGAGGGCCGCGAAGTGCCCCGGGGCACGAAGGGCGAGATCGTCATCCGCGGCGAGAACGTCATGGCCGGATACTGGAAAAACCCCGAGGCGACGGCCGAGGCCATCCGCGACGGATGGCTTCATACGGGCGACATGGGTTATGTCTCGGAGGACGAGTTCCTCTATGTGCTGGGGCGTTTCAAGAGCCTGCTTATCGCCTCGGACGGCGAGAAATACAGCCCCGAAGGGATGGAGGAAGCGATCGTGGATCAGTCGCCCTACATCGACCAGCTCCTGATCCACAACAACCAGGATCCCTTCACCAGCGCCATCGTCGTGCCCAATGCCGAGGCGCTGCGCCGCGAACTTGCGGCCCGGGGCGTTGCACCCGGGGAGCGTGCCGCGAAGGCCGCGGAGCTGCTCGGCGCGGAGATCGACGGCTACCGCGCAGGAGGCGTCCACGCCGGAGAGTTCCCCGAGCGGTGGCTGCCCGCGGGTCTTGCGATCGTGGACGAGGCCTTCACCGAACAGAACGGACTGGTGAACAGCACCATGAAGATCGTCCGCAGCAAGGTCGAGGAGCATTTCAGGGAGCGCCTTGCCTACCTCTATACGCCCGAAGGCAAAGCGCTGAAGAATCCCCGCAACCTGGCGTCGCTGGAAAAACTCCTCAGATAGGTGTTTTTTTCACCGCCGGCATTTGCAATATCGGAAAAGCGGCGTATCTTTGTACTCCGGAACTGCGGAAATAGCTCAGTCGGTAGAGCATCAGCTTCCCAAGCTGAGGGTCACGGGTTCGAATCCCGCTTTCCGCTCCAGGGGGGGGGCAGGCAGAAACCCCAATAGAAAGAAAAAATCCTTGTATATCGCTGATATACAAGGATTTTTTCTTTGCTCTCAATCATACGGCTCGTGGTCTTCCCCTGGAGTCGCCCTACTGCGTTTACGTCGATGAACAAAACAATTCCATCGGCAGCAATCGGAAGGAAAAAGATACAGTCAACGCATAAAACCGGCAGTCCATGCAGCGAACTGCGGGAAAAAAGGTATTTTTACCATACGATATCGGAAACAAAACAAGAAAGGAGAGGATGTCAAAATATTTTTTCAGACCGCGTATTGGCAAGTATTATCAGGATGGATACCAGGGATTAAAAACGTTGGTCCTTGGAGCGTACCCGTATTGCTGGCACCAATCGTGTCCACACTGGCAGCAGTGCGTGGCCGAGGAGCGGCCATACGACTACGAAACGCTCTGTCCCTCATATGCGGAGAAAGCAGATCGGGCGTATTACCGGTTGTCGAACAGCAACACGATCGAAATCGATGCCTACATCGAGGGGGAGCACTATCCTGCCTATGACGCCTTCACGCACAGGATGCTTGGGAAGAAAACACCCCTGGGACCTCAATCCCGGGCCTTTTTTTGGGATCGGGTTGCCTTTTACAACTGGATCCAGCACTACCTTCCCGGACCGCAGGAGGCTTTCGGATATGATGTCTGGGAGAAGGCGCTGGAAAAAGACGCCGCGGCATGGAACGAACTCCTGAATGAGCTGCAGCCCGATATCGTATATGTATGGACGGATGCCGTCCGTCGATTTCTGGATCATTGTTACGGGCCGGCGTCGTCGCAAGGGACGTTGGTGTGTCTGGGACAGGTGGAAATGGAATCGCTGGAGGTCTGGTGCTATGGCGTGATCGGAAAAGACGGATTATTGAAAACCCCCTCCGCGTTGTCCTCAGTTTATGTTGAACCGCGGAAAAACAGCGTGCAGTTCAGAACCTTCTGCAATGTGGTGCGCAGTTCGGCTCTTTATCCCAGACTCGGAACGGAAACGGCCGTTGCGGAGGTCGCAAGAATCCTGAAAAAAGCATATGGCCGGAAGCTGATTGATCTGATGAAAAGGGATAACGGGCATCGGAGGATTGTCTGTGTGGACAATATGCGGGAGATTGTCCTGCTGATCGACGAGATCCGAAGAAAAGTGACGATCGAGGGGTGCAAGCGCGGTTTAAAGATCGAAGAGATACAGCGGCTGTTGAATACCGACATCAAGAATATCCCGCAAAAACTTCAACAGTGGAGATGACGCCTTGACGAACGGCGGAATACTGCCCCGGGTATGGAGGCGGTATTCTCGCGTGTGTATCCAAAAAATATGAATTCAGCATCTATTTTATTGTAGATCATACAGAAATAGTATCGTTCTGACAACATTTTATATGGTCTCTGCCCGGAGGGCTATATTTGTATCGGTCGATTCGAATGAACAACCCCGTTTGACAGCCTGCACTTGGATGGAGACGATTTTTTCCGTATATTTGTTTCGCTGGATCAGAATAATCCGGCAGACATATTTAGATTGTGAATCTTAGGATTCCTGGACAACGAAACCGCCAATTTTGTTTCCGGCCACCCGTCGGAGAGTACACAGGAATAATAAGCATCACAGTTCGCATATCCATATCGAGTGCGGGCTGTTGTTTGTTATATGTGTACTCGGCGCTTGGCGGTGCCTGTTGTCCTTATAACGAACGGCAGTACCGCTTTTTTTATGTAACAGAATAACCAAAAAACACTCTAAACAACTGACCTATGGATAAAAAAGAAGAATTGTTCCGGCAGATGCAGAACGAAGCATCCGAACAGGATGTTGAACGGATTCGCGGGAAGCTCCCCTCCATGAAACGGGGGAGAATTGCGGAGATCTGGGATAAGGTGATGGATCTGTGGCGGTTTGTCCAGGATCCGGACGCTCCGTGGTCTGGAAAGGTGATTGCCATAGCCGCGTTGATCTATCTGATAAGCCCCATTGATGCCATTCCCGATGTGATTCCGGTTGCGGGCCTTACGGACGATGCCGCCATCATACTGGCTGCATTTGCCAAACTGGCCGCCGATCTGAGGAAATACGGCCGGCGATCGTGATCATGCAGGGGATCGGGAGAGGTCGATCCCGGATATGAGTTTTCAAGACAGGAATATCTGAACGTTAAGAATGAAGAGATCCCATGAGTATAATTATTACGATTGTTTTTGGAATTATCCTGTTTTATGTGAATAAAAACAGTGCTGAAAATTTGCCGATCCGCAAGGAGCCCATGCGAAAAAGTACGGCCTACTGGCTGTGGGTCGTGGGTGGATTCTGGGGACTCCATCGGGCAAAACTGTGCGTGAAGGAGCCGCAAAAATGGCATTTTACCATCCTGTTCAAGTCCCAGTTCCTCATTTTTGCAATCGGAGCTTTGAGCGGAATATTGGATGTAGTGTTCATATTTATCATTCCTTGGATGCTGTTCGATTTGTTCTGGATTCCTTACCGGGTGTACCGGCTCAACGGCCTGTATTATCGGAGAAGTCCGGAAGAACTTGACATCCTGCAAGGAAAGAAGACGGAGGTTGACAAATTCTACCATCAACTGGGAGTGAATCTGGACATTATCAATGATGTGAATTTCAAGAAACTGCTGGCCCGGGTGGACGAAGTCATGGCCAGGCAGTTTGAACCGGAAAAGGGATTCATCGGCTCGATCAAGAGCTATTTTGAGCGGGACGGCTCTCTGGAGTTCGAACAACGGCGGCTGAATCGCCTCATATCGCTTGCACGGGAGGCTGCAGACCTAAACGTAGAGGCCCAGTTGCTGTACCAGCAATCCTTTTACTATCTGGCAAAGGCCCGAATTGCCGCCTACAGAAATTTGTATCTGGCCAAGGAGTTGATTGCCCAGATCAAGGAGATGAGGGGCAGGTCGCAGGAACTTCAGCTGGATGAGTTCAAGACCATGGAGACGATGCGGATTGACATCAATCCGGCCGTGCTGGCGGAGGTGAAGCTGGACATGAATGAAGCGGTAGAGAATTTCGGCAAGATCCACAAGAGTCTGTCCAATCTGGGCATGAAGGGATCAACGGCGACAGCCATATCCGGCGGGTTGGCGCTGGTCGGCGCGGTGATGGACAACATCGACAAACGTCTGGACCAAAAGAAGGAGGCCGTCAAAGCTCAGGCAAAGATCGCGGACGGGCTGAAACAAGCCAGCGACGAGATGACAAAACTTGCCGGCGAAACGCTCCGCGTGGCCGAAAAAATGTCGGCACTGTACGAAGCCAACAAGGCGTTTATCCATGCATACAGCCACCTGCGCGATACGGTCTTCGGTGAGGTGCGGTTCAAGAACTGGATCAAGGGCGTCAATCGCAAAAACCCGGTATTTCGGTCGGAGTCGTTCCTGAGGGACGTGCAGCATCTGGTGCTGGTTTGCAGCGAATACAACAAGATCAACCAAGCAAAATAAAACAATTCGTCTGATATGGAAAAAATGAATCATGACTCGGAGGCTCTGGCGTTGAATCAGCGTCAAATGGATGCGATAGACACCGGGTTGAACCTGGCCGACAAAGGAATGAACATGATCGGCGACATCACGCGCGTCTATGAGAAAAGTCTGGAGATCAAACGGGACATTGCGCTGATCCAGGCCTCCACGGCAATCGAGCTCAAGCGAATCGCCTCCCAGTATGAATTGTGCCAGAACGTTCTGCAAGGGGTGTTCGGACAACGGCAGGAGGCTCTCATGGCTCATTACAAGGTGCTGGAAAAGGCGCTGGAAGGCGATGACCGCACGTTGATTATCGCCTCGTTGCGGGGTATCAGTGAGATCGTCGTCTCCAATCCGCTCGAAAGCTACTCGAAATTCATCGAGGCGTGGAACGATAACAGTCAACCGCTTGAACTCGATTTTTGACAAAGATGAGAATATTTCTATCGTGGCTGATTGCCAATTTTGAGGTGGCCGCCAGTATTGCTATTCTGGCAGTATATATCCCGATCTATGTGCACGGAGTAAAAAGTGAACTTGGCCCGGAAGAGGACAGCCTTATCGGCTTCATTATCTGGCTCTCGGTTCTTCTGCTGACTCCGGCGTTCCTGACCTCCAAAAACTTCTGGTTTACCCTGATCACGTTCCTGATCGTGGTCGCAGGATATGTCATAATCGGCTACCTGACACCTTTTGCAACCGAGGATGAGTATTTTCATGCGGCCCTGGTAAAACTGGTCATCGGAGGAATCGTATCGTTCGTACTTGCCATTCCGGTCGGGATCTTTACCGCCCGCAACATGGACGATGTGGTTTCACTCCGGATGCTCTATGTCAACAGCGATGTCGACATGTTCGACATGACTCTGCAATACAGTCTGAACCGGTTTATGGTCGCGTTCATCTACTTCAGCTGGGCCATCCTTGCTGGCATAGCCTATGGCGTCCTCATGTATGCCGGAACTCTGACGGTCGAAGCATAGCCGATGCGTTGACATGTATGAAAAACCGGTTTTTCAATCCCTTTGTCGGAGCGCATTTCGAAGAGGGAATACAAGGAAAGAAAGTTCTGGTTGTCGGTGCCAGTTTCTATTGTCCCAGAACGGAGTGCCGTTTCTATCGGGACTGCACGGATCGGCAAACCAGAGATTCGAGCGCGTTCAATGCGATCTGTCCCCCGTATGCCGAGCAATCGATGCAATTGTGCGACGAACCAACGTACAATATGGAATGCCCGCCGCAGGCGTATCGGACATTTGCGGCGGCAATGTCCCGATATACGGAATCCTCGGATTATAATGACATATGGAGCCGGATGGCTTTTACCAACTACGTGCAGTTTTTCCTGCCAAAGAGCGGTAAAAGATATGGACAGACCTTGCAAAGCGACTTGTCGGAACGGGATTATGCGGCATTCAACGAGACTTTACAGGAGTTGCAACCCGACGTGGTCATTGTTTGGGGATGTGTTGTCAATCATCGGGTGAAGGAACAGAACGAGTATCTGGTTGACAGGAGGGAACTGGACATGACGGAGTGGTATGTATGCCACCTGCGTGTCCCGGGAGTGGATCACCCGATTGCCCTTGTAAACAGTTATCACCCCTCTTCCAGAATCTGGCACAATGACTTGGATGCATTTCACCGGTATATGGATCACGTGCTGAATGTCTCACATCATAAAAACATATCATATGAAGACTGCATATAACGAAACGGAGCAGTCTCGGACCACTGCGCAGGGAGAATCGTGCTTGCCGTTTAGACGGCGTGACGAAAAGATGCGCAGTCCGGGGTACGGGGCCTCGCGTAACGGCGGAATCGGGTTCAGAAGCGAAGTTCGGTCATGCTCCGTAAAAAAGGGGATGGGATGACTGACGGCAGGAATCACTATCTTTGTTTTTGATAAGAATGCATATGGAACTATTCAAGAGGGGACAAACTCAATCATTCGTCCGAAAGGTCATCACAAGAGCCGACGATTACCTGACCATCCTGTTATGTCCGAAGCCCGGTCCTGCGCATGAGCTTCGCAAGCCTGTCAGAAGGGTACTCTTCATCGTGGCTGCAGGGACGGCCGCCATACTGATGCACCTGTTCTCATCGCCGGACCGCTGGATAAGAATATAAGTCCGGATTTTCGGACCGGATTCAATAGAGGACCTGCATCAAGGAAGCCCGTCCACACCCGGTCTGCCGTTTCATCCGTTTCCCACAAAAAACGGTTTCACCTCCCCCCCCCACGAAACTTCTGTTTGGTGTTTGGATGGAGCAAAGGACTTCATTCTCTTTGTCGAAAGCATCGGAATGCAAACGAGTGGGACAAAGCGGCTGTTCCGGCCGAAACGGCGCTTTCGCCTTGCGTGCCGTTTCCGCCATATCCAGAGCGGAGGTTCCAAAGAGAGATCGGATGCAACCGCGAGCACGGTTCAACCCGGCATAAGAGCGATTCATCCCGAAAATAGGGCACTTCGACAGATTTTTTCCGTAATCCGGTCCGGCAAGACGTAATTTTGTTGTGAAAAATCAACTTTCACGACACCATGTTTCAGCACATAGTCCGCTTTGCGGTAACGAAAAAACTCTTCATCGGACTGACCACGCTCTTCCTGCTGGCAGGAGGAATCTATGCGATGCTGACTCTTCCGGTGGACGCCGTACCGGATATCACCAACAACCAGGTACAGATCGTCACCGTATCTCCGACGCTCGCCCCCCAGGAGGTCGAACAACTCATCACCTTCCCCATAGAGGTGGCGATGAGCAACATCATGAACGTCGAGGAGATCCGCTCCGTATCCCGTTTCGGATTGTCGGTCGTTACGGTCGTCTTCAAGGAGAGCGTTCCCATACTCGATGCACGGCAGCTGATCAACGAACAGATCCAGACCGTGGCCGGAGAGATCCCTCCCGAGCTGGGAACCCCCGAAATGATGCCCATCACCACGGGACTGGGCGAGATCTACCAATACACGCTCGACGTTGCCCCGGGTTACGAAGAGCGGTATGACGCCATGGAACTGCGTACGATCCAGGACTGGATCGTCAAGCGCCAGCTGTCGGGCATCCCGGGAATCGTCGAGATCAACAGCTTCGGCGGCTACCTCAAACAGTACGAGGTGGCGGTCGATCCCGATGCGCTCTATTCGCTCAACATCACCATCGGCGACGTCTTCGAGGCGTTGAGCCGCAACAACCAGAACACCGGCGGCAGCTACATCGAAAAGGTGAACCGCGCCTACTACATCCGCTCCGAAGGCATGATCTCGTCGCTCGACGACATCCGGCACATCGTCGTGGCCAACCGCGGCGGCATACCGATCCACGTGAGCGACGTCGGAACGGTGAAATTCGGCTCGGCAAAACGCTTCGGCGCCATGACGCGCGACGGCAAGGGCGAATGCGTGGGCGGCATCGCCATGATGCTCAAGGGGGCAAACGCCAACGTGGTAACCCGGGAGCTGGAGAGCCGTGTGGCAAAGATCCAGAAGATGCTGCCCGAAGGGGTCTCCATCAGTCCCTACCTGAACCGCTCGGAGCTCGTAAACCGCAACATATCGACCGTGATCCGCAATCTGATCGAGGGCGCGATCATCGTCTTCGTCGTACTGATCGTCTTCCTGGGCAACGTCCGCGCGGGTCTGATCGTGGCGTCGGTCATCCCGCTCGCGATGCTCTTTGCCTTCATCCTCATGCGCGTATTCGGGGTCTCGGCCAACCTGATGAGTCTCGGCGCCATCGACTTCGGCATCGTCGTGGACGGCTCGATCGTGATCGTCGAGGGTATTCTCGCCCACCTGTACAGCCGCCAGAACCTCGGACGGAAGCTCTCCCACAAGCAGATGGACGAACAGATCATCGCTGGCGCCGGCAACGTGGTGCGTTCGGCAACCTTCGCCGTGATCATCATCCTGATCGTCTTCTTCCCGATTCTCACGCTGACCGGCATCGAGGGAAAATACTTCACGCCGATGGCCAAGACACTCGTGTTCTGCATCATCGGGGCCCTCTTCCTCTCGCTGACCTACGTGCCGATGATGGCCTCGCTGTTCCTCAAGCGCCGCATCCACGCCAAACCGACCTTCGCCGACCGTTTCTTCGTCCGTCTGAACCGCATCTACCAGAGGTGTCTGGCCTTCTGTCTGCGCTTCAGCTGGGGCACCGTGGGCGTTGCGGTTGCGGCCTTTGCCGGCAGTCTGCTGCTCTTCACGCGACTGGGCGCGGAGTTCATTCCGACGCTCGACGAAGGCGACTTTGCCATGCAGATGACGCTTCCGGCCGGAAGCTCGCTGACACGGAGCATCGCCGTCTCGGAGCAGGCCGAAAAGATCCTGATGGACAACTTCCCCGAGATCAAGCATGTCGTGGCCAAGATCGGTACGGCCGAAGTGCCGACGGACCCCATGGCCGTGGAGGATGCCGACGTCATGATCGTCATGAAACCCTTCAAGGAGTGGACCAGCGCCTCGTCGCGCGCCGAACTGGTCGAGAAGATGAAGGCCGCGCTCGACACGATACCCGACGCCGAATTCAACTTCAGCCAGCCCATCCAGCTGCGTTTCAACGAACTGATGACGGGTGCCAAGGCCGACATAGCCATCAAGCTCTACGGCGAGGACATGGCCGAACTCTACGCCAAGGCCAAGGAGGCGGCCCGCTACGTCGAGCAGGTGCCCGGCGCCTCGGACGTACTCGTCGAGCAGGCCATGGGCCTTCCGCAGCTCGTGGTGAACTACAACCGGGCCAAGATCGCCCGCTACGGCATCAACATCGAGGAGCTTAACAGCATCATCCGCTCCGCCTATGCGGGTGAAACCGCCGGAACGGTATTCGAAAACGAGCGCCGCTTCGACCTGGTCGTACGCCTCGACCAGCGGAAGGTCGCCGACCTGAACCTCGACCGGCTGTTCATCCGCACCTCCGAGGGCATTCAGATTCCCGTGAGCGAGGTGGCCACGATCGATCTGGTGAACGGCCCGCTGCAGATCAACCGCGATGCCACGAAACGCCGCGTGGTGATCGGCGTGAATGTCCGTGACGCCGACATCCAGCAGGTTGTGGCCGCCATCCGCCGCACACTCGAAGAAAACGTGGCGCTCCAGCCGGGCTACTATTTCGAATACGGAGGCCAGTTCGAGAATCTGCAGAACGCCATCCGCACGCTGCTCGTCGTAATTCCAGTGGCGCTGATGCTGATCCTGCTGCTGCTGTTCTTCGCCTTCAAGAGCGTAACCTACACGCTGATGGTCTTCACCACCGTACCGCTCTCCATCATCGGAGGCATCCTCGCCCTGTGGCTGCGCGGCCTGCCCTTCAGCATCTCAGCCGGTGTGGGATTCATCGCCCTGTTCGGCGTGGCCGTACTCAACGGCATTCTGATGATCAACCATTTCAACGCCCTGCGCGACATGACAACATACCATCTCTCGACCCGCCGCATCATCGCACGCGGCACGCAGCATCTGCTTCGCCCCGTATTCCTCACAGGACTGGTCGCCTCGCTGGGATTCGTCCCGATGGCCGTGGCCACCACGGCCGGAGCCGAAGTGCAACGCCCGCTGGCAACGGTCGTCATCGGCGGACTCTTCGTTTCGACCCTGCTCACGCTCTTTGTCGTTCCGGTATTCTACAAGCTGGTCGGTTCGGCCGCGCTGCTTCTGCGCCGGCCCCTGATCCGCAAGTTCTTCCCGACTCTGCTGCTGCCGCTGCTGTTGCTGCTGCCGCAGACGGGCATGAGCCAGCAGCGCGTAACGCTCGACGAAGCCGTTACGATGGCGCTCGACAATCATCCCCGGATCAAATCGGCCGAGGCTGCCGTCGACCGGACGCGGGCCATGCGCGGCGAGTCGTGGGAGCTGGCTCCCACGACGGTGGACTACTCCTTCGGACAGCTCAACGGCACGGAGCGCAACGACCGCGAAATCAGCATCACGCAATCGGTCGGATCGCTGCTGACCCCCTTCTACAAGAACGCCCTCGTCCGTCGGCAGACCGAAACGGGAACCCGCTATGCGGAACTCGTACGGCGCGAGGTCGTCGCCGAGGTCAAACGGGCCTGGTCCTACTACCTCTATACGCAGGAGCTCTGCCGGCTCTATGCCGACCAGAATGCCCTGGCCGCGGAACTCTCGCGCACGAGCGAACTGCGCTACGAGCAGGGCGACATCACGCGGCTCGATCGGAGCAT
The DNA here is from genome assembly GCA_019115605.1 of Candidatus Alistipes faecigallinarum. Taxonomy (GTDB): domain Bacteria; phylum Bacteroidota; class Bacteroidia; order Bacteroidales; family Rikenellaceae; genus Alistipes; species Alistipes faecigallinarum. The sequence goes on from DXDG01000006.1 coordinate 17,340, forward strand.
GACGGTTACGATGGCCGCAGAGATGCGCAACCGGCTCTTCCAGGCTCGGGAGGAGCACAAGGTCGCCGCAGCCCGCCTGCAGTGGGCCTGCTACGCGGATGCGCCGCTCGTGCCGGCAGACAGTGTGCTGACCCGCTTTGCCACGGCGGCTGAAACCACGGCCGAGCTCCAGCGCAGCTATTTCGAGTCGCAGGTCCGGGAGGCCGAAGCCCGCGCCCGGGTGGAGAAGAGCCGCTTCTTCCCCGAGCTGTCGCTGGGATACCAGCGGCAGAACATCCTTCCCGACAAGGGGCTGAACGCCTATGTCGTGGGAGCCTCGTTCCCGATCTTTTTCAACTCCCAGCGCAGCCGCATCCGGCAGGCCAGGGCCGATGCCTACATCGCCCGCAACGACGCGGAACTCAACCTGCGGACCGTAACCAACCGGATAACCGAACTCGAAGCCAGCCTGCGCCGCTATGACGAAAGCCTGCGCTACTACGTCGAATCGGCCCTTCCGGAGGCCGAGACCCTCGTACGCGCCGCACAGGTGCAGCTGGCCAACAGCGAAACAACCGTCGCGGAATACATCATGAGCCTGAATACGGTCCTCGAAATCCGCCGCGGCTATATCGAAACGCTCAATCAGTACAACATCGCCGCCCTCGAATACGAATTATACCGATAAATACATCCGTTATGAAAAAGATACTCATACCCGTTGCCGTTCTTCTGTGCGCCTGCTCGAATCCGGGCACAACCCCGACGGCAGCCGCCACACAGCCGGCCGCGGCCGACAGCACCGCCACCGAAGTGGCCGAAACATCCGAAACTTCCGAAACATCCGATCAGGAGATCGACGCGGCATCGGGAGCCACCTCCGTACCGAACGAGACCTCGTTCAACGGCATTCTCGTAATTCCGCCCCAGCACCACGCCACCGTCACGCTGACGATGGGCGGGTCGATCCGCAGCACCTCGCTGCTCGCAGGCGCCCATGTCAAGCGGGGCTCCGTGCTGGCAACGCTCGAGAATCCCGAATTCATCGCCCTGCAGCAGTCCTATCTGGACAGCCATGCCCAGAACGAGTATCTGCGCACCGAGTTTCTGCGCCAGCAGACCCTCTCCCGCGAGGAGGCCTCCTCGCAGAAACGCTTCCAGCAAAGCAAGGCCGAGTATCTCTCGATGCGCAGCCGCATGGACGCCGCAGCCGCCCAGCTGGCCCTGCTGGGCATCGATACCGCACGCCTGCTTCAGGAGGGGATCGTTCCCTTCCTGGAGATAAAGGCCCCGATCAGCGGCTATGCCGCCGACGTGAAGATGAACATCGGACGCCACTTCAGCGCCGGAGAGCCGCTCTGCGAAATCGTGGACAAGAGCGACATGATGCTGCAGCTGACCGCCTACGAGAAGGATCTGGCACATCTGAAGGTCGGCGACCGCGTCGAGTTTCGCGTCAACGGCATGGACCGTCGGAGCTTTCACGGCACCGTCACGATGATCGGCCAGCAGGTCAACAGCGAAAACCGGTCGATCGAGGTCTACGTCCGCATCGCGGAGCAGGATCCGCAATTCCGGCCCGGCATGTACGCAACGGCGCGCATCCTGCGGAAATAATCGTATTTTTGCACCATGAAAGCACCGCTGCTGCTCAAGGACAGGTATCTGCTCTCCGCGTTGGTCGTATCCGCCGTGGTGGCCGTGCTCATCCATTTTCCGGAGGTGCTCTCGCTGTCGGACGTCCTCGAACGGGAGGAGCTCTTCGCGGGAATGGAGCCCGAGGATGTCTTCAACGAGATCCTCTTCACGTTCATCTCCCTGCTGCTGCTCTTCTGGATCAACTCGCGCATCTTCCGCTTCAACACCCCGCTGGTGCGGATCACCCGGAAAAAGATGCTGCTCTCGTTCCTGCTGACCTGGGCGGCAAGCAACCTCTTCGGGCAGCTCTTCGTGCTGCTTCATCACCGGTTCGACATTCCGGCCATCGATGCCATGGTGCACCATTACCTGCACCCGCTCCGGGATCTGATCATCGCCTGCATCGTTACCGGCAGCAACTACATCTTCCATCTGATCGCCAAACAGCAGCGCATCGTTGTCGAAAACGAGGAGCTGCGGACGGAGAGCCTGCGCCATCAGTACGAGTCGCTCAAGAATCAGCTGAACCCCCACATGCTCTTCAATTCGCTCAACACGCTGCAGTCGCTGATCCGCGAATTGCCGCCCAAGGCGCTCGACTATACGCAGGAGCTCTCGCAGGTGCTGCGCTACACGCTCCAGGGCAGCGACCGGCAGAGCGTGACCCTGGCCGAGGAGATGCAGTTTGCCGAAGCCTACATCTACCTGATGAAGATGCGCTACGAGGAGAACCTCCAGTTCCGCATCGATGTCGACAAACGCATGACGGGCATGCTGCTGCCGCCCATGTCGGTGCAGCTGCTCATCGAAAATGCCATCAAGCACAACGAGATCAGCAACCGCAACCCGCTGACGATTTCGATCCGCACGGAGGGGCAAATGCTCCTCGTCTGCAACCGCCTGCAGCCCAAACGGTTGGCTCCCGCAGGACCGGGCATCGGACTGGACAACCTGGCCAAACGCTACCGCCTGCTCTGGCAGCGCGAGATTCAGATATCGGCCGAAAAGGGCATGTTCTGCGTTCGGCTTCCGTTACATCAACCCGACAACAGCCATGAAAGCACTAATCATTGAGGACGAAAAGGCCGCCGTTCGCAACCTGAAGGCGCTGCTGAAGGAGGTCGCGCCCCAGATGGAGGTCATCGATGTGCTCGACAGCGTTACGGAGAGCGTCGCCTGGTTCGAAGCGAATCCGGCGCCGGATCTTGTCTTCATGGATATTCATCTGGCCGACGGCTCCTCGTTCGAGATCTTCGAACACGTCCGGATCACCGCACCCATCATCTTCACCACGGCCTACGACGAATACGCCCTCAAGGCCTTCAAGGTAAACAGCGTCGACTATCTGCTCAAGCCGATCGGTCCGGCGGACCTGCGGCAGGCGCTTGCGAAGCTCGAAGAGCTGCACCACGCCCCGGAATCCCGGGACTCCCTGCCGGAGTTGATCCGCACGCTGCAGAAACGCGGCCGCTACAAGACGCATTTTCTGATCCCGAGCAAGGGGGACAAGCTCCTGCCGCTGGCCGTCGATCAGGTACAGTATTTCTGCATCAGCGAGGGTGTTACCCGCGCCGTCGTAAGCAGCCGGGAAAGTTACGTGCTACCCTGCACGCTCGATGAACTGACCGAGAGCCTCGATCCCGAACGGTTCTTCCGGGTAAACCGGCAGTACCTCATTTCGCGCGGCGCCGTGCAGGATATCGACCTGTGGTTCAACAACCGCCTGGCCATCAACCTCAGGATTCCGACCGGAGGCGAAGGACGGATTCTGGTCAGCAAGCTCCGCGTCAATGAATTCAAGAACTGGTTCTCGGGATACTGATCCACCGGAGAGCCCGGAGCGGGCCCTCCCGGGCAAGACGGAACCGGGCAGGGCAAGGTAGAGCAGAGTAGAGCAGGGTAGAGCAGGGTAGAGCAGCGTCAGACCCGGACGTGCGGTCATGCAAGGCCGTGCAAGGGCAGAGCCGGAACGACACGCGGAGCGGAGAAAAGCAGCGCCGGGCAGCGTCGGGCGGTGAGCAGCCCCTTCCGAGAGGGAGGCACGGCAGCCTCCGATTTGGCCTGTTCGATTTTTTTGCGTAACTTCAAGGCAACCTTAAACCTTCAAAACCATGAAAAAATACTTTGCGGAGATGATCGGGACGATGGTACTCGTCCTGATGGGTTGCGGAAGCGCCGTATTTGCCGGAAGCGTGGCCGGGACCGTAGGGGCCGGCGTCGGAACCATCGGAGTGGCACTGGCCTTCGGCCTCTCGGTGGTCGCCATGGCCTATGCCATCGGCAACATCTCGGGATGCCACATCAACCCGGCCATTACCCTGGGAGTCTATCTCTCGGGGCGCATGAGCGGCAGGGAGGCCGCCGGGTACATGATCTCACAGGTTGTCGGCGCCGTAGTCGGCTCAGCCATTCTCTATGCTCTCGTCGCAAGCGGCGGCCACGGCGGCCCCACCGCCACGGGAGCCAACAGCTTTGCCGACGGGATAATGCTGCAGGCATTTATCGCCGAAGCCGTCTTTACCTTCATTTTCGTGCTGGTGGTCCTGGGCGCCACCGATGCCAGACACGGCGCCGGGAACCTGGCCGGACTGGCCATCGGTCTGACGCTGGTGCTGGTTCACATTGTCTGCATCCCGATCACGGGCACTTCGGTCAATCCGGCCCGCTCGATCGGTCCGGCCCTCTTCGAAGGGGGTGCGGCGCTCTCGCAGCTGTGGCTCTTCATCGTGGCCCCGATGGTCGGTGCCGCCCTGAGTGCCGGAGTCTGGCGTGCGCTCGCCGGAAAACAGCAGTAACCGCATCCGCGGAAGGTGTCCGGCCCAACCGCCGCAACCTGCGAGAAGGAGAGCCCCTGCGACCCGACAGGTCGCAGGGGCTCTCCTCGTTCCAGGCGCCATTCAGAGCAGCTGCAGCTCCTTGGCAATGCGGCACGCCTCGATGGAGTTCTTCACCTGCAGCTTCCCGAGGATCTCCTGCCGGTGCCGGCTGACCGTATTGACGCTGATGCTGAGCATCGAGGCAATCTCCTTGCTCGCAAGCCCCCGGTCGATCAGGCCCAGGATCTGCAGCTCGCGGGCCGAGAGTATTCGGACCTGGTTGAGCTCTTCCGACTCCGCGACATGCCCGTTGATGGAGTTGACGATCAGATACCCGGACGGAAGATCGAAAAACAGCGGGCTGTAAAGACACAGAGCCAGCCACTGGGTCTCGTTCGAAGCGTCCGAGACGTAGAACATCCGGTGCAGCACGGGCATGTAGCCGTTCGTTCCCAGCCGCATGCGCAGCCTGCTGATCAGATGATAGTCCGCCCGCCGCCTCCGGGGCTGACGCTTGATGAAATGGAAGAAACAGAGCTCCCGCAGATGCTTCCGGGCCAGATCGTCCGGATGGATCAGGCGGAAAATCTCCTCCTCCCATATCGACGAGACCTCACGGCTCTCTCCCTGCCGGTCGATACCGAGCGTACGGGAGAATCCGCCGTAGTAGATGTAACTGACGTTGGAGCGCAGGTCGCTCAATACGGCAACGGCATTTTCCATGCGGGCGTAGTTCCGGGCAATATCCCGGCAACGGTCCAGCATCCGGGTATCGGGTCCGCCGTTCGGGAAGTCCTGGGCGGAGAATTCCCGGGTCAACTGTGCTACGGTATCCATCTTTCAAAATGGTTATTTATAATCATTGTTTGATAGGCAACAGGGCCTTACCTTTGCAAAGGTAATCAAAAACACTGGTTATTCGGGAACCGCAGGAAGGCAAAACGGCCCGGCAGGATGAATTGCCCGGCGTGCTGCAGGCCCGGAACACCGACAAACCGACAAACCGACAAAAAATGAAGATGAAAAAATTGTTTCTGTTGGGCGGCCTGACGCTTGCCGCAACCCTCTCGGGCCGGGCGCAGACGCTCGAAATGATGCAGTGGTTCAATGAGCCCGAGCAGTGGGAGATCAAAAACAACATGCTCACGATGGAGGTTACGCCCCAGACCGATTACTGGCGGATCTCGCATTATGGCTTTACGGTGGACGACGCTCCGTTTCTCTACACCCTGCGCGGCGGAGAGTTCGAGGTCAAGGTCAAAATATCGGGCGACTACAAGACCCGTTTCGACCAGTCGGGCCTGATGCTGCGCCTCGATCACGAGAACTACATCAAGGCAGGCATCGAATTCGTGGACGGCAAGTACAACCTCAGCTGCGTGGTGACGCACCACACGAGCGACTGGAGCATCATTACGCTCGACAAACCCGTGCCGTACGTGTGGATCAAGGCCGTACGGCGTCTGGATGCCGTGGAGATCTTCTATTCGTTCGATGACAAGGAGTACACGCTCATGCGCAACGCCTGGATGCAGGACAACCATCCCGTCATGGTCGGCATCATGGGAGCCTGCCCGGACGGAAACGGCTTTACGGCAAGATTCGAGGAGTTCACGATCAAGCACCTGCCCGATCTGCGTCGGCTGCAGTGGCTGGAGAAGAACAGCGCGGAAACGAACGACTGATCCCCGGCCGGATTCGGCTCTCCGCCCCTTTCCGGAAGGTGCGGCAACCTCCGACAGAACACTCGATCCACAAAGGAATCCCGTAGACGCATGGTTTACGGGATTCCTTGATTTTTCGGCCGGCTCTTTGTCGGTCGCGGGCAGTGCGACAGACGGTGCGACAGACGGCGCGACAGACGGTGCGACAGGAAAGCAACAAAAGAAAAACGAGACGGTTCGTGTAACCATCTCGTTTCGTTTGTGTCGAAAAGTCTTACTCGTCTTCGTATCGAAGGGCCCCTCTCTTCGGCCCCCTCTCTGGCGGTGTGTAGGGGACTCGAACCCCTGACCCCGTGCGTGACAGGCACGTATTCTAACCGGCTGAACTAACACACCGTGTTTTGTATTGCGAGTGCAAAGATACCGCATTTTCCGAAATCTGCAAATATTTCGGACGATTTTTTATCGCGCCGCGGATCGCAGCGATGCGCCTCCCGCCACAGGGACCGTCTCACGCAGGGTCTGAATGGATAAAATGCAGCGGCGGACGGCATCCGCCGCATACCGGGTTTGGATTCTACGAAAGGGATTGTTAATTTTGGAGTGCGAATGTTCGCACAATATGACCTGCCACGATGAAAAAGATCCGTTTCGGAGTCGTCGGGACCAATTTCGTTACCGACTGGGTGATTGCCGGGGCCCGTCAGGATCCCCGTTTCGAGCTTTCAGCGGTCTGCTCGCGGACCGAACAGCGGGCCGCGGAGTTTGCCGCGCGGCACCAGATACCCCATACCTTTACGTCGCTTGAACGGATGGTGGCGGGCGATACGGTCGATGCCGTCTATATCGCCACGCCGAACAGCCTGCACGCCGCGCAGGCGATTCTCTGCATGGAGCACGGCAAGCATGTCCTGTGCGAAAAGCCCCTGGCATCGAATGCCCGGGAGGCCGAGGCGATGATCTCCGTGTCGCGCCGCTGCGGTGTGGCACTCATGGAGGCCATGAAGACGACACTGACACCCAACTTTCGGGCCGTCATGGAGGCTCTGCCGCGTGTGGGGACTGTGCGCCGCTACTTCTCGGCCTTCTGCCAGTATTCGTCGCGTTACGACAAGTTCAAGGAGGGGATCGTCCTGAATGCCTTCCGTCCGGAGCTCTCCAACGGCGCCATGATGGATATCGGCATCTACACCCTCTATCCGATGGTGGTGCTGTTCGGCCGCCCGCGGCGCATCGCGGCTTCGGGAATCCGCCTGAGCAGCGGGGTGGACGGCCAGGGTACGGTCGATTTCGAATACGACGGCATGGGCGCCACGGTCATCTACTCGAAAATCGCCAATTCGGCACTTCCGACCGAAATACAGGGTGAGACGGGCAACCTTACACTCGACCGCATCAACCGTATCGGGCGGGTTTTCTGGCAGCCGCGCCCGACGGCTGCCTCGGGGCGCGAAACACCCGAAGCGCCGCAGGAGCTGACGCAGCCTGCGGATCACGACGAATATTATTACGAAGTGGCGGAGTTCCTCGATCTGATCGGGAGCGGCCGCATCGAATCGTCCATAAACAGCCACGCGCGGTCGCTGCTCTGTCTTGAGATCATCGACGAGGTCCGCCGCCAGCTGGGCGTCGTCTATCCGGCCGACAAGGCCGCAAAACCGTAAAATTCCGCATCCGATATCATGAAAGCCTATACCTATGTCGATCGCGGCCGTTTCGAGCTGCGCGACAAGCCGAAACCCGCGTTGCAGGATCCGCGCGATGCTCTGGTGCGCGTTACGCTGGGCAGCATCTGCACAAGCGACCTGCATATCAAGCACGGCAGCGTGCCGCGCGCCGTCCGGGGCATTACCGTCGGACACGAGATGGTCGGCGTCGTCGAAGCGGTCGGGGAGGCCGTCAGGGCCGTTGCGCCGGGCGACCGCGTGGCGGTCAATGTCGAGACCTTCTGCGGCGAATGCTTCTTCTGCCGCCACGGCTATGTGAACAACTGCACGGATCCCGACGGCGGCTGGGCCCTGGGCTGCCGCATCGACGGCGGGCAGGCCGAGTATGTCCGCGTGCCCCATGCCGACCAGGGGCTGACGCGCATCCCCGACAGGGTGAGCGACGAGCAGGCGCTCTTCGTGGGTGATATCCTGGCTACGGGTTTCTGGGCCGCACGCATCACGGAAATCGGCGCTGATGATACGGTGCTGATTCTCGGCGCCGGACCTACGGGGCTCTGCACGCTGCTGTGCGTGATGCTGAAGCGCCCGAAGCGGATCATCGTCTGCGAGGCGCTGGAGGAGCGGCGGCAGTTTGTCCGTAGCCACTATCCCGAGGTGGAGGTATGCGCACCCGCAGATTGCCGCGATTTCGTGCTGCGATACAGCGACCACGGCGGCGCCGACCGCGTCGTGGAGGTTGCCGGCAGCGACGGGAGTTTCCGCATGGCGTGGGAATGCGCGCGCCCGAACGCCGTCGTAACCGTCGTGGCGCTCTATGACCGGCCGCAGATGCTGCCGCTGCCCGACATGTACGGCAAAAACCTCACCTTCAAGACCGGCGGGGTGGACGGCTGCGACTGTGCGGAGATCCTGCGGCTGATCGCCGCCGGACGGATCGACACCACGCCGCTCATCACGCACCGCTATCCGTTGAGCCGCATCGACGAAGCGTACCGTCTCTTCGAACAGCGCGACGACGGAGTTATCAAGATCGCCGTGGCATGCGGCCAGTAGGCGGGAACCGGCAGACAACGGAAGCGGGAGGCGACAAGGGGCGGCCGGCCACAAGCAGAGTGAAGGCGGCAGGAGGCGACAAGGGGCGGCCGGCGGCAGGGTGGGAAAGGTTGCGGAAAAGCGAGTTGCAGATTCGCGTTTCCGATCGTAACTTTGCCGGAGGAACGCGGCGGCGACGGCCCCGGTTCGCAAAACACAACGACACATGAAAAACCTGGATCTTGAAATCGCCCGGCTGCTCCGCGAAGGCGGATTGGCCGAAAATCATACCGAATGGGGTGCCCGGATTATCATCGTCCTCGGCATTCTCCTCGTGGCCTATCTGGCCACGAGACTTTTCCGTCTGTTTCTCATTCCGACCCTGCAGAAGATCAGCGCCCGAACCCGGGCAACCTGGGACGACCACCTGTTCAAGGACAAGGTCATGCACGATGCCGGACGGCTGATCCCGCCCCTGGTCTGGTACATGCTCCTGCCGCTGGCCTGCGGAGAGATGACGCACCTGCGGGAGTTGCTTCAGAAAATCTGCATGATCTATCTGATCATAGCCGCGCTGAAGCTCATTTCAACCGTTCTGGACACCCTGCACGACATTTCGAACGAACACGAGACGCTCCGCAACCGCCCGCTCAAGGGAATCTACCAGATGGTCAAGCTCGTCGCGGTGCTGGTCGGCGGCATCCTCATCGTCAGCATCCTCATCGGCCGCGACGCCACGACGATTCTGGCCGGACTCGGCGCCTCGGCCGCCGTGCTGATGCTCATCTTCCGCGACAGCATCCTCGGGCTGGTGGCCGGCGTACAGCTCTCGGCCAACGACATGCTGCGCCCGGGAGACTGGATCACCATGACGAAATACGGCGCCGACGGATATGTCATCGAGGTCTCGCTGACGACGGTCAAGGTGCAGAATTTCGACAAGACCATCACGACCATCCCGCCCTATGCGCTGGTGAGCGACTCGTTCCAGAACTGGCGCGGCATGCGCGAAAGCGGCGGACGCCGCATCAAGCGGTCGCTGCCGATCGACGCCTCGTCGATACGCTTCTGCACTCCCGAAGAGGTGGAGCACTTCTCCCGCGAAGGGTGGGGTGCGGCACCCTGCGAGGAGCAGGATACGGTGAACCTCCGCTTCTTCCGCAACTACGTGATGCACTACCTCGCGACGCTGCCCGAGATCCATCCGGAGATGCTCCGCATGGTGCGCATCCTGCAGCCTACACCGGAGGGGATCCCCGTGGAGATCTACTGTTTCTCGAAGCAGACCGACTGGCTGCCCTACGAGATGCTCCAGAACACGATCCTCGACCACCTCATCGCCTCGCTGCCCCGTTTCGGGCTGCGGATCTATCAGCGGCCCTCGGGAGCGGATCTCGGACAGCTGAAACCATAAACAGACCCCGAAGCCCCGGTTTTTGGTACAACTTATGCATGGATTCCGGCAGACGTTATCACCACAAAACTCGAGGCCATGAAAAGACTCATTCCCGGAGTCCTCGGACTCCTTCTGTTCGCCACAGCCTGCTGCGACGACAACAACGACAACAACTCCGACGGCGATATCGAGCAAACGCTCGTAACCCCCGCCCTGACGGCCCGTATCTCCGAACAGGCATCCCAGGAGACCCCCTTCACGGGGATCCTCGAGGTCTTCCCCTGCGTTTCGGGGAGCTCGGACTTCTTCGGCAACTACTTCAACGGCAAGCTCTCGGTCTTCAGCGGATTCTACACGATTGTCCAGGGCGAGGTCTTCGGTGAGAACAACCGGATGATCCATCTGCCGATCGGCACCTACAACATGGTCTACTGGGGGACCCCGAAACACGAGGAGCCGATCGACAACACGCCCGAGATGAGCGAACCCGGCATCACCGAGGGCGTGGATCTCTCGACCCTCTATTTCAGCCTGCGGCCCTACGGCGACGGGACCTACAAACCCGTATTCGATCTGGTACACGCCGTGGTGGAGACGCAGGTCGGCACCGAAAATCTCCGGGCTTCGCTCTACCGGGTGAGTGCCGGACTCATCGTCAATCTGACGCAGAAGGACAACTCGCCCTTTCCGGATAACATCGAGGAGATAAAGGTGCAGATCGGGAGCATCGCCGAAAAGTTGAACTTCTACACGGCCGAACCGGTGAACCAGACCAAGACCGTGCGTTTCGGGCTCACGCGTTCGGAGGACGGACTGACGATGAGCAACCCGACGGTCATGCTCTTCCCGTCGGCGCCGAATCCGACGCTGGAGATCTACATCACGCTGACCGACAATTCGATCCACAAGCTGAGCCAGACGCTCAACTCGTCCTTGTCGGCCAACACGCTCCTGACGCTCAACATCGTCATCGGCCGGATCATCTCGGAGGGCAATCCCGAAGGTTTCACCATCACCGACTGGAACGAACAGAGCGAAACGATCGAGTTTCCCGATTTCGAATAGGGCATCCCAAAACCGGGAAGGGCCGCCCCCGTTGACGGAGGCGGCCCTTCCGTTGTCGGAAGGCGTCCGTTACTCGATGCGGATCGGATGAACGGGCTGCTGCCGGACCTCATCCAACGGCGCGGAGCGGTATGCCACCTTCGAGAAGTCGATCTGCCGCAGGTCGATCGACCGGATGGCGCTGTTGTACATCGTTCGGTAGTAGATCACCCGGTTGACGGGATCCGTGGCCGAAGTCCACTGCGTGGCGCTCGGGATATCGGCCGGGATCTCTCCGGCCGCAAACTCCACGCCGATCGGAATGTCGAAGTTGGTAAGGATCTGGAATCCCTGCAGCACGGCGTCGAGCGCCGTGGCCGGCTGCGGCGCCGTGGTCTGGAAGAAGGCCGCACGCACGAAACGCGACGGAGGCGTAACGTCGCCCGGGAGCCCCAGCATGCCGCTGCCGGCGCCGAACGCCGCAAGCTGAATGCCGCCCATCGGATGCGCCCCGGCGCCGCCCGCATGGAGATTGACATAGTTGTTCAGATTCGTGAGCTGCCACTCGAAACCCGGGGAGTTGGTCAGCACGCCCAGTTCGTTTTCATAGAAGACGGGCTTGCGGTTGATGATTTCGAGGACCACCTGACGCCCCGAAAGATCCGTAAAACGCCAGTGGACGGTCGAAGCCCGGGGGTCGATCCCGATGACGCAGACCCGCGTGAGGAGCTCCTTCACCTCGTCGATCGTGCGGCACGAGCCCAGCACGAGCGGCACAAGCTGCAGATCGGCAATGTTCGCGTCGTTGCGGGCCGCATCGTAGGGTGCATACTCCCCGTAGCCCGGGAAGTAGAAGAGACCGGCCGACAGGCCCGCCTCATTGAGGCCTTCGGCCACGAACTCCTCACGTTCGACCGCGAAGCCCACATAGCCGTAGCGGGCCGTAAAGCGCATGCCCTCCTGGCCGCCGGGCGTGAAGGAGCGCTGCGCATAACCGCGCGGCACGACGACATAGAGGCTGTTCAGATTGCTGCCGCCCCATTCGATCGTCCGGGCGACGACGTGCGCTCCGTCGGCCGCATGCAGGGTGATACCCGTGCAGGCGTCAAGCGGTTGCGGAGCCGCGAAAAGGCCGACGGCCGCCACCGTCAGCATCAGATTCATTCGTTTCATGATCAGCGTGTTTTAAGCGCCGGGGCGAACACATGTCCCGGCAGAACAAAGATACAAAATTCCCGGCAAGTCCGGCAAAAAATGAAGACCGGCGGCCGTTTGCGGCATCTTTCGGCCCCGTCATAAGGGCGCAGAGCCGGCATCCGGGCCCGCAACACGCAAAAAAAGATCGGCCCGGACTCCCGGACCGATCCCTGCACCGGCATTTGCCGGGCTGGAACCGCATGCATCCGACGAAGGACTTCAGACAGGACCCGGACCGGAATCGTTGCAGGCAGGCAACGTACACTTATCACTTCACTAATCTCCGCGGCATCTCCGGCTCCGCATCTGCCCGTTCGTGCGCATGAGCGGCATTTGCACGGCCGGCGGGAACAGGGGAGTGCCGAAATTCAAAACAGAGGGATTCATACCCCGGGGAGCCTGCGCTCCGCACACCGGAAATCCGGAAAAGAGGGAAAAATCTTCGTTTTGATCTCCGCCCGTAAACCCGCAGGCAACAAATCCATGGCATAACACATCAGGCAGGTCTTCTGACTCGTTCCGGTTCCGCGCCTTCCCGGTCCGAAGACCAGTGGCCAAAGATGGCGAAACCAAGTGTGCCCTCGCGGGCAGGAACTCACAGCAACGGGTATTGTCGCAGAATCTCACTGCGTTCCCTTTTCATTCCTCGCGGCGATCTGATCAACGGATGCCGTCCGGAAACCTGTGCGGAAACAAATATAGGTGTTTTTTCCCAATCCGCCAACACTTCCCCCGATTTTGTCGAAGAAAAATCCGGAAGAATCAGCTGCGGGCGTCGGAAAGCCGTCCCGAACGGCGGAAAATCACCACGACGACCAGGAAGGTCAGCAGCTCGGCCACCGGCTCCGCGAGCCAGATGCCTCTTGTCCCGAGGAGTTCGGGAAGAAGCAGGAAACAGGCGACCAGCAACAGATAGCCCCGCAACAGGGTGATCGTCATTGCCGGGCGCGACCGCTCGACACTCTGGAAATAGCAGATCGAGACGATGTTGAACGCGAAGAAGACGAATCCCGAGGCGAAGAGCGGAAGCCCCTTGACCGCCAGTGCATAGGCCGGATAGGAGGCATCGAGGAAAAGGCCTACGATCCGATGGCTTCCCACGGCCGTCAGCACGAAAAAGAGAAATCCGAAGGAGACGGCCGTCAGCATCGCCAGGCGGAAGGCCGACCGTACGCGCAGCCGGTACCCGGCCCCGAAGTTGTAGCTCAAGATCGGCTGCGCCGACTGTCCGATGGCGTTGTAGACCATGAAGATGATCGGGAAAAAGTAGCAGGCGATGCTGTAGGCCGCTACGCCGTCTTCACCCAGATGACGGATAAAGACATAGTTGCCCGTGAACATCATCGTGGCGATCGCCCCTTCGCAGAGAAAGGTCGAAAGCCCCAGCCGGCACATGTAGTCCACGTTGCGAAGCGTGAGCCACAGGCTCTTGCGGCTCAACTTCACCCGGCAGAAACGGATGACGTTGCGACGGCGGGAAAGATAGGCGAGAATCATCCCTGCACCGACCACATAGCCCAGACTCGTGGCCAGCGCCGCTCCGAACATGCCCCAGTCGAGAAGGAAAATGAAAACGTAGTCGAGCAGAATGTTGATGACCGCCGGCACGGCATTGCACCACATCGCATAGTTAGGCGATCCGTCGAGCCGTACGAAAAACATGCCGGAGCTCAACAGCGCACTGAAGGGCAGGAACGGAACGAACCAGTACATGTATTCGAGCACGAGCGGAAGAAGACGCGGCGAACTGCCCAGCAGCAGGGCGACTTCAGGGGCAAACAGGCAGATGGCAAGGCTGTAGGCCACAAGCAGCAGCGAGGAGACGACGACGGCCTGCGTGACGTTGATCCGCGCGGTCTTGACCTTCCCGTGCGAGAGATGGATCGAGGCCACGACCGAAGCACCGACGCCGAACATGAGGCCGACGCCCGTATTGACGAGAAACAACGGGGCCGTGATATTCACCGCAGCCAGGGCGTCGCTGCCGATACCCCGTCCGACGAAGATGCCGTCGGTAATGACGAAAAGGGCCGAAAATACCATGCCCAGCACGGTAGGAATCAACAGGCGGCGAAACAACCGCGGAATCTCCATGCTTCCGAAATCGATACTGTCTTTCATCACTTTTGTCCGGTTTTCGGCGGACAAAGATAGTACGGCGGCAAGGCTCCGCAATGGCTATAATGAAATATGATGAATTTGCCAAATTCATAGCCGCAGAATCAGCTGCGGGAGGCATGTATGCTACTTCGCCGTGTTCCGGTATTCGGTAGGGGACTCCCCCGTGTGCTTCTTGAAGAAACGCCCCAGATAGGACTGGTCGGGGAAATGGAGCCGGTAGGCGATCTCCTGCACCGACAGATCGGTCGATTTCAACAGCATCTTGATCTCCAGCGCCACCGTATGGTCGATAAACTCCTTGGCCGTCGTCTGGGCTACGCTCCGCACGATCGTCGAGAGATACCGTGTCGAGATGCAGAGCCGGTCGGCATAGAAGGTAACCTCACGCTCGCGCGTGCAGTGTTCGTGCACGAGCGACACGAAACGATGGAACAGCTCCGTCTGGCGCGTCGTGATCTCGGACGACTCGGGACGGCGCGTGCCGAAACGCTGCATCTTGTCGAAGGATTCGAGCAGCACGTTCTGCAGGCGGTTTCGGATGATCGTGTTGCGAAACATGTTGTCCCGGTCCCGGTAGGTGTATTCCGACATCCGGAACCAGATCGAAACCCCCTCGGCCAGCCGCTGCTGCAGCCTAAAAACGGGCTGTTTGCGCAGAGCTCCGAAAAACATCGGATCCAGCCGGAAGGCCGCCTCCGAAAAGAGATCGAACGAGAAGGCGCAGAACGTCACGCTGAAATCCTCCGAACGGTCCGTCAGCAGGAAAATCGCTCCGGGCAGCAGCAGCAGCACCGTGTCGGGAAAAATCTGGCACTGGAACTGATCCACAAGCGCCGAGGCCTGACCGCTCCGGCAGTAGAGCAGTGCACCCCCTTCGGTCCGGCTCGCATTGTTGTCAAAGAAGGCCAGATCGGACTTGCCGACCACGAATTGCTCCTCGGAAGTGGTGATTATCGGATTTTGCAGCTCCATATGGATTCTTTTTTCGAACAAAAATAAGGATTTTCCACATAAAAATGCAGATTTTATTCCGAAATCTACCAACACTATTCGCAATATCAAGACCACGAATGCGTTATAATAAAATACTTTTGCACCGGGAAAAGTTTTTTAGTATTATATCATCAAAGTAAAAGTCATTATGAAGCAAACATTCGTGAAAGCTGCCCTCGCAGCAAGCTGCCTGGCAGTCGTCGCCTGCAAGCAGGCCCCGACGGCAATGGGTCCCGGCCAATACGCCGTGATCACCGTCGCCACCTCCGACCGCGAAATTCCGATCAGCAACACGGCTACCATCCAGGGCCGTCAGGACATCGCCATCTACCCCCAGGTGTCGGGTACGATCTCGCAACTCTGCGTTACCGAGGGACAGAAGGTCTCGAAGGGTCAGACGCTCTTCATCATCGATCAGGTTCCCTACAAGGCTGCCCTGCAGACTGCCGAGGCCAATGTCGCCGCCGCTGAAGCCGGCGTCGCCACCGCACAGCTGACCTACGACAGCAAGAAGGAGCTTTTCGCCAAGAATGTCGTTTCGAAATTCGATCTGCTGACTGCCGAGAACAGCCTGCTCACCGCCAAGGCACAGCTTGCACAGGCCGAGGCACAGCGTGTCAATGCAGCCAACAACCTCTCCTATACGGTCGTAAAGGCGCCGTCGAACGGCGTCGTCGGCACGCTCCCGTACCGTGTCGGCGCCCTGGTCAGCGCATCGATTCCCCAGCCGCTGACCACCGTCTCGGACAACTCGACCATGTATGTCTACTTCTCGATGACGGCCAAGCAGATGCTCGAAATGACGCGCCGCTACGGCTCGATCGCCGAGACGATCAAGAACATGCCCGACGTGCAGCTCCGGCTCGATGACGGCTCGATCTACGAGCAGACGGGCCGCGTGGAGTCGATCAGCGGTATCGTGGACTCCTCGACGGGCCGCGTACAGTGCCGTGCCGCATTCCCCAACGCCGGAGGCCTGCTCCTGAGCGGAAGCACCGGCAACGTCATCATTCCGAGCATCTACAAGGATTGCATCGTCATCCCGCAGACGGCCACCTATGAGGTACAGGACAAGATCTACGTCTACAAACTCGTGGACGGCAAGGCTTCGTCGGCCATGATCGAGGTCGAGAAGATCTCGAACGGCCAGGAGTACATCGTCAACTCGGGCCTGACGCCCGGTGAGGTCATCGTCGCCGAGGGCGTACGTCTGATGCGCGAAGGCACGCCCGTCGTTCCCAAGGGACAGACGGCCGCAGCTCCCGCCGAAAACGGTACGCAGCAGACCGCTTCGGAGGGTGAGGCCGCACAGACCGAGCAGGCCGCACAGGCCGAAGAGACGGCCCAGACCGAGCAGGCCGCCGCTCAAAATCAGAACCAAAAAGAGGAATAACCCATGACACTCAAGCATTTCATTGAACGACCCGTACTGGCGTCGGTCATCTCGATAGTCATCGTAATCGCCGGTATCATCGGACTCGCGACGCTGCCGGTGGAGCAGTATCCCGATATCGCACCTCCGACGGTCATGGTGCGCGCCTCCTACCCGGGCGCGAGCGCCGAGACCATCCAGAAGTCGGTGGTCGTACCGCTGGAGGAGGCCATCAACGGCGTGGAGAACATGACCTACATCACCTCCTCCGCAGCCGCCGGCTCGGCTTCCATCAGCATCTACTTCAAGCAGGGCACCGACCCCGACATGGCGGCCGTGAACGTCCAGAACAAGGTTTCGACCGCCACCGGACAGCTCCCTTCCGAGGTTACGCAGATCGGCGTTACGACCATGAAGCGTCAGACCTCGATGGTCAAGATCTTCTCGCTCTACAGCCCTGACGACTCCTACGACGAGGGCTTCCTGGCCAACTACTCGAAGATCAACATCGAGCCGCGTATCGTCCGCATCCCGGGTGTCGGCGAGGCCTTCACGCTGGGTGCCGACTACTCGATGCGTATCTGGCTCAAGCCCGACGTCATGGCCCAGTACAAGCTCGTGCCTTCGGACATCACCGCCGTGCTGGCCGAGCAGAACCTCGAGGCCTCGACCGGTGCGCTGGGCGAGAACTCCCAAAACGCCTTCCAGTACACGATGAAGTATTCGGGACGTCTGACCCTTCCCGAAGAGTTCGAGAACATCGTCATCCGCTCGCAGGACGACGGTACGGTGCTGCGGCTGAAGGATGTCGCCGATATCGAGCTGGGTCGTGAGTCCTACTCCTATGTCGGCAAGACGAACGGACACCCGGGCGTCAGCACGATGGTCTTCCAGACCGCGGGCTCGAACGCCACGGAGGTCGTCAACCAGGTAAACGCCCTGCTCGACGAGGTCGAGGCCGAACTTCCGAAGGGTATCGCCATCGCCCACCTGCACAGTGTGAACGACTTCCTCTTCGCCTCGATCAACGAGGTGATCAAGACCCTCTTCGAGGCCATCATCCTCGTGGTGCTCGTGGTATACGTCTTCCTGCAGGATATCCGCTCGACGCTCATCCCGACGGTTTCGATCCTCGTATCGCTCGTCGGCACCTTCGCCTTCCTGGCCCTGGCCGGATTCTCGATCAACCTGCTGACGCTCTTCGCCCTCGTGCTGGCGATCGGTACGGTGGTCGACGATGCCATCATCGTCGTCGAAGCGGTGCAGGCGCGCTTCGATGCCGGATACAAGTCTTCGTACATGGCCACCATCGACGCCATGTCGGGTATTACGTCTGCCATCATCACCTCGACGCTGGTCTTCATGGCCGTGTTCATCCCCGTCGCCATGATGGGCGGCACGTCGGGTGTCTTCTACACGCAGTTCGGTATCACGATGGCCGTCGCAGTCGGTATCTCGGCCATCAACGCCCTGACGCTCTCGCCGGCCCTCTGCGCCCTGATCCTGAAGCCCTACCTGGATGAAAACGGCGAGATGAAGGACAACTTCGCGGCACGCTTCCGCAAGACCTTCAACGTGGCCTTCGGCGCCATGGTGAACAAGTACAAGCGCGGCGTGATGGTCTTCATCAAGCACAAGTGGCTCATGTGGTCCACCTTCGTGCTGGCCATCGGCGCCCTGGTGCTGCTGATGAACACCACCAAGACGGGTCTGGTGCCCGATGAGGACCAGGGTACGATCATGGTCAACGTAACGACCGCCCCGGGCACCTCGCTCGAGGAGACCTACAAGGTGCTCAACGAGGTTGCGGGCCGTATCTCAAACATTCCGCAGGTGGAGAACGCCATGGAGACCGCCGGCTTCAACATGATCGCCTCGGCAGCAGGTTCCTCCTACGCCATGGGTATCGTCAAGCTGAAGAACTGGGACGAGCGTCCCAATCCCGAGGACGAGGTACACGCCGTCATCGGACAGATCTATGCCCGCACGGCCGATATCAAGAACGCCACGATCTTTGCCGTAGCCCCGCCTATGATTGCAGGTTACGGATCGACCTCCGGTTTCTCGATGCACCTGCAGGACCGTGCCGGCGGCGAGCTGACCGACTTCTACCAGGTCTTCCAGCAGTTCCTCGGCGCACTGAACCAGCGCCCCGAGATCGAGCGCGCCTACTCGTCGTTCAACATCAACTTCCCGCAGTACATGGTCCGCATCGACGCCGCGAAGGCCAAGCGTGCCGGACTCTCGCCCGCAACGATCCTTTCGACCATCTCGGGATACTACGGCGGTCAGTACGCCTCGTACATCAACCGCTTCTCGAAGATGTACTACGTCGTGCTCCAGGCCCGGGCCGAGGACCGTCTCGACCTCGAGTCGCTCAACCACATCTACGTCCGCACGGACAAGGGCGAGATGGCTCCCGTGGGTGAATTCGTGGAGATGGAGAAGGTCTACAGCTCGGATGTGCTGAACCGTTTCAACCTCTACAACTCGATCGCCATCCAGGGTACGGCCGCCGCAGGCTACTCGTCGGGTGATGCCATCCAGGCCATTCGCGAGGTAGCCGACCAGGTGCTGCCGAAGGGTTACGGATACGAGTTCGACGGTATCACCCGCGAGGAGGCGCAGACGACGAGCAACACGCTGATCATCTTCGGCATCTGCCTGCTGTTCATCTACCTCATCCTGAGCGCCCTCTACGAGAGCTACCTGATTCCGTTCGCCGTGATTCTGGCCGTTCCGTGCGGTCTGATGGGTTCGTTCCTCTTCGCCAAGATCATGGGACTCGAGAACAACATCTACCTCCAGACGGGTATCATCATGCTGATCGGTCTGCTGTCGAAGACGGCCATCCTCATCACGGAGTACGCCGCCGACCGACGCCGCGCCGGCATGAGCCTCACGCAGGCCGCCGTATCGGCCGCCAAGGCCCGTCTGCGTCCGGTGCTGATGACCGTGCTCACCTGCGTGCTCGGCATGTTGCCGCTGGTCTTTTCGACCGGTGCGGGTGCCAACGGTAACTCGACCCTCGGTACGGGTGTCGTAGGCGGTATGATCGTGGGTACGCTGGCCCTGCTGTTCCTCGTGCCGACGCTGTTCATCGTCTTCGAAACCCTCCAGGAAAAGCTCAAGCCCCTGGAGCTGGATCCCGATCCGCAGTGGGCCCTGCGCACCGAACTCGAAGAAGTAAAAAACGAGAAAGAGGAGGAATAAACACATGAAAAAGATACTGATTATCTGCCTGGCAGCCGCCATGACGAGCTGCGGCATCTACAAGAACTACTCGCGGCCCGAGATCCAGACCGACGGCCTCTACGGGACGGCCGAAACGGCAGACTCGACGACCATCGGCGACATCTCGTGGCAGGAGATGTTCTCCGACCCCTACCTGCGTACGATCATTGCGCGGGCCCTGGAGAACAACACCGACCTGCAGTCGGCACAGTGGCGCGTCAAGGAGGCCGAGGCGACGCTCAAGTCGGCCCGCCTGGCCTATCTGCCGTCGTTCAACTTCGCCCCGCAGGGTTCGATCAGCAGTTTCGACAACGCCCCGGCATCGAAGACCTATTCGATTCCCGTTACGGCCAGCTGGCAGATCGACATCTTCGGCGGTCTGACCAACGCCAAGCGCCGCGCCAAGGCACTCTATCTCCAGAGCAGGGAGTACGAGCAGGCGACCAAGACGCAGCTCATCGCGTCGGTGGCCAACCTCTACTACACGCTGCTGATGCTCGACAGCCAGTACGAGGTTACGAGCCAGACGGCCGAGAAGTGGGAGGAGAGTATCCGCACGATGCGGGCCATGAAGGAGGCCGGCATGGCCAACGAAGCCGGCGTTGCCCAGTATGAAGGCTCCTACTATGCGATCGTCGCCTCGCTGCGCGATATCGAATATTCGATCCGCGAAGCCGAGAACAGCCTCTGCACGATCCTGGCCGAGGCTCCGCACGAGATCGAGCGCGGACGCCTGGACCAGCAGCAGATGCCCGTGGACCTCGCCGTAGGCGTTCCCGTGCAGATGCTCTCGAACCGTCCCGACGTACGCAGCGCCGAATACTCGCTCATGCAGGCATTCTACGCCACGAACGCCGCACGCTCGGCCCTCTATCCGTCGATTACGCTCAGCGGTTCGGCCGGCTGGACCAACAACGCCGGAACGATCATCAATCCGGGCAAGCTGCTTCTCTCGGCCGCAGGTTCGCTGCTGCAGCCGATCTTCAACGCCGGCATGAACCGCGCGAACCTCAAGATCGCGAAGGCACAGCAGGAGGAGGCCAAGCTCTCGTTCGAGCAGACGCTGCTCAACGCCGGAGCGGAGGTAAACAACGCCCTGACGCAGTGCCAGATGGCCCGTGCGAAGACCGACGTGCGTTCGAAGCAGATCGAAGCCCTGACGCGCGCCGTCGAGAGCACCGAATACCTCATGCACTACTCTTCGACCACCTACCTCGAAGTGCTGACCGCCGAGCAGTCGCTGCTCTCGGCCCAGCTGTCGCAGATCGCCGACCGCTTCGATGAATTCCAGGGTATCGTGAACCTCTACCAGGCTCTGGGCGGAGGCCGCGATCTCACGACGGAGGAGAAGTAATGAAACGGGGAGCTACCAAGGAAGAGATCATCCGCACGACGCAGGATCTGATCGCCCGGAACGGCATCCGTGCCGTCCGGGTCGATGAGATCGCGCAGATGCTCGGGATCTCGAAACGGACGCTCTACGAAATGTTCGTCGACAAGAACGGACTGATCAGTGCCTGCCTCGACAGCCTGGCACACCAGCAACGCAAAATGTTGGCCTCGAATCGCAGACGCTGCGGCGGGAATCCGCTGCAGCGGGCCCTGCGGCTCGCCAACACCTATATAGACAATCTCTATACGGTGGATGCGAGTTTTCTGGCCGATATCCGCGACAAGGTCCTTTTCGCCGAATACTACAACGAGAACCGGGATTTCTGGGTTTCGGAGCTGATGCACGATCTGGAGAAGTGCCGGAAAGAGGAGCTGCTGCTCGCGGAGATCGACACCGCATCCCTCACCCAACAGCTCATGAGCACGATGTTCGAACTGCGGTTGAACCACGCCACACGCGAGGAGCTCCGCCTGCTGTGCCGGACCATTCTTCGCGGAGCCGCCACCCGCCGGGGGATCGATATCATCGACCAACGGCGCTGAAAACCGGACCGACAACAAAAGGCCGCAGGTGATTTCCTGCGGCCTTTTTTGTTTTTCGGGATTTTTTCGGCCGTCGGTCAAAAAAACAGGGCCCGCTCCCATGCCGTCTGACAAAAAAACGCTATATTTGTCCCGTACGAACACGAAGAACAATCCGAAAAATGGCTGCTTGTCCGACATGCGTCATCCGACGAAATGAATACGGCATCCGAATGATGTCGGGTATGATGATGTCCATGCGCAGCGATCTTCGCCGGGTATAGTTCCGTCGTGTGCGACTGTTACAATCCGGCTTCCTTGAGGTCGGATTTTTTTGTGAACTCAAACATTGTTACCGATATGGATCCGAAAAAATACCGTTTCGAAACGCTCCAGATACACGCCGGGCTGCATCCCGACACCGAGACCGGAGCCCGCGGCGTGGCGATCTGTCCCACGGCCGCCTACCGTTTCCGCAGCTGCGACCACGCAGCGCGGCTTTTCGAGTTGAGCGAGGCCGGCAACATCTACACCCGCCTGCAGAATCCCACGACAACAGCCTACGAGGAGCGCATCGCGGCCCTCTACGGAGCCGTCGGGGCGCTGGCCGTATCTTCGGGCATGTCGGCAATCCTCGTAACGGTGCTCTCGCTGGCCGCCGAGGGCGACAACATCGTCGCCTCGCCGTTCCTCTACGGCGGCACCTACAACCAGTTCCGCATCACGCTGCGCAAGCTGGGCATCGACTGCCGCATCGCCCGCAGCGAGCGGCCCGAGGAGTTCGAGGCGCTCATCGACGATCGGACCCGGGCCCTCTATGTCGAGAGCATGGGCAATCCGACCTGCGCGGTGCCCGATCTCGAAGCGCTGGGCGAGGTGGCACGCCGGCGCGACGTGCCGCTGGTCGTGGACAATACGTTCGGTGCCGGAGGCTACCTCTGTAACCCCTTCGAGTGGGGCGCCAACATCGTCGTGGACTCCGCAACGAAGTGGATCAACGGCCACGGCACGGCCATGGGCGGCGTCATCGTGGACGGCGGCAACTACAACTGGGGCAACGGCAAGTTCCCGCAGATCGACGGGCCCTCGGAGGGATACCACGGGCTCAACCTGCACGAGGCGTTCGGCGCGGCGGCCTTCATTGTCAAGTGCCGCGTGGACGGGCTGCGCGACCTGGGATGCTGTCCCTCGCCGTTCGACTCCTACCTGATGCTCCTCGGGCTGGAGACCCTCTCGCTGCGCGTGCGCCAGGAGGTGGAATCGACCCGCCGGCTGGCCGAATACTGCCTCCACCACCCGAAGGTGCGCAGCGTCAGCTTCGTGGGCTTCAACACGCACCCGAGCCACGAAAATGCCCGCAAATACTACCGCTTCGGCTCCTCGGCGGTCTTCACGATCGAGCTCAAGGGGACGCTCGAAAGTACGGTGCGTTTTGTCGAGTCGCTGCAGCTGGCCGCACACATGACGATGATCGGCGACTCGATCACCGTGGTAACGCACCCCGCCTCGACCACGCACAAACAGCTGAACGATGCGGACCTCGCGGCGGCGGGCATCACCCCGACGCTGCTGCGCATCTCGGTCGGACTGGAGAACGTCGAAGACCTCATCGCCGACTTCGAGCAGGCCTTCGCACAGGTGGAGGAGTAGGTTATGGTGCAGTACTTCGAATACAACACCCCTTTTCCGCTCGAACGGGGCGGTGAGCTTCCCGCGCTGCGGATCGCCTACCACACCTACGGGCGGATGAATGCCGCGGGCGACAACGTCGTGTGGGTCTGCCATGCCCTGACGGCCAACTCGGACGTTGCCGACTGGTGGCCCCACACGGTAGAGGAGGGGCGCTTCCTCGATCCGACGCACTACTTTGTCGTCTGCGCCAACATCCTCGGGTCGCACTACGGCACGACCGGGCCGCTGCATGTCAATCCCGCGACGGGAGAGCCCTGGTACGGTGATTTCCCGCACTTCACGATCCGCGACATGGTGGCCGCGCACCGGCTACTGGCCCGCGAGCTCGGCATCGGGCGCATCGCGGCACTCGTCGGCAGCTCGGTGGGCGGCTTTCAGGCCGTCGAATGGGCCGTCGAGGAGCCGGAGCGTTTCGAGCGGCTCGTACTCATCGCCACGGCAGCCAAAGCCTCGCCGTGGACCATCGCCATCGACGAGACGCAGCGCATGGCGATCGAGGCCGACGCGACGTTCGGCGAACGGCGCGACGACGCCGGCATGAAGGGGCTCGCCGCGGCCCGCGCCATCGGGTTGCTGACCTACCGCGGCGGCGAGGGCTACAACCTCACGCAGCAGGACCGCGAAGAACTGCCCCGGGAGCATCGTGCCTCGACCTACCAGCAATACCAGGGCGAGAAGCTCTGCCGGCGCTACAATGCCTACTCCTACTATGCGATCCTCGACGCCTTCGACACGCACGACGTCGGGCGCGGCCGCGGCGGGGTAGCCGCAGCACTCGGCGGGATCCGTGCCCGGACGCTCGTCGTGGGGATCACGACCGACATGATCTTCACCCCGCGTGAGATGCGCGAGCTGCACGGACAGATTCCCGGAAGCCTCTACCGCGAGATCGACTCTCCGTTCGGGCACGACGGGTTTCTGGTCGAATACGAACAGTTGGACGCCATCCTTGCGCCCTTCATGAAGCATTGACAACAAAAAACAGCATACCAACATGAGCAAAATCAAAATCGGACTTTTCGGATTCGGTGTCGTCGGACAGGGAATCTACGAAGTGGTCAGCAAGGCGAAGAATGCCAATGCCGAGATCATGAAGATCTGCGTCCGCGACCCGAAGAAGCCCCGCAAGGTCGAGGCCGACCCGAGCCTCTTCACCACCTCCGTGGAGGAGATTCTCGACAGCCCGAATGTCAATCTGGTCGTCGAGGTCATCAACGACCCCGAAGCGGCCTACGACATTGTCAAGCGCTCGATGCTGCGCGGCATCCCGGTCGTATCGGGCAGCAAGACGATGCTGGCCCGCCACCTCCCGGAACTGATCGAGCTGCAGAAGACGCGCAACGTAGCGCTGCTCTACGACGCCTCGTCGTGCGGGTCGATTCCCGTGATCCGCAACCTCGAGGAGTACTACGACAACGACCTGCTGCTGGAGGTCAAGGGCATCCTGAACGGTTCGTCGAACTACATCCTCTCGCGCGTCTTCGACCATGCCGAGCCCTATGCCGACGCCCTGGCGCAGGCCCAGCGGCTGGGATTTGCCGAGAGCGACCCCTCATTCGACATCGAGGGCTACGACTCGCTCTTCAAGCTGGTCATCATCACCGTGCACGCCCTCGGCGTCTATGTGGCACCCGAAAGGATCTTCACCTACGGCATCTCGACGATCCACGACTCGGACATCCGCTACGCCCGCGAAAAGGGCGTGAAGATCAAGCTCGTGGCCCAGGTTGTCAAGGTGAGCGAGGAGCATTTCACGATGTTCGTCATGCCGGAGTTCGTAACCCCCGACAAGTACATCTACAGCGTCGATGACGAGTACAACGGCGTGGTGATCCGCGGCGAATGCTACGACCGCCAGTTCATGTTCGGCAAGGGGGCCGGCAGCCTGCCCACGGCATCGTCCATCCTGAGCGACATCATGGCCCGCCTGCACGACTACCGCTACGAATACAAGAAGATGAACTACCTCCAGCTGCCCGCGTACACGACTGACATCACGCTGAAGGTCTACGTGCGTTACAAGGAGACCGACGTGCGCGGCATCCTGCAGTTCGAGCGGATCCACGAGCAGTACATCAGCGACGAGAGCAACTATCTGATCGGCGAGATCCGCCTGAGCGAGCTGATGGAAAAACGGCAGCAGCTCACGGGCAAGGACCTCTTCCTGGCCAACATCCCGATCTTCTTCCTCAACCGCGACCATTGAAATTCACCGACAAACCCAATCTTATGCTTATGAAACATACGGCCATTTTTTCGTTCGTGCTGCTGCTCCTGTTCGGAGCCGCATCGCTGACCTCCTGCGACAAGGAGGAGGATGCGGGGCTCTCCGGTCCGGGCGGCTCCGCACAGGTAGACAACAACGGACACGACTACGTCGATCTGGGACTGAGCGTCCTCTGGGCAACCCGCAACATAGGAGCCTCCTCCTCGACCGATCCGGGGGACAAATATGCCTTCGATGAGACCACGGTCAAGAGCGAGTATACGAGTTCGAACTACGTCGGCGGAGAGGGCGACGTCGCCGCGCTTCGCTGGGGCGGGGAGTGGCGGCTGCCCACGAAATCCGAACTCTCCGAGCTGGTCTTCGGATGCAGCTGGAAAATCAACACGAAGGATGGGGTAGAGGTCATTACCGCCACGGGCCCGAACGGACGGTCGATCGACTTTCCCTACTACTCGTATATCGGCAGCGAGGGGCTGGCCGGATGGTACTGGTCCTCGACGCCCTACACCTCGACAAAGGCCTACTGCCTGCATTTCGAGGGCAGCGAAATCTCCTACGGGACCAACAACCGCTACAACGGATTCCTCGCAAGAGCCGTGATCCCCAATCCCGACTACCACGGAGGATCGGGCGGCAACGGTGGAGAGGATGATCCCGACAGCGGCTCCGGAGGCAGCTACGAGAAACCCGACGTCGGGTTCTACGACTTCACGGCAACGCGGACCTCGCTCAAGGTGCAATACAAGATCTACAATCGGGAAGAGGCCGGTCTCACGAGCGCCCGAATCTACTACGGGACAAGCAGCAACCCCACGGCCTCGAAATCCGCCACGGTCAGCGGTGTGCTCATCACCGCCAACATCACCGGTCTGAAGGCCGGAACCACCTATTATGTCAAGTGCGTGGCCACGGGCAGGGGCGGCACAACGACAACCGAGGTAACGAAGTGCATCACCAACTATTAATAACGGACCGGATACCGATCCTTACGAAAATGCGGGGAGTTCCTTCAAGGAGCTCCCCGCATGGTTTTCAGCAACCGGCAGATGCCGCAATCAGTCCTTTACACAGCGGAGCGACATGCCGTAACGGGTGGATCGATCCACCAGAATCGGATCTGTTGTTGTCGTGAAAGAAAGGACATAACACATCGTAGAGGAAGAGGCCACTCCCATCAACAGACTCTTTTGGGGATCACCATAGCGACTCTCCCCAAATTCGGAAACTGTACAGAAACCGGCAATACAGAAGAAATCATCGGGACGGTTCGGGCTTTCCGCCAGCGCCTGCAGTTCCGACCGGTCGGGAATGTGCCAGCCTTCAGGGCAGATCCCGCGCACGGGCGGATTCGCAGACATGCTGCCTCCCGAGGCCACCTTGTAATCGTACAGATAACCCTTTGTGGCGACCGCTGCGGCATCGTCCTTGTACGGATACCACAGGCCCGAACCGATTTGGGCATCGGCAGGCTTGTAGCGCAGATTGTCGGCCATCCATACCACTCCGTCGATCTCTATCGTGCGGTAGTGCTCGCCCTCGTAATCCAGTCCCTGGGGCGTATCGCCGGAGCCGTCGTCGGGATTGACATCCGTGCCGCCACCGGGTTCCGTGCCCGTGCCGCCGCCGGTCTCACCGCCCGTTTCTCCACCGGGCTCCGTGCCCGTGCCGCCGCCGGTCTCACCACCCGTTTCTCCACCGGGCTCCGTGCCCGTGCCGCCGCCGGAATCCTCTCCGTCATCGGGATCTTCCCCGCCCGTATTTCCGGAGCCCGTCAATTCTCCGCCATCGACCCAATCGGCTATCTCGCCGCTCAAACCGACCTCGATCTTCAGCGCGCTGTCGTCGGAAACGACGACCGGAAGATTGTAGCTCCTGCCGCTTTCGAGCGACGCATTTTCGATCGTCTCCGTACGGGTCTCACCATTGCCGAACGATACGGAAACTGTCAGCGTCGCCTGCTGCGGAACGAGGATCGCCCGGTAGACGGAGTCGGGAATCACCTCGTAGGCCCGGATCGTAGCCGAACCCGCATCGGGCCGGACCACGGCTTTGGGAACCGAAAGATCCACAAGGGCATCGATGGCCGTACCTCCGATCGCCACCTCGACGACCGGCGAGCCGGTCTGATTCGTGATCTTGACCGAAAGCTGCGTCATCAGATGATAGAACGTCATGCCGATGGGAGCCTTGCCGGGAACGACACTCCGCTGAACCGCGCCCAGCAGATCGGACGACTCGTAACCAAGCCGCTGTTCGACCGCGACACGGAACTGGGTCGGTGCTCCCGTATCGGAATAGGGGTAGTAGGCCGTCAAGGTGGATGAATCCCGGGCGTTCTCATACCAGAGAAGGCCCGCCGCCGCCTTGAAAACCGATCCGTCGTACTCCATCGGATGGTTTACGACATAATCGCCCGAGGCTCGCGATATGGTCAGTCCGATGCGGTCGCCCCTGTCGAAATAGAGTCCCGTAACCCGGGACAACACCGGGTAGATCTGAACCTCCGGATGCGAATCCTCATCGCGGGAACAACCCGACAGGAGGAGCAATCCGGCCGTCAGCAATGCGTACAGTCCAATTTTCATGCTATATCGTTTTAATGAATATCGAAATTGTAAACAAAGATAAAACTTTTAGCCGCATGATGGACCTACAAACCCGTCTTTTTCAGCCATAAAGCGTTCGAAAATCGCATATCCGACACGTCGGACAGCTACAGACGCTCATAA
Source organism: Candidatus Alistipes faecigallinarum (assembly GCA_019115605.1). Lineage (GTDB taxonomy): Bacteria > Bacteroidota > Bacteroidia > Bacteroidales > Rikenellaceae > Alistipes > Alistipes faecigallinarum. The sequence continues at coordinate 46,058 of DXDG01000006.1, forward strand.
AATGAAAGCGGCGGATCGTTTTCCGATCCGCCGCTGAAAGTCAAGTCCGAAAAGCCCGGCTACTCGTCGCGTACGCAACGCACCTGCATGCCGTTGGCCCGGGTGTAGGGGACATCGTATTCGATGCCGCTTCCGGTTGTCGCCTTCTCAAACCAGAAATAAAGCGCCGGAGAACTTGCCGAGGATCCGGCGTCGGAACTCCAGTAGAGGCCGACCCAGGGCTGTGCCTCGGTCGCCACATTGCGCGTTGCAGGCATATAGATGTTCAGAATCGTGGCGTTGTCATAGCGACGGCGTCCCGCACCGATGAAGAACGACTCCGCAGCACCCGACGAGAGGGTCCAGCCATATTTGTCGTAATCCTCCGCCACGGGGCTGCCGACGATCGTCAGCCCGCCGAACGCCTTTGCCGGGGCGACTTTCCAACCGTAGGGGCAGGGGTCGTTCACCGTCTTGGTGTCGCCCCAAAGCGTGTTGTCGGAGCGCCACATCCAGTCGTAGCCCGACTCCTTGACACCGGTGATATACTCCAGCGGATGCTGCGCGGCATACTCCGTCGTTCCGGTCTCGGCACTCGACTCGACGATCTCGAGTTTCACCGTGCCACTCCTGGCATTGTACATCGTGGCCGAGGAGCCGTTGGAGGCCTGGTAGGTGCTCGGACCGATGAAGGGATCCTTGCGGCCCCACTGGTAGTAAAGTCCGTACGAAGCGAGGATCTCGTCGGTCGAGGCGTTGCCGTTGGCCAGGGCACCGAGGTTGCGGTCCATCATCGTATAGCCGTTGAAGGAGACCGTAGCCCCCTCGGCATCGGGATCGTAGTCCGCAGCCCAGACGTGCCAGCTCCAGATCAGTTTGCCGGCGGCATCGTAGGCGCCGATCAGGGCATTGCCCTTTTTGATGACCGTATCGTCGTCGTCATCGGCTCCGACATAGAACGAAACCTTGCCGTTTTCGAGCGAAAGGTACTGAATGAGATTCGTCTTCGACTGCCAGACAATATCGACCGAGGCGGTCTGCAGGGCACTCCGCCCGTCGCCCTTGTGCAGGGCATCGAACAGATAGTTCGTCTCCTTGCGGTGTACCAGATAGCTGTTTGCCGGTTCGGCGCTCATGTCCACCGTTCCCGAGACGCTGATGAAGAGCGTTACCGCGATGCTCTTGCCGCTGTTGGAGGTTCCCGAAAGGGTCAGCGATCCGGAACGTACGGCATCCGAATCGGAATTCTCCGTATCCTCGAACTCCATGGGAGCCACGATCGTAACCTGATGCGCCTCGCCGTCCACGGTGAAGTTCTCCGTATCCCACCCCGTAGGCCGGGCCGTGATCGAATAGCTCCTGATATCGGTCGCCGAGAAGCCGACCTGCACGGTCTGCCCCGGCTGCATATACACCGCAGGCACGTTGAACGACAGTTTGCCCGTCTCTTCGTCCTTTTTGCACGACACGGCGGCAAGCGCCACCCCCAGCACGAGGAGAACAAACGCTGTAAATCTTTTCATACCATTCAATTTCAAAAATCTCTGCAAAGATACCAAAAAGCGGAACAATTCCTATTATCGCCCTCCAAAATTTCCGCAACGGGGGCTCTTCCGCACCTCTCTTTTAACGGATTTTGATGGCCGATAGTATGTATTGCCAAATCGAAACGGGCAAAAAAACGCCGAGGCGACACGCCGGGCCGAGGCCGCTCATCGATCCGGCAAACAAACGGGAGCTCCCTTTCTGGGGAAGCTCCCGGGATGGGACCGGCAGGCGATCCCTATTTCGATGCCTCACCGTCGAAATAGGCGCGGAAGAAGAGCAGCTGATGGGGCAGCGACGCGGCCCAGTACTCCGCCGTATGGGCGCCGGGTCGGGTCAGGAAATCGTGGCCCACACCCTGCTTGAGCAGCTTCTCATGCAGCACCATGTTCACGTCATAGAAGAAATCCTGATAGCCGCAATCCACGAAGATGGCCAGCTCGCCGTCCTTGAGCGAATCGACCTGATTGATGACCGTATGGCGGTTCCAGCGTTCCTGGTTGCCGGCCTCCTCGCCGAGCTGTTTCTTCATCTCCCACGAGTCGGGGAAGGGACGGATATCCACGCCTCCCGAGACCGAAGCGACGGCTCCGAAGAGATCCTTGTGCCGAAGGGCCGTCCACAGGGCACCGTGACCGCCCATGCTCAAACCGGCAATGGCGCGCGCCTCGCGGGCCGGAATGGTCGGGTAGCGGGCATCGACCCAGGCGGGGAGTTCACTCGACACGAAGGTCTCGAACTGCGACGTGGGATCGAGCGGGCTGTCCCAATACCAGCTGTTCTCGCCGTCGGGGCAGACGAAGATCACGCCGAACTGCTCGGCCAGCGGCCGCAGGTCGCGGATCCGCTGCCAGGCCAGCTCGTCGCCGCCATAGCCGTGGAGCAGATAGACTGTCGGGAAGCGGTCGCCCTCCGTATGATCGGGCGTTACCACCACGGTGGGTATTTCACGCTGCATCTTGACACTGAAGACCTTGAGCGTGTCGATGTCGGCTGCACGGAGCGAGGCCGACACGGTCAGAAAACAAAGAATGAAAAGGATCTTTTTCATGATTCGATATAAAAGCATAAATTCATTTCGTCGGAGTCCGCCGCACAAAAAAAGCAGGGTGTACCTGCTGCGGTACACCCTCCCTTGCGGAGCCTATTTCTTCTCGGGCCGGGCGATCGTCTCGCGCATCGACGTGTCGGCCATGATGTTTTTCATCCTGTAGTAGTCCATGATGCCGAGATTGCCGTTGCGGAAGGCCTCGGCCATGGCCAGCGGCACCTCGGCCTCGGCAAGGATCACCTTGGCCCGGGCATCCTGCGCCTTGGCCTTGTTCTCCTGTTCGAGAGCCACGGCCATCGCACGCCGCTCCTCGGCCTTGGCCTGCGCAATGTTCTTGTCGGCCTCGGCCTGGTCCATCTGCAGCTGGGCGCCGATATTCTTGCCCACGTCGATGTCGGCAATGTCGATCGAGAGGATCTCGAAGGCCGTACCCGCATCGAGCCCCTTCTCGAGCACCACGCGGGAGATCGAATCGGGATTTTCGAGCACGATCTTGTGCGAAAGGGCCGAGCCGATCGACGAGACGATACCCTCGCCGACACGCGCCAGGACAGTCTCCTCACCGGCACCGCCGACCAGCTGCTTGATATTCGCACGCACCGTAACGCGGGCCTTGGCAATGAGCTGGATGCCGTCCTTGGCCACGGCGGCCACGGGAGGCGTATTGATGACCTTCGGATTCACCGACATCTGCACGGCCTCGAAAACGTCGCGGCCCGCCAGGTCGATGGCCGTCGCCATCTTGAAGTCGAGCATGATATTGGCCTTCTGGGCCGAAACGAGCGCATGCACCACGTTCGTAACGTTGCCGCCGGCCAGGTAGTGCGCCTCCAGCTCGTTGGGGTTGAGCGAAAGCCCGGCCTTCGTGCTCTCGATCATCGACGAGACGATCGTCGAGGGCGGCACCTTGCGCCAGCGCATCAGCACCAGCTGCAGCAGGCTGATCCGCACGCCCGAGACGAGCGCCGAGAACCACAGCCCCACGGGAATGAAATAGAAGATGAGCCACAGGGCTACGATGCAGACAAAAACGATCACGGCGATCAATCCTACCTGAAAATCCATATTCGAAAAGCGGTTTTAGGTTATTTTTCCTTTACGGGTTTGACGATGACGCTGAAATTCTCGAATCCCACGACCTCGACCTCGCGCCGCGGATCGACATAGGCATCGAGCGACTTGGCCTCGTAGATTTGGCCGCCGATCTCGACCTTGCCCATGGGCGACAGGCGCGAAAGGGTCGTGCCGCGGTCGCCGGCGTGCAGTACCTCGGACGGGAGGACCGGCGTGCTCGACGAACGGATCTCCTGCCGCAGCGAGAAGCGCTGCCAGGTCTTGGCCCGCAGCGAAAAGACCGTTACGACAAGCGACAGCACGAGAACCACGGCCACCACGACGGCGCCGCCCGCCGTACCGAAATCACGGAAACCCAGCCAGATGGCAAATCCGTCGCAGACCAGGGCCAGCAGAGCTCCTACCGAAACCCCGGGCAGCAGGACCAGCTCGGCCACCAGAAAGAGCAGCCCGAGCACGACCAGCAGGATGATGTAGAAAAGTTCCATAGCGGAGCTAAAGATAGCCAAAAAATTCGATTATTCGGACGCTTCGGCCACTTTTATTTCCAGCGAGGGGTCGGCCTGGCCGATGGCCTGGACCAGCTGTTCAGCCACGGCACGGTCATCGAACGTCCCGATGATAAAGAGCTGCTGCCCGACCCGCGAAAGCTCACGGCCGCCGGCCTGCTCCGCGATGACCTGACGCACGGCATCCGGCAGATCGTCCGCACCCGAGATCTCGACCCGGTAAGCCACCGGAGTTTCGTCCTCCCGGTCCAGATTGCGGTAGACACCGTCGTTCCAGACCACCACCTCGGGACGCAGGAATCCGTGCTTCTTCAGCACGACCTGCACCGAATCGGCCTCTTCGCGTGTGGCGAAGCCGCCCGTATAGTAGCACCACTTATCCTCGTCGTTCACCAGGTAGGAGAGCGGATAGGCGCCCCGGAAGGTCGAGACGGCCCGCTTGGTGTTGAACGTGCCCAGCAGGATCCGGTAGATCGTTCCATGTTCGTAGACCTTGCACTCGGGAATGGGATTCTGGTTGCTGTATTTCGGCGTCTTGGTGAAGATCACGCTGTCGTACTGCAGGAAATAGCGTTCGGCGACCTCGATCTTCGGGAGGCGGAACTCCTCTCCGGCAAGCTGCCGGGCGACACCCCCCAGCGAATCGGCGGCTTCACCGAGCGACAGCACCTCGGCCACGGACCGCTCGCAGTCCACCAGCACACGCTTGCGCAGGAAGTAGTCCGCAACGGCATCCGAAGCCGTCTCGCCGCGCAGGGCGGCCAGCTGCTGCCGGGCCGCCGAGAGCGCCTCCTCCCCGCGGGTCAGAATATCCTCCTGGCCCAGTTTGTCGAGCAGGTAGCCATAGGCGTAGTTCTTGTTGTCGAAGATATAGTTCCAGGTCGCGGCCAGCGAATCGGCCAGACGGCGATTGACACCCTGCAGGGTCTTGTAACGATCGTAGAGCTCCTGCGCCTCGGTCTCGGTCTGGACCGCGGCATACATCTCGGCCAGCTGTTTCAGGGTTTCGTAGTTGGCGAAATAGCGGTTCACGAAGTCCACGGCCGGCATCTCAAGCTCCTGGGAACGCCGCAGGGCGGCATAGTCCGCGGCAGGGAGCTGTTCGGCGAACCAGGGGTTGTAGACCAGATTGCGGACCTTCAGTGAATCGGGAATCTCGGGAAGGGTTCCGTGCAGGGAGGTGCTTGCGGCTCCGCTGTCGAGATTGGCCAGCACCCACTCCTGTTCGATGGTGTTGATGCGGTCGATGAGTTGTCCCTTGGCGTTGCGGATCTCGAAAATCCGGTTCTCCAGATCGAGGATCTCCCGGGAATAGGCCTGATGCCCCTCGGGATCCTCGCGCAGCCGGAGACGCAGCTGCTCGACCACCCGAAGCACCGAATCCTCGCGCGACTGCAGGAGGGCATCCTCACGCAGCAGCGACATGTAGGTCTCGTTCTGCTCCAGACCGGCGATACGGGCCTTTACGTCGAACTGCTGGGCAGCAAGGGGCGCGGCCAGCAGCAGAGCGGCCAGCGCCAGGCCCAATCTGCGAATATTCATCTTCATCATCTCCACCATTTCATGAAAAAGAGTTGTATCAGACCGAAAATCTCCAGACGGCCCAACAGCATCAGAAAGCTAAAGAAAAACTTCACGGCCGAAGGAATCGCGGCGTAGTTGCCCATCGAATAGACCTCGCCGAAGCCCGGCCCGACATTGCCCAGGCAGGCAATTGTTCCCGAGAAGGAGGTCATCAGATCCACACCGCACATTGTTGCGAAGACCGTACCGGCCAGGATGGCCAGCATGTAGGTTACGATGAAGATCATCACGCCGTGGATCACGCCGTCCTCCTGAAGGATCCCGTCCAGTTTGACGCGGAGCACCGCATTGGGATGCTGCTGTCGCTGCAGCTGCGTGCGGATCATCTTGCCGGCCAGCACCAGCCGGTTGACCTTCATGCCGCCGGTCGTCGAACCCGCACAGGCGCAGACAATCGAGCCGAACATGAGCAGCACGATGGCAAACGGCGGCCAGACGCTCGAATCGGCCGATGCGAAGCCCGTGGTGGTCATCAGCGTAAAGAACTGGAAGGCCGCGTGGCGGAACGACGAGGTGAGCGTAGGGTAGATCTCGGCGGCATAGAGACTGACGGCGATCAGGGCACTGCATCCCAGCAGGATTCCCACATACCAGCGGGTAACCTCCGAGCGGAAAACATTGTTGCGCTTGCCCGTTACCGTCGCATAGATCAGTCCGAAGTGCATTCCGGCAATCCCCATCGTTACGATCAGCACGGTTTCGATCAGCGGACTGTTGAAATAGGCCACACTGGCATTTTTGGTCGAAAAACCGCTTGTCGCACAGGCCGACATGGCATGGCACAGCGAATCGAACCAGTTCATGCCCGAAAGTTTGAGCATCACGGTCGAAAGGGCCGTCAGCCCGACATAGACCACAAGCAGTACATGCACGATCATCTGCGCCCGATAGCGGTAATTGTCGCGGGCCAGCGACGAAAGTTCCAAACTCGAAAGCGTCATTTTGCTGCGGCCCATTGTCGGAAGTACAACCAGGGCGAACATCACCACGCCCATACCGCCGATCCAGGTCGTCGAAAAACGCCAGAACTGCAGGCCGCGGGGCAGAATCTCCACATCGGTGAGAATCGAGGCTCCGGTGGTCGTGAAGCCCGAGACACTCTCGAACCAGGCATTCACGAGACTGAACTCCCCGCCCCAGATCAGATAGGGGAACATGCCGACGACACAGGCCACGAGCCACGAGCCTACAACGATGCAGAAACCCTCCTTGGTGGAGATCTGGTCGCTCCGCCCGACAAAAATCAGCGGAAAGGCTCCCAGCAGAATGGTCAGAAGCGCCGAAAGAAGCAGGGGATAGAATGCCGAATCCATGCCGCTGACGCAGGAGATTCCCGCCGACACGAGCATGAAGGCCGCGATGAAGAGCATCACGATTCCGACATATCGCAAAACCACGTCTATCCGCATCCCCGTCTCCTTATTTCGACTGTTTGGTCAGATTGATCAGCGACTCGATCTTCTCCTTGAGAGTCAGCATCTCGTCCTTGAGTTCGCCCTTGACCGTGAAGGGCATCCGGAAGAGCAGGTAGTTCTCCAGACCCTTGTTCATGCGTTCGACGGGCGACACGCAGTAGACCAGAATGAAGTAATAGAGCATCAGCACGATGGCAATCATTACCACGAGCGAGATCAGCACCGGCGTAACGGCCCGGTAGGCGTTGGTCTTCATCCGTTCGGCCCGCGGAGCCAGCGAGCCCTGCGCGGAGGTCATGTAGTTGTTGATTGCCGAGATCAACTTGTCGTACTGCGCCTCGTAGGTTTCGTTGTACCAGCGGCTGCCGAGCGAATCCGCTCCGGAACGCCGCAGCGAATCGGCCGGGAGCGCCGCTGCCGGAGCTTCGGCGGATGCGTCGGCTCCGGAAGCGAGAAAGTTGTCGGTCATGACCCGCAATTCAGTCGTCGCAAAGGCGAGCGAGTCGAGCGACGACTTGTCGAGAGCCTCCTCCTGGGCCGTGAGCAGCGCCTCTTCGAGACGATCGACACCCGCCCGGCAGAGACTGTCGTAGGAGCGGTCGCCGAAGACAGAACGGCGGACCATCGCCACGTTCTGTGCATGCACGGCATCGAGCATCTCCCGGGCCAGCTCGATGTTCCGCTGGTTGGCACCGAGGATCTCGCCCGTATCGCGGCTCAGGCGGCTCAACTCGATAAACGAGACCATGCCCGAGAAAAAGAGCAGGCAGACGATGCTCAAGAATCCGACCGTTACGCGTTTGCGCATTCCCGTCATAACATTCTTCCGATTAAGTTCTTGCAAATATACGAAATTAATCCAGAATTTCGCCCATCAGATCGTGAGATTCGTCCATCTCGCCGAGCCGCACGCGGCAGATCGTATTGATCCGGCTCCGATCGTAGGGAGCCTTCACCCGGCGGTAGTTGCCCGTAAAGCCGAACATCATGCCGCCGCGCATCGTACTTTCGAAGAGCACCGTATCCACCGTCCCCGCGGCCCGGGCGCAGAAGGCGCCGTGCAGCCGCCCGCAGAGCTCCTCAAGCTCGGCCACGCGACGCGTGGCGACCGATGCCTGCACCTTGTCGGGCAGATCGACGGCCGGCGTCCCGGGACGCTCCGAGAAGGGAAAGATATGCAGAAAGGCGGGTTCGAGGCGCTCCAGAAACTCACAGGTCGTCCGGAAATCGGCCTCCGACTCGCCAGGGAAGCCGACAATGACGTCAATGCCGATGAAGGCGTCGGGCATGAGCCGCCGCACGGCGGCAATGCGGTCGGCAAAGCGCTCGGTCGTATAGCGGCGGCGCATCAGATGCAGGATGCGGTCCGAACCGCTCTGCAGCGGAATGTGGAAATGGTGCTGGAAGCGGGGCGAGGAGACACAGAAGGCGATGATCTCGTCAGTGAGCAGGTTCGGCTCGATCGAGGAGATGCGGTAGCGGTCGATCCCCTCGACGGTGTCGAGCGCCCGCAGCAGGTCGATGAAGCGTTCGCCCGTCGTGCGGCCGAAATCACCCGTATTGACTCCCGTGAGGACAATCTCGCGCTGTCCGGCCGCCGCGATCGCACGGGCCTCTTCGACCAGATCGGCGATCGGCTGGTTGCGGCTCGAACCGCGGGCATAGTGGATCGTGCAGTAGGAGCAGCAGTAGTCGCAGCCGTCCTGCACCTTGAGGAAGGCCCGCGTGCGGTCGCCGCTCGAAAAGGCGGCAAAGAAGCGCGTCAGCGACGCGGTATCGCAGCTGTAAACCTGCGCCCGGCCCTTTCCCGAAAGCTCAACCACCCGTTTATATAAATCACCCTTGTCGTTGTTGCCCAACACGATATCCACACCTTCGATTGTCGCGATCTCCTGCGGTTTGAGCTGTGCATAGCAGCCCGTTACGGCGATGATCGCCTGCGGGTTGCGGCGATGAAGGCGGCGGATCAGGTTGCGGCATTTCTTGTCGGCATGTTCGGTAACCGAGCAGCTGTTGATGACACAAATGTCCGCCTCGGCCGTGGGGGCCACGCGCACGAAGCCGCCGCGCTCGAACTCCCGGGCCAGCGTCGAGCTCTCCGAAAAGTTAAGCTTGCAGCCGAGGGTATGAAAACTGACTCTGCGAGGTTGCATGTTTTTCACGTTTTTACGGGTGCGAAAATACGAAATCTCGGCGAAAGAGCCCGCATTTCGAAGAAAAAAGCTAAATTTGCGCGCACAAAAAGGGCACAGATGGATTTCCTCAACGACCTGCTCCAATACGGATACCTCGCCAACGCACTGACGGCCTGCGTGCTGTCGGGCATTGCCTGCGGGATCGTCGGGACCTATGTCGTCTGCCGCCGCATGGTCTTCCTCGCCGGAGGCATCACGCACGCCTCCTTCGGCGGGCTGGGCATCGCCTTCTGGATGGGCGCCAACCCCATCGGCGGGGCGCTCGTCTTCGCCGTACTCTCGGCGCTGGGCATCGAGTGGGCCGGAAGCCGCGGCCGCATCCGCGAGGATTCGGCCATCGGCATCATCTGGTCGGTGGGCATGGCCGTCGGTGCCCTCTTCATGAGCCTCCGCCCGGGATACACCTCCGGAGACCTCTCGGCCTATCTGTTCGGCAGCATCATCACCGTGACGCGCGAGGACGTCATCGCGCTCGCCGCACTGACGCTGCTGATCCTCGTCGGCGCCGCACTCTGGCTGCGGCCGGTCATGTACGTCGCCTTCGACCGCGAGTTCGCCCGCAGCCGCGGCATCCACACCCGGGTGATCTCCTACCTGATGGCGGCCCTGGTGGCCGTAACGATCGTGCTCTCGATCCGCATCATGGGCATCGTGCTGCTCATCTCGCTGCTCACGATGCCCGTGGTCATCGTCAATACGTTCACGCGCTCCTACCGCCGCATCGCCGCCGCGGCCCCCGTCGTGGCCGTCGCGGGCAACGTTGCGGGACTCGCGGCCAGCTACCATTTCGAGGTTCCGCCCGGCGCGGCCATAATATTTACCCTCACTCTTACGCTTATTGGGGTAAAACTATTAACTTTGCACTCGAAAAATAGGCGAGTCTCCGCATGAAAACCATCCACAAACTCGTTCTGAAGTCATACCTCGGACCCATGGTCCTCACCTTCTTCATCGTCATGTTCGTGCTGATGATGAACATCGTATGGCGTTATATCGACGAGCTGGTGGGAAAGGGCCTGAGCGCCGGGATCATCATCGAGCTGATGACCTACTTCATGGCCAACATGATCCCGATGGGTCTGCCGCTGGCGATGCTTCTCGCCGCCATCATGACGATGGGCAACCTGGGCGAGAACTACGAGCTGCTGGCCATGAAGTCGGCCGGCATGTCGCTCGTCAAGATCACCAAGCCGCTCATCATCCTGGTGAGCATCATCTCCGTGGGCAGCTTCTTCATCGGCAACGACCTCGTGCCGAGTGCCAACAAGAAGCTCTACAGCACGCTCTACGACATCAAGCAGCAGAAGCAGGCCCTTGAATTCCAGGACGGACTCTTCTTCAACGGCATCGACAACATGTCGATCCGCGTGAGCCACCAGGACCCCGACACGCACCTGCTACACGACGTGCTCATCTACGACAACCGCGCGGCAAACAACAACATGAACACCATCCTCGCCGACTCGGGCTACATCCGCCTGTCGGACGACAAGCGCTTCCTGCTCGTTACGCTCTTCCACGGCGAGACCTACGAACAGACGCGCAACTCGCAGTGGTTCACCAAAAGTTCGCTGCGCCACCACATCTTCGACCTGCAGAAGCAGGTCATCCCGATGGAGGGCTTCGCCATGGAGCGCACCGATGCCGACCTGTTCAGCAACAGCAGCACGAAGGATATCAGCGACCTGTCGCACGACATCGACTCGCTCGAAGTGAAGGTCAATACGGCGACAAGCGCCTCCTACGAACCGCTGCTCAAGGAGCAGATCTTCTCGCGCGACAACACCGTGCTGCCGGTTCCCGACAGTCTGAAGGTGGACAAGAGCCGGTTCCGCGACCTGGCGGCCGTGGACTCCATCGCGGCGATGCCCACCCGCATGAAGGACCGGGTCTGGAACCTGGCCCGCACGATGGCCAAGAGCTCGCGCAACACCTTCTCGAGTTTCGACGAATCGACCACCAAGGAGGCCCTCAACCAGCTATACCGCAGCAAGGTCGAATGGCACAAGAAACTCTCGCTGCCCGTCTCGATCCTGATCTTCTTCCTGATCGGAGCCCCGCTGGGCGCCATCATCCGCCGCGGCGGTCTGGGACTGCCCGTCGTCGTCTCGGTCATCTTCTTCGTCATCTACTACATCATCAGCATCACGGGCGAGAAGCTGGCCAAGGAGGGCAGCTGGGATGCCGTCTACGGCGTCTGGCTCTCGACCTTCATTCTGACCCCCATTGCCGTATACCTCACCTACAAGGCCACCAACGATTCGGCGCTGCTCGACACGGACTGGTATGCCGGACGGGTCAAGGCGATCCGGGAACGGGTGGCTTCCCTTGTGAACCGATTGAAGAACAAGATAAAAATCAGAAATAGACATGGCAAAGCAAACGATGCTCAATAGCGTGGAGGAGGTCATCGAGGACTTCCGCAACGGAAAAATCGTCATCGTCGTCGATGACGAGGACCGCGAAAACGAGGGCGATTTCATCGTCGCCGCGGAAAAGATCACCCCCGAGATCGTGAATTTCATGCTCAAGGAGGGGCGGGGCGTGCTGTGTGCGCCGCTCTCGGAGGAGCGATGCGCGCAGCTCGAACTGAACATGATGGAGGAGAACAACACCTCGCTGCTCGGGACGCCCTTCACCGTAACGGTCGATCTGCTGGGCGAGGGGTGCACGACGGGCGTCTCGATCCACGACCGCGCCGCCACGATCCGCGCGCTGGCCAATCCCGAAACCCGCCCCTCGGATCTCGGACGTCCGGGACACATCAACCCCCTGCGGGCCCGCGAAAAGGGCGTGCTGCGCCGCCCGGGACACACCGAGGCTGCGGTCGATCTGGCCCGTCTGGCCGGTCTCCAGCCCGCCGGAGCGCTCATCGAGATCATGAACGAGGACGGCACGATGGCCCGCCTGCCGCAGCTGCTCGAGATCGCCCGCAAGTTCGATCTGAAGATCATCTCGATCGCCTCGCTGATCGCCTACCGCCTCAAGCAGGAGTCGATCGTCGAGCGGGGCGTCACGGTGCCGCTGCCCACCGAGTGGGGCGACTTCCGCATCACGCCGTTCCGTCAGAAATCGAACGGCGTGGAGCATGTGGCCCTCACCAAGGGCGAGTGGACCGAGGATGAGCCCGTGCTGATCCGCGTGCACTCGTCGTGCGCCACGGGCGACATTTTCGGGTCGTACCGCTGCGACTGCGGCGAGCAGCTGCACCGCGCCATGCAGATGATCCAGAAGGAGGGCAAGGGCGCCATCGTCTATCTCAACCAGGAGGGACGCGGCATCGGCCTCTGCAACAAGATCCACGCCTACAAGCTGCAGGACGAGGGCCTCGACACGGTGGATGCCAACCTCAAGCTGGGCTTCAAGGCCGACGAGCGCGACTACGGCGTGGGTGCCAGCATCATCCGCGAGCTGGGTATCCGCCACATGCGGCTGATGACCAACAACCCGCTCAAGCGGGCCGGACTGGAGGGTTACGGTCTCTGCATCGACGAGATCGTGCCGATCGTCATCGCCCCGAACCCCTACAACGAACACTATCTGGAGACCAAGCAGGAGCGCATGCACCACACGCTGGGGCTGGAGCATTTCGAAAAGAAAAACTGACACACACCTGACATGAACGCCAAGGATCTGCGCATCGTCTTCATGGGTACGCCCGAGTTCGCCGTACCTTCGCTCCGGGCCCTCGTGGCCGGAGGCTACCGCGTCGTAGCGGTCGTAACGGCTCCCGACAAACCCGCCGGACGCGGGCAGCGCCTGCATGAAAGCGACGTGAAGATCGCGGCCCGCGAGCTGGGGCTCCCCGTGCTGCAACCCGTGAAGCTCCGCGACCCGGAGTTTGTCGAGACGCTGCGGTCCCTCAAACCCGATCTGGGCATCGTCATCGCCTTCCGCATGCTGCCCGAGGTCGTATGGGCCATGCCGCGGCTGGGGACCTTCAACCTCCACGCCTCGCTGCTGCCGCAGTACCGCGGTGCGGCGCCGATCAACTGGGCGATCATCAACGGCGAGCGCGAGACGGGCGTTACGACCTTCCTACTGAACCACGAGATCGACAAGGGGGCCATCCTGGGGCAGATCCGTGTCCCGATCGGGGAGGAGGATACCATCGGCTCGATGTACGAAAAACTCATGCAGACGGGCACGGGGCTGGTGCTCGACACCGTGGAGCGGATCGCCGCCGGGGAGATCCGGCCCGTCGAACAGCAGCAGATCGACGACAGGACGTTGAAACCCGCCCCCAAGATCTTCAAGGAGGATTGCCGCATCGACTGGTCGCAGCCGGGCCGGCGGATCATCGACTTCATCCGCGGGCTGTCGCCCTATCCGGCCGCCTGGACCGCCATGTATCGCGAAGGATCGGAGGAGGAGCTCACGGCCAAGATCTTTGCGGCAGCTTTCGAGGCCGCAGCACACGATAAAGTCGCCTGCGGCACGGTCGAAAGCGACGGCCGCACCTTCATTCGCGTAGCCTGCGCCGACGGATGGATCACGCTCGAGGAGCTGCAGATCGCCGGGAAACGCCGACTGCCGGTCCGCGAACTGCTGCTCGGCTGGCGCGACGTGCTGCAATACCGCTTCCAGAAATAATCCACTCCGCAAGTAGAGACGCCACATGCCCGGCCGCCATCCGAAACCCCTGCAGGCCGAACTTCGCGCCGCAGCATGCGGCTCGATCGGAATCCGAACGGTCGTTTACCTGCTGGCGGTGATCGCCCTGCTGGCGACGCTCTCGATTCTCGACTCGTTCTGGGAGATTCCCCACCCGTGGCACGCCACGGTCTGGCTCCGACGCCTGGCGGATGCCATGCTGCTGGCTCTTCCGGCATGGTTCCTCCGCCGAAGAGGGTGGCTGGTGCTCTGGATCCTCATCATCGACCTCTACCTGTTCTCGAATCTCTGGTACTACCGCAACTACGGGAGCATCATGCCGCTCTCGTCCTACGCGATGTGGCAGAATCTCGACGGACTCGGCCCCAGCATCCGCAATTCGATGCGTCGCGCCGATTGGTGGCTCCTGCTGCCGGCACTTTGCCTTGCACTGGTGGTGCCACTCCTCCACCGGTGGAGCGATCGTCCGGGTCTCCGCAGCCGCCTGACCGCCTGCGGGACGGCTCTGCTCACGGCTGCAGCCATCCTGCTCGCCCCGTACCGACACGATCCGAAGAGTTTCGACCACCCGGGGCCCCGCTTCCGCAACGAGCCGATGGTCGCCCTGCGCGACTTCGGATGGACCAGCTACTGGATCTACCAGATCGCCAATACCCGCGACTGTACCGAAGAGGAGTTGCAGGAGGCCCGGCGCTTCGTCGAAAATGCCGAGCGCAGCCGCGGGCCCGCACCCGGAATCGCTCCGGATGGGAAAAACCTGATCCTCATCCTCATGGAGTCGCAGGCCAGCTGGCCGATCGGTCTCGAAATCGACGGACGGAAGGTCCAGCCGTTCCTCGATTCGCTGGACCGGGACACGAGCGTACTCTACTTTCCGAAGGTGCTTCCGCAGGTCAAGGACGGCCGTTCGTCGGATGCCCAGCTGCTCATCAACACGGGGCTGCTGCCCGCAGCCACGGGTGCGGCCTCCAGCCTCTACGGCAGCCGGAACACCTATCCTTCGCTGCCCAAGGCGCTCAAAAAGCGGGGATATGCCTCGGCCTCGTTTGTCTGCGACTTCAAATCCTACTGGAACCAGGAGACCACGACGCGCAGTTTCGGGTTCGATGCGCTCCACTACGACCTGCGCGGCGACCATCCCACATTGACCGCTGACGAGGAGCTCTACCGCCGCAGCCTCGCCATTCTGCGGCAGATGCCCGAGCCGTTCTATGCCCAGGTCGTTACCATGTCGGGGCACGACGCCATAGAAAGCGGGTTCGACACCCCGCTGAACAAGGCCCGCATCGCCGACGAACAGGTGAAAAACTACCTGATCATTGCCGAATATGTGGACCGCTGCCTCGCGACGTTCATCGATTCGCTCAAAAGCTGCGGCCTCTACGAACGGAGCCTGATCGTCATCACCGGCGATCACGACTCGATCACGCGCAACCGCTACGAGGGACGCCGCGAATGCCGGCTCGAGGACCGCTACATCCCGCTCTTCCTGCTCAATGCACCGCGCCGGATGCCGACCGACCGGGTGGTCGCGCAATGCGACATCTATCCGACGCTGCTCGATGCCATGGGAATCGACGAATACCCCTTCCACGGGCTGGGAGAAAGCCTCTACCGCCGCCAGAGCGACTGTGCCGCCGACCATACGAGCGGATGGGCGGGGGAGAATTCCGACGATTCGGTGCGCCGCTACCGCCAAAAGCTGTGGCGCGTCTCGGACATTCTGCTGCGGGCGGACTACTTCCGCGACCGCGAGTAACCCCGAAAGACCGTACCATCCACAAAAAGGGGCATCCCCCGAAGGACGCCCCTTTTCTCTTCGCGTATGGCCAACGGCAAACTACCGCACCTTGCGGATGATCTCGCCGCCGTGACGGATCGCCTCCTCGTTCTGGGGAAGCATCTTCCACGCACGTTCGGGCAGCGACTTCTTCAAACCGACCATGACGTTCTCCATCTCCACGACGGGGCAAACCTTGAGATAGCCGCCCAGAATCATCGTGTTGAAGAGCTTCGCCTGGCCCATCTTCGCACACTCGGCCGTGGCGTCGATCGCATAGACCGAGATGTCCGTACGCACGGGATGGCGCGTAATGCCGTTCGTATCGTAGATCAGCACACCGCCCGGCTTGACCAGCGGCTCGAACTTCTCCATCGACTGCTGGTTCAGGATGATCGCCGTGTCGAACTCGTGGGCGATGGGCGAGGAGATCTTCCTGTCGGAGAGAATGACCGTCACGTTGGCCGTACCGCCGCGCATCTCGGGGCCGTAGGAGGGCATCCAGGTTACCTCGAAACCCTGCATCACGCCCGAATAGGCCAGAATCTTACCCATCGAAAGGACGCCCTGTCCTCCGAATCCTGCTATGATCATTGTCTCTTTCATCGCGTCTCCTCCATTTTTACGTCCTTGATATCGCCCAGCGGATAGAAGGGCAGCATGTTCTCGGCAAGCCACTGGTTCGAAGCCACCGGCGAGAGCTTCCAGCCGCTGTTGCAGGTCGAAACGACCTCCACGAGCGAGAAGCCGTTGCCGGCCATCGAATTTTCGAACGCCTTGCGGATCGCCTTCTTGCATTTGCGCACGTTGGCCGGCGTATGCACGCTCTGGCGCGTGATGTAGGTCGCACCGTCCAGATGGGCCATCATCTCGGCAATCTTGTAGGGGTAGCCGTTCAGCCGCGGATCACGTCCGTAGGGCGTCGTCGCGGTCTTCATGCCCAGCAGCGTCGTGGGGGCCATCTGACCGCCCGTCATGCCGTAGATCGCGTTGTTGATATAGATCGCCACGACATTCTCACCGCGCGCCGCAGCATGGATCGACTCCGCCGTACCGATGGCCGACAGGTCGCCGTCGCCCTGGTAGGTGAAGACCAGATTCTCGGGATACAGCCGCTTGACGGCCGTCGCCACGGCCAGCGCACGTCCATGCGCCGCCTCGATCCAGTCGATGTCGATGTAATTGTAGGCGAAGACCGAGCAGCCTACGGGCGAGATGCCCACGGCCTTCTCGGCGAGGCCCATCTCGTCGATGACCTCCGCCACGAGTTTGTGCACCGTGCCGTGGCTGCAGCCCGGGCAGTAGTGCATGACGTTATCGGTGATGAGTCTCGGTTTGGCGTAAACCAGATTCTCCTGTTTGATTTCAACCTCTGCCATCGTCGTTACTTTTTAATCAGTTTTTCCTTGAGTGCGTCAAGCACCTCGTCGGGCGTGAAGAGCATGCCGCCCTGACGTCCGTAGTGCTCCACGGGGGCCTTGCCGTTCACCGCGAGGCGTACATCCTCGACCATCTGCCCGGCATTGAGCTCGGCCGACAGGAATCCCTTCACGCCGCGGGCGGCGAGTTCGGCAATCTGCTTCTTCGGGAAGGGGTAGAGCGTGATCGGACGCAGCAGGCCCACCTTCAGGCCCTCGGCACGGGCCATCTCGACCGTCGCCGAGCAGATGCGCGCCGACGAACCGAAGGCCACGATGACATACTCCGCATCGTCGCACTCGATGGCCTCGTAGCGCACCTCGTTCTCCTCCAGCTGGCGGTATTTCTCCTGCAGGCGCTGGTTGATGATCTCCATCTTCTCGGACTGCAGCTCAAGCGACGTTACGACGTTGCGCCCGCGGTCGGCGGGTTTGCCGTAGGCGGCCCAGGTGCGGCACTCGGCGGCGATCTCCTCGTTCGTGCGGCGCGGACGCTGCGGTGCGAGCACCACCTTCTCCATCATCTGGCCGATGGCACCGTCGGCGAGGATCATCGCCGGATTGCGGTACTTGAAGGCCAGGTCGAAGGCCTCGGCCACATGGTCGTGCATCTCCTGCACGGAGTTCGGGGCAAAGACGATCAGGTGGTAATCACCGTGTCCGCCGCCCTTGACGGCCTGGAAATAGTCGCCCTGCGAGGGCTGGATCGTACCCAGGCCCGGACCTCCGCGCTGGCAGTTGATGACCAGACACGGCAGCTCGGCTCCGGCCAGATAGCTCAGACCCTCGGCCATGAGGCTGATGCCGGGGCTCGACGACGAGGTCATGACCCGCTTGCCGGTCGAAGCACCGCCGTAGACCATGTTGATCGACGACACCTCCGATTCGGCCTGCAGGACCACCATACCCGTGGTCTCCCAGGGCTTGAGCTCCATGAGCGTCTCCATCACCTCCGACTGAGGCGTGATCGGGTAGCCGAAGTACCCGTCGCAACCGTAGCGAATCGCCGCATGGGCGATCACCTCGTTGCCTTTCATCAGTTTTATCTCCTTCTCTGCCATAAGTCTATTCGAATTTTTGACGGTACACCGTAATGACGCTGTCGGGGCAGATCACCGCACACGACGCGCAGCCCGTGCAGGCATCGGGATGCTCCATGCGGGCCACGGGGTAGCCCTTGCTGTTCACCTCCACGGACAAGGCGAGCACCCCGCACGGACACGACGCCACGCAGACACCGCACCCCTTGCATCGCTCCCTGTCGACAACGATCGTTCCTTTGATTTTTGCCATATCGAGTCTGTATTGTTTGTTCCAACAAAATTAAGAAAAAATCGACAAATTCTCCGATCCGGCCGACAATTTTTCCAAAAAGCCGGTTCGTACCGGCCGGTCAACCGGTACCGGATGAAAAAAGGGATCACCCTTGCGGATGATCCCTTTTTCGGTCGCGATGCCGGGGCTACTCCTCGAAGGAGTGGATCACCACACCCGAGCGCAGCTTGGGTTCGAACCAGGTTGTCTTCGGAGGCATGATATTGCCCGTGTCGGCGATGTCGATCAGCTGCTGCATCGAGACGGGGTAGAGGGCAAAGGCCACCTGCATCTCCCCGCTGTCCACGCGGCGCTTCAGCTCGCCCAGGCCGCGGATGCCGCCCACGAAGTCGATGCGCTTCGAGGTCCGGAGGTCCTTGATATCCAGAATGCGGTCAAGCACCCGGTTCGAGAGCACCGTAACGTCGAGCACGCCGATCGGGTCGTGGTCGTCGTAGGTTCCCGGCTTGGCCGTGAGGCTGTACCAGCGGCCCTCCAGATACATCGAGAAGTTGTGCAGCGCCTGCGGGCGATAGATCTCCGTGCCCTTCTCCTCGACGGTGAAGTCCTCCTTGAGACGTTCGAGGAACTCCGCGGGCGTGAGGCCGTTGAGATCCTTCACCACGCGGTTGTAGTCAATGATGCGCAGCTGGCTCGCCGGGAACGTTACGGCCAGGAAGTAGCAGTACTCCTCCTCGCCCGTGTGGTGCGGGTTACGGTCGCGGCACTCCGCGCCGACGCGCGCCGCGGCGGCCGTACGGTGGTGTCCGTCGGCAACGTAAAGCGCCGGGATGCCCTTGAAGATCTCCGTGATGCGGTCGTTCGTCTTCCGGTCGCGGATCACCCAGAGCTTGTGGCCGAAGCCGTCCTCGGCCGTGAAATCGTACTCCGGAGCGTTGTTGGCAACCACGTCGGCGACGATGGCGTCGATCTCGGCGTTGTCGGGATAGGCGAAGAAGACCGGCTCGATGTTGGCCTTCTGGTTGCGGACATGGATCATGCGGTCCTCCTCCTTCTCCGTGCGCGTCAGTTCGTGTTTCTTGATCGCTCCCGAGAGGTAGTCCTCAAAGTGGCAGCACATGGCCAGACCGTACTGCGTACGGCCATCCATCGTCTGCGCATAGACATAGTAGTACTCCTCGGGATCCTGCACGAGCCAGCCGCGTTCGCGCCACAGGCGGAAATTCTCCACGGCCTTCTCGTAGACCTTCGGATCGTGCTCGTCGGCAATCGGGTCGAAGTCGATCTCGGGTTTGATGATATGCAGCAGCGAGCGCTCCGTGGCTTCGGCCTTCGCCTCGACGGAGTTCAGCACGTCGTAGGGGCGCGAAGCCACCTCGGCGGCATAGTTCTTCGGGGGACGTATTCCCCGGAAAGGCTTGATTCTTACCATAGTCGTTTTCGGTTGTCGGAATCGGCCGCTGCGGGAGAGGGCGGCAAGCCCTCTTCCCGCAGCGCTCCTCCGGTTTCGGTTGGTCGATTATTTGTTCACCTGGAAACGGCGGTTGCCCGTCTTCAGGAAATCGACGATCTGACGCGCGGCGGCCAGACCGGCGTTGATGTTCGCCTCGGCGGTCTCGGCACCCATCTTCTTGGGCGTGGCGAAGACCCGCTTGCCGAAGCGTTCGTCCAGCTCAGCCTGGTTGCCGGCGGCAATGTCGGTAACGTACTTCAGGTCCTCCCGCTCGGTGAGCGCCCGCAGAAGGCCCGCCTCGTCAATCACCTCCTTGCGCGCGGTGTTCACCAGCGTGGCGCCCGCGGGCATCGACATCAGCAGGTCATAGCCGATCGAGCCCTTCGTCTCGGGCGTGGCGGGAATGTGCAGCGAGAGGAAGTCCGACGAGCGGTAGAGCTCCTCGACGGAATCGACCTTGCGCACGCCGTCGGCCTCGAAGACGGCGGCGTCGGTAATGAACGGATCATAGGCCACGACCTCCATGCCCAGCGCCTTGCCCTTGCGGCCCACCAGACGGCCCACGTTGCCGTAGGCGTGGATGCCGAGGCGCTTGCCCTGGATCTCGGAGCCCGTGCCCGGCGTGAAGCGGTTGCGCGACATGTAGATCATCAGCGCGATAGCCAGCTCGGCCACGGCATTCGAGTTCTGGCCCGGGGTGTTCATCACCACGATGCCGCGCTCGGTGGCGGCGGCGAGGTCCACGTTGTCGTAACCCGCACCGGCACGCACCACGATGCGGAGGTTCTTCGCCGCGGCGATCACCTCCGAGGTGATCTTGTCGCTGCGGATGATCAGGGCGTCGGCATCGGCCACGGCCTCGAGCAGCTGCCCCTTGTCGGTATATTTTTCCAGGAGCGCCAGCTCGTATCCGGCCTCCTCGACGATGGCGCGGATGCCATCGACCGCCTTCCTGGCAAAAGGCTTCTCGGTTGCTACCAGTATTTTCATCGGTTTCGGATTTTCAATGTTCAACATTTCTTCATAGTCCCAGGCCTTCACCTCGCCCGTGAGGGCGTCGTATCCGGTCGGGACGTGCGCAACGAGCGGCATGGCTGCGGACTATTTGGCGTGCTTGGCCGCAAAATCCTGCATGCACTCCACCAGTACGCGGACGCTCTCGATCGGCAGCGCGTTGTAGCACGATGCGCGGAAGCCGCCCACCAGACGGTGGCCCTTGATACCCACGATGCCGCGGGCCTTGGCCTCCTCCATGAACGCGGGAGCCAGCTCCTCGTAGCCGTCGGCCATGACGAAGCAGATGTTCATCAGCGAGCGGTCCTCCTTCTCGACCGTGCCGCGGAAAAGCGGGTTGCGGTCGATCTCCCCGTAGAGCAGGGCGGCCTTCTCGCGGTTGCGGCGGTAGATCTCCTCCACGCCGCCGATCGACTTGAGCCAGCGCAGCGTCTCCATCAGGACGTAGATCGGGAATACGGGAGGCGTGTTGAACATCGAGTTGTTCTCCACGTGGGTGCGGAACGACACCATCGTCGGCAGGTCGCGGACAATGTGGTCGAGCATCTCCTCGCGGATGATCGAGAAGGTTACGCCGGCCGGGGCGAGGTTCTTCTGCGCACCGCCGTAGATCATGGCGTACTTCGAAACGTCCACCGGACGCGAAAGAATGTCCGACGACATGTCGGCGATCAGAGGCACCGGCGAGTCGATATCCTCGTGGTACTCCGTACCGTAGATCGTATTGTTCGACGTGATATGCAGGTAGTCCAGATCCTCGGGAATGACAAAGCCCTTCGGAATGTAGGTGAAATTCCGGTCCTCGGACGATGCCACGACCTCCACCTCACCGTAACGCTTGGCCTCCTTGATGGCCTTCTTCGACCAGACTCCCGTGTTCACATAGCCCGCCTTGCGGCCGAGGAAGTTCGCGGCGACCTCGTAGAAAAGCGTGCTGGCGCCGCCGCCCAGATAGATGATCTTGTAGTTGTCGGGAATCGACAGCAGTTCGCGGAAAAGGCGGTCGGCCTCCTCCATCACCGCATCAAAATCCTTCGAACGGTGTGAAATCGAGAGCACGGAGAGTCCCGTACCGTTGAAGTCGAGCACGGCCTGAGCCGCCTTTTCGATCACCTCGTCCGCCAGGATCGAGGGTCCGGCGTTGAAATTGTGTTTTTTCATAATATCACGCGATTTGGTTGTTTGAGTTACAAACTGTTATTACACTAACACAAATATAACAAAAAATAAATTCCAAATGCAAGAGTCCGTGAAATAAATTTCACTCCGGCATCCGAAGCCGGTCCTTTTTGAATTGTTTTTATTAAATTTGCCGAAATTTAACGTCCACGCAGATGGTAAAATCGATGACCGGCTTCGGCAAAAGCGAAGCCACGCTCGCCAAACGGAAAATCACGGTCGAAATACGTTCGCTGAATTCCAAGCAGATGGATCTCTCGCTGCGCCTGCCGGCAATCTACCGCCAGGCCGAATACGAGATCCGCAACCGGGTAACGCGCGCCCTGCAGCGCGGCAAGGTCGATCTCTTCATTGCGGTGGAGTCGGCGACCGTCGATACGTCGGCCCATATAAATAAGGAGGCGCTGGCCGCCTACGCCGCCGAGCTGCGCGATGCGGCCCGCGGCGCCGGACTCGACCCCGCGGCAGCAGGGTGGGACGCCGCCGCCCTGCAGGTGCTCATGCGCCTGCCCGACGTGGTGTCCACCGATGCGGAGGAGGTCTCCGAAGAGGAGATCACGGCGCTGATGGCTGCCGTTGACGAGGCCTGCAGCCGTCTGAACGCCTTCCGCGAGCAGGAGGGAGCCATCCTGATTGCCGACCTGCTGCGCCGCGTCGATCTGATCGAACACTACAAGGAGGAGGTCGTACCCTTCGAGAAGGCCCGCACCGAGAACATCCGGGCCCGGATCCTGGACAACCTCGCCAAACTCCCGGTCGAGGTGGACCGCAACCGCCTTGAGCAGGAGATGATCTTCTACCTCGAAAAACTCGACATCACCGAAGAGAAGGTGCGCCTGACGAACCACTGCCGCTACTTCCGCGAGGTGGCCGCCGCGGAGGAGGGTGTGGGCCGCAAGCTGGGATTCATCGCCCAGGAGATGGGCCGCGAGATCAACACGATGGGATCGAAGGCCAACGAGGCGACCATCCAGCGGCTTGTGGTCCAGATGAAGGACGAGCTGGAGAAGATCAAGGAACAGGTACTCAATATCTTATAAAAACGGCGGGCTTCCGTGCCGGCCGCGGGCCGGTGCAGGGCGCCGCTTTCGGAAAACGCATTTGCAAACATGGGCAAGGTTATCATATTCTCGGCTCCGAGCGGTTCGGGCAAGACGACGATCGTCCACCGCCTGCTGGGGCGCTATCCGCAGCTGGAGTTCTCGATCTCGGCAACGAGCCGCGCCCCGCGCGGTACGGAGCGCGACGGCGTGGACTACTACTTCCTCACGCCGGAGGCCTTCGCGCAGGCCGTGGCCGACGCGCGCTTCGTCGAGTGGGAGGAGGTCTACAAGGGCACCTGCTACGGCACACTGCGCAGCGAGGTCGAGCGCATCTGGCAGAAGGGGCACATCATCGTCTTCGATGTCGACGTGATGGGCGGCATCAACCTCAAGCGCATCTTCGGCGCCGACGCCTGCTCGGTATTCATCATGCCCCCCTCGATCGAGGAGCTGCGCCGCCGCCTCGAAGGGCGCGGCACGGATGCTCCCGAGGTAATCGAGCGCCGCGTGGCCAAGGCCCAATTCGAACTGACGAAGGCTCCGGAGTTCGACCATGTGGTGATGAACGACCGCCTCGACGAGGCCGTCGAAAAGACCTGCGCCATCCTCGACGCATTTATCCGCAGCGAGGCATGAAACGCGTGATGCTCTACTTCGGGTCGTTCAATCCGATCCACAAGGGACATACGGCCCTGGCGGAATATGTCCTCGACAGCGGCCTCTGCGACGAGGTCGTTCTCGTCGTATCGCCCCGGAGCCCCTACAAGGAGGAGGCCGACCTGGCTCCCGAGATGGACCGTTTCGAGATGGCCGAGATCGCCTGCGCCGCCTCGAAATATCCCGAAAAAATCAAGCCTTCGGTCATCGAGTTCCTGCTTCCGAAACCTTCATACACCATCGATACGCTCCGTTACCTCGAAGAGAACTTCGGACGGGAGATGTGTTTTTCGATCCTTATGGGCGGCGACCAGATCGCACGTCTCGACGGATGGAAGGAGTATGAACGCATCCTCGAATATCCCATCTATGTCTATCCGCGGCGCGATGCACGGACAGAGCGTTTTGCCGGGCGGTTTACGCTGCTCGAAGGAGCGCCCCTGCAGGAGTTTGCGGCAACCGACATCCGCGCCCGCATCGAACGGGGCGAGGAGGTGGATGAACTGCTCGGGAAGGGTGTGGCGGACTACATCCGCCGCAAGGGGCTGTGGAGCCCCGCCATGCGCATGGCAGCCCTCACGACCCGCATCGACGCCGACCCCGAGGCTGCCGCCAATGCCGACCTGCTGGTCGAACGCGGCAAGCTGCATTACCGACTCAACGAGTGGGGAGCCGCTCTGAACGACTTCAACCGGGCGCTGGCTCTCGACAAGGAGCACACCGAAGCCCGGCAGTATGTCGAGATGGTGCAGGAGATCCTCCAGTTCCGCTATACGGACCTCTACAACCCCTGATCGCGAAGGCGGACTAAACCCAAAAGGAATCACGACAACCACACGAAACAGATGGAACGACTGAAAATAGCACTCATGGCGGGCGGAGACTCCCCCGAACGGGAAATCGCCCTGCAAAGCGCCGCGCAGATCCGTGCGGCGCTCGATCCGCAGAAATACGACATACGGGTCATTGACCTGCACCACCGCGACTGGCACTACACGGCCCCCGACGGCCGGCAGTGGCAGGTGGACAAGAACGACTTCTCGCTCACGGTCGAGGGCGAGCGCACGGCGTTCGACTATGCGCTCATCATCATCCACGGCACCCCGGGCGAGGACGGCAAGCTGCAGGGATACCTCGACATGATGGGCATTCCCTATTCGTCGTGCTCGATGACCTCGTCGGTAATCACCTTCGACAAGATCACCACCAAGCGCACGCTCGCCGGGCGCGGCATCCACCTCGCCCGCGAGATCTTCCTCCGCCGGGGCGACCGCATCGACACCGCCGGGATCATCGAAAAGCTGGGCATGCCCCTCTTCGTGAAGCCCAACGCCAACGGGTCGTCGTTCGGCGTAACGAAGGTACACACCCCCGAGGAGCTTCCGGCAGCGATCGACGCCGCCTTCGCCCAGGGCGACGAGATTCTCGTCGAGGAGTGCATCAAGGGGCGCGAGATGGGTTGCGGCGTGATGATTGCCCAGGGCCGCGAATACCTCTTCCCCATTACGGAGATCGTGCCCAAGAAGGACTTTTTCGACTACGAGGCCAAATATACGGCCGGCTGTTCCGAGGAGATCACCCCGGCACGCATCTCGCCCGAGGTGAAGGCCGAGCTGAACCGCATGACCCTCGAAGCCTACCGCACGTGCCGCTGCTCGGGCGTCGTGCGCGTGGACTTCATCGTGACGGACGAGGGAAAACCTTACTTCATCGAGCTCAACTCGATCCCCGGCATGAGCGCCGGGAGCATCGTTCCCAAGCAGGTGCGCGCGATGGGCATGACCCTCGGCGAACTGTTCGACATAATCATCGCTGATACCTGCAAACGATGATCGAGATCGACGACAAGATCGTAAGCGCCGACCTGCTGCGCGAATGCTTCGCCTGCGACATCGCCCGCTGCAAGGGCATCTGCTGCGTCGAAGGGAATGCCGGAGCGCCGCTCGAAGCCGACGAGGTGGAGATCCTCGAACGCGAATATCCCAACTACCGTTCCTACATGACCCCCGAGGGCATCGAAGCCGTCGAACGGCAGGGTTTCATGGTCGTGGACGAGGAGGGCGACCTGACCACGCCGCTCGTCGGCGATGCCGAGTGCGCCTACACCTACACCGAAAACGGAGTAACGCTCTGCGCCATCGAGAAGGCGTGGCTGGAGGGCAAGACACCGTTCCGCAAGCCCATCTCGTGCCATCTCTATCCGATCCGCCTGATGCACTTCTCGAACGGTACGACGGGGCTCAACTACCACCGCTGGTCGGTATGCGCCCCGGCACGCGCCCTCGGGGCCAAACTGGGCATTCCGGTCTACAAGGCCCTGCGCGAGCCGATCATCCGCCGCTTCGGCGAGGAGTTCTACAAGGCCCTCGAAGCCGCCGAAGCGCTGCTGAAAGACAACGACACGAAATAAAACCGAACGCATGAAAAGATACCTGCTGATTCTCGCCGCCCTCATGACGGTCTCGACGACCACGGCCGCGGCACGCAACCCCCGCAAAACCACCCGCACGGCACGTCTGGAGGCCGCCGAGCGCACGGCCGACTCGCTGCGCGCCGTAACGGCCCGCCAGGCCGCACTCATCGACTCGCTGCAGAACCTCGCGGCGGCCCTCGACGACGAGCTCTATACCGAGGAGAGCGTCACGCCGCAGATCGACACGCGCACACCCGAAGAGATCGCCGCCGACTCCGTGGCCGACATGCGCCGCCGCATGGAGCGCAAGGAGATCCATTCGACCTTCGAGACCGACGACCTGGCGGTCATCGACACCCTCAGCTCGGGCAACGACGCTCTCTATGTCGTCCTGTTCGGCGACAACTCGTGGAAATACGTCCGCAACCGCGAGGTGGCCAAGGACAGCACGATCTTCGAGAAGTACTGGGACACGAAGTCGCTCTTCCCGTACAGCAGCGTTACGAAGGCCAACATTCCCGAATCGGTCGTCGTAACGCTGGTGGACTCCACCTCGGGATTCCACTATCCCTACAAGGGTGCGGTCAATCCGCGCGGCAAGTTCGGCCTGCGCCGCGGACGCCGCCACCAGGGCGTCGATCTGCCGCTCAAGATGCGCGACACGGTCTATGCGACCTTCAGCGGCCGCGTGCGCATCTCGCAGTCCGTGCGCGGCTACGGCAACCTGATCATCATCCGCCACGACAACGGACTGGAGACCTACTACGGGCACCTCTCCGAGCGGCTCGTCGAGCCGAACCAGTGGGTCGAGGCGGGGGAGATCATCGGTCTGGGCGGCTCCACGGGACGCTCGACGGGTCCCCACCTGCACTTCGAGACCCGCTACTACGGACAGTCGTTCGACCCCGAGCGGCTGATCGACTTCAAGCGCGGCATCCTCAACCGCGAGGTCTTCCTGCTCAAGCGTTCGTTCCTGAGCATCTACTCCAACGCCGGACAGGACTTCGACGACGAGGAGGCCAACGAGAAGCAGGACAAGCAGGAGGCCGCCGAGCGCGCCGCCATGCGCTACCACAAGATCCGCTCGGGCGACACGCTGGGACACCTCGCCGTAAAGTACGGCACGACCGTCAAGAAGATCTGCGCCCTGAACGGCATCAAGCCGACCACCATCCTGCGCATCGGCCGCACGCTGCGGGTACGGTAACCCGAAATTGCAGAGACCAGGAAAAAGCGCCCTCCCCGGCATGGGAGGGCGCTTTTCTCACGACGGCAGCGGGGGAGGCTACCGTTTGTCTTCGATGGCATCCACGGCGTCGATCACCGCCGCGCGGAAGCCCCGGCGTTCGAGTTCGGCGACCCCTACGATCGTCGTACCGCCCGGAGAGCAGACCGCATCCTTCATTGCGGCGGGATGCGTGCCCGAGGCGAGCTGCAGCTTGCCCGTGCCGACAATCATCTGGCTGGCCATACGGTAGGCATCGGCACGCGGGATGCCGTGCTTGACGGCCGCATCGGCCAGCGCTTCGAGGAACATCGCCACAAAGGCCGGGCCGCAACCGCAGACCGTGCCGGCGACACTCAACAGCGGGGTATCGACCGTCAGCAGCAGCCCGAGCCGCGAAAAGAGCCGCTCGAAACGCTCCCACTCCTCCGCGGAGAGCGAGTGGCGCCGTTCGCAGACGATGATTCCCTCGCCGACGGCCACCGGTGTGTTGGGGACCGTACTCAGATGGGACGTACCCGCGGGCAGCATCCGTTCGTAATCGTCGAAAGTGATGCCTGCGGCCACCGAGACCACGATCCGCCCCCGCAGCATCTCCCGCAGGGGTTCGATCACACCGGCTACCTGGTGCGGTTTGACGGCCACAACCACAAGGTCCGCAAAGACAACGAGATCCTCTGCACGCTCGAACGCACGGAATCCGCAGGGCTCCGTATTGCGGCGCAGCTTCCCGAAATCCCGGGCACAGGCGCCGATCGCTTCGGGCGCGAGCGCCCCGGTGGCAACCAGCCCCCGGGCCATGGCCTGCGCCATATTGCCGAATCCGATAAAACCGACCTTCAAGTTATCCATAGGCGTTGGTTTTGAACGATCATTTCGAATAGTCCCGCTCGCCGAAGATCAGCGAACCGACGCGCACCATCGTCGAGCCGCAGGCAACGGCCAGACGGAAATCGTGCGACATGCCCATCGACAGCGTATCGAACGTCTCCCCGAAGGCGGGCTTCAGCTCCTCGAAGCAGCGTTTCAGACGCTCGAAATCACTGCGGATAACCGCCTCGTCGTCCGTATTGGTGGCGATGCCCATCACGCCGCGCACACGCAGGTTGGGCATCGCGGCAAAGGGGGTTGCGGCCAGGTAGTCGCGCAGCTGCGCGGGATCCCAGCCCGACTTGGTCTCCTCGCGGGCAACGTGGATCTCGAGCAGGATATCGATCACGCGGCCGCAGCGGGCCGCCTGTGTCTGGATCGCCTTGGCGAGGCGGGCGCTGTCCACCGAATGGATCAACTGCACGAAAGGTGCGATGTACTTGACCTTGTTGGTCTGCAGGTGGCCGATCATGTGCCACTCGATATCCTTGGGAAGCAGCTCGTATTTCTCGCGCAGCTCCTGCGGACGGCTCTCGCCGAAGATGCGCTGCCCGGCGTCGTAGGCCTCGCGGATCAGCTCCGCAGGGTGGGTTTTCGAGACGGCAACGAGCGTTACCCCCTCGGGCAATTCGGCCCGCACACGGGCCAGTTGTTGGGTTACCGACATAGAAACGGTGAATTTTGACAGGTAAAGTTACACAAATTTTCCCGATTCATCGTCGCGGAATCCGCATCGGAGCCTCTTTTTTTGCCGTTCCGGAATAGTTTTCTATCTTTACGGGGTAAAATGCGCAACCTATGAAAAAATTCCGAACGATTCTCGCGGCAGCCGCCCTCGTCGCCTACGCCACGGCGGATGCCTGCACCAACTTCATCATCACGCGCGGCGCCTCGACCGACGGGTCGGTGATGGTCTCCTATGCCGCCGACTCGCACGCGTTGTACGGCGCCCTCTACCACCACCCGGGAGGCAAGCACCTCGAAGGGTCGATCCTTCCCGTATACGAGTGGGACACGGGCCGCTATCTGACGGACATCCCCCAGGTCGAGGAGAGCTACACGACCGTCGGCAACATGAACGAGCACTCGCTCATCATCGGCGAGACAACCTTCGGAGGCCGCGCCGAACTGGCCGACTCGACCGGCCGCATGGATTACGGATCGCTCATCTACATCACGCTGCAGCGTGCCAAAACGGCTCGCGAGGCGATCGCCACGATCGTCGAGCTGGCCAATACCTACGGATATGCCTCGAGCGGCGAGTCGTTCTCGATTGCCGACCCCGACGAGGCCTGGATCATGGAGCTCATCGGCAAGGGATGCAAGATAGATGCCCAAGGAAAGAACACCCGCAAGGGTATCGTATGGGTCGCACGCCGCATCCCCGACGGCTGTGTCTCGGCGCACGCCAACCAGGCACGCATCACGCAGATCCCGTTCGATGATCCCGAAAACTGCCTCTATGCCCCCGACGTCGTGGACTTCGCCCGCGAGATGGGCTACTTCGAGGGCGACGACGCCGACTTCAGCTTCGCCGACGCCTACTGCCCGGCCGACTTCGGCACGGTGCGCGGTTGCGACGCCCGCGTATGGGCCTTCTTCCGCACGGTGGCCGACGGCATGGAGGCCTACGAGGACTACGCCATGGGCTACAACCTCAAGAACCGCATGCCGCTGTGGGTGAAGCCCCGCACGAAGGTTTCGCCGAAGGTGGTCTTCGACTGCATGCGCGACCACTACGAGGGTACGCCGATGGACATGACGAAGGACCTCGGTGCCGGCGGGCACAACTGTCCCTACCGCTGGCGCCCGATGACCTTCGAGGTCGATGGCGTCGAATACCTCAACGAGCGCGCCACGGCCACGCAGCAGACCGGTTTCTGGTTCGTGGCTCAGGCCCGGCCCAACGTCCCGGCCGACATGGGTATCCTCTGGTTCGGCGTGGATGACGCCGCCACGTCGTGCCTGACGCCGATCTTCTGCTCGACGGAGGAGGTTCCCGAATGCTTCCGCGAGGGCAACGGCTCGATGCTGGAGTATTCGCCCACGTCGGCATTCTGGCTTTTCAACCGCGTTACGAACTTCGCCTACATGCGCTATGACATGATCGCGGCCGACATCCGCAAGGTTACCGACGCCTGGGAGAACGGACAGCTCGCCCGCATGGCCGAAATCGACGCCCGCGCCACCGGCTACGACTCGCAGGCTGCCCGCCGCCGCTACCTCACGCGCCAGAGCGTCGATACGGCCCAGGAGCTCTTCAACCGCTGGTCGAAACTCGACAAATATCTGCTGATCAAATACATGGATGGCAACGTCAAGAGTGAGCACGGCGACGTGCTGTCCTATCTCGACAGCGACGCCCCGATGGCCCGCCACTTCGTCGAGAACGGCAACGGACGCCAGATTCCCGACAAGATCCAGTTCCCGGGATACAACGAGAAGTGGAAGCGTGCCGTAGCCGCCGACAACGGAGAGATCCTCAAGGTTCAGAAATAACCCAACGCCATGAAATACGACATCATCATCGTCGGCAGCGGCCCCGGAGGTTATGTGGC
The DNA here is from genome assembly GCA_019115605.1 of Candidatus Alistipes faecigallinarum. Taxonomy (GTDB): domain Bacteria; phylum Bacteroidota; class Bacteroidia; order Bacteroidales; family Rikenellaceae; genus Alistipes; species Alistipes faecigallinarum. Next base: position 76,909 of record DXDG01000006.1, read on the forward strand.
CGCCATCCGCGCCGCCCAGCTGGGCCGCAAGGTCGCGCTCGTAGAACGGGCCGAGGCGGGCGGCGTATGCCTCAACTGGGGCTGTATCCCCACCAAGGCGCTGCTCAAGAGCGCCCAGGTCTACAAGTACTGCCGCAATGCCGAGCATTACGGCCTGCACATCGACGGAGAGGTGCAGCCCGACATGGCGAAGATCGTCGCCCGCTCGCGCGAGGTGGCGCAGACCATGTCGCGGGGCGTGCAGTTCCTCCTCAAGAAGAACGCCATCGACCTGATCCAGGGCTTCGGACGCCTCACGGCCCCCGGGCGTCTCGACGTCGGGGGCACGGAATACGAGGCCGACCACATCATCCTCGCCACGGGCGCCCGCCCGCGCGAGGTGCCCGCAATTCCGGTGGACGGCGTGCACGTCATCACCTCGAAGCAGGCGCTGACGCTCGACCGGCTGCCCGAATCGATGATCGTCGTAGGGTCGGGGGCCATCGGCAGCGAGTTCGCCTGGCTCTACGCCACGCTCGGCGTGCGCGTTACCGTCGTCGAGTACCTGCCCCGCATGATGCCCCTCGAGGACGAGGAGGTTTCGAAGACCATGGAGCGCGAGTTCCGCAAGCTGCGCGCCACGGTGCTCACCTCGACGGCCGTACGCAGCGTGCGCGTTACGCCCGAAGGGCAGTGCGAGGTCGAGATCGAAGGCAGGAAGGGGGTGGAGACCCTCTCGGCCGGGATGGTTCTCTCGGCCGTGGGTGTTCAGGCCAACATCGAAGGGATCGGTCTCGAGGAGCTGGGCGTGGAGGTCGAGCGCGGGAAGATCCGCGTCGATGCCTGCTACCGCACCAGTGTGCCGGGCATCTACGCCATCGGCGACATCGTACCCGGCCCGGCGCTGGCGCATGTCGCCTCGGCCGAGGGTATCTGCTGCGTGGAGGCCATCTGCGGGCTGAATCCCGCACCGGTGGACTACACGACCATCCCGTCGTGCGTCTTTACGCAGCCCGAGGTAGCTTCGGTCGGCATGACCGAGCAGCAGGCGCGCGAGCAGGGGATCGAATACCGCGTGGGACGCTTCCCCTTCACCGCCTCGGGCAAGGCAACGGCCGCCGGAGAGCGGGAGGGCTTCGTGAAGCTGCTCTTCGATGCCGACGAGCGGCTGCTGGGCGCCCACATGGTCGGCGGTTCCGTAACCGAGATGCTCGCCGAGCCGACGCTCGCCCGTCACCTCGGAGCCACGGCACACCAGATCGCCCGGACGATCCATGCCCATCCGACGATGCACGAAGGGGTCATGGAGGCCGCCGAAGCGGCATTGGGAGCTGCCATACACCTGTAAGCCAGGACGCTGCAAGATGCAAGGAGGGAGCCTGTCATGCGGCAGGCTCCCTCCTTTTGCATTTCGGGTCAGGAGAGAGGTCCGGAATCCCGGAAACTCCGCCGTTCGAAAACCTCCGACGGATAGCGGATATCGCTCAAGAAGAGCCCCTGGGCAGGAGCTCCGGCACTCGAACGCGAGAGGTCGCGGCTCTCGATGATCGCGCGGAAATCCCCGGGCGTATAGCGGCCGCGGCCCACGTCGACCAGCGTGCCGACGATTGCGCGGACCATGTTGCGCAGGAAACGGTCGGCACGGATCCGGAAACGGAGCACGTCGCCGGGTTCGGCGGACCATCCGGCCTCGTAGATGCGGCAGATATTGGTCCGGTTGTTCGAGTTGAGCTTGGCAAAGGTGGTGAAGTCCCTGAACTCCGTGAGCATGGCCGCCGCCCGGTTCATCCGTTCGAGGTCGAGCGGCACGTAATACTGCCACGACAGGAGGCGCGTAAAGGGGTTCTTGCGCGTCTCGATCCGGTAGACATACTCCCGTTCGCAGGCGTCAAAGCGGGCATGGGCCCCCTCGGCAACGGGCGTGAGCCCTCCGGCCGAGATGTCATCCGGAAGCAGGAAATTGAGCTTGTAGAGCGTCTGGGCGGGATCCGCCACGGGTTGCCGCACGTCGAAGTGCGCCACATAGTAGGAGGCGTTCACCCCCGTATCGGTACGCCCGGCGCCGGTTACCTCGACCGGCTCGCGCAGCAGCGTCGAAAGAGCCCGTTCAAGGGTCTGCTGCACCGACGGCTGGTCGGGCTGCCGCTGCCAGCCGCAGTAGGCGGCACCGAGATAGCGGAGTTCGAGAAAGTAGCGCATCGGCCGGTCAGAGGTGTTCCATACGGGCTTCGGGCGAGACGTCGAGCGACGAGAACTCTCCCTGCTTGTAACGGTAGTATCCCGCCATGGCGATCATGGCGGCGTTGTCGGTCGTGAACTTGAACTCGGGCAGGAAGGTCCGCCAGCCGCGGCGGCGGCCCGTCTCGACGATGCCGTTGCGCAGGCCCGAGTTGGCCGAGACGCCGCCGCCGATGGCGATATCGCGGATGCCCGTATCCTTCGAAGCGCGGATGAGCTTGTCGAGCAGAATCTCCACGACGGTGTTCTGCAGCGAGGCGCAGAGATCCGCCTTGTGCTCCTCGATGAAGTTCGGATCGCCGGCCACGGCATCCCGCAGCGTATAGAGGAACGAGGTCTTCAGTCCCGAGAAGGAGTAGTCGTAGCCGTCGACGTGGGGATGGGCGAAACGGAACGCCTTCGGATCCCCCTCCTTGGCCAGGCGGTCGATCACCGGGCCGCCCGGGTAGGGGAGTCCCATCACCTTGGCGCACTTGTCGAAAGCCTCGCCCGCGGCATCGTCGATCGTCGTGCCGATGATCTCCATCCGCGTGGGGGCATCGACCCGCACGATCTGCGTATGGCCGCCGCTCACCAGCAGGCACAGAAACGGAAAATCGGGGTGGGGGAGCTTCCGGTCTGGAAGGTCGATGAAGTGCGAGAGAATGTGCCCCTGCAGGTGGTTCACCTCGACCATCGGAATGTTGCGCGCGATCGAGAGCCCCTTGGTGAACGACACGCCCACGAGCAGCGAGCCGACCAGTCCGGGTCCCCGCGTGAAGGCGATGGCATCCAGGTCGTCGGCCGTGATGCCGGCCTCCTTGAGCGCCGTATCCACGACGGGAATGATGTTCTGCTGGTGCGCCCGTGAAGCCAGTTCGGGGATCACGCCGCCGTACTTGACATGCACGGCCTGCGAGGCGATGACGTTCGACAACAGCACATTGCCGCGGAGCACGGCCGCAGAGGTGTCGTCGCACGAGGATTCGATGCCGAGAATTGTAATATCCATGCGGTTTTTTGCGTATTATCTTAACTATTTTCGTTAAATTTGCAGGATTATATCGTAATCCGTTTGCGCAAAGTTATAAAAATATCGGGAAAGGTGTTATCCGCGGCGATTTTGTTGCTGATAATCCTGCCCGTGGGCCTCTCGCTGCTGCTCGACATCCCCGCCGTACAGAACTATGCGGTGCACCGTGTCGCGGAGGCCGTCTCGCGCAAGCTGGGAACGACCGTACGGGTCGGAAGGGTCGATATCGGGCTCTTCTCGAAGATCCGCGTCGAGGAGTTCTACGTCGCCGACTACAACCGCGATACGCTGCTTTACGTCGGGCGGCTCGACACCTACATCACCAATTTCGGCATCTTCGGCGGCGGACTCGAATTGCGCAGCGGCGAGATCGACGACGCCAAGCTGCACCTGCACCAGATGCCCGACGGCGAGATGAACATCCGCCAGATCGTCATGCGGCTCACAAATCCCGACAGGGAGCGGCAGGGAGAGTTCCGCCTCTCGCTCAAAAAGGCCTCGATCCGCAACATGGAGATTTGCATCGATCGCACGGAACACCGCGACCGCGAATACGGCATCGACTTTTCCCACCTCCATCTGACCAACCTCAACGCCCGCGTCAATGACTTTACCATCGACGGACAGGCGATCTACACCTCGATCGTGGAGCTCTCGGCCCGCGAACGCAGCGGGTTCGAGCTGGAGCACTTCGCCGGACGCTTCTACCTCACGCAGGGGTGCATGGGCTTCGAACGGGTCGAGATCCGAACCCCGCAGTCGCAACTGCTCATTCCCTATATCTCGCTGGCGGGAAACTCCTGGGCCGAATACCGGGAATTTCTCGGCGAGGTCCGCATCGACGGTGCCCTGCGCGCCGCGACGCTCGCGACCGACGACATCGCCTTCTTCGCTCCCCGGCTGCGCGACTGGCACCTGATCTTCCGCGACGCGGATCTCACGGTCGCCGGCGTCGTCGCCGACTTCGAAGCCTCGATCCGTAGCCTCCGCATCGGCGACGGCACGACGCTCACGGCACAGGCCACGGCCGCAGGGCTGCCCGAGATCCGCAGCACGCGCTTCGACCTGGAGATCCCCGAACTGCGGACTTCGGCCGCGGCAGCCGGCGATCTGACGCGGCGCATCGCCCGCCGGGAGCTGCCGGAATCACTGGCCGGAATCCTCGACAACGCCGGAGACATCGGACTGAACGCCCGTTTCAAAGGCACCCTCTCCTCGTTCGACATGCAGTTCAAGAGCACCATGCAGCAGGGGGAACTGACCGGCAATCTCGAAATGCGTCCCCGGGACGGAGGACTCAGCATGTTCCGCGGAGCGATCTCGACACAGGAGCTGCGTCTGGGTGAACTGACCGGGCGCCGGGAGCTGCTGGGCAACGCTTCCGTCGCGGTAAGCATCGACGGCGTCACGGGACGCGGATACACCGACGCCAAGCTCTCCGGCCGCATCGAGCAGTTCGGACTTTACGGATATGTCTACGACGCGCTGCAGCTCGACGGACGGCTGCACAACCGGGGCTTCAACGGCCACATCGCGGCACACGATCCGAATCTCGACTTCGACTTCTTCGGACTGGTGGATCTGAACGACTCGATCCCGAACTACGACTTTACGATGCACCTCAACCACGCCGATCTGGCCCGGCTGCACATCAACCGCCGCGATTCGATCTCGCAACTCTCGGCCCGCATCGTCGCCAAGGCCCGGGGCCGCTCGCTCGATGATCTGAACGGCCGCATCCAGATCGCCGACGCAAACTACCGCTACAACGACCAGGAGATCCATGCCTCGAACGCCACGATCTCGGGAAGCAACTCCGCAAACAGCAAGCTCGTGGAGCTGCGCTCGGATTTCGCCGACGTAACCTTCCGCTCGAAGACCAGCTACCGCACCGTCTTCGAATACCTGCGGCGCAGCGCCCACCGCTACCTGCCCCTGCTGCGCGAAGCGGAGGCCGAAACGGGAAAGCGGGAGGCCGTGGCGGCCGTTGCCGACGACTATTCGCTCCTCTCGGTCGACATCCGCAACATCAATCCCGTGGCCGATGCCATCGTCCCGGGACTGCAGATCGCCGACGGCTCGTCGCTCCGCCTGCTCTTCAATCCGGCCAGCGACCAGCTCTCGCTGCGCGCCGCCTCGGAATATGTCGAACGCCGCCGCATGCTGGCCACACGCCTGAATGTCAACGCCTCGAACCGCGGGGATTCGCTCACCGTATACGCCACCACCGAGGATCTCTACGCCGGCGTGCTGCACCTGCCGAACCTCTCGGTTGCGGGAGGTGCCCGACAGGGACAGATCCAGCTCTCGACGGGATTCACCGACACCGTGCGCAAAGCCTCGGGACTGATCGGCATCCGCGCGGACATGCTGCCCCCGCGGGACAGTTCGGGACGCGTGATCGATCTGCACATCCTGCCGTCGCACCTCACACGCGGCGACAAGACCTGGCAGATCACCGCCCGCAAGATCCTCATCGACACGGCACGTGTGTCCATCGACCGCTTCTTCGTCATGAACGACCAGCAGGAGCTGCGCATCGACGGCATCGCCTCGCGCAGCCGCGAAGACTCCGTGACGCTGCGTCTGCAGAACTTCGACCTGGGAACCTTCACGCAGATCGCCGAACGCATGGGATACGAAATCGACGGACGCACGAACGGATCGGCCTCGATGAAATCGGTGCTGCAGGGCGCTGAAATCACCGCCGACATCCTCTTCGACAGCATTACGGTCAATGAACTCCCCGCGCCGCCCCTGCGGCTGACCTCTCGATGGGATTTTGCCCGCAACCGCGCCGGCATCACCATCTCCGATCCGGAGCAGCGCAACACCTTCGTGAAGGGTTTCTACGCCCCCGACCGGCGGCGCTACTACGCCCGTCTGACGGCCGACGGCATCAGCATGGGGCTGCTCGACCCGCTGCTTTCGGGGGTCGTCTCCTCCACGTCGGGAAGCGCCGCGGCCGATCTGACGTTCCAGGGACAGGGCCGCGATGCGGATCTTTCGGGCGAAGTCCGCGTGAAGGATCTCCGCACGACGGTCGATTACACGAACGTCAGCTACTCGATGCCCGAAGCCGTGCTTACGGTCGGCGAAAACCGCTTCCGCGCCGTCGACGTGCCGGTATTCGACCCCGAGGGGAACCGCGGAAAATTCAACCTCGACCTCAACTTCGAACACCTCTCGAACATCACCTTCGACGTGCGCGTGGCTCCGCAGCAGATGCTCGTCCTGAATACGACCGAAGAGGACAACGACCTCTTCTACGGCCGGGTACATGCCACGGGAGGCGCCCGCATCACGGGCCGCAAGGGTGTCGTGGAGATGGAGATCGCAGCCTCGACGGACAGCAATTCGGACTTCTACCTCCCGCTTTCGGGCAAGTCAAACATTTCGGACGCTGATTTCGTCATCTTCGAGAAACCCGTGCGCACCGACTCCCTCGACGCCGTGGCCCGGCGGAAACTCTCCTTCGAGAGGCGCCACCGCCAGCATCAGACCGCCGCCAGCCGCATGAGCATCGGCCTGGCGCTCGACGTGCGCCCGAATGCCAACGTCGAACTGACCCTTGCCGGAAACACCCTGAAGGCCAAAGGTTCCGGCACCCTGAATCTCCAGATCAACCCCAGCGCCAACATCTTCGAGATCTACGGCGACTACACGCTCTCCGAGGGCAGCTTCCTGCTCTCGCTGCAGAACATCATCAGCAAACGCTTCACGATCGAAAACGGCTCCTCGATCCAGTGGACCGGCGCCCCGATGGACGCCCGGCTCGACATCGACGCCGTCTACAAGCTCAAGGCTTCGCTGCAGCCCCTGCTGCAGGGCACGACCGACAACCTCGGCGGCAACCGCTCGGTGCCCGTGGAGTGCGTCATCCACCTCGGAGACCGGCTCTCGAACCCGGCCATCGCCTTCGACGTCCGCGTCCCGGGCTCCGACCCCGAAACGCAGACGGTCATCGCCAATGCGCTCTCAACGCCCGAGACGGTCGACACGCAGTTTGCCTACCTGCTGTTGTTCAACAGCTTCATGGCCGAGAGCTCCTCGCTGGCTTCCTCCAACATCGGCAGCTCCGTATCGGCCGCAACGGGCATGGATTTCCTCTCGAACATGGTCAGCGGGTGGTTCTCCTCGCTGGGTTACGACTTCAAGATCGGATACCGTCCCCGCTCCGAACAGACGAGCGACGAGGTGGACTTCGGCATCTCGAAGAGCCTCGTAAACGACCGGCTGCTGGTCGAGGTCGAAGGCAACTACCTGATCGACAACAAGCAGGCGATCAACAGCTCGATGTCCAACTTCATGGGCGAGGCCTACATCACCTACCTGATCGACCCGGCCGGCACGCTCAAGCTGAAGGCCTTCACGCAGACGATCGACCGTTTCGACGAGAACCAGGGTCTCCAGGAGACGGGCATCGGCATCTACTTCAAGGAGGATTTCGACAACCTGCGCGATCTGAAGGAGCGCATCAAGGCGCGCTTCACGAACAAGGCCCGGAAGGCACGACGCGAAGCGCGGCGTGAAGCGCGGCGCCAGGCACGCGCCGAAGCGGCTGCCGGCCATCCGTACGAAAGCGACGAAATCGAGGAACGCGACGAGATGAATCCGCCCGAAGACATGGAGTTCGTCTCCTGGGTGCCGGATCTCCGGACCGAAGCGGCATACGCCCCGGAGCCCACGGGCAAACGGACGACCGCCGCCGCACCGACGGAAGGGGAGAGGCCCGCACCGACAGATGAGCGGGCCGCATCGGCCGGGGAGCTGGCCGCACCGACAGATGAGCAGGTCGCACCGACAGATGAGCAGGTCGCATTGGCCGGGGAAAAGCGCCGCGGATGGTAAAACAACCGAAAATGACAATTCAATCAAATAAAAACAAACACGTTTAAACTATGATGACTTTTTTGCAGACCGCCGTTGAGACCGCGGTCGTAAGTGAGGAGACCCGCATGGGATTGTGGACCCTGTTTGTCAAGGGCGGCTGGCTGATGTGGCCCCTGCTGGCGCTGGGCGGCGTTACGATCTTCATCTTCGTCGAGCGCTTCCTGGCCATCCGCAAGGCTTCGGTGCTGGACATGAACTTCATGAACCGCATCCGCGACTACATCTCCGACGGCAAGATCTCCACGGCCGTGAACCTCTGCCGCAAGACCGACACGCCGATCGCCCGCATGATCGAGAAGGGTATCGAACGCATCGGACGCCCGATGGGCGACATCCAGGCCGCCATCGAAAACGTCGCCAACCTCGAGGTCTCGAAACTCGAAAACGGCCTTCCGTTCCTGGCAACGATCGCCGGCGGCGCCCCGATGATCGGTTTCCTCGGAACGGTGCTCGGCATGGTGCAGACCTTCATGGACATGTCCGCCGCAGGCGGTACGGTCGATCTGGGCCTGCTGGCCAGCGGTATGTATGTGGCCATGGTTACGACCGTCGGCGGTCTGATCGTCGGCATCCCGGCCTACTTCGGCTACAACTACCTGGTGGCACGCATCGAGAAGCTCGTCTTCCAGATGGAGGCCAACTCGATCGCCTTCATGGACATCCTCAATCAACCCGTTCAAAAATAAGTGAGCCATGGCAATCAAACACGGATCGAAAGTCGATAAGTCGTTTTCGGCCTCGTCCATGACCGACCTGATGTTCCTGCTGCTGCTGTTCCTGCTCATCGCCACGACGCTGATCAACCCCAACGCCCTGAAGCTGATGCTTCCCAAGAGCTCGAACCAACTCAAGGACAAGGCGATGACCACCGTCTCGATTCAGGATGCAGGACACGGGAAATACCGCTACTACGTCGAAATGCAGGAGGTGGGATCCATCGACGGCGTGGAGCGCACGCTCAAGACACGCCTCGAAGGACAGGAGGAGCCGACCGTTTCGCTGCACTGCGACAAGACGGTGGCCGTGGACGAGGTGGTCAAGGTGATGAACGTCGCCAAGGACAACAACTACAAGCTGATCCTCGCAACCACCCCGCGATAAACCGGTAAAAAGAATCCATCATGCAATATTACGATCCGAACGATAAGTCTCCGCGCAGGTGGGCGATGATCGCGGCAGGGGCCTATGCGCTCCTGTTCGCCGGATCGTTCGCCTTCGTGTCGTTCGACTTCTCCCCCGAGGAGAAGAATTACGACGACACGATCCTCGTGGACTTCACCGAACCGCCGGTTCCCGAGCGGCCGAAGCCGCCCGTGAAGACGAGCGTCGAACCCCGCGTGCATGACGTCGCGGATCCCGAGGAGCAGACGGCGCAGGTCGCCGGAAAGGACGAGGTTACGCAGACGCCCAATCCGAAGGCGCTGTTCAAGATGAACAAGAGCGGCGCCGACGAACCCGAGAATGCCGGAAATCCCCACGCCCCCGAGGGCGAGGACAAGGCTTCGGGGACCGGACCGGGGCTGAATCCCGACGGGCTGGACCAGCTCGACAAGGGGCTGCAGGGACGCGGTCTGGTCGGCAACCTGCCCAAACCCGCCTATCCGGGCAACAAGAGCGGCAAGGTCGTCATCCGCGTAACGGTCGATGCCACCGGAAAGGTTACAAGCGCCACCTTCGAGCCCAAGGGCTCGACGGAGAGTGACCCGGCCCTGGTTTCGGCAGCCATCACGGCGGCCCGCAAGGCCCGCTTCACGGAGAGCCGCGCCGCCGTGCAGGGAGGAACGATCACCTATATCTTCCGGATGGAATAACCGTCCGAACCGGGCGGGAGAGGGCGACAGACCATCCCCGCCGCAGAGAACGTGAACCGATGAGAAAATTTGTATTGTTATTGCTGCTGGCTGGCGGCGGCATGCTCCGGGCGGAAGGCCGGGAGAGCAGCGATTCCGGAGAAACGCAGCAGGCCGGGAGGGCCCTGCTGAAGCTGGACCACACCTCGCATGACTTCGGGGAGGTGCCCCGCAAGGGCGGAGACATCGCACACGAATTCCCCTTCGAGAACGACGGCGACGCTCCGCTGGTCATCATACGGGCGCAGACCTCCTGCTCCTGTCTGAAGATCAGCTATCCCAAACGGCCCGTCGCTCCGGGAGCCTCGGGAACGATCCGCGTCGTCTACGAGCCCCACAAGAGCGAGCCGGGATCGTTCAACAAGCTGGTACAGATCTTCTCGAACGCCGAAAACGAACGGGAGATCCTTACCGTACAGGGGTTCTCGATCGACGAGGAGGCCCCAACGGTCAAGATCAAGCGCGACAAGACGAAAATAAAGAACTGACACATGGCAACACTCTTTTCCAACGCCACGCTGCTGCCGATGACCGCATCGGCGGATGACATGCAGACATTCACCGGCTCGTTGGGCGTCGAGGGCGACCGCATCGCCTTCATCTCCGCCGCCGAGGCCGATGCCGCGGCCTTCCGGGAGGCCCATCCCGGACTGCGCGAAATCGACTGCCGCGGACGGCTCGTCATGCCCGGCCTGATCAACACGCACTGCCATGCGGCCATGAGCCTGCAGCGCAGCCTTGCGGACGACATTCCGCTGATGAAGTGGCTCAACGAACACATCTGGCCCTTCGAGGCGCGGCAGACTCCCGAGGATGTGGCGCTCGGCATGGAGCTCGGCATCGTCGAGATGCTGCTGGGCGGCATCACCTCGTTCGTGGACATGTACTACCACCAGAACCGGTGCGTATCGGTCGCGGAGCGGCTGGGAATCCGTGCCGTACTGGGCTGCAACTACTTCGACAGCAACATCGACGAGGTCTTCACGGAGCTGGAGGAGGCCGCAGGCCGCGCCGCCTCGTGCGACCGCGTCCGCATTGCCGTGGCTCCGCATTCGCCCTACACGGTCTCGACGGAGAACCTCACACGCGGACTCCGCGAGGCCGAACGGCTCGACCTGCTACTCATGACGCACATCGCGGAGACGCAGGACGAAATACGCATCATCCGCGAGCGGTTCGATGCGACGCCCGTCGAATACCTCGACCGGCTGGGTCTGCTCGGGCCGAAGACCATCGGCGCACATTGCGTGCACGTTACAGCGGAGGATATCGCCACGATAGCCGCGCGGGGCATGACCGTTTCGCACAACCCGCAGAGCAACATGAAGATATCGAGTGGGGTAGCACCCGTAAGGGAGATGCTCCGGGCCGGAATCCGCGTTACGGTGGCCACCGACGGATGCTGCTCGAACAACGACCTGGATCTGTGGGAGGAGCTGCGCACGGCAGCCCTGCTGCAGAAGTCGGCCACGGGTGATCCGACGGCCCTGCCGGCACGGGAGGCGCTGCGCATGGCCACGGCCAACGGAGCACGCGCCATGGGGTATGCCGACGGCGAGCTGGGCGTCCTGCGGCCGGGAGCCCTGGCCGACGTGATCGTCATTGACCTCGAAAAACCCCACCTGCAGCCGATGAACGACCTCGTCTCGAATCTGGTCTACTGCGGCAAGGCCGCCGACGTCGAGACGGTGATGGTCGGCGGGCGGATCGTGGTCGAAAACCGCCGTATTGCGGGTGTCGATCCCGGGGATCTCTATACCCGGGCCACGGAGGCCGTACGACGGATCCGGAGCGGCAAATAGGGCGGTAATACCACCCCAAATAACGGCGGGCGGAGCTGCATTTTCCCGATGTGCCTCCGCCGCCGCTTTTTCGTCGCGGGAAATTTGCTTTTCCCGGCGTTTTTGCGTAACTTGGGAGAGCCTAAAACCGCATCCCATGAAAAGTCTGATTCTTCTGCTCGCCTGCCTGCTGCCGCTGGGTGCGGCGGCACAGACGCATGCCGTCTCCGGAACGGTAACCGTCGAGGAGTCCGGCGAACCGCTGGCACACTGCTCGATCCACGTAAAGCACACCGACCGCCATACGAAAACCGACAAAATAGGCCGCTACAGGATCCAGGCGGCAGCCACCGATACGCTCTGCTTCGTCATGCTGGGATACGACACCGTCGAGGAGGCCGTCGGCAACCGCACGCGGATCGACATTGCCCTGCATCCGATGTTCGAGGTTTTCGAAGAGGAGGAGGAATCCGTGGCACCTGCATACTTAACGCGGATGACGGGCATCGTAACGACCGAACGGCCCGCAAGGCTATCCGGCGAGGAGTATGCCCACCGGGAGGAAAACCGTTTCCATGCGGCGCTGCACGAGCCGCTCTCGACCTTCGCCCTCGAGGCCGACGGCGCCTCCTATGCCAACTGCCGCCGCATCCTCGCCTCGGGGCGCGCTCCCGAAACGGACGCCGTGCGCATCGAGGAGTTCCTCAACTATTTCGATTACGACTATCCAGCACCCGAAGGGGAGGCGCCGCTGTCGCTCCAGGTCGAGGCGGGGCCCTGCCCGTGGGCCGCCGCACACCGTCTGGTCCGCATCGGGCTGAAGGCCCGCGAGGTGGCCGGAGCGGAGCTGCCGCCCGCGTATTTTGTCTATCTGATCGATGTCTCGGGATCGATGTACCGGACCCTTCCGCTGGTGAAGGCCTCGATGAAGATGCTCACGGACAACCTCCGCGCCGAGGACCGCGTCTCGATCGTAACCTATGCCGACGGCGTGCAGGTTCGGGCCCAAAACATCCCGGGCAATGAACGCCGGCGGATCAAGGACCTGATCGACGAACTGGAGGCCGGAGGATCGACCGCCGGAGGCGCCGGGCTGGAGAAGGCCTACGGGATCGCCCGCAAATACCGGATAGCGGAGGGCAACAACCGCATCATTCTCTGCTCGGACGGCGACTTCAACGTCGGGCCTTCGTCGGACCGGGAGATGCAGGCGTTGATCGAACGACAGCGCAAGCTCTCCGGGGCGCAGCTGTCGGTCATCGGATTCGGAATGGGCAACTACAAGGACAGCAAGATGCAGCTCATGGCCGAACACGGAGACGGAAACTACGCCTATGTCGACGATCTGCGCGAGGCGGCGAAGGTGCTCTTCGGGGAGTTCGGCGCCACGGCCTGGGCCGCGGCCCGCGACGTGAAGATGCAGGTGGAGTTCAATCCGGCACAGGTCGCCTCCTACCGGCTGATCGGCTACGAAAGCCGCCTGCTGGAGGCCGAGGATTTCAACGACGACCGCAGGGATGGCGGGGAGATCGGCGCCGGGCACTGCGTTACGGCACTTTACGAGCTCATTCCCGCTGGTGCCGGGGAGCACCCGGCCGGCTCGGTGGATGCGCTGCGCTATCAGGGGCGCCAGGGAACCCCCGTGGTTACGATCCCCTCGGCCGAAGCACTGGCCGTGAAGGTGCGCTACAAGCTTCCGGGCGAGGAGCGCAGCCGTTTGATCCAGGAGGAGCTCATCGACTCCGGCACGGAGGAGCTGACGGGCGACTTCGCCTTTGCGGCAGCCGTGGCCATGTACGGGCAGCTGCTGCGGCTCTCGGACTTCCGCGGCACGGCGAGCTGGGACGCGGTGATCCGGCTGGCGCAATCCGGCCTTGCGAATGATCCCGAGGGCTACCGGCGCGAATTCATCGACCTGGTCCGTATGGCAAAGGCCGTCTGCGGCGACGCCTACTGCATGCAGCCCGGAGAGTCGAGAATCGCGGCAGGGGAGTGAGCCCCCCCCGGGAACGGATAAAAAAGGCGGGACGCACCTTCGAAAGGATGCGTCCCGCCTTTTTCGGGCGCCGGCATGGGCGGGGGGGGTACGAGCGGCACCGCGCGGATGGCATCGTGCAGGCGGCGTCGTGCGGGCAAGGTCGCGCGGACTGCGTCGTACGGGCGGCACCGTGCGGGACAAGCTACCGCCGCCGCAAGTAGACCGTTGCCGTACGCGAGGTGTTGTAGATCCGGATGCGGGGATACTCCTTTCCGTCGTCGCCCGGAACGTTGAACGAGAAGTGCTCGGAATCCATCGCCTGCCGCTCCTGGCCGCCGAAACGCCGTTCGTCGGTCGAAAGCACCGGGACATACTTGCCCGGAGCCTGCACGGGAAGCTCGTAGTCGGGAATCGAGGCCGTGGGATGCCAGTTGAAGACAAACAGCAGGCGGCCGTGCGAGAAGACCATCGTCTTGTTCCGCTCGTCCATGAGCAGGTTGTAGGGATAGCCGTCGGCAAGCACCTTGTATTTGCGCACGAGGCGGATCATCGCCCGGTCGAAATCCCCGAGCCACGAATAGCGCAGCAGACGGTTGCGCGCGAGCGACCACTGGCGCCGCGCATGGGCATAGCTCCAGCCGTTGCCCTCGCGCGGGAAGTCGATCCACTCGGGATGGCCGAACTCGTTGCCCATGAAGTTGAGATAGGCCTCGCCGCCCGTGGAGATCGTCATCAGACGGATCATCTTGTGGAGCGCCATGCCGCGGTCGATCACCAGATTCTCCGACGCACGGTCCATGTGGAAATACATCTCCTTATCCATCAGCCGGAAGGCGATGGTCTTGTCGCCCACGAGGGCCTGGTCGTGCGACTCGGCATAGGCCACGGTCTTCACGCCCGGCAGGCGGTTGGTCATCACCGACCACATCTCCCAGATGTTCCAATCCTCGTCGGGAATATCCTTGAGCAGCCGGATCCAGAAGTCGGGGATGGCCATGCCCAGGCGGTAGTCGAAACCAATGCCGCCGTCGTCGATCGGGATGCACATGCCCGGCATGCCGCTCACATCCTCGGCGATCGTTACGGCCGACGGCCGGAAGTCGTGGATGAGGCGGTTGGCGAGGGTCAGGTAGTCGAGGGCATCCTCATTGACCCCCGCGTCGAAATAGCGGTCGCGGCTGTCGAAGGCGACATAGCCGTGGTGGTGGTAGATCATCGAGGTTACGCCGTCAAAGCGGAAGCCGTCGAAATGGAACTCGTCGAGCCAGTACTTGATGTTCGAGAGCAGGAAGTGCTGCACCTCGCCCTTGCCGTAGTCGAAGAGTTTCGAATCCCAGTAGGGCTGGTTGCCCGCCTCGCCCGGCCGCGAATAGAGGTGGTCCGTGCCGTCGAGCTCGTTGATGCCCTCGTTCAGGTTCTTCACATAGTGGGCGTGCACGAGGTCCATGATGACCGCCAGGCCCAGCTCGTGCGCCCGCCGCACAAGCTCCTTGAGCTCCTCGGGCGTGCCGCAGCGCGACGTCGGGGCAAAGAAACTCGAAACGTGGTAGCCGAACGAGCCGTAGTAGGGGTGTTCGGCAATGGCCATGAGCTGCACGGCGTTGTAGCCGTCGCGCTTGATGATCGGCAGGATCCTTTCGGTAAATTCGCGATAGGTGCCGACCCCCTCGCGCTCCTGGGCCATGCCCACATGCGTCTCGTAGATGAGCAGGCTCCCGACCTGCGCGACATCGAAGTCATCGCCCCGCCAGTCAAAAGGCTCGGGCGGCGCCCAGAACTGCGCCGTGTAGTTCTTCGTCGCATCATCCTGCACCACGCGCCGCGCATAGGCCGGAATGCGGTCATGCCAGCCGTTGTCGCCGTGGACATGGATCTTGTAGAGCGAGCCGTGCGTCAGGCGGTCGCGGTACATCGCCGCCGGGAAAAAGGCGCTCCAGACCCCCGAAGCATCCTTCTGCATGCGGATCTCGGTACGCTGCCAGTTGTTGAAATCGCCGAAGACATAGACATCCTCCGCCCCGGGCAGCCACTCGCGCAGCCACCAGCCGTCGAGCAACTCGTCCCACTGCCAGCCGAAATAGCGGTATCCGTTGGCATAATCGACCAGCGAGCCCGCCGAACGACGGATCGCCTCGAGTTTTTCGAGATAACGTGCATGCCGCCGTGCGATCGCATCGGCCGCGGGACGAAGCCATTCGTCACGTGCGACGATGGGCAACAGATCGTTTTTTTTCTCCATAAAACGGGATATGTGCGGTGTTATACAAAAATACGGAAAATTTTTCTATCTTTGTCTTCAAACTTTCATTTAACCCCCACAATTATGTTCAAAGGACAACCCAAAGGTCTGTATGCCCTCTCGCTGGCCAACACGGGCGAGCGTTTCGGCTACTACACCATGCTTGCGATCTTCACCCTGTTTCTGCAGGCGAAATTTGGCTACACGGAGGCCGTAACCACCCAGATTTACGGTATCTTCCTCGCCGCCGTCTACTTCATGCCCTTCTTCGGCGGCATCCTGGCCGACAAGTTCGGATTCGGACGCATGGTAACGCTCGGCATCTTCGTCATGTTCGGCGGATACGCCCTGCTCTCGATCCCTACGGGAACAGGATTTGCGGCCCAGGCCCTCATGTTCCTGGCCCTGGCCCTGATCGCCTGCGGTACGGGTCTCTTCAAGGGAAATCTCCAGGTGATGGTCGGTAACCTCTACGATGATCCGGCCTACTCGGCCAAGCGCGACAGCGCCTTCTCGATCTTCTACATGGCCATCAACATCGGCGCCATGTTCGCCCCCTCGATGGCCACCTGGATCACCAACCACTTCCTCGCACAGGACGGCCTGACCTACAACGGACAGATCCCCGCACTGGCTCACCAGTACCTCGAAATGGGCGCCAACATGCCCGCCGAGCCGCTGGCCGAGCTGCAGCGCCTCGCGGCAGCCGTCGGCGGCAACGCCGCAGACCTGACGGCCTTCTCGTCGCACTACATCGAGAAGCTCTCCTCGGCCTACAACATGGGATTCGCCGTGGCCTGCGTCTCGTTGATCGTCTCCTACATCATCTACATTGCCTTCCGCAAGACCTTCAAGCACGCCGACGTTACGGCCCAGCAGCAGGCCGCCAGCGGCGCCGCCGCACAGGTCGAGCTCACGCCCGCGCAGACCAAGTCGCGCATCACGGCCCTCATGCTCGTATTCGCCGTGGTGATCTTCTTCTGGATGGCCTTCCACCAGAACGGCTCGACGATGACCTTCTTCGCACGCGACTATACGACCTCCGAAGCCACCGGCATCACCCGCATGTCCTTCGATATCCTGAACCTCGTACTGGTACTCGTCGGCGTCTACGGACTGGTCGGTTTCTTCCAGTCGGAAAAGAGCCGCGGCAAGCTCATCAGCGCCGCAGCCGTCGTCGTGGCCGTCGCCGCACTCTACTACCGCTGGACCATCACCCCCGACCCGGTACACATCCTGCCGCAGGTATTCCAGCAGTTCAACCCCTTCTACGTCGTGGCCCTCACGCCGCTGTCGGTGGCCCTCTTCGCCTCGCTCGCCCGCAAGGGCAAGGAGCCCTCGGCTCCCCGCAAGATCGGCATGGGCATGGTGATCGCCGCCCTGGGATTCCTCATTCTGACGATCGGCTCGTTCGGCCTCATGTCGCCCGCCGAGGTCAAGGCCGCAGGCGCCAGCGACACCTTCGTATCGCAGAACTGGCTCATCTCGACCTATCTGGTGCTGACCTTCGCCGAGCTGCTGCTCTCGCCCATGGGTATCTCCTTCGTCTCGAAGGTGGCGCCCCCGAAGTACAAGGGTATGATGATGGGCTGCTGGTTCGCCGCAACGGCCGTGGGCAACTACGCCACCTCGCTCATCGGATACCTCTGGGGCAGCGGAATGGCTCTCTGGATGGTTTGGAGCGTGCTGATCGTCCTCTGCCTGCTCTCGGCACTCTTCATCTTCTCGATCATGAAGAAGCTCGAGAACGCCACGGCCGCCTGATCCGCAGCCCGGCAGCACAAATTTCCCCTAAAAAAACACCTCCGCCGCAACATCCTGCAGCGGAGGTGTTTTTTTGCCGGATATGCGGAAAGGTTTCTCCCGGCGTGCGAAAAACATCCGTATAACTCGGTTTTTGCATATATTTTTATATATTTGTTTATTCATCCGTCATCATCATGACCGCCAAGGAACATATCGCCCAACGGGCCCTGCAGATGTTCTCCGCCCGAGGGTTCAAGGCGGTGCGCATGGATGATATCGCCCAACAGCTGGGCGTTTCGAAGCGCTCGCTCTACGAGCTCTTCGGCGACAAGGAGGGGTTGCTCTACGAAGCGACGATCCACTATTTCGAGGAGATACGCCGTCAGCAGACCGCCTTGAGCGCCAATGCCGCGAACGTGCTCGAAAAGCTCTTCATCCTGCTCAACGACATTCTGGAACACTCGGAGCAGGTCGGACGGATGATGAACGACCTGAAACGCTCCTATCCCGCCGTACACGACCGACTCACGCGCGAAGGCGCCGCCCGCAACCGGGAAGAGCTTCGCGGCATGCTCCGCCGCGGAATCGACGAGGGCCTCTTCATCGACAACTTCAACATCGATCTGGCCATCTCGGTGCTCTACTATACGGCCTCGACCGTTACGCACCACGAACTGATCCTGCCCGGGGAGATCACCGAGCGTGAGGCTTTCCTGCAGATCGTCAGCACCTTCTTCCGGGGGATATCCACGGCCGAGGGGCTGCGCCTGGTGGACCGCTACCGGCTCCGCTACGAACTCCGCGAAAAGTAACCGCCGAACACGGAATCCGAACCGACCATGGACCAACCCAAACTCGAACGCCTGCTGCGGCTGATGAAGATGCTCACGGCCAACACGACCTACAACGTCGATCAACTGGCCGAACGGCTCGGCATGTCGCGCCGCACGGTCTACCGCTATATCGACACCTTCCGCGAGGCGGGCTTCGTCATCAAGAAGACGGGCGACTGCATCCGCATCGACAAGCAGTCGCCGCACTTCCGCGACATCTCGCAGCTGGTCCACTTCACCGAGGAGGAGGCCGTGATCCTGAAGAGCGCCATCGAAAACATCGACGACACGAACCTGCTGAAGCAGAACCTCAAACGCAAGCTCTACTCGGTCTACGACAACAAGGTGCTGGCCGACACGGTCGTACGCGGCAAGAATGCCCCGAACATCCGCCGTCTGATCGAAGCCATCGAGCAGCAGCGGCAGGTCATCCTGCGCGGATACCGCTCGGCACACGGCGGCGAGGTCCGCGACCGGCAGGTTGAGCCCTTCGCCTTCACGACCAACTACGTGCAGGTGTGGTGTTACGACCCCGAAAGCGGCACGTCGAAACTCTTCAAGACCGCCCGCATCGGCAGCGTCGAGGCAACCGACCGTCCCTGGGAGCATGCCGAAGCTCACTGCGAGGGGTTCATCGACGCCTTCCGCATGCACGGCGAGCAGCGCATCCGCGTCCGGCTCGAACTGGGGCTGCTCGCCTCGAACCTCCTCTGCGAAGAGTATCCGCTGGCCGAACGCGACCTAAAACCGCTCCGCCGGGGGCGGTGGCTGCTCGATACGGAAGTGGCCGGCATGGCCGGCATCGGCCGCTTCGTCGTCGGCCTGCTGGACGATATCCGCATCGTCGACGCCCCCGAACTGACCGAATACCTCCGGGCATATCTGCAGAAACACTCCATCCGGTAAATCACCGCCTTTTTTTGCAAAAAAACAGCGCCGTGTCAAAAGATGACACTGCACGGCCGTTCCTTTGCATCGTAAACCTGAAAAAACAACGACCATGGGAACAGCTTACAAGATCCGCTGCAAACATTGCGGCGCACAATTCGACCACTACATGCAACCCGGTTACGGCATGCTGCCGGCCTGCGTAGGCTGCGGCGAATATGTCGAGACGGAGACGGCGATCCGCTGTCCGGCCTGCTGCCGGAGGCTCAACACGACGCAGGAGGAGTTCAACGAGCAGATCGAGGTTACCTACCAATGGGATTGAGCCGCGCAAAAAAGTGGCAAGAATGCGCGGAAATCCGGGGAAGATTTTCTATCTTTGAGTGAAAATTTCATGTAACGAAACGATGACACACCTCAAGGCCGGAGATCCGGCACCCGACTTCAGCTCCGTAACACAGGACGGCGAGCGCCTGACGCTGGCCGACCTCAAGGGGCAGCGTATGATCCTCTACTTCTACCCGAAGGACAACACCTCGGGGTGCACGCTCGAAGCCAAGAGCCTGCGCGACGGCAGGGAGGAGCTGGCCCAGAGGGGCTTCCGCATCATCGGCGTAAGCCCCGACAGCGAGCAGTCGCACCGCAACTTCTGCGCGAAGCACGAGTTGAACTTCACGCTGCTGGCCGACACGGACCACTCGGTGTGCGAAGCCTACGGCGTATGGGCCGAGAAGTCGATGTACGGCCGCAAATACATGGGCGTGCTGCGCACGACCTTCATCATCGACCCCGAGGGACGCATCGAACGGATCTTCACGAAGGTGGACACCAGGAACCACTACCGGCAGATCCTCGATGCCTGCGATGCGGAGGCATGAGATGAAACGCTTCGCTCGGATCGCAACGCTCGCCGTCCTGCTGCTGGCGGCCGCTACGGTCCGGGGGCAGGAGCTCCCGGGCTGCATGACCCCGGGCGCGCGGTCGAGCATGCGGCAGCTTGTCGAAGGAGTCCCCTTCGAGGCACGCATCCGGGCCGACCTGCGGTGGATCCGCGACGACGCCGATCCGATTCGCCGCGAACGGCGCATCGTGGAGCGCATGATGCGTGAAAGAGCCCGCGAACGGGCGCGGGAGGCCTCAGAAGGAGCCGCAAGAGGCGCCGCACCGAGCGACCCGTCGGTCGAGATGGGCGAATGGCGCTTGAGCGTCGGCAACAACGGCAACTGGAGTCCCTATCCGGACCGGGCGCTCGATGCGCGGATCATCCGCTTCCCGATGCGCGACATCCGGGAACTGGACCGGGCAAAGAAATCCACGCCGCCACGGCCCGTACCGCCGAAGTAGGGCGGAGAGAGCAAAAGAAGGGCCAGAGAGAGGCCAGAGGCGCGAGAGGGGGGGGTGAGACGCGAAAGAGGTGCCAAAGGTGCGAGAGGCAGGAGAGGTATCCAGAGGTGCCCAGAGAACGAAAAAAGCAGAAAAACGGCAACCGGGAAGCGGCCGCAGCAGAACAGCTTCCGAAGAGGAAAAGACAACAGGAAAAGTAACACATATTCATACCGAACAACCAAATGGCAGAAAAAGCACAAGTAAACCCGGACAAGCTCAAGGTCTTGAACGCGGTGATGGAAAAGATAGAAAAGGACTTCGGCAAGGGGTCGATCATGCGCATGAACAGCACGGAGGTGAACGACATCCCGGTGATTCCGACCGGCTCGATCACCCTCGACATGGCGCTCGGTGTCGGCGGATACCCCAAGGGGCGCGTCATCGAGATCTTCGGCCCCGAATCGTCGGGTAAAACCACGCTGGCGATCCATGCCATCGCCGAAGCACAGAAGGCCGGCGGCATCGCGGCATTCATCGATGCCGAGCACGCCTTCGACAGTTTCTATGCCCAGAAGCTCGGTGTCGATGTGGACAACCTGCTCATCTCGCAGCCCGACAACGGCGAGCAGGCTCTCGAAATCGCCGACTCGCTGATCCGCTCGAGCGCCATCGACATCATCGTCATCGACTCGGTGGCGGCCCTCACGCCCAAGGCCGAGATCGAGGGCGAGATGGGCGACGCAAAGATGGGTCTCCAGGCCCGCCTCATGTCGCAGGCCCTGCGCAAGCTCACCTCGAGCATCTCGAAGACCAAGACCGTCTGCATCTTCATCAACCAGCTGCGCGACAAGATCGGCATCGTCTACGGCAACCCCGAGACGACGACCGGCGGTAACGCCTTGAAGTTCTACGCCTCGGTGCGTATCGACATCCGCCGCGTTTCGGTCATTAAGGACGGCGACGAGCAGCTGGGAACCCGCACCCGCGTCAAGGTCGTGAAAAACAAGGTGGCACCTCCGTTCAAACGGGCGGAATTCGATATCATGTTCGGCGAAGGCATCTCGAAGATCGGCGAGATCATCGACCTGGGCGTCGATTACGGCATCATCAAGAAGGCCGGATCGTGGTTCTCCTACGGAGACCGCAAGATCGGCCAGGGCCGCGACGCCGTCAAGGAGCTGCTCAAGTCGGACGAGGCACTCGCCGCGGAGATCGAGGCAAAGGTGCGCGAAGCGATGAAAAACAAAAAGGAGTAACTCATGGGATACACCGCCGAGGATGAGGCCCTGATCAAGGAAAAATGGGACGACCTGCTGTACTCGTGCACGAAGATCTGCAAGAACGACGAGGACTGGAACTTCATCAAACGGGCATTTTTCCTGGCCAAAGAGGCTCATGAGGGGGTACGGCGCCGCTCCGGCGAGCCGTATCTCCTGCATCCCATTGCCGTGGCCAAGATCGTCATCGAGGAGATCGGACTCGGCGTGAAATCCGTCGTGGCGGCTCTGCTGCACGACGTGGTCGAAGACACGGAGTACACCGTGGAGGACATGGAACGCATCTTCGGCCCCAAAATCGCCTCGATGGTAGACGGTCTGACAAAGATGTCCGGCGTGTTCAACGCCGACACCTCCGAGCAGGCCGAATACTTCCGCAAGGTGCTCCTCACGCTCTCGGACGACGTGCGGGTGATCCTCATCAAGATCGCCGACCGTCTGCACAACATGCGCACTCTGGGCTCCATGCCCCTCAACAAGCAGATCAAGATCACCGGAGAGACCATCTATCTCTTTGCGCCGCTGGCATACCGGCTCGGACTCTATGCGATCAAGAGCGAGCTGGAGGACCTCTGCATGAAGTACCGCTTCCCGCAGCAGTATGCCGAGATCACCCGGAAGCTCCAGGAGAGCGAGGCCTCCCGCAAGGAGTTCATCGACAAGTTCAACGCTCCGATCATCGCCGCACTCAACCGCGACAACATCAACTACGAGATCTCGGGCCGCGTGAAGAGCGTCTACTCGATCTGGTCGAAGATGCAGCGCAAGCAGATCTCCTTCGAGGAGATCTATGACCTGTTTGCCATCCGCATCGTCTTCAAGCCGCTGCCGTTCCCCTCGGAAAAGACCCAGTGCTGGCAGATATACTCGACAATCACCGACATCTATACCCCCAAACCCGACCGGCTGCGCGACTGGATCTCGATGCCCAAGGCCAACGGATACGAAGCCCTGCATTCGACCGTCATGGGCCCCGACGGCGTATGGGTCGAGGTGCAGATCCGCACGCAGCGCATGGAGGATATCGCCGAAAGGGGATTTGCCGCACACTGGAAGTACAAACACGCGACCATCTCGCAGGACGAGGATGAATTCGACAAGTGGCTCAAGCAGATCCGCGCGGCGCTGAACAGCCCGACGGAGAATGCCGTGGACTTCCTGGACAACTTCAAGTTGTCGCTATACACCTCTGAAATAGTGGTATTTACACCGAAAGGTGAGGCACGGAAGATGCCCTTCGGCGCAACGGCCCTGGACTTCGCCTACGACATTCACTCGAAGATCGGAAACAGCGCCATCAGCGCCAAGATCAACCACAAGCTCGAACCGATCACCACGCAGATCAACAGCGGCGACCAGATCGAGATCATCACGGCCGACACGGCACGGCCAAAGCCCGAATGGCTTGACATCGTAACGACGGCCAAGGCGAAATCCGCCATCAAGAGTTTCCTCAAGCGCGAACGCCAGAACAACATCGAGCGGGGCATGCAGATGCTCGAAGAGCGGATGAAGTCGCTCAATATCCAGCTGAGCGGCAGGGTATTGCGCAAGATCATTCCGATCTACGAAAGCAACAACAAGGAGGAGCTGTACAGCAAGATCGGCGCCGGGATCGTCTCGCTGGACGACCTGGAGAAGGTGCTCAAGGTCAATTCGAAGAGCAAGATCCTCAAGTTCTGGACCCTGTTCATTCCCCAGAAAAAGGAGGAGGAGGGCGACGAATCGGGAGAGACCACCGCAGAAACGACCCCGAAAGAGGCCGGAGATGAGCCGGTCTTCGAAATCGCCGCCTGCTGCAAACCCATTCCGGGCGACAAGGTTGTGGGATACCGCGATCCCGCCACGGGCAAGATCATCGTCCACAAGGCCACCTGCGACGAGCTGAACCGCCTGGCAGCCCAGTATGGCAGGAACATCGTCAAGGAGGAGATCAAATGGTCGCAGCACAAGGCCATGTCCTACCTGGTTACGACCGAGTTGCGCGGTATCGACCGGCAGGGGCTGCTGCTCGACCTGGCAAAGGTCGTGAGCGACGACTTCAACATCAACATCCGCGAGGTGAACATCCACAGCCATGACGGCATCTTCGAGGGCAATGTAAGTCTCTACGTGAAAGACGCAGAGAGCCTCAATGCCGTAATGGACAAGCTTCGGGAGATCAAAGGAATAGATACGATCAAAAGAACAATCAGTTAAGCTGCATGGAAGATTTCGCGACCATCATCTGGCTCCTTGTGGTCATCGGTGCCGCCATTGCCTCGCGAAGCAGGAGGGCCCGCTCCCGTTCCATGGAGCCCGAACCGTCCGGGACGGAGCGTACACGCCCCGCGGATACCGTGTCGCATCCAACCCCTGCGAAAGAGACCGCATGGCCGCAAATCCCCGGATTTCCCGATCTTTCACCCCGCAGGGCGCCCGCACCGCAAAAGAGTGCCCAAAGCGTCGGCCCTGCGGCCAAGAGCGTCAATCCTGCGGCAAAGGCCGAAAAACACAGGCCGGCAGGCCAGAAACAGGGGTCTGCCTCCCGCAAAAGGGAGGGGAATTCCCGCACGACACAGCCGGGGAATGCCGTTCCGGCCGGAAATACGACGCAGAGAGGGCCAAACGCCCCAAGCCCCGTGCGCGCGGCGACGGCGATACAGGGGTCCCCGCAGCATGAGGCCTCCGCGGCCGAAATCGCCGCAGATTTCGACCTCCGCAGGGCCGTTATATATGCAGAGATCCTGAAGCCCAAATTCGACGAATAACACGCCATGACCGGCGCCGGAGGACGGTCGGATTACCATATCGGGACCGGAAACTTCAACAACAGCCGCATAAGCACCGGCGAAAAGCCGTTTTAGGCCCGAAGATAGACAAGGAGGGGCGAGCCAACGCCCAAACAGAAAGAAGATACAAGCACATTTAAACATAGAAAACATCATGGCAACGATTTTTTCACGCATCATCGCAGGGGAGATTCCCTCGTACAAGGTCGCTGAAGACGACAGGTACTACGCATTTCTCGATATCAACCCGCTTACGAAAGGGCACACGCTTGTCGTTCCGAAACAGGAGGTCGATTACCTGTTCGACCTCGACGACGAGACGCTGGCCGGCATGATGGTCTTCGCCAAAAAGGTGGCTGCACGCATCAAACGCGAAATAGCGTGCGCAAGGGTAGCAGTGGTCGTTTTAGGCATGGAGGTGCCTCATGCACATATCCATCTGATCCCGATCAAGAGCGAAAACGACGTCGATTTCCACCGCGAAAAACTCCATCTTTCGCCGGAAGAGTTCCAGGAAATAGCCGATAAACTGGCCCGATAGAGGGGAGTTTACAACATTAAAACGCCCAGTAAATCAGGCGTATGGTAAGTTATGAACACCATGCGCCTGATTATTTTTTAACATAATATAAGTCCAAAAAGGCCAACAGGGAAAATCAAACGCCAATCTGTACGGGAAATTGAAAAATCGTTCTAAAAGTTAAAGAAAAGGGTAGGGGATTTACATTTGTAAATACACGCTTAGACTTCAGCAAAGGGAAAGATTTACATATGTAACAACAAATAGTGGACATCACCTTGTTAACAATTACTTTTATAAATAAGGCAACCAATGGCAGTAAAAACGAAAAACAGGCCCGAAATACGGAAGTTAAACAAATTGATTTGATAATATAACTCACAATATATCAGTAGTTATACGGTTTATATAAAGTGATTAGAAGATAAAAAGCCAGCGTGGAGCACAGTTTGCATGCAGTAACGCCAAACAGGATTATAACAGGGAATAAAATACAATAAACCAATAAAATACATAATTTCATATAATGTAAATGAGCAGGTAAATGCATCGGCCCGTATTTAACCATATTAAAAGATTGACATTTGTAAACATTATCCACACTTATTAACATTTTACAAATGGATATTTTTCTTGTTTTACAAAAGAAAAATGTTTATTTTTGTAAAAAATACGGCCGATGAAGGAAAAATTGCTCGCTTTGATGCAAAACGAAGGATTGCGATCGAGTCAGCTCGCGGAGATGCTCGAAATCAATCCGGCCGGAATATCCCATATTCTCGCCGGACGCAACAAACCCGGATTCGATCTGCTGCAAAAGATCCTCCGCCGCTTTCCCCGGATCAATCCCGACTGGCTGCTGCTCGATGCTCCGAACATGTATCGGGAGGAACAGAACCAGGCAGCACCTTCCGCCCAGCAAGGGCCGGCCGCAACGGCGACGGGCGCCGGAGATCTTTTCGCATCGGCCGCCAACACTCCGGACCATGCCGCCCGAGAGAACAATCCGGCCGCACAACCATCGGTTGCGTCCCAGGCTGCGGATGTCCGGGTCGAAGCCCGGCACCATGCGGCTCCGATCTCGCGAATCGTCATCTTTTACGAAGATCGCACCTTCGAAAGTTTCACGCCCGAGAATGCGATAAAATAGAGGATCCGCCCGTCGGGCCGGAAATACGAGAATCTCGCGACGTTTAAAAATTCCACGACAGAACCATGTCTGACTGCTTCATCCGGAACATGCAGCCCGAAGAGTACGGTCTGCTGAAAGATTTCCTGTACGAAGCCATCTTTCGGCCGCAGGGAGCTCCGGCCCCTCCGTATGAGATCGTAAACCATCCGGCGCTGCGGCTCTATCACGAGGAATTCGGATCCGAAAAGCAGGATCTGGCCCTGTGTGCGGAGTGCCGTGCAGAAGTCGTCGGGGCAATCTGGTGTCGCTGCATGAACGGATACGGACACGTGGCGGATGACATACCCGAGTTGGCAATGGCCGTCAAAGCGCTCTTCAGAGGCCACGGAATCGGGAAACGACTCCTGCAGAAGCTGCTCGACGAATTGAAGGGCCGCGGTTGCCGGGAGGTGTCGCTCTCGGTGCAGAAAATCAATTTTGCCTGCGAACTCTACCGCAAGGCCGGTTTCCACACCGTACGGGAAACGGAAGAGGAATATATCATGGTATACCGGTTCTGAAGAGACTTCAGCAGGCGGAGAACAACCCCGACAAAATGAAACAATATTTATATTATGTTAAATAATAGAAGCGAAACTTAAACTGTAATAAAGACGGGCACATAAATATCTGCCCGCCTTTTGTTTCAATCAACCCACCAAAAATTCGAGCAACATGCTTTCAACATTGCATGATGACCATTATTTATTACAATAATCTTACGCTGCTTGGCTTCGCGGGGTAAATCATGAATGAACTCTTTATTATAACTTGGCTTATGACTGGCAATCAAGATCGAATCCGGAATTTCCAGAGGACCTTCATAATCCTCCAATACACCTATGCAATAGTTCGTTAAAAATTCGCCACGCCTAAGCGGCTCTGGCAGTAAATAAAATGAGTTCTTTGAAAAGTTTGTCAATAACTTGCATGTCTGGGTTAATCCCGAACACGCAAATAAATCGTTCAAGCATA
>DXDG01000007.1 GCA_019115605.1 Candidatus Alistipes faecigallinarum
TAATACTTCGTTAAATTAATATCTAATCCGTTGATAACAAATAAGTTAATTAATAAAGTTTAGCAGAATAAAATAGGTCAAGTAGCTGATTTTCATTATCTTTAATGGTATCTCACCACACATTAAAGCAATGAACAGAACAGCACTTGACCAATATGAGGAAATCGTAACCGATGCTTTGAAAAGTTGTTCGGTAAAGTTACGCAAAAGTTTTAAAACGGCATTCATCCAACTCATGATTTTGTATATGGTACTGCCAAGAAAGATTAATTTCACCCAAATGGGCCGTTACTCGGACAGCTCGGAACAACGCTTCCGGCAGTTGTTCGAACGTGAGTTTGACTGGATGCAGTTCAATCTCTTCCTTATGCGGCAGCGGTTTGGAGAAAACGTTAGAAAAGCCATTGCCATAGACGCGAGCTACATTTCAAAGTCGGGAAAGAAGACTCCTTATATCGGCAAGTTCTGGTCGGGATGCGCTTCTCAGGTGAAACGGGGACTGGAAATTCTCGGCATCGGCATTATCGACATTGACAGTCGGGACTGCATGATGCTGCGTGCGGAACAGACCCCGGACAAGACGTATCTGGAAAAGCAAGGCGAAGATTACAATCTTGTGGACTGGTATCTTGACGTGCTCCGCAAACACAAGGACAAGCTGCTCCGCATAACACGTTATGTCGTTGCAGATGCCTGGTTCTCAAAGGCAAAGTTCGTGGGTGAAGCCTGCCTGATGGGATTCCATGTCATCAGCCGCCTGCGTGATGATGCCGCCTTGTGGTATGCACATGACGGTGTTCGCACAGGTAAACGGGGACGGCCGCGTATCAAGGGCGAGAAGATTGATTTTGAAAACCTCGACCTTCAGCGTTGCGAGATTCTCGACATCGAAGGAGGAAGGGCTTACTCAGTCAAGGCCTATTCAAAGGCGATGAAACGCAACATCAAAGTCGTGGTCCATTATCCGGAATCGGGAGGGCATAAAATCTATTTCTCCACCGACCTTGACATGGCGGCCAAAGACATCATTGAATACTACCGTACAAGATTCCAGATTGAGTTTTGCTTTCGGGATTCCAAGCAGTTTACCGGACTCAACGATTGTCAGGCAAGAGACTTGAGGAAACTCGACTTCGCTTTCAATGCTTCATTGGCCTCGGTAAACATCGCAAAGGTCATGCGGCAACGATACTATCCCTCGCTTTCCATCGGACTGCTAAAGGCATATCTGAGTAATATTTACATGCTCAAAAGAATTTTTAGCAAGTCCGTTCTGAAACCGAACAGAACTTTTAATTCTAAACTTATCAAAGAACTCTTTGGATTTGTGGCAGAAGCCGCTTAGCCGATATGGTGAATTTTTAACGGACTATTAATAATAAAGATTGCAGAATACAATAATTGGGCTTAACTTTGTTTGACATACATTGCCTGCTCAAATGCCTTAATTTCATTTTTTATGGGTCATACTTCTTCGGACATAAGTTTATTCAATGACTTGTTTACTAAATATAAGGATCGGTTTATACGTTTTGCCGCAACATATGTCCGGGATTGGAGCACGGCTGAAAATCTGGTAGCCGATTCATTCATCTATTATTGGGAACATCGGGAAGACATTCGTTCCACGGAGAATCTCCCGGCTTATATTCTTACCGTTGTCAAACATAAATGCCTGAACCACATCCGGCGGGAAAAACTAACTGCGGACATTTCCGGCCGGATACGCTCGTATGTCAAATGGGATCAGGATGTGCGTATCGCTTCACTCGAAGCTTGTGATCCTCAACAGCTTTTTTCGCGAGAAATTCAACAGATCGTCGAACGAACTCTGGCTAAATTACCCACACAGACCCGCCGTATCTTCAATATGAGCCGTCTGGATAATCTCCCGCAGAAGGAAATCGCCCGTCTTTGTGGCATGACCGTGAAAGGTATAGAGTTTCATATCGGTCGAGCTCTCAAGACTTTGCGAGAAGCCTTGAAGGATTATTATCTCTGTTTTGTTTTTGTATTTCTGAATTTTTGAAAAAAGAGTGCTTTTTCAGTAGGGATTTGTCTTTTCCGGGTGCTATATAATCAGATTATGGATAAAGAGTTGTTATATCGTTTTTTCAGAAACGAGGTCTCACAGGAAGAAGCGTTCGCTGTACAGGAGTGGATGGAGTCTTCGGAAGAGGCTCGTGAAGCATTTTTTGCGGAACGCCGCCTGTTCGATACGCTGATATTAGGCGTCGAGCCCGCGGAAAAAGGGCATTTATTGTCTCTGCGCCTTTTAGCACGTTACGCAATACAGGCTGCTGCCGTGTTGCTAATAGCCGTTGCAGGCGCTTGGATATGGAGTGTCGTTACACCTCGTCCCGATGTGTCGGATAATGTCATAACAGTTGCCGAAGGCCAGCGGGCCCAGTTGATCCTGTCGGATGGGACCTTAGTCTGGCTTAATGCCGGCTCTACAATGCGCTATCCGGCATCGTTCGGATCGGATCGGCGTACTGTCCGGCTCGATGGCGAAGGCTATTTTGAAGTTTCTCGGAATGAAAAGGTGCCTTTTGTTGTCGAGACATCGAAGGCCGATGTCGAAGTGCTGGGTACAAAATTCAATATTGAAGCCTATGCGTCAGGAACCCGTTTTGAAACAGCGCTTATTGAAGGCTGCGTACGTGTTCGGAGTGTCAATGGTGAAAACTCAGTCGTCCTCGACCCGCATCAGAAAGCCGTTCTGACAGAACAGGGTTTCAAGGTGACCGAATTTTCCGATTTGAATCCCTATTTGTGGCGTAATGGTATCATCTATTTTCGGGATGCTTCGTTCGACGAGATTATCGGGAAGTTGGCGCAATATTTCAATGTTGAAATCATCATCCGTAACGAAGAATTACTCAAACGTAGCTATACCGGAAAATTTCGCCAGGTCGACGGTTTGGATTATGCGCTGAAGGTATTGCAGCGGGATGTCTCCTTTACCGTACAACATGACGAGGAAAATCGTCGCTTGACGATCGAATGATACCCGTTCAAAACTAAAACTACCGATTAGAAACTCAACCAATCCAATTGCCTATGATGAGAGCCCCTTTCTTGTAATAAGAAACCCGCGAAGCGATTGCAGCGCTTCGCGGGCGGATATCCAACTGAAACCAATCGAATAACCTTAGATTTAACAAATGTATGAAAATTTTACAACATTTAAAATTTTCTGTTGTAATTTGTTGTTTCATCCCGTTCCGGCGGATCTGCCTGATACTGGCAGTTCTTGTTCTGATGCTGGCCGGAAACGCTCCGGTTTATGCCCAGTCGGCTCGGGTAACCATTAAGAAACAACAGGCGGCTATCGAAGAAATCCTTCAGGAGATCGAGTCGCAGACTAATTATCTATTCATCAATAACAATAATGTAAAATTTGACCGCAGGGTTGATGTGTCGGTCGAGAACGAACCGGTCGCCACGGTCTTGAAAAAGATTTTCGAAGGTACCGGTGCCGAGTTCGTTCTTCAGGGCAGTCACATCGTTCTGACGAATAAAGTTCAGAAAAGCATTCCGCCCCGGACGCCGAAAGCTGAAAACAGATCGGGACGGGTCGTCGATGCCGGAGGCAAGCCGATCGTAGGTGCAACGGTCATTCTCGCAGGCACGACCGTCGGAACTACTACCGATTCCGACGGTCGTTTCACCATTCGTGCCGCTCAGGGGAACACGCTTGAATTTTCCTGTCTGGGCTATGAACCGGTCCGTGTTACAGTCAGCGGCAAATCGAAAATTGACGTTACGATGCAAGAGAGTGTCAGTACGCTCGATGATGTGGTCGTTGTGGGATATGGCGTCCAGAAAAAAGCGAACCTGACAGGAGCTGTCACGGCTATTGACAATGAAGAGATCGGACGGCGTCCTGTAATGCGGGCCACTACGGCTTTGCAAGGACTTGCATCGGGAGTTACAGTGACACAGAGTACCGGCCAGCCAGGTTCCGATGGAGCCACGATTCGTATTCGTGGTATCGGTACACTCAATAATTCGGAGCCGCTGGTGCTTATCGACGGTGTAGCGGGAGCGCTCGACGGCGTGAACCCCAATGATATCGAATCGATCTCGGTATTGAAGGATGCCGCCTCCGCCGCGATTTACGGCTCGCGTGCTGCAAACGGTGTGATCCTCGTTCAGACCCGGCAGGGGACGCGGGAAAGTCTTTCCGCCTCGTATAACGGCTATATCGGATTTCAGAGTGCCACGGTGCTGCCCGATTTCGTGAGCAATTACGAGTACATGACCAACATGAACAAGGCGTCGATAAATGCCGGGATGTCGCCGCTTTATTCTGAATCGTATCTGGCCGACTGGCTTCGTTACCGGAAAGTCGATCCGGATCACTATCCCGACAACGACTGGCAGAAGATACTCTTGACCGGATCGGGTTTCACGCAGAATCACCATGTGAGCGTCAGCGGCGGCGGCAAGGCCGTCCGGGCTTTTGCGTCGTTTGCCTATCAGAGCCAGGAGGGTATCATGGAGAATTTTTTTGCCGACCGTTTTTCGGCCCGGGCCAATATTGCGATGGACATCACCAAATTCCTGAAAGCGAGCATGATTGTCGACGGCCGCCGGTCGACCACGGAGTTTCCCACCTATCAGGAGTTCATGAAGGGATATATCAACCGCATTCCCGGCATCTATACCTGTCTTTTGTCCGACGGCCGCTATGGAACGGGTTACAACCAGCGCAATCCGCTGGCGCTGGGACGTGAAGGCGGTAATACAGTGAATACCTATGACAATTTGCGGGCGACATTTTCACTGACCCTTACACCGGCCGAAGGCCTAAGTATTGATTTCAACTATACGCCGAATCTCGGTAATACCTATAAAAAGATTGCCAAAAAGAGTGTGGCTGTTTACGAACCCGATCAAGAGACTCCGGCTGCGATTTCTCCTGCCAAAAGCAGTCTCAGCCAATCCGATGCCAAAACTACGCAGACTACGATTCAGGCACTGATTCACTATGACCGTTCATTCAAGGGTGGACACGATTTGGGTGTACTGGCTGGATACGAGCAGATCAAATATCATACGAACGATATTTCACTCAGTCGAGAGGGATATGTACTTCCCCAATACGAAGTGATCAACGCCGGTTCGACCGAAAACATGCAGAACGGCGGTAGTGCGAGTGCATGGGCGCTGCTTTCGTATTTCGGGCGGATCAATTATTCGTATAAGTCACGTTATCTTTTCGAAGCTAACGTGCGTGTCGACGGTTCGTCGCGTTTCGCCCGTGGACACCGCTACGGCGTGTTTCCCTCGTTTTCGGCGGGATGGCGTATTTCCGAAGAGAGCTTCCTGCAGGGAGTCAATTGGATTTCGAATCTTAAATTGCGGGCTTCATGGGGACGTCTGGGCAATCAGGAGATCGGAACCTATCCCGCCTATGCGACCATCACGTTCGATCCGACCTATACGTTTGGCGGAGCTCCGGCCGATGGCGGTTACCAAAAGGCGTTTGCCAATACGGACATTTCGTGGGAATCTTCTGAAACGACCGATATCGGGCTGGATATCGGACTGTTCAGAAACAAACTTACGGCTTCGTTCGATTATTACGTGAAAAACACGACGGGCATTCTGCTCAGACTTCCTGTGACTTCGATAACGGGTCTTACGGAACCTTATCAGAATGCAGGGAAAGTGCGTAATACGGGATGGGATTTCGTGATCTCGCACCAGAACAAGGTCGGAGATTTCAGCTATTCGGTCACGTTCAATCTTTCGGACGTGCACAACAAGGTGATGGACCTAAAGGGCGTAGACCCGATTATCAGCGGTTACACACTGATTGCCGAAGGATACCCGATCAATTCGCTCTATGGATATGTGGCCGACGGGCTTTTCCGCGACCGGGTCGACTTGTTGAACCACCCCTCACAGAGCTATTTCGGAGACTATTCGCTCGGAGACATCAGATACCGCAATCTGACCGATGCCGACGGTACCGAAGGCGAGGTCAACGCTTACGACCGGCAAGTCATTGGCAACCAGATCCCGCGCTATACTTTCGGTTTGAATGTCTCGGGCAGTTGGAAGAATTTCGATTTTTCGCTGCTTTTCCAGGGTATCGGCAAACGCGACATCATTTTAACGGGCGATGCAGTCTGGGCGCTTTACAACTCGGGAAAAATGCAGCGTTGGATGCTCGACAACTGGTCGCCGGAGAATCCGGACGCTTCTTATCCGCGGTTGGTGGCGGCTTCGTCGCACAACAATTTCCAGTATTCGAGTTTTTGGGTTTACAATGCGGCTTTTATCCGTCTGAAAACCGCGCAGATCGGTTACACGCTGCCCGTCGGAGCACTTTCCAGAATCGGCGTCAAGAAGTTGCGGGTCTATGTTACCGGCGACAACATCTTTACCACCAGTAGCCTACCCAAGGGCTGGGACCCTGAGATGGGATCCGGCGCAGCCGACATCTATCCGCTGACCAAAACATGGCTGGGCGGCGTTCAGCTTACCTTCTAATCTGAAAATGAAATGACTATAAAATACAAACTTCTGGCTGTTCTCGCATCGGCTCTGTGCTGGAGTTCATGCGACATCCTCGATGAATATCCCCAAACGGGACCGTCGAACGAAAATTTCTTCTCGAGCGAAGCGGAACTCACCCTGGCGATCAATGCCGCCTATTCGTCCTTCTATTGGCTTTCAAATCAGGATGTACAGTATCAACTCTTTCTCGACGGCGCTACGGAAATGGTCTATATCCGTGGGACCTATGCCAACATGAATGTCATTCAAGCCGGGCAGGCGAATGCCCAGACCGGGGTCTTCGCTACGGTGTGGGCGCATTTCTACGAGAAGATCGCCCTTTCGAATAACATTCTCGACAAGATGTCCGCCGCTAAGAACAAGGTTTCCGAACAGTTCTACAACCGGATTGAGGCGCAGGCGCGTTTTCTGAGGGCTTTCAATTATATGTACTTGGTCTTTCTCTACGGCGATGTGCCTTATGTCGATCACATGCTCGACTGGCAAAATTGCAAACTGCCCAAAACGAAGGCTTCGGAGATCATCGGACATATCTACGACGATCTGGATTTTGCCTATCGCAATCTTCCGCCCTCGTGGAGCGCAGCCGAGGCGGGGCATATCACAAGCGGTGCAGCTATGGGCCTGAAAGCACGTATAGCTCTCTATGCAGGGGATTATGAACTGGCTGCTGCATGTGCCGGACAGGTCATTAAAGACGGTGGATATGACATCAATCCTACTTATGCCGATTTGTTCGCTCATACTGGCGAAGGTTCTCCGGAAGTGATGCTTGCTGCACGGTATCTGACCGGGGTGAAGATCAATGCCAACCCCAAATATATCGGCACTCGTTTATCGAACGGCTATTCGGTAATCGTACCGACACAGACGCTCATTGACACTTATCGCTGCACCGATGGCAAACGGATCGATCAGTCATCACTCTACAATCCCAAGTCGCCTTATCAGAACCGAGATCCGCGACTCGATTATTCAATTATCCGTCCCGGCAGCTGGCATAATAATTTCAAATTTGAGATTCATCCCGATTCGACCAAGACTAGCGCCATTATTAACGGCAAACTGACGCGCATCGGGAATACGGAAGTTACCAATGCCTACGGTTCCTTTACAGGATATGTCAGCCGTAAGTATTTCGATGAAACCGACCTGCCGGACTATATCTCCAAGAGCGAGTTGCATTTCATTCTGCTGCGTTACGCCGAAATATTGCTTACCTATGCCGAGGCGAAGATCGAGCTCGGACAGATTGACCAAACGGTGATTGATGCGATCAACGACGTGCGGCAGCGTCCCGACGTGAAAATGCCTGCAGCGCGGCTCGATATGTCGCAAGAGGAGCTTCGTGACATTGTACGCTATGAGCGTACCGTCGAATTTGCAATGGAGGGATTGCGGCTCTTTGACATCCGCCGCTGGAAAATAGCTGAACATGTTTTGCCCGGCAAACTCCTCGGGAAGCGCACTAAGGAGCATTGGTATGATCCCGTTGTCCCGACCTTCAACGAGTACGGAAAACCCGTATATCCCGACGAGTCGATTTTCAATAGTCTTGGCAGCTTGACTTTCGATCCCAAGAACGACTATCTGTGGCCTATCCCGCAATCGGAAATCGACAAAAATCCGCTGTTGGCGGAATAACCGCAAAAACGAACGAATATGAAAAAAGCATGGATATATATGACGGCCGTCGTCGTGTCGCTGGCAATAGGCGCTTGTTCCGATGACGGGGAATCTGCCGCTAATGCAATGGAATTGACGACTGTAGCGGCTTATACCGACGGATTGGAGCTCGATTGGAAAACTGTACCCGGAGCCACCGGCTATGAAGTGGAATATACTTCCGCTTTCGGAGTTGAAACCTTGCGGACAGATGAACCTAGAATTGCGTTGACGGATCTTGTGGCCGATACGGAATATTCGGTGCGCGTGCGGAGCGTGGGAGAAAATGGTTCCGGAGTTTGGATTGATCCGGTAAAAGCCCGCACTGCCGCTTTCAGCGTGTCACTGACTAGTTACAACGTGCTGGCTACGGAAACTAAAGCTCCGTGGGCTGGTCGTGTGCAGGCTGTACATGACATCATCCGCAAGGCGGACCACGATCCCGATGTACTCTGCTTGCAGGAGTGCGGTACCGATCCGGTACTTTCCGATATGCAGCGGTTGCTCGCCGATGAATATGATGTTCACGTGGTCGCCGTTTCCACGGCTGACCCGGCGCTGATTTTTTGGAAGCGAGACAAGTTTGAGAAGACCGGAGCCGGGTATACGAATATGCTGCTCGGTGACCCGAACTACACTTCGGCCGATTTCCCGACGTCGCGTTACGCTCATTTCGTGAAATTGCGCGAAAAAAATTCCGGTAAGGAGTTCCTTGTTTACAACATCCATATTAAAACTAACGGCACATCAACCTCCTACCAGAAACTGCGTTACGACTGTATTTCGGCATTGTGCCCGGCCGCTTTGCAGCGCGCCCGCGAAGAGGGTGGTATTCCGGTTTTTATTCTAGGAGACTTTAACAATTACTGGAATACGGTGGACAACGGGGTTATTTCGGCTCCTGCCGCTTGTGCGAGTTTCGGATTCGTTGATTCCCCGACGATTGCACGCGAATGCGTCAACCTCAATTACAAAACATCGAGTGTTGATCTGAACGGTTTCGCCGAACCACGCGATAACGGCAATTACCGGATCGATTACGTTTTTGGTTATTCATTTACGCCATTCGGTGTGTCAAAATACCAAACGGTCATCGATTTCGTCGACAAAGCGACTCACAGGATTGCAACGCCAGTTCCGTCAGACCATCATCCGGTCAATGCTATTTTCCATTTGTCTTACCATTAACCGATATCCATTATGAAAATGTTCAAAATATATATGTTGCCGGTCCTGTTTTGCTCGGTCTGGTTTACGGCGTGCTTTGCCGACAAACCGGAACAGATGTCTGTTTCGGTAACCACTTATAATCTGCTTTCGCGGCAGGTCGTACACAAAAGCCCGTGGGAAGACCGCAAACAGCAGGTCGGGAAGATCATTCGGCAGGAAAATCACAATCCCGATATTCTGGGGTGCGAGGAGTCGCAGGATGAGGTTCAGATGAACGACATGATCGCCATGATGTCACCCGATTATGCTTACCGTGAAATGGGCATTAGGGCTTCTCCACGCATTATTTTCTGGCGCAAAGCCCGTTTCGAATTGGTCGAAAGCGATAATATCGACCTGTTGAGTGTCTATCCGGAATATGCTCCCGATGAGTACTTAACCAGTCGTTATGCCAATTTCGTGCGGTTGCGTGAAAAATCTTCGGGGCATGAACTGCTTGTTTATCTGGTGCACGTGAAATCCGGCGGTAAACGCAGCAACGAGTACCAGCTTTTGCG
Source organism: Candidatus Alistipes faecigallinarum (assembly GCA_019115605.1). Classification (GTDB taxonomy): domain Bacteria; phylum Bacteroidota; class Bacteroidia; order Bacteroidales; family Rikenellaceae; genus Alistipes; species Alistipes faecigallinarum. The sequence continues at coordinate 9,927 of DXDG01000007.1, forward strand.
TCGCCAATGCATTCAGAGCCTTTGCCAGGTGGCAAAAGCCAAATCAGACAGCCTTGGCGGAATGCCCGTAATTGCGATGGGTGATTTGAACAACTATGCCAAAACCGTCATAAACGGAGTGCCGTCCGCTCCGATGACTTTTGTTGAAAACGGTTTTGCAGATACGTTCGATCTGGCAGCCGAGCATATGAACGCCGGATATAAAACCTATTCCCCGCAATCCTGCATCGACGAGGGTACAGCTACTCCCGCCGGCGTAAACGATCGGCTGGACTACATTTTTGTCTATCCGCCGAAATGCGTCGAGGTACGGCGCTGGGCAGCTATAATCAATTTTCTTCCCGGTTCGGATATCCGGGTCGAGAAACCGATCCCGTCAGATCATCATCCGGTCAATGCCCGTCTTGTGCTGAATTATTGACGAACCGCTAATTATTTCGACAACCATGAAAAAACTACTCGATATATTTTGTATGGCGTTTCTGCTTACTGCGACAGTTTCTTGTGGATATGACGACCCGGAAGCGCCGGTGCCGGCAAAGGCCGATTTTCTTGATGTCAATGTGACATTTACGCATCCGAAAGTCAAGCCGCAGGCGGGTCAGACGCTTGTCTCTGCTCTTTATTATACCGATGTCAAAGGTGTATCGGTTGCATCGTTGACACCAGCCATGCGGATCGATACTGAGCTTACGGAAGAACATGTCTCAAAGGGATTGCGTATATCATTAGAACCTGTGGACCGAACGGTTCCCGCTGTGTATGTCCTGCTGTGGGTAGACCAGAATGCAGATGGGCAGCTTGGTGAGGGTGAACTGGCGGCTTATTACGATGCCGTTGGAGTCGATAAAGTGGAATCCGGCGAAGCCGATGCTAGTGATTGCCTATCCGAATATGCCGTAAATATGAAACTGGGGCGGGTATATGGCGAGGCAGAAATCGTCATTCCCGAAGGTCAGGTGGCTGACTACGACATGAACCTCTACACGGAAGTCGAGATAGGTCCCCAATTCTGGCTCAAAGAGAATCTGCGTACGACTCATTTTGCCGATGGTACAGAGATTCCTTCGGCAACAGGAGAAGCTTTCAAAGCATACACTTCGGCCGCTTATGTGAATCCATATTCAACGACGGAAGATGTCGAAAAATTCGGACTGCTTTATAATTGGTATGCCGCAACGGAGAAAAATCCGTGTCCCGAAGGGTATCGCATTCCGACAGAGGCCGATATGCTCGTGCTGGAGAAATACATCGCTCCGGAAGCAGTGGACCTGGGCGATGAACTAGCAGATGTGCCCGAAACCTCCGTATTCCGAGGAGACGCTTATAAGCTGGGAACGAAAATGATGAGTTCGTCTTACGGCTTCGGAGGAACGGATGATTACGGGCTTTCACTGGTCCCCGGCGGGATTTACGCCACTTCGTTGACGAAAGACGCTTCGGCGACTACAAAAATATGCGTGTTGTGGATGGCGAATGAAAGTCCCACGAACGCATCGAAGGGAGTGCGCCGTATGTTCCAAAACGGCAGACCCGGCTCATCCCGCGGTTGCGACGGCAAAGTGAAGGGACAGTCGCTGCGTTGCATGCGCGATAATCCGGATTATGTTGAGGTAGTCCTTGAGCAACTTGCAGCACCGCAACTGACGGTCTCCGGAACGATTGTTTCATGGAGTGCCGACGGCCATGCCACGGGATATGAAATATCGATTGATGGCATCGTTCTCTCTGATCCGGAAATCACAACTATACAAGGGATTTGCTCGTTCGACATAGCCTCTGTAAAAACGGCGCAAAGCGAAGATCGAAAATACGATGTCGGGATCGTCGCGCTGGGTGATGGAGTGGCTTATAAGAACTCGGAAAGCGGTTCCGCCGAGGTGACTATCCCCGGTACGGGCGTAGAGCTTCCGAAAGAGTATGTATATGATAAGGACGGGAACAAATACAGCGTTGTGACGATTGGTTCGCAAACATGGATGTGCGAAAACCTGCGAACAACGAAATTTGCTGACGGTACGGAAATCCCTTCGGCATCGGGTGATGCTTTCAAAGCATACACTTCGGCCGCTTATGTGAACCCTTATTCAACGGCGGAGGATGTTGAAAAATTCGGGCTGCTTTATAACTGGTACGCGGCTACGGAGAAAAATCCGTGTCCCGAAGGGTATCACATTCCGACAGAAGCCGATATGCTTGTGCTGGAGCGATTTGTCGCTCCGGAGGCAACGGATTTAGGAACTGATTTGTCAGATGTTCCTGAAAAAGCCGTATGGTGTGGTGCCGACGCCGGATTGGCTACTAAAATAAAATCCGGGTTATACGGATTCGGTGGTTCCGATGATTATGGATTGGCGTTAGTTCCCGGTGGAATTTATGCCACCTCTCTGTCAAAAGACGCCTCGGCAACTACAAAAATATGTGTACTTTGGTTAGCGGATGAGAGTCCGACCAATACTGCGAAGGGTGCACGGCGTATGCTTCAACACGATAAGTCCGGATCAGCTCGCGGGTGCGACTACAAGGCAAAGGGACAATCACTACGCTGTGTTAAAAATTAGCATCCGATGAGAAAAACTTGGATTTTAATACTGGCTTTTCTGCTTCCGGCCGGACTCTCCGCTCATGAATATCTCCTTGAAGCCGAAGCCTTTGCCGACAAGGGCGGCTGGGTCGTGGATCAGCAGTTCATGGATATTATGGGATCATCGTATCTGCTGGCCCATGGGATGGGTACGCCCGTAGACGATGCTATTACGTCGATCGTTCTTCCGGACAAAGGCGCATATCACATTTATGTCAGAACTTATAACTGGACCTCGCCGTGGCATGACGGCGAGGGTCCGGGGCGGTTCCAGCTGGGAGTGAACGGTTATCGGCTGCCAACCGAACTGGGTGCAACAGGAAAAAACTGGATATGGCAATATGCCGGAATGGCAGTTGTAGAATCACCCTGCATCAAAGTGTCGTTACATGACCTGACGGGGTTTGACGGTCGTTGTGATGCCATCTATTTTTCGACAGAACGCAATGACAACCTGCCCCAAGATAAAGAGGAGATGGAAACCCTGCGCCGCAGGCTGCTTCCCGGTTATGAAGATTCACATGATGAAGGGGAGTTCGACCTTGTCGTGGTCGGTGGCGGCGTCGCAGGCATGTGTGCAGCGGTTAGTGCCGCTCGGCTCGGTTTGAAGGTCGCATTGGTGCATGATCGGCCTGTACTCGGTGGTAACAACAGTTCGGAAGTGAGGGTGCATTTGGGCGGAGCGATCGAGCTGCCACCCTATCCCAATCTCGGAAACCTGATCAAGGAGTTCGGACATACGGAAAAAGGTAATGCGATGCCGGCGGAAAATTATGCCGATGACCGGAAGATGGCTTTTGTTGCCGGGGAGAAAAATATTTCGCTTTATCTTTCGTGTCGGGGAATCGGGGTAGAGATGGAACAGGACCGTATTGTTGCTCTATTGGCCCGGAATGTTGAAACCGGAGAGCTGATGTGCTTTCGAGCTCCGCTGTTTGCCGATTGTACGGGAGACGCCAACGTAGGATATATGGCCGGGGCTGATTTTCACACAGGACGCGAGGCCCGGTCGGAATACGGTGAGCCGAGTGCTCCGGCGAAGGCTGACAAGCAGGTAATGGGGGCCTCGGTACAATGGTATGCCCAGGATCAGGGTACGCCCGTGGTTTTTCCTGAGTTCGTCTACGGCAAGATATTCGATGAAAAGAGCGTAGAACGTGTAACCAAGGGTGAATGGACCTGGGAAACTGGAATGCAGCGGGATCAGGTATGGGATGCGGAGCGCATCCGAGACCACGGCTTGTTGGTGGTTTATGCCAACTGGTCTTATCTCAAAAATCACGCTTCGGACAACGGAGCATTCCGCAATCTGGCGTTGGAATGGGTGGCTTATATAGCAGGAAAGCGGGAATCGCGCCGTCTGATAGGTGATATTGTTTTGACTCAGAATGATATTTTAAAACAGGTTGCTTATGACGACGCTTCGGTTACGACCTCGTGGACGATCGACCTGCACTACCCCGATCCGAAGAATACCCGGTTTTTCCCGGGTGATGAGTTCAAGGCGGTGTGTAATCAAGAGGAAATAGAACCCTATCCGATTCCTTATCGGTGTTTTTATTCACGTAATATCCCCAATCTCTTCATGGCCGGCCGGAATATCAGCGTGACACATGTTGCCTTGGGGACAGTGCGTGTGATGCGGACAACGGCGATGATGGGCGAAGTCGTCGGAATGGCTGCCGCCGTGTGCCGTCGGCATGAAACACTGCCGCGTGTGGTTTACACCACCTATTTGCCGGAACTGAAATTGCTGATGGAGAAAGGCTGCGGACATCAGGGCCTTCCCAATAATCAGCAGTTCAACATCGGACGCCGAAAACATCATTAAAACCTACCTGATCAATGAGCAGAAACCTACCTTTGACATTCGTTGCAGTCTTGGCAATCTTGTCGGCCTGTAACCGTATGGGCGGGGCGGAGGAGCTCGAAGCTGTATTCCGCAATCCTCCCGAATCCACGAAACCCTGGACTTATTGGTATTGGATAGACGACAATATCTCCAAAGAAGGCATTACCCGCGACCTCGAAGCGATGGCCAAGGTCGGCATCGGTGAGGCATTCATCGGCAATGTCACCGATACGCGCCTAAATTTCGTAAACACGGGTGAGCAGGACCGTAAAATGGTCAACCGCGGACAGGTGCCCGTGCTAAGCGACGCTTGGTGGGAGTGCGTGGAGCATGCTGTTCGGGAGGCAGAGCGATTGGGTATCAAAGTCGGGCTGTTCAACTGCCCGGCTGGAGTCAGTCAGGTGGCCCGTGGGTGAAACCCGAACAGGCTATGCGCTACCTCACATCGACCGAATTGCGAGTCAGCGGGCCCTGCAAACTCCGAAAGCGGCTCGAAGCACCTGCCGAATATTTTCAGCAGGTTGCCGTTCAAGCCTTTCCGGTTCCGGCGAGCGATTCAGATCGGTTGTGCGGACATACCCCGTATGTGCGCTGTGCGGAGCTCTCTGATGCCAATTTGCTTTTCGACGGAGACCCGAATACGGCGGTCCGGTTCAAACGTTATCCCTTGACTTTCGAAATCGAACTGGACGAACCTTATACGGCTCGGTCGTTGATCATCCGGCCTGCTTCCAAGCAGATCGGTCCTGACGACCCCTATACATTCTCGTCAGCATCACTTTACGGACCGATGCGCATGTCTGCGAAAGTATGTGTCGAGGTAAAAACCGCCGACGGGGAATGGCGTGAGGTCGCTTCGCGAGACATTGATCGTGCGAACCTGTGGCCGCATATCGGACCGATGGTTTTCGGTCCGATATGCGAGTCGTTCCCGGCGGTGACGGCTCGTGAATTCCGGATCGTTTTTCCCGAAGGCCGGGACGGCGTGATCGGGGAAATCGAGCTTTCGGGTGCGGCCCGCCTGTCCCATTATGTGGAAAAACAGTTGGGAAAGATGAGTTCCAGTACCCAGATCGCATACGATACCTATTCGTGGGAACCTTCGGCCGAAGTCGACGATCAGTCGTTGACCATCGATCCAACTTGCGTTGTCGATCTGACGGAATGTACGGACTCCATGGGTCTTCTCACTTGGGATGTACCGCCCGGAGAGTGGATCGTACTGCGCACGGGGATGGTGCCAACCGGAACGAAAAACAAGCCGACGCTGAAAGAGGGCCGGGGGTACGAAGTCGACAAAATGAACCGTGATGCCGCCCGTGCCCATTTTGATGCATTTGCCGGAGAATTACTGCGGCGGATGCCTCCTGAACAGCGCAGGGGGCTCCGGCATGTGATTGCGGATAGTTATGAACAGGGATCGTTGAACTGGACCGAGGGTTTTGCGGAGGAATTTGCTACCGTTTACGGCTATGATCCCTATCCTTGGCTGCCGGTACTGACGGGGCGTATCGTAGAGAGCACCGACCGTTCCGATCGTTTTCTGTGGGATATGCGTCGTCTTATTGCGGATAAAATCGCTTCGGGCTATGTTCGTGGCCTTCGGGAAAAATGCGAAGAGAACGGATTGACGCTCTGGTTGGAGAATTACGGACATTGGGGGTTTCCCGGAGAGTTCCTTAATTACGGTGGGGCCAGTCATCAGGTCGGCGGCGAATTCTGGCTGACGGACCGTAATCAGCGCTCTTATACGGTGGAGTGTCGGGCGGCTTCTTCTGCCGCACATATTTATGATAAGAACCTCGTTTCGGCGGAGGCTTTTACAGCGAGTTTCACGTTCCGGCAGATGCCGCGCGATCTGAAACTGTTGGGAGACTGGGCCTGGACTGAGGGCATCAATCATTATGTGCTGCATCTCTACATTCATCAACCCGACGAGCGGAAACCGGGCATGAATGCTTGGTTCGGTACGGATTTCAACCGCCATAGTACGTGGTTCCATTCGACGAAAAGTTATTTCGAATATGTCCGCCGTTCCTGTGCGTTGCTGCAGAGCGGACGAAATCTGGCGGACGTTGCTTATTTTATCGGGGAAGATGCTCCGAAGATGACGGGACCGATGATTCCGGCGCTGCCTGCCGGGTATCAGTATGACTTCGTCAATGCTGAGGTTTTGAAAGATGCTCGGGTTGTGAACGGCCGGATCGTACTTGCTTCGGGGGCCGATTATGCAATTCTCGTCCTGCCTCCCCAAAAGACCATGCGGCCCGAAATGCTGGAAATACTTTCCCGATTGGCAAGGCAGGGCGCATCCCTGCTGGGTTATGCTCCCGAAACCTCACCTAGTAACCGGGATTATCCCGGCTGCGATGATCGAGTCTCACAGATTTCTGCTGCAATGTGGAATGGAATGGACGGAATCTCAGTAACAGAGAGGCGTTACGGTAAAGGCCATATTTTTTGCGGAATAGGTATTCAGGAAGCATTAAACCGTTTGGGAGTCGGCCCGGACCTTATTATTCCCGCTATTCCACAAGAGATTCTGTTTACCCACCGTGTAGGAGACGGATTCGAGTTATATTTTCTTTCGAACCAGTCGGAAGATGCAGTTTCAGGCACTTTCGGATTCAACGTCGCAAACCGTCAACCCGAATTGTGGAACGCCGAAACGGGAGAAATTCGAGATTTGCCGCTATTCGAGCAGCGTGCCGGACGGACTTATGTGCCGTTGGAGTTCGGGCCCGCGGATTCTTGGTTCATTGTGTTCCGGAGGAGAGCTGTTGTGCCCAATTCCAGGTCCGATACGAATTTTCCTACTTTCCGGAATTTGCAGGAACTCAACGGTAATTGGAATGTGGCCTTCCGTCCGGTTTACGATACAGCCCGGGAAATGACGTTCAGAGAACTTGATGATTGGACTCAGAGTGATGATCCCTATATTCGGTATTTCAGTGGTACGGCAACGTACAAGATGAGTTTCGAATATCGGGCAGGTACCGAAAAAAATGTTTGGCTCGATTTGGGAACCGTTCATGCCCTTGCTGATGTGACGTTAAACGGACAGTCGTTTCGGACCTTATGGCGACCACCTTATCGGGTCGATATTTCGGAGGCACTGAAAGAAGGATACAATACGATAGAGGTTACTGTTACGAACTGCTGGCTCAATCGGCTTATCGGTGATTTGCAATTCGGAGCCCGAAAATATACTTGGGTGCCTTATGTTGACTGGAATGCAGAAACCCCATTGCTACCTTCCGGATTGATTGGGCCCGTAACTTTACTGACCAGAGAATGACATTGGCCGCTCGACTATTCCATATTCCTGCTGGCCTAAGACGCCTAACTGTTCAATCAGACTAACCATTAACAGAAACTGGATATGAGATTCCTTTTTCTTTTTTTTCTGAGTTTTGTCTTTTTCTGGTGTTGCTCTCCCACGGCTTCCGCTCCCGCTAGCCGGGCCGAAGGCATCGTGGCTGAAATCCACAACCCCTCCTCGCGGAAAGTCCTCGTCGCCTGCCACCGCGGCGACTGGCGTAACTATCCCGAAAACTCTTTGGCGGCCATCGAGTCGGTGATCGGCCTGGGTGCCGACATCGTGGAGATCGACCTTGCGCTGACCTCCGACAGCGTGCTGGTGGTCTGCCATGACCGGACGCTGAACCGCACGACGACGGGCAAAGGTCTCATCGCCGAAATCCCTTATGATTCCGTCCGGCGGTGCTTCCTCAAATCGGGCCACGGCGTAGCTACGTCGCACCGCATGCCGACGCTTCGGGAAGCGCTGGAACTCTGCAAAGACCGCATCGTGGTCAATATCGACAAAGGCTTCCAATACTACGATCTGGTGCAGAATCTTTCGGAAGAACTCGGAGTCACCGGACAACTTCTGATCAAAGGCAAAAGCCCCGTCGCGGATGTCGCCACGAAGTTCTCCCGCTACGAACACAACATGATGTACATGCCTATCATTGATATCCTCAAACCCAAAGGGCAGGCGCTCTTCGCCGAATACCTCGATACGAACACCGTGCCGCTTGCCTACGAAGTCTGCTGGTCGGAGTACACCCCCGAAGTCGAAGCCTGCATGCGGAAAGTCGTTGCCGAAGGTTCGAAACTCTGGATCAACTCCCTGTGGCCGTCGCTCTGCGGAGGTCTCTGCGACGATGCCGCCTTTGAAGGCGATCCCGCCGCTGTCTACGGAAAACTCGTCGATATGGGAGCTACCATGATCCAGACCGACCGTCCCGAACTGCTGATATCCTACCTCCGTTCGCGGGGGCTCCATGACTGACGCCATGAACCGCTTCACGGAATTCTACCGCATCAGTCCCCCGACCTCGGCTCGCGAGATGGACGCCGCCGCACGTTCGAAATACTACCGCCGCCTCCGTTTGCAGGCATTCGCGGCGGCGACGCTCGGATACAGTTTCTACTATGTCTGCCGCACGAGTCTCAATGTCATGAAAAAACCCATTCTCGACAGCGGAGCGCTCGATGCATCCCAACTGGGTGTCATCGGATCGGTACTCTTGTTCGCCTATGCCGTCGGGAAATTCGTAAACGGATTCATTGCCGACTACTGCAACATCAAACGGTTCATGGCGACGGGACTCATCCTCTCGGCGGCGGTGACCGCTCTGATGGGACTGCTGGGGCTGGCGCATTCCGTAGTTCCCACGGCAGTGATATTCGTCACGTTCGCCGTGATGTGGGGGATTAACGGCTGGGCACAATCCATGGGAGCACCCCCGGCCATCATATCCCTCTCGCGATGGTATCCCCTCCGGGAGCGGGGAACCTACTACGGATTCTTCTCGGCGAGCCACAACCTCGGAGAATTCTTCTCATTCCTCTTCGTAGGCTCCATCGTGACATTCGCAGGATGGCAGGCAGGATTCTTCGGATCGGCCGTGGCGGGAGCAATTGGAGTGGTGATCGTCCTCTGCTGGCTCCATGACACCCCGGAATCCAAAGGACTGCCGCCTGTAGAAGCCCTGGCCCACGAGAAACCCGCACTTGGGGCCAACAAGTCCGTTCGGGAGATTCAAAAGCAAGTACTCCGCACCCCGGCGGTATGGGTGCTGGCAGCGGCCAGCGCGTTCATGTACATATCCCGCTATGCCATAAACGGCTGGGGAGTGCTGTTCCTGCAAGAGGCTAAGGGATACTCGGATGTGGAAGCCATATCCGTAGTCTCAATAAATGCCCTGCTGGGAATACTCGGAACCGTGCTCTCGGGATGGTTCTCGGACAAACTCTTCAAAGGAGACCGAAAGATACCTGCCCTGTTGTTCGGCATACTGAACTCCCTAGCCCTGGCCCTGTTCCTATACGGAGGAAATGCCATGTGGGTGAACATCCTCTCGATGGTTCTGTTTGGAATAGCGATCGGAGTGCTGATCTGTTTCCTCGGAGGACTCATGGCCGTGGACATCGTGCCGAGAAAGGCGACGGGGGCCGCGCTGGGAGTGGTGGGTATAGCGTCCTACTGTGCTGCGGGAATTCAGGATGTCGCGTCAGGATGGCTCATAGATGCGAACATTACCGTAACGGCAGATGGAATGAAGCATTATGACTTCGCACCTGTGGCCATATTTTGGATTACAGCGTCAGTAATATCATTCATACTGCCCCTGATGAACCGAAAGAAACAAGAATGAATAGTTAACTATTGAATATGACCTGCAACTGTACTCAGACATCTGATACTTCCATATGAAGTCAAATCCTCGACTGCCACATTGGAAAAACACACTTTACCCATTGCGACGTTTGGATTTCAGAGTTTTCAAGTGTTGCTCCGGATCAAAGTCCACAGCCTCCCCGCTTTTTTCTCCGGCACGGATGGCGGCTTTAAGTTCTACCAGGCGGCTTTCGTTCTCTTCCAATAAACGGAGCCCTGCCCGAATGACTTCACTGGCATTGTTATACCTTCCTTCCGTAATCTTGGCCCGGATAAACTCTTCGAAATATCCGCCCAATGCTACCGATGTTGTCTTCATAATAGGGTTCTTTTCTGCAAAGTTGCCAATATTTGGTAATATTGCAAATTTTATCCGCCGATCCGGAACTCAATCCAGTTTCCAGCCCACGCCTTGAACGCTGCGACATAGGTCAGAGGCAGCTTTTCCCGGCATTTCAGATGCTCCCGCACGCGCTGGCGCAAATGTGTGGCTTCATCTTTCACGGCACCAAGAAATTCGGGTATAAGAGCATTTCGACTGCTGAAACAGGCCAAAAAACAATATCTCCGCCCCGTTCTATTCCCCCCCCATGTTGTCCATTCTCTGGCGCCCGTTTGGATCCGGATTCGCTACGAGCCAACCGACATGTTCGTTTTCAAACACTACGCTCTCATCGGATTAAGTGGAGTCATCCATTCTCCACCAAGAAACAACGCAAAAGATTGCAAATCCCTGTAAATCGCGAATTTACAGGGATTTTTATTTTGGCCAAATTGCAGAAAAAGGCATCGAAAAGCGGGTTGTCCGTGGCCTATTCGGTGTACATTCCCCGAACGGACAATGCGGTTTCCGACAACGAAAACTCCTACGACTCCATATAGGCGGTCGGCGAACAGCCGACGGCCTTCTTGAAATAGACGCCGAAAAAGGACTGGTTGGCGAAGTTCAGCATGTCGGCGACCTGCTGTACGGTATATTGCCGGCTCTTCAGCAGCGCCTTGGCCTCCAGAATCACATAGTCACGGATCCAGTCTCCGGCATAGCGTCCGCTGACGGCGTGGATCACCTGCGAAAGGTATTTCGGCGTCAGGCACAACCTGTCGGCGTAAAACCCCACGCTGCGCTCTGCGGCAAAGTGCTGCCGCAGCTCCTCGAGAAAACGATCGAAGATCTGCTTCTTGCGGGATCCCTGTCGGGCGTCCTGCTCCTCCACGAGCGGCGCCATCTGTTGGCAGACGATCCCATAGAGCACCTGCAGATAGCCCTTCAGGATCTCGTGCTTGAAACGGAAATCGGGCTGCCGAAGTTTGTCGCGCAAGGCACGGCAGATGGCGAGGATCTCGGCGGTCTGCCCGTCGGTGAGTTCGATCGGAGATTGTTTTGCGAGGAACTTGCGGACAACGAGCGCCGCTTCGGAGTTATCCTCCGTTATGACAGGATCGTTCGAGAGGGCGATGAGGGCAATCCGGCAGTCGGGCGAAATCTCAAGGCACTGGCCTATCGTCCCGGGTGTAATGATCGTCAGCGAATTGCGGTGCAGTTCGTATTCGTTGAGATTGGATCTGATGCGCATTCTTCCGCCCAGGCAGAGGTGCATCATGGCAAACCGGATCTTGAAGGGGTACGGGGAGGTAAGGAAAGGGCGCATCGTCGGGTCTCGGGTCAGATCACGCATCGGAGCCGAGTCGTCAAGGTCTCCCGCCAGAATGAACCGGTTTTCGAAGATGCAGTCGTGTTCATTGAAGGGAATCGTCGTCAGATCGAGCGCATTGAAGTTCCGGAATTCAGCCATGATCATTTATTTTTACGTTGGCAAATATACGGATTCAAACAACAAATCGGGGTATTTTATCTTCGAAAAGCTCGTTTTACCATCCTTTTGAATAATCAACACGCAACTTGCAACAAAAGGCTTCGCCGAAAATTCGGGAACTTTGCCGGCGTGAAACCTCAAAAAACAACAATATGGCGAAGAAAACAGACAAATGGTGGATCGCACTGGCGGCGATCGTCTTGAGCGGCTGTTCGGGCGGACAATCCCAGACGCCGTTCGTGCGGAGCGTCTGTCTGACCCGGCCCGTGGCGCTGGGCGGCGAGACAACCCGCACCTATTCGGGCGTCGTACGGGCCGCCCACGAAGTGAATCTGGGATTCAAGACGGCCGGACAGATTGCACGGATCCACGTGGCCGCGGGAGACTACGTGCGGCGCGGTCAGCTGCTGGCCGAACTGGACGATGCCGACTACCGGCTGGCGGTCGAGGCGCTGCAGATTCAGTATGACCAGCTTCGCGACGAGGTGGAGCGTACCCGTCAGCTTTTCGAGCAGCGGAGCGTCTCGGCCAACGACTTCGAGAAGGCCAGCGCCGGACTGCGGCAGCTGGGCATACAGCTGCAGGCCAACCGTAACAAACTCGACTACACGAAACTCTACGCCCCGACAGACGGCTACGTCCAACAGGTGAACTTCTCGCCGGCGGAGATGGTCGATGCCGGAACGGCTTTTACGACGTTGCTCGATGTTTCGCGCATGGAGGTCGAAGTCGACATTCCAGCCGGTGAATACCTCCGGCGCGACCGCTTCACGCACTTCACCTGCCGGGCGGCCGGCATCGAGGGTGAGATTCCGCTGCGGCTGTCGGGACTTCCGCCCAAGGCCGACGGCAACCAGCTCTACCACCTGACTCTTGACTTTGCGGCACAGCCCGACCGGCAGCTGACGGCAGGAATGAACGTCGAGGTGCGGATCACCGAGAGCGACACAACCCGCCGGCGGGGCTTCAGCGTGCCGTTGGGAGCCGTATTCCTGGCCGGAGAGACCCCCAGCGTGTGGGTCCTCGGGGCCGACTCGACCCTGCAGCGCCGGGCTGTCGTGCTTGACAATACCGATACCGAAGGACGCGCTGTTGTCCGCGAAGGGCTCGACGGCGGCGAACTGATTGTACGGGCCGGCGTGTCGGCTCTCAAAGAGGGTGAGAAGGTGCGCGTTGTGGAGGCTCCGAGTCAAACGAACGTTGGAGGAGTGCTGTGATGAAGATGAAGTTGACCGAATTTTTCATGCGGCGGCCGGTGCTGTTCTGGTCGCTCATGGGGGCAATCCTCGTTGCCGGCATCCTGTCGTTTATCCGGATGCCCAAGCTGGAGGACCCGGCCGTGGCGGTCAAGCAGGCAATGGTTGTGATCCCCTACCCCGGAGCGAGCGCCCACGAGGTGGAGCTGAAGGCGGCCCAATTGATGGAGGACGAGCTGCGGGCGCTGCCCAACGTCAAGAAGGTGAAGAGCGAGTGCCGCAACGGCTCGGCCATGCTGACCGTCGAGTTCCAGATGACGGTGCTGAACCGCGATCTGGAGCAGCATTTCGATCTGCTGCGACGCAAGGTCAATGACGCCGCGGCGCGGCTGCCCGAGGGGTGCTACGACCCGGTCGTGATCGACGACATGATGGATGTCTACGGCATCTTCTACGCCCTGACGGCCGACGGATACGACTATCCGGAGATGTACCGCTATGCCAAATACCTGCGGCGCGAGCTGCTTGACGTGAAGGGCGTCAAGCGGATCAACATCGCCGGCAACCGCGACGAGGTAATCAACATCATCGTCTCGAAGGAGCAGATCGCCCGCAACGGCGTGATCCCCACGCAGATCACCTCGGCCCTGCAGCAGGCCGGCAAGACGGTCAATGCCGGCATGTATCCGAGCGACGGCGAACGCATTGCCCTCTATGTCGATTCGGCGGCTGACGACGTGGAGGAGATCCGCAACCTGGAGATCCGCACGATGGACGGCCGTCAGATGCGCATCGGCGACGTGGCCCGCGTCGAACGGGGCTATGCCACACCGCAGCGCAACGGATTTTTTGTGGACGGGAAGCCTGCGCTGGCCCTCTGCATCGCCATGGAGTCGTCGGCCATCGTGCCCGACGTGGGACGGGCGGTCGATGCGCGGCTCGCGGAGGCGATGCAACAGCTTCCGGCCGGATTCCACACCGAGAAGATCTTCTTCCAGCCGGACAAGGTTTCGGAGGCCATCTCGGCGTTCATGTGGAACCTGCTCGAATCGGTCGTGATCGTCATTCTGGTGCTGATCTTCACCATGGGGCTGCGCAGCGGTCTGATCATCGGCTTCGGACTAGTGCTGACGGTGGCCGTCTCGTTCCCGATCCTGCTGACGTGCGGCACGACGCTGCAGCGCATCTCGCTCGGCGCCTTCATCGTGGCCATGGGCATGCTGGTCGACAACGCCGTGGTCATCATGGACGGCATCCTGATCGACAAGAAGCGGGGCTTGAGTCCGAAGGTCTATCTCTACCGCATCGGCCGCAATACGGCCCTGCCGCTGCTCGGGGCGACCGTCATCGCCGCCTCGACCTTCCTGGGCATCTACCTTTCGCCCGATTCGGCGGGCGAATATGCCGGCGACCTCTTTCTGGTGCTGTGTGTGAGCCTGCTGGCCAGCTGGGTGCTGGCACTCGTCCAGGTGCCAATCTGCGCCAAGTCGTGGCTCCCGGTCCGTGAAAAGAGTGAGACCGCAGCGCAGAAACCGGCCGTGATGAACTCGCCGGTCCATCGTTTCGTACGTCGGGCGATCGCCTTCCTTATCGGTTACAAGCGGGCGACGATCGTTGTGGCCTTCGCCGTGCTGGGACTTTCGATCTTCGGCATGACGCGCGTCAAAAACCTCTTCTTCCCCGACTTCGACTACAAGCAGTTCGTCGTCGAGTGCTTCTTCCCTTCGGCCACGGATGCCGACCGGGTGCGCGACCGGCTGCTTGAGATGAGCGACAGCGTGCGGCTCCATCCGGGCATCGAGCGGGTGGCCGTCAGCCAGGGAAGCGCCCCGGCACACTACTGTCTGGTGCGTCCGATGACCTCGGGCGGCGACTGCTACGGTGAGCTGATCGTCGACTGTCCCGACTACAGGACCGTTCTCAAGACGATCCCCTCGATCCACCGGGGGCTGCGCAAGGCATTTCCCGAGGCCTACATCCGCATCCGCAAATACAACTTCTCGATCTCGACGTCGCACACCGTTGAGGTGGAGTTCGCCGGGCCCGATCCGGCCGTGCTGCGCGAATTGAGCGCGCAGGCCGAGGCCGTCATGCGCCGCTGTCCCTATGTCGATGCCTATTCCGTCGAGAACAACTGGAAGCCGAAGGGCAAGGCGCTCGTCGCCGAATTCAACCAGCAGGACGCCCTGCGGGCGGGGATCGGCCGCGGGGATGTGGCCAACGCCCTGCTGGCCGCCACCGACGGCATGCCGGTCGGCGTACTGAACAACCAGGACCGCATGGTAACCTTGAATCTCCAGGTCCGCAATGACGACGGCAGCCGCATCCGCAACCTCGACGAGATCCCCGTCTGGAGCATGATGAACTTCCGACTGACCGACGAGGAGCTGCAGGGGGCACTGACCGGCGGCCGGGGGATGAGTGAATTGCAGGACCGCATGTTCCGCGCCATGCCGCTTGGAAATGCCGTGCGCGACATTCGTCTCGACTGGGACGAGGATGTCGTGCTGCGGATGAACGGCCGAAGGGTGATCGAGGCCGAGTGCGACCCGGATCCCGAGTGCGACGAGGCGACGCCGGCAAAGGTCGTGGCGGCAATCCGTCCCGAGATCGAAGCCATCCCGCTGCCCGAAGGCTACACGATGCGCTGGGTCGGCGAGGGCGAGCTGCAGGGCGAGGCGATCGGCAACCTGATGAAATACCTGCCGCTGACGATCTTCCTGATCCTGGCCATCCTGCTGCTGCTGTTCAACAGCTGGCGCAAGGTGCTGCTCATTCTGCTGTGTTTCCCGTTCGTCTTCTGCGGCATCACCCCCTCGCTGCTCCTCACCGGACAGCCGCTGACCTTCATGGCCATCATCGGCATGATGGGTCTGATCGGCATGATGGTCAAGAATGCCATCGTCCTCGTCGACGAGATCAACCGCCTGCAGACCGAAGAGCACCAGCCGCCCTACACGGCCGTTGTCGAGGCTACCGTCTCACGCGTACGGCCCGTGCTGATGGCCTCGCTGACGACGATCGTCGGCATGATCCCGCTCGTCGGCGACCCGATGTACGGATCGATGGCCCTGACGATCATGGGCGGCCTCACGGTCGGCACGATCATTACGCTCATTCTGCTGCCGCTCTTCTATGCGGCGATGTTCCGGATTCGCAAACCCCAAAACGCATAAATCATGAATATCAAGCATATATGTACGGCAATCGGTGCTGCGCTGCTGTCGTTCTCCACCGTCCGGGCCCAGGAGCCGCTGTCGCTCACGCTGGCCGAATGCCGCGAACGGGCCCTGGCACACAGCGAGGAGCTGCAGCAGGCCGACAACCGCCTCGAACAGGCGCGTCTCGACCGGCAGATCGCCTCGACGGCCGCTCTTCCCAACATCGAAGGCTCGGCGACGGGCGCCTATGTGCTGCCCGACATCGACATGATGGGCATGGAGCTGCGCATGCGCGGCACCTACATGGCGGGGCTCACCCTCACGCAGCCGATCTATGCCGGCGGCAAAATCTCGGCCGCACGCCGCATGGCCCGCATCGGCGAGGAGGTGGCCGGCGAACAGCGGCGCATGACCCGCATGGATGTATTGGTCGAGGCGGACAACGCCTATTGGACACTGGTGGCCGTCGAAGGCAAGGTGCGCATGCTCGAAAGCTACGCGGCACAGATGGACACGCTTTACACCCAGACGGCGGCGGCCGTCGAGGCGGGCATGGCTCTCGAAAACGACCGGCTGCGCATCGAGGCCAAGCGCAGCGAGATCCGCTACCAGCTTCAGAAGGCCCGCAACGGCGCCGACCTGTGCCGCATGTCGTTGTGTCGGGTGATCGGCGCAGACAACGACGTGCGGCCCGTGCCGGCGGACACCCTCTTCCAACCGGCGGCGCCGGGCGTGCTGCAGGCCGATCTGGAGGCACGGCCCGAACTGCGGATGCTCAAGCAGCAGGTGGCCCTCGGCGAGCAGCAGATCCGCGACGCCCGTTCGGCAATGCTGCCCACGGCCGGTCTCTCGCTGGGATATACCTATTACGGCAACATCAAACTCAACAGCATGGTCGATGCGGGTAACGGAACGTTTGTCCCCCATACGCAGGAGTTCCGCGACGGACTGGGACTGGCGATGGTAGCCGTAAAGATACCGATCTTCCACTGGGGCGAGAGCCGCAAGAAGGTGCGCAAGGCGCGTTTCGAACTGCGGAACGCGCAACTCGACCTGCAGAAAAACACGCGTCTGATGTCGCTCGAGGTCGAGCAGGCAATCCGCAACGTCGAGGACGGCTACCGGATGATCCAAACGGCCGAACTGGCCCTGCGGCAGGCCGAGGAGAATCTGCGCGTGATGCGCAACCGCCATGCGGCGCAGATGGCACCGCTTACGGACCTGCTGGATGCCCAGTCGCAGTGGCAGCAGGCCGCCAGCAACCGGATCGAGGCACAGACGCAGTACCGGATCTACCAGACGGAGTATCTGCGGGCCTCGGGACGCCTGGAGTGATTCTCGCCGCCGCACGTGCTTCAGTGCCGGCAACCCGCCCCTCCCGCGACCCGTTCGGGCCGCGGGAGGGGCGGTTCTTCCGGTCTTACAGATTCGGAAGCGTTCCATTCCCGGACCCGATTCCCGGGGCGGAAAGCCGGATCCGAATCCAAAAGGCGGGCCGACCATGCGGAGAAAACATCCCGACAGGGACTCTTTTTACCGGCGGCCAATCGCCCAATGGATAAAATGTCGATAAAAAGTAGTATCTTGCCATACCGTATGAACGGATTTCGGAACCGGCGCGTCCCGTTTCGCGGATCCCCGGAACCGGTCCGGCACCCGAAAACCAGGCCGCCAGGGGGAGGGGTGATCGAAGCGTGAAAGGAACGCGGGATACGAAAGGAGCGCGGGCCATGCGGGCCGCGCCCTCCGGCGACGATACGGTACTGAACCTCGTTAAACTGCCTCGATCATGGAACAGATCATTACCCACTTTACGGACGACGACCTCTACAAGTTCACGATGTGCTGCGCCGTCATCGACAACTTCCCGAGGGCACGGGTCCGCTATGCCTTTACCGACCGGGACGGAACCGTATATCCCGAAGGCTTCGCCGAACGGCTGACGGAGCAGGTGGCCCTGCTCGAGAAGCTGGTCATCACCGAGGAGGAGATCGATTTCATGAAACAAAGCTGCCCCTATATCCCCCACTGGTTCTACAACTACCTGAAGGGATACCGTTTCAACCACGAATGGGTGCGTGCACGGCAGGACGACGAGGGGCATCTGCAGGTGGATTTCGAGGGCAGCTGGGCGGAGACCATCCTGCTGGAGGTGAAGGTGCTGGCGATCATCTCCGAACTGTACTACCGGATGACCGGGCAGGCCCGGGAGCTGGACTATGCGGCCTATTACCGCAAGAGTTGGCACAAGGCCGAACGGCTGCTGGAGGCCGGGTGCGTCTTCAGCGACTTCGGGACCCGCCGCCGCGCATCGTTCGAAGCGGAAGATACGGCGGTCCGGGCCCTGAAGGATTGCAACGCCGCGGCAAAACGGGCGGGACGGTTCGTGGGAACGAGCAACGTCTACCTGGCCATGAAACACGATCTGACGCCGGTCGGGACCATGGCGCACGAATTGATCGCGGCCATTGGCGGCATGTACGGGCCCCAAATGGCCAACCACATCGCCATGAACTCCTGGCGCCAGACCTTCCGGGGCGCTCTGGGGACCTATCTCTACGACACGTTCGGCTGGGAGATCTTCAGCCTCAACTTCTCGGAGGACTTCGCCAACCTCTTCAAGGGATTGCGCGTGGACAGCGGCGACAACCGCGAGCAGCTGCGCAAGATCGTAGGCAAATACCGCTCCCTGGGAATCGATCCCCGCACCAAGCAGGTCGTCTTCAGCAACGCACTCGACACGGACCAAGCCATCGAGATCCAGCGTTACGCCCGGGAATACTGCCAGCCGTCGTTCGGCATAGGGACCCACTTTACGAACGATTTCGAAGGGGTCAAACCCCTGAACATCGTCATCAAGCTCACGGCAGCGAAGATCACCGAAGCGTGGCCCTTCTACAACGAGACCTGCAAGTTGAGCGAGGATGACGGCAAGCACACCGGCAAGCCGGAGGTTATCGCCCGCTTCCAGGCGGCCCTGAACCGGGGACGGTAGACCGTCCCCGCAGGACCGGCCGCACGATCAGATGAAGAGGTTGAGATTGGCCTCCTCGGTGCGGTCGAGGTACGAGGCGACACCGCCCAGCGCAACCTCGTCGAGCAGCTCCTCGCGCCGCACGCCCATGGCATCCATCGACATCGTGCAGGCGATCATCTCCACGCCGCCGTCAAGGGCCTGGCGCATCAGCTCCTCAAGGCTCGCGATCTTCTTGCACCGCATGATGCCGCGCATCATGCGGCTTCCCAGCCCCCACATGTCGAGTTTCGAAAGGTGCAGCCGCCCGCTGTGCGCCGGAAGCATCCAGCCGAACATCCGCCCCATGAGATCCTTTCCGACGGCGGGTTTCTCCCGCTTCTTGATGACGTTGAGTCCCCAGAAGGTAAAGAACATCGTTACGCGCTTTCCCGTTGCCGCCGCGCCGTTGGCGATGACGAACGAGGCCAGCGCCCTGTCCAGATCGTCGCTGAAGACGACGATCGTCTTGTTGTCGGCCGCCGGCGTCGGGCGGGCCGCCGGCGCGGGCTGCGCATGGCCGCACGGCATTGCGGAAGGCGCCGGCTTGCGGATCAGCGCCCGCACCTTGCCGCCGCAGCTGTCCAGAGCAAGCAGTTCGGCCCCGGTCATGCGGCACCACGAGGCCACGTCGTGGCCGAAGGCCTGGTCCGTGGCCGCAATGCGGAGTTGCCCGCCCGGCTGCAACCCCTCATAGCTCTTCTTGAGCTGCAGAACCGGCCCCGGGCACATCAATCCGCAGGCATCGACCTCCAGTGTGGCGGTTGCCGAATCGGAGCAGCATGCCGGGGCGGGCTGTACGCTCCGGGGTCCGGACGCGCCCCCGCAGTCGCAGCCTCCGTCGCGGGGCTCCGGCACGGGAGCCGTCGCCGCGCGCCACGTCGTGTATCCGCCCGAGAGATTGCGCACGTCGCCAAATCCGTGCTGCGTGAGGATGCGGCTCGCAAAATAGCCCCGCAGTCCGACGGCGCAGCTCACCACAACGGGCCGCTCGCGCGGCAGCTCGTCGAGGTGTTCGCGCAGCTCGTCGAGCGGAATGTTCACAAAGCCCGGAATCGAACCCATCGCGAACTCGTCGCGCGTGCGCACGTCGATGCGCAGCGTCCCGTCGCCGAGCGAGGCGATCTCCCGCCACTGGATCAGCCGCACGCGCCCCGCAAGGATGTTTTCGGCCACGTAGCCGGCCATATTCACCGGATCCTTGGCCGAGGAGTACGGCGGTGCGTAGGCGTGTTCGAGCTCCGTAAGGTCGTGAACCGTGCCGCTCGTGCGGATGATCTGCTCGAACATCTCGATCCGCTTGTCGGCGCCGTCGCATCCGACGACCTGCGCACCGAGCAGCCGGCCCGTACCGGGGGCGAAGAGAATCTTGATCGAGAGCGGCAGCGCATCGGGATAGTAGCCGGCGTGCGAGGCGCCGTGCGTATACGACGAGACGTACTCGATACCGCACGCCTTCAGCAGCTTGGCATTGGCGCCGGCCGCAGCCACCGTCAGGTCGAAGATCTTGGCCACCGACGTGCCGATCGATCCCCGGTAGCGGTGCGTGTTGCCCAGTATGATGTTGTCGGCCACGATGCGTCCCTGCTTGTTCGCAGGGCCCGCCAGCGGGATGAGCGCCGGACGTCCCGTGACCAGGTGCGGCACCTCGACGGCATCCCCCAGGGCATAGATCTCCGGATCGGACGTCTGCATGTATTCGTTGACGACGATGCCGCGCCGTTCGCCGGTCTCGAGACCCGCCTCCCGGGCCAGTTTGGTCTCGGGACGCACGCCGATGCTCAGAATCACCAGATCCGACGGGATCTGCCGCCCGCTCTGCAGGTGGACCCTAACGCCTCCGCCGGAACCCTCCTCGAAACGCACGACGCCATCCTTCAGGTAGAGGCCGACCCCCTTGTCCGCGAGGTGGCGGTGGACCAGTGCGGCCATCGAATAGTCGAGCGGCGCCATCACCTGATCGGACATCTCCACCACGTCGACATGCAACCCGAGGCGGTGTAGGTTCTCGGCCATCTCCAGTCCGATGAAACCGCCGCCCACCACCACGGCGCGCCGCGGGCGCTGCACGTCGACATACTGCTTGATGGCATCCGTGTCGGGCACGCTGCGCAGCGTGAAGATCCGCGGACTGTCAATCCCCTCGATCGGCGGACGCAGCGGCTCGGCGCCGGGCGAAAGCACCAACCGATCGTACGACTCCGCGTAGGTTTCACCCGTGGCGAGGTTGTGCACCGCGACCCGCTTCCGCGCACGGTCGATCGAGGTTACCTCCTGTTCGGTGCGGATGTCGATGCGGAAACGGTCGGTGAAACCCTTCGCGGTCTGCACGAAGAGTTTCGAACGGTCGGCAATGCTCCCCCCTATGTAATAAGGCAGGCCGCAGTTGGCATACGACACGTATTTCCCCCGCTCGAAGAGAATCACCTCGGCCTGCTCGTCCAGGCGGCGCAGGCGGGCCGCCACGGTGGCCCCTCCGGCCACCCCTCCGACAATGAGAATTTTCATGGAATGTGTACTGGATTGTTTACGGATCGAATCCGGCGGCCGCCCGCGCCTCCGCGCATGGCCCGGGCGGTGCGGCATGACTTCTCGTTACGGCCGATCGGTTTCATGGTTCAGGTTTTACGAGGCAAAGATACAATTATTTTCTATTATAAACTATTTTCAGTGGAATATTTTTTTTCGAACTCCCCGTCCGGAACGGCGTGAAGGCGACGGTCCCGGCCGCCGCCACGCACGGCAGGCAGACAACCGATCGGTTTTCGCCAAATTTTTCGTATTTTCGAAGCCGGAATTCCCCGCTTTCAGACATGGACAAGAAACAGGACATACTGACCTTCCATACACCGGATCTCACCACACGGCAGGAGATCCCCGTAGCCGGCAGCCCCGTCAAGGCCGGATTTCCCTCGCCGGCCGACGACTTTCTCGACTCACCGCTCGACCTCAACCGCGAACTGGTCCACAATCCCGCCTCGACCTTCTTCGTACGGGTTTCGGGCGACAGCATGGCCGGCGACGGCATCGGCGACGGCGACCTGCTCATCGTGGACCGTTCGATCGCACCCGGCGACGGCTGCATCGCCGTATGCTACATCGACGGCGAGTTTACCGTAAAGCGCGTACGGCTCGAAAAGGGGTGCGCCTGGCTCATGCCCTCGAATCCCCGCTACCGGCCGATCCGCGTCGATGCGGGCAACGAGTTTCTCATCTGGGGCATTGTCCGCCATGTCGTCAAAACCTTCAAATAACCTCCCTCGATGTACGGACTCTGCGACTGCAACAACTTCTACGCCTCCTGCGAGCGGGTATTCCGGCCCGATCTTGTGGGGCGGCCCGTCGTCGTGCTGTCGAACAACGACGGCTGCATCATCGCCCGCTCGAACGAGGCCAAGGCCCTCGGCATCGGCATGGGGCAGCCCTTCTATCAGGTCCGGCCGCTCATCGAGCAGGGGCAGGTTACGGTCTTCTCGGCCAACTTCGCTCTCTACGGAGACCTGTCGCGCCGCGTGATGGCCACGCTCCGCTCGCTGGTCCCGGGTATCGAGATATACTCGATCGACGAGGCCTTTTTCGACCTGCGCGGCATGGCCGAACCGCTCGACGGGTTCGGCAGGACAATCGGACGCACCATCCGCCGCAACGTCGGGATCCCCGTCAGCATCGGCATCGCCCCGACAAAGACCCTGGCGAAGATCGCCTCGAAACTGGCCAAGCAATATCCCCGTCTCGACGGATGCTGTTACATGCGCCGCCCGGAGGATATCGACAAGGTGCTGCGGAAATTTCCGCTGCAGGACGTCTGGGGCATCGGACGCCGTTACGGGCGGATGTTCGACCGCATGGGGCTGCGCACGGCCCGACAGTTTGTCGACCTGCCGCAGGAGTGGGTCCGCGCCCGCATGGGTGTCGCGGGGCTGCGGACCTGGAGCGAACTGCAGGGGGTGGAGTGCATCACATTCGAACAGATGCCGCCGCGCAAGCAGCAGATCACCCTATCACGCAGCTTCCCCCGCGAAATCCATACGCTCGAGGAGCTGGACCGCATCGTGGCCGAATTCGCCTCGATGTGCGCCGAGAAACTCCGCGGCGAGCAATCGGTATGCGCCGAGGTGCAATGCTATCTCTATACGAACCGCCACCGCGAAGATCAGCCCCAGCGCTGCGAAACGGAGCTGCGGCTCCTGCCCGAACCGACGGACAGCTCCCTGGAGATCGTGCGGCAGGCCCGCATCACCCTGCGGCAGCTCTTTCAGCCGGGATACGGATACAAGAAGGCCGGCGTGATCCTCTCGCGGATTACGCCCGCATCCGAACTGCAGGGAAGCCTGTTCTCCCCGCTGGACCGCGGGAAACACGCCCGTCTGATGGATGTCATGGACACCGTAAACAAGCGACTGGGAAAAGGAAAGATTGTCGTTGCGGCGCAGGGTACCGAACCGTTTCACATGAACCGGGAACACCTCTCACCGCGCTATACGACCGACTGGAAGGAGCTGCTGGTCGTAAAAGCCGACTGATCCGCCGAACGGCGGCCGTCGCGGAAAAGGCGGCTATCCGAGTTTCATCACGTCGTCGATACCCATCTCCCGGTAGGTCGATTCGAGCTCCTCGCTGCGGTCGGTAATGACCAGCAGCTTGTCGCCCAGCTTCAACTCGGTCTTGCCCCGGGGCACGAAATACTCCCCGTTGCGGCAGACCATCATGACCAGCGTATTCTCCGGAAGGACGATATCCTTGAGCGTCGAGCCGCTTTCGAGCATGCTCTCATTGACCTCGACCTCCGTCAGGGCCGACTTCATGTCCTCGTGCATATTGACATCGAAGGCCGATTCGCGCTCCTCGTAGGCCAGACCCAGCAGGTTGGCCATGCCGCTTACGGTCGTGCCCTGCACCACGAGCGAGATGATCGTGGAGAGGAATACCACATTGAAGAGAAGATCGGCATGAGCCACATCGTCCATCATCGGATAGATGGCAAAGAGAATCGGCACGGCACCGCGCAGCCCGACCCACGAGATGTAGAAACGGGCCCGCGTCGTGAAGCGCCGGAAAGGCAGCAGACACGCGAAGACGGAGAGGGGCCGCGCCACGAAGATCAGGAAGGTGCCGACAACACTGCCCAGAATCAGCACTTCGGGCTGAAGCAGCTCCCGCGTATTGACGAAAAGTCCCAGCGTGAGGAACATCACGATCTGCATGAGCCAGGTGAATCCGTCGAAAAAGACGGTCAACGGACGTTTCTGCACCAGCTTGTGATTGCCGATGACCAGTCCCGAAAGATAGACCGCCAGATAGCCGTTGCCGCCCACCAGATCGGTGAAGGCGAACGAGAAGAAGACGAAGGCAAGTAGCAGCACCACATAGAGCGAGTGGTTCACGAGGTTGATCCGGTTGATCGTCCAGACGGCCAGGCGGCCGATGAGATAGCCCGCCAGGGCGCCGATGCCCATCTGCATCACGAAATAGAGGAGCGAGAGGCCCCAACCGGGATGTTCGGTCGTGGTGTTGGTCAGCACGCCGACCAGCAGCACCGTCAGCATGTAGGCCATCGGGTCGTTCGAACCGCTCTCCAGCTCAAGCAGCGGCCGCAGGTGCTCCTTGAGCCCCTGTTTCTTGCTTCGCAGAATCGAGAATACCGAAGCCGAATCGGTCGAGGAGATCGTCGAGGCCAGCAACAGCGCCACGGCAAAGGGCATTTCGCGGCCCAGCCACGGAGCGATGAGCCACACGAATCCCGCCAGGATGACCGCCGTCATCACGACCCCCAGCGTGGCCAGCACCACGCCCGGACCGATCACCGGGCGGATCTCCTGGAACGAGGTGTCCATACCGCCCGTGAAGAGAATGATGCACAACGAGATCATGCCGATGAACTGCGTGATATCCTCCGAACGGTAGGAGATGAAATCCCAGCCGAACAACATGCCCACCCCGAGAAACAGCAGCAGGGCGGGCGCTCCGAAACGATAGGCCACCTTGCCGGCCAGCACCGCCACGAACAGGAGCATGGCCCCTACCAATACGATATTTTCTCCACTGATCGAAATCATACGCTGAAAAAGAGAGGGCCGGCCGCACGTTCCGGAGAGGTTCCGCACACCGACACGCCCGAACCGGGAACAAAAATAGGAAAAAAACCGCGGATTCATGCTTCAATTCGAAGAAAAAACGGATCATTGCATCCGATTTGCGCAGCGGAATCCGGTATCGGAAGGGGAATGGTGCCGAGGACGCCGCGAGGGAGGCGGGAAAGGAGCTGCCGCCGCGGCGAGGTCAGGCACCGCGGAAAAGGGCGGGAACCGGAAGAAAGGGCGGGAATCGCAGGAAAGGAGGGGCGCCGCAGAAAAGGGCGGGAATCGCAGGAAAGAAGGGACGCCGCGGCGAGATCGGACACCGCGGAAAAGATCAGGCGCCGGGATCAGTATTGCGGGATGAAGGTGTAGGTAATGGTACCCTGGTGGCGCACCGGGGCGGAGGAGTCGATATTGAAGGTCGAAATGCGTGCCGCGCGCAGCGCCGCCTCCCGCATGCAGTCGTCGCCCCCCTCGACAACCCGCGCCGAGGTAACCTCCCCGGCCCGGTTGACGACGATCGCCACAACGACCTGTCCGCCCGCTTCGCAACGGTAGGCCGGGACATTCAGATCGACCGACTGCCGCAACGGATCAACCAGCGAAAACGAGACCGTAACGCTGCCCTTGACCTTGCGGTCCTCGCGCCGGCCCTCGGCCGCATCCCGGCGGCCGCGGCCGCCGATCGCCTCCGCCTCGGCAAGACCCTGCTCGTAGGCCTCGCGGTTGGCCTGCATGCGTGCCGCGGCATCCTCGGCGGCATCGTTCAGCGCGGCGGTATTCGTTCCCCGGTCATCCCGAAGCTGCTCGTTGAGGGCATTTTCATTCGAGATCTCGTTGCGGACACTCCGCCAGTCGATCGCCTCGCCCTGCTGGCGGCTCTCCACCTCGGACTGCAGGCGGTCGCGCTCCTGCTCCAGCTCCGCAAGGGTCTGCAGATCGATATACATGCCCTGCTGGTGAGGCCGCTCCCCGATCACGATCTTCGACGAGACGAAGACGATCATCAGCACCAGATAGACGATCAGCGTAACGCACAGACCCGCGCGGTGGTCATAGGCCCACACGCCGGCATCCTCGCGGCGGTTTTCGAAGGGCAGGTGCAGCCGCGGACGTCGCGCGGGCCGCGGTGCGGGCGATGCCGGCGACGCGGCAGCCTGCACCCGGACCGGGTCCGGCTGATGCTGGGATCTCTCTTCTGCCATGCTGTTTTCGGGTTTTCCGGGCAAAATTAGTGTTTTTTTACCGTTTTTTGTTATCTTTACGGAAAATAAACTCGACCCGGAGCGCCGGACCGGATTTGGTTTTGCGCCCGAGTTATCGTATCTTTGCGTGCAAATTACCATGAACCCGCTTATGACAACCAAACAACAAACGCTCAAGGCCCCGATCACCTTTTCGGGCAAGGGCCTCCATACGGGCGTCCAAGTAACCATGACGGTGAATCCCGCCGAAGCCGGTACGGGAATCGTTTTCCGCCGCACCGATATCGAGGGGCAGCCCCTCATCCCCGCACTCTGCGACTATGTCGTCGACACCTCCCGCGGTACGACGATCGAGGTCGGAGGACACCGCGTCAGCACCATCGAACACGTCATGTCGGCCCTCTGGACCCTCGGCGTGGACAACGCCCTGATCGACATCAACGGCCCCGAGACCCCCATTTTGGACGGCTCCGCCTGCGCCTACGCCAAGGCGATCACCGAAACGGGGCTCGTCGAGCAGGAGGCCGAACGCGCCTTCTACCACGTAACCGAAAAGATGGTCTACACGATTCCCGAAAAGGGCGTGGCCATCATCCTCTACCCCGACGACGAATTCTCCGTATCGGTGCATGTGGACTACAATTCGAAGGTCATCGGAAACCAGTACGCCACGCTCAACCCCGGCGACGACTATGCCGAAAAGATCGCGCCCTGCCGCACCTTCGTCTTCCTGCACGAGATCGAACCGCTCATCAAGATGAACCTCATCAAGGGCGGAGACCTGGACAACGCCATCGTCGTGGTCGAGAACCCCGTGCCCGAGGAGCAGCTCGAACATCTCAAGAAGGTCTTCAACAAGCCCGACATCGAGATCAAGGCCGGGTATCTGAACAACCTCGAGCTGCGCTGCAACAACGAACTCGCCCGGCACAAGCTCCTCGACCTGCTCGGCGACTTCGCCCTGCTCGGTGTACGCATCAAGGGCCGCGTATGGGCCACCCGCCCCGGGCACTTCGCCAACACGGAGTTCATGAAGCAGCTCAAGCACGCCATCCGCAAGGCCGGCGAAAAGCCCCGCTTCACCTACGACTGCCGCAAACCGCCCCTCTACGACATCAACGCCATCCGGCACATGCTGCCCCACCGTCCGCCCTTCCTGCTTGTGGACCGCATCTTCCACTGCGACGCCACGTCGGTGGCCGGCATCAAGAACGTCACGATGAACGAGCCCTTTTTCGTCGGACACTTCCCCGAGGAACCGGTCATGCCGGGCGTGCTCATCATCGAAGCCATGGCCCAGTGCAGCGGCATCATGGTCCTCAACTCGGTGCCCGATCCCGAGAACTACTCGACCTACTTCATGAAGATCGACAAGGCCAAATTCAAACACAAGGTCGTACCGGGCGACACGCTCCAGTTCGAAATCCACCTGCTGGAACCCATCCGCCGCGGCGTGGCCCTCGTCGAAGCAAAGGCCTTCGTCGGCGAAACCCTCGCCTGCGAAGCCGAACTCATGGCCCAAATCGTTAAAAACAAGAAGTGATGATCAGTCAGCTCGCCTACATCCACCCCGATGCCAAAATCGGCAAAAACGTCACGGTGGAGCCTTTCGCCTATATTGCCGCGGACGTCGTCCTCGGCGACGACTGCTGGGTGGGACCCGGCGCCGTGATCCACGACGGAGCCCGCATCGGCCGCGGATGCAAGATCCACACCGCAGCCTCCGTTTCGTGCCTGCCGCAGGACCTGAAGTTCGCCGGTGAGAAAACCACCTGCGAAATCGGAGACTACAACGACATCCGCGAATACGTTACCGTCAGCCGCGGCACCGCCTCGACGGGAACCACACGCATCGGATCGCACAACCTGCTGATGGCCTACACGCACATCGGACACGACTGTGTCGTCGGCAACCACTGTGTCATTGCCAACCGCGTCTCGGTCGCCGGTGAGGTGCATATCGGCGACTGGGTCGTCATCGGCGGCCATGCCGCCATCCATCAGTGGACCCACATCGGCGAACACTCGATGATTCAGGGCGGCGCCCTTCTGAGTCAGGATCTCCCGCCATTCGTCATCGTCCGCAACGACACGCTCCGCTTCGCCGGGATCAACAAGATCGGACTTTCGCGCCGCGGCTTCACCCCCGAGCGGATCGGGGAGATCCACGACGCCTGCCGCATCCTTTTCCAGAGCGGTCTGAACTACATGGCCGCCTGCGACCAGGTCGAGCACGAGGTGCCCCAAAGCCCCGAACGCGACTCGCTCGTGGCGTTCATCCGCACCTCGAAGCGCGGCATCATCAAACCCTACGAATCGCGCAGCCGGGCCGAATAGCCCGCAACCGCACGACCGCCAGTTTCGGCGGGCCCGTCCCTTCGGATGCGGCCCGCCGAATATTTTTTCCCATAAATATTTGTATATCGGATTTTTTCACTATATTTGCGTTGTCGAAAGACAAACGAACGCAGCAAGGGGACGGAGAGTCCCCTTCTTTTATGGTTATATACAGCTGAACGACAGCAAGATGATCGACACGAAGAAAATTATCGAAGCCGCAGAACGCCATCTCGAAGGCACGGACCGCTTCGTCGTGGAGTGCACCTGCACCCCCGGCAACGAGATCGAACTGACGATCGACAGCGACACGTCGGTCGGTATCGACGCCTGCGCGGAGTTGAGCCGCGCCATCGAGGCCGACCTCGACCGCGATGCCGAAGACTTTTCGCTGACGGTAGCCTCGGCGGGAATCGGCTCCGACCTCCGCACGCTGCGGCAGTACCGCAAGATCACGGGACGCCCGGTGGAGGTGCTGCTTGCAAACGGCGTGAAGATCCTGGCCAAGCTCGAGGCCGCCGACGAGCAGGGTATCACCCTCTCCTACGAAGAGAAGCAGGCCGTCGAGGGCAAGAAGCGCAAGCAGCTCGTACAGGTAACGCACACCTACCCCTTCGCCGAGATCAGGTACACGCGCGAGTGGCTTGACTTCAAATAGGAGACGTGCGGGTCTCCGTGCGGAAGTCCCGCACGGTCATGCCCGCCGCACGACAGCGAAAATACGAAACAACAAAAGATAACGACATTCAAATGGACAACCTGAATTTGATCAGCAACTTTGCCGAGTTCAAAGAGCTGAAGAACATCGACAAATCGACGATGATCGGCGTGCTGGAGGACGTCTTCCGCCACGCGCTTCAGAAACAGTACGAAACGGACGAGAATTTCGACGTCATCATCAACCCCGAGAAGGGAGACCTCGAAATCTGGCGCAACCGCACCGTCGTCGAGGACGGCGCCGTGGAGAATCCCAACATGCAGATCGCCGTTTCGGAGGTCAAGGCCATCGATCCCACCTACGAGGTCGGAGACGAATACGCCGACGAGATCAAGCTCTCGTCGTTCGGCCGCCGCACGGTGCTCTCGCTGCGTCAGAACCTCGCCTCGCGCATCCTCGATCTCGAGAAGGCAAACCTCTACGAGAAATACTCGGAGAAGGTCGGCGAGATCGTAACCGGCGAGGTCTACCAGGTCTGGAAGAAGGAGGTGCTCATCCTCGACGACGAGGAGAACGAACTCATCCTGCCGAAGGCCGAGCAGATTCCCAACGACTTCTATCGCAAGGGCGACACGATCAAGGCCATCGTCAAGTCGGTCGAGATGAACAACAACCAGCCGCGCATCATCCTTTCGCGTACGGCCAACCAGTTCCTCGAGCGGCTGTTCGAACAGGAGGTTCCCGAGATCTTCGACGGTCTGATCACCATCAAGAAGATCGTCCGCATCCCCGGCGAGCGGGCCAAGGTCGCCGTGGAGTCCTACGACGAGCGCATCGACCCCGTAGGCGCCTGCGTCGGCATGAAGGGATCGCGCATCTATTCGATCGTCAAGGAGCTGCGCAACGAGAACATCGACGTGGTGAACTACACCTCCAACCCGCAGCTGATGATCCAGCGCGCGCTGAATCCCGCAAAGATCTCCTCGATCACCATCGACGAGGAGAAGAAGACCGCTTCGGTCTATCTCAAGCCCGACCAGGTGTCGCTCGCAATCGGCAAGGGCGGTCTGAACATCCGTCTCTCGAAGATGCTCACCGGATACGACATCGACGTCTACCGCGAAATCGAGGAGGAGGACGTGGCCCTCACGGAGTTCGCCGACGAAATCGACGGATGGATCATCGACGCCCTGAAGAGCGCCGGCTGCGATACGGCCAAGAGCGTGCTCGAACTCCCCGTCGAGGAGATCGCCGCACGTGCCGACCTCGAGCTGGAGCAGGCACAGAAGGTCGTCGAGATTCTGAAGGCCGAGTTCGAATAGTCTAAACCGCAAGAAGAAAGGAGAACATCAACATATGGGTAATGAAAGAAAAATAAGGCTCATTCAGGTTGCCAAGGAGTTCAACGTGGGTATCAACACCATCACGGACTTCCTGCACAAGAAGGGCATCAAGAGCGACGGATCGCCCAACACGCTGGTCGATCCGGAGACCTATGCCGTTCTGGAGAAGGAGTTCGGCTCGAACCGCAGCGCCGCAAGCGCCCGGAACTCGATCCGCGAACGCATCTCCCTGAAGCAGACGACCATCACTCTCGAAGAGGCGAAAAAGCAGGAGCGCGAGGAGGAAAAGGAGGTCGTCATCAAAAGCAACATGATCAGCGTGAAGGACGAACTGCCCCACCCGAAGATTCTCGGGAAGATCGATCTTTCGCCCAAGCCCAAAGCGGCTCCCCAGCCGGCACCCGCACCGCAGCCGAAGGCGGCCGCACCGGCTCCCGCGCCGGAGGTGATGGCACCGGCCGAGAAGGCGGCCGACGTCCCGGCAGCTGCAGCAGCACCGGCAGCCGCCACGGAGCCGGCAAAGGGTCCGGCGGCGGAACCGGCCCGTCCGGCCGAAGCGCCGGAGCGTGAAACGCCCGCACCCGCAGCTTCGCCTGCTCCCTCGGCCGCCGCAGCCGCAGAGACCCGGCCGGAACCGGCTGCAGCCGTTGAAACCCCGGCCCGCGAAGAGGCTCCCAAGGACAACATCTTCCGCCCGGCAACCGTGACCCTCACGGGGCCCCAGGTGCTCGGCACGATGGACGTCTCGGGATTCGTTCCCGGAGGCAAGCACAAGCGCAAGCGTCTCCAGAAGGAGAAGGTCGACGTCTCGAAGGCCCAGAAGGGCGGCCAGCAGGGCGGCGGAAACCGCTCGGGCAACGCCTCGGGCGGCAACAACAACCGTCCGGGCGGCAACAACCAGGAGCGCAACCGCGGCGGACAGCCCTCGAACCAGCCCCGTCCGGGCGAGGGGCGCCGCAACAAGAACAAGAATACACCCAAACCCGTCGTGCGCCCCGAAGTGAGCGACGAGGAGGTTTCGAAGCAGATCAAGGACACCCTGGCCCGTCTGACGGCCAAGGGGGCCAAGACCAAGGCCGCCAAGTACCGCAAGGAGAAGCGCGAGGCCGTTGCCGAGCGCATGAACGAAGAGTTCGAACGCGAAGAGCAGGAACGTTCGATCCTCAAGGTTACGGAGTTCGTAACCGTGAGCGAACTGGCCACGATGATGAACGTCTCGCCGACGGAGGTCATCACCGCCTGCATGAACCTCGGACTGATGGTATCGATCAACCAGCGGCTCGACGCCGAGGCGCTGGTCGTCGTCGCCGAGGAGTTCGGATACAAGGTCGAATTTGTCTCGGTGGAGATTCAGGAGGCCATTGCCGACGACCATGAGGACAAGGAGGAGGATCTCGTGCCGCGTCCGCCGATCGTGACGGTCATGGGACACGTCGACCACGGCAAGACCTCGCTGCTGGACAACATCCGCAAGACGAACGTCATCGAGGGTGAGGCCGGCGGTATCACGCAGCACATCGGTGCCTACAGCGTCGAGCTCAACGGCCAGAAGATCACCTTCCTCGATACCCCGGGACACGAGGCCTTCACCGCCATGCGCGCCCGCGGTGCGAAGATCACCGACGTGGCCATCATCATCGTGGCGGCCGACGACAACGTGATGCCCCAGACCATCGAGGCGATCAACCACGCCCAGGCGGCCGGTGTACCGATGGTTTTCGCCATCAACAAAATCGACAAGCCCAATGCCAACCCCGACCATATCAAGGAGCAGCTCGCACAGATGAACTATCTCGTCGAGTCGTGGGGCGGCAAGTACCAGGACCAGGAGATCTCGGCCAAGAAGGGCATCAACCTCGACAAGCTGCTCGAAAAGGTGCTGCTCGAGGCCGAAATGCTCGACCTGAAGGCCAACCCCAACAAGAAGGCCGTCGGTACGGTGATCGAATCGACGCTCGACAAGGGCCGCGGATACGTCTCGACGGTCCTCGTACAGGCCGGAACGCTCCATATCGGCGACGTCATCCTCTCGGGAACCTTCACGGGCCGCGTCAAGGCCATGTTCAACGAGAACGGCAAGAAGGTTACCGAAGCCGGACCCTCGACCCCCGTGCAGGTGCTCGGTCTGAACGGCGCCCCGCAGGCCGGCGACCTGTTCAACGTCATGGACGACGACCGCTCGGCACGCGAAATCGCCAACAAGCGCGAACAGCTTCAGCGCATGCAGGGCATCATGACCCAGAAGCACGTCACGCTCGACGAGATCGGACGCCGCATCGCCATCGGATCGTTCAAGGAGCTCAACATCATCGTCAAGGGCGATGTGGACGGCTCGGTGGAGGCCATGTCCGGATCGCTCATCAAACTCTCGAAGGAGAGCGTCCAGGTCAACGTCATCCACGCCGCCGTGGGCCAGATCTCCGAATCGGACGTCCTGCTGGCCGCCGCCTCGAATGCCATCATCGTGGGATTCCAGGTGCGTCCGTCGGCCGCCGCGCGCAAGCTCGCCGAGAAGGAGGAGATCGAAATCCGCCTCTACTCGATCATCTACGACGCGATCAACGACATCAAGGACGCCATCGAGGGCATGCTCGAACCGGTCATGAAGGAGGAGATCGTCGCTTCGGTCGAGGTCATGGAGATCTTCAAGATCTCGAAGGTCGGAACCGTCGCCGGATGTATCGTCCGCGAAGGCAAGCTGCAGCGCACGACGCCGATCCGCGTCATCCGCGACGGCATCGTGATCTACACCGGAAAGCTCGGTTCGCTCAAGCGCTTCAAGGACGACGTCAAGGAGGTTACCTCCGGACAGGACTGCGGCCTGAACATCGAATCGTTCAACGATGTCCGCGTAGGCGATATCGTCGAGGGATACGAGCAGGTCGAGGTCAAGCGGAAATAGGCCCCAAACAGAGACAAACAGTTAGGAAAATGGGAAAACGGATTGATTTTTAAACCAAACCCCAAACACACACCAATGAATACGCAGATCAAATTCACAACGCCCGAAGAGGCCGTCAAGGTCATCAAGTCGGGAGATCACGTGCACCTGAGCTCCGTAGCATCCGCTCCGCAGTGCCTGATCAACGCCATGTGCAAGCGCGGCGAAGCCGGAGAGCTGAAGAACGTCCATGTACACCACCTCCACACCGAGGGCCCGGCTCCCTATGCCGATCCAAAGTTCGAGGGCATCTTCCAGCTCGACTCCTTCTTCGTCGGTTCGAACGTGCGCAAGGTAACCCAGAGCGGTTATGCCGACTACATTCCGGTCTTCCTGAGTGAGACCCAGAAGCTCTACCGCTGCGGCGCCGTACCCTGCAACGTCGCCATGATTCAGGTCTGCCCGCCCGACAAGCACGGATATGTGTCGCTCGGTACGTCGGTCGACGCTACGCTGGCCGCCGTGGAGTGCGCCGACTGCGTCATCGCCGTCGTGAACAAGCACGTTCCCCGCGCCTTCGGACAGGCCATGATCCCCATGTCGAAGATCGACATCTTCGTCGAGGACGACACCCCGCTCGTTGAGGCCAAGTTCTCCGAGCCCAACGAGATCGAAACGGCCATCGGCAAGCACTGCGCCGAACTCATCGGCGACGGCGCCACCCTGCAGATGGGTATCGGAGCCATTCCGAACGCCGTC
The DNA here is from genome assembly GCA_019115605.1 of Candidatus Alistipes faecigallinarum. Lineage (GTDB taxonomy): Bacteria > Bacteroidota > Bacteroidia > Bacteroidales > Rikenellaceae > Alistipes > Alistipes faecigallinarum. The sequence continues at coordinate 44,496 of DXDG01000007.1, forward strand.
CTGAGCCAGCTCGGCAACCACAAGAACCTCGGTATCCACACCGAGATGTTCGCCGACGGCGTGCTGCCGCTCGTCGAGAAGGGCGTCATCAACGGCGAGGCCAAGAAGACCGACCCGGGCAAGATGGTTTCGACCTTCCTGATGGGTTCGCAGGCCGTTTACGACTTCATCGACGACAACCCCGGCGTGCTGATGATGGACGTGGGATACACGAACGACCCCTACATCATCTCGCAGAACGACAACTTCGTAGCCATCAACTCGGCCCTGCAGATCGACCTGACGGGCCAGGTGAGCGCCGATTCGCTCGGCACGAAGTTCTGGTCGGGAGCCGGCGGCCAGATCGACTTCGTTTACGGCGCCTCGCTCTCGAAGGGCGGCAAGGCCATCATCGCCATGCCGGCCATCACGAACAAGGGCGTTTCGAAGATCTGCCCCACGCTGCTCGACGGCGCCGGCGTCGTAACGTCGCGCTTCCACGTGCACTGGGTCGTAACCGAATACGGCGCCGTGGATCTCTACGGCAAGTCGATGCAGGAGCGTGCCCGCCTGCTCATCTCGATCGCACATCCCTCGGCCCGCGAGGAGCTTGACCGCGCCGCCTTCGAGCGCTGGGGATCGCATCACCACTATGTCAAGAAATACATGAGCGAGAAGTAATCCCGTCGGATTACGGATTCATACCCGGGAGCTGGATTCCGATGTCGATTCGGAATCCAGCTCTCCCTTTTCGAGGAGCGATATGATTTTTAACCGCATTATTTTGGTTACGATAGAAAAATATTTTATTTTTGTAGGCATGCTGACGTAATAATATTTTCTATCACCCGAACTCACAGAAAATTCCGAATGTTTCTACTTAAATCAAAAACTACCATGAAACTTATCTCTACCAAGAACCTCATCGGCTCGTTGTGCGGTGCGGCCATGCTCACCGCCGCCATGACCTCCTGTGCCCCGAAACAGAACACGCTGACGGAGGAGGAGATCGCCGACGGCTGGGAACTTCTCTTCGACGGCAAGAGCCTCGATCAGTGGAAAGACTTCAACGGAGACTCGCTCACGCAGCCCTGGCATGTCGTGGACGGCTGCATCCAGGCAAACGGCGACGGCAGCGACCTGTCGGGATACATCGTTACCAAGAAACAGTACGAAAACTTCATCCTCGACTGGGAATGGAAACTCTCGCACGGTGGCAACAGCGGCATGCTCTACCACGTCGTGGAGGATCCCTATTTCAAGGTTCCCTATGTAACCGGCCCCGAATACCAGCTCATCGACGAGGAGGGCTGGGAAGAGGACAACGCTCCGACGAAACTCGAGGAGTGGCAGCGTCTGGGCGTCGATTACGCCATGCACCTGCCCGACAAGGCCGCCATGCAGGTCAATCCGCAGGGTGAGTGGAACTCCTCGCGCATCGTCTTCGACAACGGACACGTCGAGCACTGGCTCAACGGCAAGAAGATCCTCGAATTCGAGGCCTGGACCGACGACTGGTTCGCCCGCAAGCACAGCGGCAAGTGGGAGACCGCTCCCGAGTACGGTCTGGCACGCAAGGGCGTGATCTGCCTCCAGGACCACGGATATCCCGCCTCGTTCCGCAATATCAAGATCAAGGAGCTGCCCCGCAAGGCCGGCAAGGAGGTTACGCTCTTCAACGGCAAGGACCTCACCGGCTGGGAGGCTTACGGAACGGAGAAGTGGTACGTGGACAAGGAGGGTCTGCTCGTTTGCGAAAGCGGTCCCGACAAGCAGTACGGATACCTCGCCACGCGCGAATACTACAACGACTTTGACCTGACGGTGGAGTTCAAGCAGCTGGCAAACGGCAACTCGGGCGTCTTCTTCCGCTCGTTCGTCGAGCCGCCCGTGAAGGTACACGGATGGCAGTGCGAGGTGGCTCCCAAGAACTGCGACACGGCCGGCATCTATGAGTCCTACGGCCGCGGCTGGCTCGTGCAGATCCCCGAGGAGAAGGAGTCGATCCTCAAGGAGGGCGACTGGAACACGCTGCGCCTGCGCGTTGAGGGCGACCACGTTCAGACGTGGCTCAACGGCGAAGCGATGGTCGATATCCACGACGCCAAGATCGGTGCCGCACAGGGCCGCATCGCCCTGCAGATCCATGACGGTGGCGGCATCAAGGTGCAGTGGCGCAACCTCAAACTTACCGAACTCTAACGGATCATCCATAAACCCACATAAAGCAAATCACACATGGGAATCAATAGAAGAAACTTTCTCAAGACGGCCGGAGGCCTGGCACTGCTGACGATCGTGCCGAGCCGCGTCCTGGGAGGCCCGAAGCATGTCGCACCGAGCGACCAGCTGACGAAGGGCATCATCGGCGTCGGCGGCATCGGCCGCACGAGCTACCACTTCACCAGCGACGAGCGCTGCCGTCTGGTGGCCATCTGCGACGTGGACAAGGACCACCTGGCAAGCGCCCTGGAACTGGGCAAGCAGAAGTTCGGCCAGACGCTCAAGACCTATCACTTCTACCGCGACCTGATCAACGACCCGAACGTCGATATCGTACATATCGCCACCCCGCCCCACTGGCACGGCATCATGGCCGTCGAGGCCGCACGCGCCGGGAAGGACATCTGGTGCGAAAAGCCCATGACCCGCACGATCGGCGAGGGCAAGCGCGTCATGGAGGCCGTCAAGCAGAACGGACGCATCTTCCGCCTGAACACCTGGTTCCGCTTCACCGACACCTTCTACGGTCTGGGCACGACGGTCGAGCCGCTGAAGAAACTCGTCGACAGCGGCATGCTCGGATGGCCCCTGAAGGTTACCATCTCGGGCGCCACGGGTTTCACCTGGAAGTTCTTCTGGGTGGGCAAGGAGAACCTCACCCCGCAGCCCGTGCCCGCCGCACTGGACTACGACCTCTGGCTCGGTCCGGCACCCTACAAGCCCTACAACGTACACCGCACGCACCAGACCTTCCGCGGATACTGGGATTACGACGGCGGCGGTCTGGGCGACATGGGCCAGCACTACATGGATCCCGTGCAGTACCTGCTCGGCAAGGACAATACCTCGCCCGTAAAGGTCGAGGTAGACGCCCCGCAGCAGCATCCCGACGCCATCGGCATCTGGCGCAAGATCGTCTACACCTATGAGGACGGCTGCCAGATCGTCCTCGAGGGCGAGGGTTATGAAACCCTGGGCAAGGTTCCCTATATCGAGGGCCCGAAGGGCAAGGTGTACAAGGGATTCGAATGCACGATTCCCGATGTCATGAACAAGCTCGCCGAGCTGCCCGATCCCGAACCGCAGAACACCGACTTCATCCAGTGCGTCCGCAACCGCGAACGTTTCGCCCTGGACGAGGTCAAGGGATACCACAGCGCCACGCTCGTGAACATGGCCCTCTGCGCCCTGCGTCTGAACCGTACGCTGCAGTTCGATCCCGAGAAACAGCTCTTCGTCAATGACGACGCTGCCAACCGACTGATCGACCAGCCGATGCGCGCCCCGTGGAAAATCTGATCCGTAACGTTCAAAACATGCACATCATGAAGAAACTGCTCATCATATTGCTGGCCTGCTGCCTCGTGCCCTTCGCAACCCAGGCGCAGGATGCCCGGCAGCGGACCGCCACGACCATCATCGCCGATGCGCTGGCGCAGCTCCCGGCCGAAACCCCCGATGTCTACAATACGCTCATGCAGGAGCTCGCCTCGACGGGCGCTTCGGGCATCAGCGAACTGGCCGGCATGCTCGTTCCTGCCGCCCAGGGAGCGAACTCGCACATCGAATACGCCCTGAGCGGCGTGGCCCACTTCGTTACGGGCGAAGGCCACGAAGCGGAGCGTGCGGAGGTCCGCAAGGGGCTGGCCGCAGGTATTGCCGCCTGCACGGACAAGCCCAACCAGGCCTTCCTGCTCTCGCTGCTGCAGATCTGCTCGACGGCCGAGGATGCGGAGGTGTTCGTAAAATACGCCAACGATGAATATCTGGCCGACGCCGCCATCCGCGGGCTCATCTCGACCCCCGCATCGGAGGGAACGATTCTTCAGCTGATGCAGGAGACCGAAAAGCCGACGGCCCTCTTGGCATACGCCGCCTCGAAGCGGCCGAGCGAAGGCGCCGAGGATATCCTCCTCTCCTGGCTCACCGACTACCAGACCGACAACACGACCAAGGAGGCGATCTACAACGCCCTGGCTGCCTGCGGCGGCAAAGCGTCGCTCAAGGCTCTGGCCGATGCGGCGGCTGCCTCGGACTACGATTTTGCACCGAGCGACGCCACGAGCGCCTATATTCATCTGATAAACCGCATGGCCGAGCAGGGCGACGTGAAGGGTGCGCTTGCCGCAGCCAGATCGCTGGCCAAGGCAACGGCCCGCACGAACGTTCGCGCCGCCGCCCTGGAGGTGATGCTCAAGTATGACGCCAAGAAGCGCACGCAGAATCTGCTCGCAGCGCTCAACGATTCGGACCGCCCGTATCGCGGTGCGGCGCTCGACTATGCGAACGACTTCGCCGACGAGGCGCTCTACGCCGCCGTGGTCAAGAAGATGCCGTCGCTGGATGAAGAGGCCCGCACGGATATCGTAAACTGGCTGGGAGCTCACCACGCAGCTTCGCAGATCGACGTGGTCGTTGCCATGATCGGCTCGAACAACGGGGAGCTGGCCGCAGCAGCCATCCGGGCTGCCGGAAAGATCGGCGGCCAGACCGCCCTCGATGCGCTGATTGCCCAGCTGGGCGGTCCGCATGCGGAGGAGGCAAGCCAGGCCCTGCGCGCCTTCAACGGCGACGCCACCGAGGGACTTCTCGCCGCACTCGACGGCACGCCCGCAACCCAGGAGCAGGCGCTCAAGCTCGTCGGCCTGCGCCGCATCACCAAGGCTTCGGACAAGGTCTTCGACCTGCTCGCTTCGAACGACACGGCCGTGCACGACGCGGCGGTCGATGCTCTGGCCGGCGTCAGCACGATGGCCGACTTCGAGCGGCTCTGCACCCTGCTGGACAAGGCCAGCGGCACGGAGGTGGCCAAATACCAGGCTGCCCTGACCAACGCCCTCTCGACGCAGGAGCCCGACGTACAGTACGCAAAGGTATCGGAGCGCATGAAGAGCGCCCCGGAGCAGACACGCTACTACACGCTGCTCGCCCAGTCCGGCAGCCGCGAGGCGATCGACGCCCTGCTGGCCGCAGAGAACCGGGAGGCCGCCTTCGATGCCCTGCTCAAGGTCGACAATTCCGAGATGATCGACGTGCTCTACGAGCTGGCGACGACCAACCCCGCATGGACCGACAACGCACTCTCGTGCTACACGGATTTCGTCGCTTCGCATGCCGCACCCGAGCAGCGGCCCGCCCTCTATGAGAAGGGGCTCCAGGCCAACCCGTCGGCTGCCGTGCAGAACAAACTGCTGCGCGCGCTGGCCAACACCTACTCCTTCCCCTCGATTGCAACCGCAGCCGCCTATCTGGACAACCCCGAAACGGCCGAGGCCGCCGCATTTGCCGTAAAGACCATTGCGGCCAAGCATCCCGGAAAGGGCGGTGACGAGGTCGTAAAAACCCTCGAGAAGGCCCGCGACGTCTACGCCGCTCTGGCCAAGACGGATGCCGACGCCGGCTACGCCGTGGATGAGATCAAGGGGCTGCTGACCAAGTATGCCGAGGCTCCCCGCTTCGAGCTCTCGCCCGAAGAAGCAGCCGAAGGTTTCGAGGTGCTCTTCGACGGACACTCGCTGGAAAAATGGACCGGGAACAAGATTAACTATGTTCCTCTCAACGGCACGATCGACGTAACGGCCCAATACGGAGGCAGCGGAAACCTTTATACGAAAAAGGAGTACAGCGATTTCATCCTCCGCTTCGAGTTCTCGTTTATCCGTCCGGGCGTAAACAACGGTATCGGAATCCGTACCCCGATGGGTGTGGATGCAGCGTTCGACGGCATGGAGATTCAGGTGCTCGATCACGATGATCCGATCTACAAGAACATCAATGTTTACCAGCAACATGGATCCGTATACGGAGTCATCGCCGCCAAACGCGTGAAGTTCGGTGAACTGGGAACCTGGAATGTCGAGGAAATCCGCGCTGTCGGCGACCATATTACCGTAACGGTAAACGGCGAGGTGATTCTCGACGGAAACATTCGCGAAGCCTGCAAGGGACACAATGTGGCTCCCGACGGATCGACGAAGAATCCTTATACGGTCGACGGCCGCAACCACCCGGGTCTGTTCAATAAAAAGGGACATATCGGTTTACTGGGCCACGGAGCCGGCATTCAGTTCCGCAACATCCGTATCAAGGAGCTTTAATCTTCCCTGATGCGACGAAAGATCAAAAGCCCGCTCTCCGGAGCGGGTTTTTGTATATTGCCGAGAAAAGGTTTCGAAATAAAATCGTATATTTGTGTGCGAAAAACGGATTTGGCGGAATGACTCCGCACAGTCCTTTTTGACAACCAGCGCAAACAACAAACAATGACTACTTCCGCATCCTCAGGTGCGGGACCTGTTACGATCATAGCCATCGGAGCAGGGAACCGCACCAACAAGTATCTGGAATATGCCGTCAGGCATCCCGAACGGCTCAAACTCGTCGGAGTCGTAGAGTTGAATCCGATCCGCCGCAAGGCCGTTGCCGAAAAATTCGGGCTCGACGCATCGCAATGCTTCGAGAATTACGACCTCTTTTTCCAAAAGCCGGTTCCGGCGGATGCCGTACTGATCGCCACGCCCGAGAACATGCACTACGATCCCTGCATGAAGGCTATCGAGGCGGGATACAACATTCTGCTCGAGAAACCGATCGCACAAACCCTGCCGGAATGTTGCCAGATTGCCGAAGCTGCCCGGCGCAAGGGAGTTATCGTCGGCGTATGCCATGTGCTGCGCTACCATCCCTATTTCATCAAGATCAAGGAGATCGTCGATTCGGGCGAACTGGGCGAGATCATCTCCATCAGCCACATCGCTTCCGTAGGCCTCGACCGCACGACGCACGGATTTGTCCGCGGCATGTGGCGCAAGGAGGAAGTTACCAATCCGATGCTCATCTCGAAATGCTGCCACGATATCGACTTTCTGCTGTGGCTGACCAAAGCCCGCTGCCGCAAGCTCTCCTCGTTCGGATCGTTGCGCTGGTACCGTCCCGAGAACGCACCCGAAGGGAGCACCGAACGCTGTATCGACTGCCCGCTCGAACGTGAATGCCCCTATTCGGCCGTAGATCTCTACTACAACCGGCGCGACTGGATCTCGAATTTCGACGTACCGAAAGGTTCGACACTCGACGAGGTGCTCATGCGGGAACTTCGCACGGGAGATTACGGTCGCTGCGTCTTTCACTGCGACAACGACGTCGTGGACCATCAGATCGTCTCGATGGAGATGGACAACGAAGTAACGATCTCCTTCTCGATGGACACCTTTACGCTGGGAGACCAGCGCGAAACGCACATCCGGCTGACAAAGGGGGAGATCGACGGAGACGAACGCACGCTGCGCGTCTGCAAGTTCCGCGGGGCCGAAGAGAAGATCTATGACTTCTCGAATATTCTCGGAACCCCGTTCCACGCCGGTGCGGATCTCAACCTGATCGAGGATTTCGTCGACACGCTGAGTCGCCGGGAGCACCGGTTCCGGACCTCGATCGAGCACTCCGTCGAGAGCCACCGCATCTGTTACGAAGCGGAACGAAGCCGTCTGACGGGCGAAACCATCACGCTGGAGGAACGGCCCGCACTAGAGTAGATTCTCGAAAAACCGGACGAAACTGAAAGACACGGCCTCATAGCCGTGTCTTTTTCATAAATACTTTGCGGCCAGCACGGTCTAAATGTCATTACAACACTCCACCAACTCCATTCGAAGCAGAGGAAAGGGATTTCCCTGGCCGTCTGTTTCCGAACGCTCGAATACGCGGAATCCAAGCCGGCGGTAAAAGTCCGCGGCCTGTGGATTCTGGACGTTTACATCCACATAGCGGCATCCATACTCCCGGACAGCCACTTCGGCCAATACCCGCCCGAAGCCACAACCGAAATAATCGGGCGACACGAAGAGCATTTCGATCTTCCGGTTCTCCATGCCGATAAATCCGACGAGGCGACCTCCATGACGGGCGACAACAAGGGATTCAACCGAACGGAGTGCCTGGTGCACAAAGGGGATCAAACGTTCGATATCCGCCTCGGCAAGGAAATGGTGGCTGGCCCGCACGGATTCATTCCATAATTGGAAAAGTTCCGTTATGCACTCATCCGTCCGCTCAACCTCGCGGACAACGGTTGGGCGTGCGATTCTTTTGCGGAAGTAGAGCATATCGCTCAAAATACGCCCCTCTTCCACTATCGGATGGTCGTAATGAAGCGTGAAAAAATCCGGTACCGAATGCGTATAGACAAAACCGCATTCTTTATAAAAAGAGACGGTCTGCTGACTGTCTCCGGTACCTACCGTCATAAAAACGAAATTATCACCGTAATGCCGGCACAGGTATTCGATCATCATACGACCATAGCCTCTTCGCTGAAATGCCGGCGACACGGCAATATTCTTGAGTTCGCAGACGCCACCTCCTTCATCGGTTACCACCGCAATACATACAGGCGCTCCGTCATCGGTCTGCAGGACAAACACCTCGCCCCGCTCCAGATAACGGTCGATCATGGATTCCTGCTCGTCCGCAAGCAGCAGCAAGTCAAGATAGCGCTTTTTATTTCCCGTAATCTGCTCGAATTTCATAGATCATGAAGTTGCATTGACCGCATAACGGTAAAAGTAAGCAATTTACCATAGATACAAAAAAAGGTCAGACCATAAAGATCTGACCTTGAAGAGGCGGCTACCTACTCTCCCACGGGAAAACCGCAGTACCATCGGCGTGAGTGAGCTTAACTTCTCTGTTCGGAATGGGAAGAGGTGGAACCTCACTGCTATAACCACCTAAAAGA